>CAJTOR010000004.1 GCA_910577675.1 uncultured Lachnospiraceae bacterium
AGAATTTTTGATTCAACAATATCTTCTAATATTATGCGCCTATTATGTGTACAAGTCAACCCTTTCTTTCAATTTTTTACATAATTCTTTCCAGCTTTTATATCTTACATACAAAATAAACATTACATTCCACTGTTGTTTGTAACTTACAAAAACATATATCTCTTCAATGCTAAACACTCCTATTAAAATGGGATGAATATTTTGATGGTAGCCTCCCTAAACTTCAAAAGAGAAGGGAGGTGGTGCGGATGGATACATACCAGATTTTAACCCTGCTGTTTTTGGGTGGTAATTTCCTGATTGCACTGCGAAACCAACCTTGTTGGTTTTGCCTATTTAGACGATCGGAACAACAAGCGAAAATAAATAAGCCTACCTTGTCACTTGACCGGTGAAGGTAGGCTTATAGAAATCCTTATAAATACGCTATTTCTTAGAACTTCCCAGCGTCTGCCGCTTCCTGAACTGCAACCGCAACCGCAACCGTGGCACCAACCATCGGGTTATTTCCCATACCGATAAGTCCCATCATCTCAACATGGGCCGGTACGGAGGAAGAACCTGCAAACTGCGCGTCAGAATGCATACGTCCGAGTGTATCCGTAAAACCGTAGGAAGCAGGACCTGCTGCCATATTGTCCGGGTGCAGTGTACGTCCCGTACCGCCGCCGGATGCAACGGAGAAATACTTTTTATCCGCCTCAATACGCTCCTTCTTGTAGGTTCCTGCAACCGGATGCTGGAATCTGGTCGGGTTCGTGGAATTGCCGGTGATGGAAACATCCACGTTCTCCTTCCACATAATCGCAACGCCCTCGGAAACACTGTTCGCGCCGTAGCAGTTTACTTTCGCACGCAGACCCTCGGAATACGGGATGCGCTCAATCTCCTTAACCGTATTGGTGTACGGATCATATTCTGTTTCCACAAAAGTAAAACCGTTGATGCGGGAGATAATCTTTGCAGCATCCTTGCCAAGACCGTTCAAAATTACGCGCAGCGGTTTCTGGCGCACTTTGTTCGCCTTCTCCGCAATACCGATCGCACCCTCAGCAGCCGCAAAAGACTCATGCCCTGCAAGGAAGCAGAAGCAGTCCGTTTCCTCCTCAAGGAGCATCTTGCCAAGATTTCCGTGGCCAAGACCCACCTTGCGGGTATCCGCAACGGAACCCGGGATACAGAATGCCTGCAAGCCCTCCCCGATGGCAGCCGCAGCATCCGCAGCTTTCCGGCAGCCCTTCTTGATCGCGATGGCTGCGCCCACAGTATATGCCCAGCACGCATTCTCAAAACAGATCGGCTGGATCTTCTTTACCTGCTCATAAACGTCAAGCCCAGCGTCTTTGGTAATCTTCTCCGCTTCCTCGATCGAAGCGATACCATAGCTGTTTAATACCGAATTGATCTTGTCAATTCTTCTCTCATAGGATTCGAATAATGCCATGATCTATTTCCCCCTTACTGTGTGATTTCTTTGTCAGTTCTTGGATCGATGAGCTTTGCAGCATCCGCAACACGCCCGTACTGTCCGGTCGATTTCTCATATGCCGTTGTCGGGTTGTCACCCTTCTTTATGTAGTCGGTCATCTTGCCAAGATTTACGAACCTGTAACCGATAATCTCGTTGTTCTTATCAAGTGCAATCGCGGTTACATAGCCCTCTGCCATCTCCAGATAACGAGGTCCCTTCTTTAATGTGCCGTACATTGTACCAACCTGGCTGCGCAGACCCTTGCCGAGATCCTCAAGACCGGCACCGATCGGAAGACCATCCTCGGAAAACGCGCTCTGCGTCCTGCCGTAAACAATCTGCAAAAAGAGTTCGCGCATCGCGGTATTGATCGCGTCGCAGACAAGGTCAGTGTTGAGTGCCTCAAGTACCGTAAGACCCGGGAGGATCTCCGCTGCCATCGCTGCGGAATGCGTCATGCCGGAGCAGCCGATTGTCTCAACGAGCGCCTCCTGGATAATCCCCTCCTTAACATTGAGAGTCAGCTTGCAGGCACCCTGCTGCGGTGCACACCAGCCCACACCGTGTGTCAGACCGGAAATATCCTTCACTTCTTTGGACTGTACCCATTTCGCCTCTTCCGGAATCGGCGCAGCACCATGATGAACACCCTGTGCTACAGTACACATGTTTTCTACTTCACGTGAATAAATCATGTTGAAACTCCTTTCAATCATTCCATATTTGTAACCGGGGCTTTTAAACCAGCAAAGCCCCGGCTGCATTCATCTTATTTTCTCATAAAATGCTGAATTAGTCCAGACTTTTTTTCAAAAAAAGGCATTTTCAGCGCTTTTTAGCAGGGGCAGCAACTACTTAACCTCCACCACCCAGCCCCTGGTATCCACAATCTGCCCGCGCTGCAAACCCGATACCGTATCGTATAGCTTCTGGGAAAGAGCACCGATCCCGCCATCCTTTACCTTCAGCACATGGTCTTTAAAGCGCAGGTGGCTGACTGGGGAAACCACTGCCGCTGTGCCGGTGCCAAAAACCTCTTCCATGGAACCGTCCTTGGCAGCCTCATAAAGTTCGTCCACCGATACCTTCCGCTCCTCAACCGGGATGCCCCACTCCTTACACAGGGCTATCACGGAATCCCTGGTAATTCCCGGGAGGATACTGCCGTTTAACATCGGTGTGACAACCGTGCCGTTAATCTTAAAGAAGATATTCATCGCACCGACTTCCTCAATATACTTGCGCTCCACACCATCGAGCCAGAGCACCTGGGAATAGCCCTCCTCATGCGCTTTCAACTGTGCCGCCATGGAAGCGACATAATTTCCACCCGTTTTCGCCTCGCCGATGCCGCCGCGGATTGCGCGAACATAATCATCCTCAATCCAGATTTTTACCGGGTCAAGCCCCTCCGGATAATAAGGTCCGACCGGCGAAAGGATAATAATAAACTGGTAGGTATCCGACGGACGCACGCCCAGGAACGGATCGGTTGCAATAATGAACGGGCGGATATAGAGCGAAGTATCCGGCTTCGTCGGAATCCACTTCTCATCGACCTTTACGATCGCCTTTACCGCATCCACAAAATCCTCCTCCGCAATCTCTGGGATGCACAGGCGGCTGTTCGTATGGTTCGTGCGCTTTGCGTTCATATCCGGGCGGAATAACAGAACCCTCCCATCCGCTGCCTTGTACGCCTTTAAGCCCTCAAACATCTCCTGCCCATAGTGGAATACCATAGCAGACGGGTCAAGCACCACCGGCTGGTACGGCACAATACGCGCATCATGCCAGCCCTTTCCGGTTTCATAATTCATAATGAACATATGGTCGGTAAAAATGGTGCCGAACCTAAGCGGATTATCCGCTGCCGGAAGCTGTTTTGGATTTGTTGTCTTTTCAATTCTGATATCTAACATACTTTATCCCTCTTTCCTTATGGATTGTAAAACTATATATATATTAGTATCCCATCCGCCTTTTTTCAAGAGAAATTTTTGATTTATTTCGTTTTCTGTTTCGCTATTGACTATTATAATCGAATGTAGTAAAATGTTTAAAGCATTGTACCTGTATCAGAGTCAAAAGATTAACCATATGCTTCCCGGTATTTATACCGGAAAACAGCCGCCCAATTTACCAAAGCCGCGCTGTGAAAGTACCCATGGTAAATCTTTAACTCCGCGCCCGGAATTGTAAAAAATTTCCAAATACAACAGCCGGGCATGTACACAAAAGCAGCCGTGGGGCAGGTTCCAAAAAAGCAGCGGACAGCCGCCACCTTGCAGAAATGAGGGAAAATATGAGCGACGAATTATTAAACAGCGAAGAAAATGATACCGTGACCCTTACTCTCGATGACGATACAGAGATCGTCTGTGATGTGATCACCATCTTTACATGTGGCGAAAGCCAGTACATTGCACTCCTGCCGCAGGATTCCGGCGAGGACGGCGAGGTATACCTCTACGGTTTTTCGGAGACAAACGGTGAGCCGGAGCTTATCAATATCGAAGATGACGAAGAGTTTGAGCGCGTTTCCGACGCGTTTGACGAATGGCTTGACTCCGAGGAATTTGATGAAATGTACGGGGATGATGAGGAAGAGTAATAAACTTTTATGCCGCCGGCCTTTTTGAGGTCGGCGGCATTTTTTTGTTTCCTCACACCGCACAATTTTTTCAGACCACACAATTTTTTCACATTTCCATCAAATTCCCTCCATCCTCCCCTGCTAAACTATCCGCAAAACAACAGCGGGCAAAATAACTTATCCCGCAGAAATGAGGATGCCATGAGAAAAAAAATATTTCCTGTACTTATCAGTACCCTCCTGCTCTTTTCCGGATGCGGCACAGAATCAAACAGGGAGGTACTTCCCACGGACACTGCAAAAAATAACCCTCCAAAAAACCAGGCGGAGGAAAACAAAATAACCGATGAGCTGGCTGTTTCCACTTCCGATTTATTTACCGACCGCGACTTTGACACGGAATACAACATGGATACAGCAGTCGAAATCTCATTGAACGGGACATCCGCCACCTGCAGCTCACCGGATGTTATCACCGAGAACGGCACGGTTAAAATCACGCGCGAAGGAACTTATGTGCTCTTTGGAACACTTGATAACGGCATGGTCATGGTGGATGTGGATAAGAACAGCAAAGTCCAGCTTATCCTGTCCGGGGTTTCAATCCACAGCAAAGATTCCGCCGCGCTCTATGTCAAAAGCGCGGACAAAGTTTTCCTGACCCTGGCGAATGGAACGCAAAATACGCTTTCTGGCGGGGATTCCTTTATTGCTATCGACGAAAACAATATTGATGCCGCAATATTTTCAAAGGATGATCTCACCTTAAACGGCAGCGGTTCCCTCGCCGTCCACGCAGCGGCAGGACATGGGATTGTCTCAAAAAATGATCTTGCCATAACAGGCGGCACCTACACAATCACAGCCGCGTCACACGGTCTTTCGGGCAGGGACAGCATCCGAATCGCGGACGGTGATTTTACGATTACTGCCGGGAAAGATGGACTGCACGCGGATAATGAGGAGGAGGCAGAAAAAGGCTTCCTGCATATTATGGGCGGAAGATTTTTAATCACTGCGGATGGCGACGGGATGGATGCCTCCGCCTCCCTCACCATTGCTGACGGCGAATTTACCATAAAAGCGGGGGAGCTTTCCGATATACCTTCTTCCAATGATGATACAAATGTACCACCAGGTTTTTTCGGAAATAAAAACAAACCGGAAACTTCCTCCACGGAAAATGCGGATACCGTAAGTACAAAGGGGATAAAGGCTAACGGTACTTTAAATATTGCAGGCGGAAATTTCCACATTGATTCCGCTGATGATGCTCTCCATTCAAATGCCGACCTCCTTGTTTCAAACGGCAGCTTCACCCTTGCAACCGGCGATGACGGAATTCACTCAGATGGGGCGTTGACCATCCTTAACGGCAATATTAATATCACGGGAAGCTGCGAGGGGCTTGAAGGAAAAAGTGTCGAGATTTCCGGTGGCAGCATTGCCATCAAATCAACGGATGACGGAATCAATGCCGCCGGGGGCACCGACGGGAGCAGCGGTCGGGGGAAGGGACAGTTTTCGCCGCAGGAGGGCGTATACATTTTAATTTCCGGCGGGCAGATAAATATCGATGCGGACGGTGACGGGATTGATTCTAACGGTGACCTAACTGTAACCGGCGGCACAATCTATGTGGATGGTCCAAGCAATGGCGGCAACGGTGCCCTCGACAAAAATGGCACTGCACTGATAAGCGGAGGCACGGTCATCGCCCTCGGCGCAGCGGAGATGGCGGAAACCTTTGACCCATCCTCCACACAGGGCTGTATCTTTATCACCACGGAATCCACCCATCCTGCCGGCACGCAGGTAAGGCTGTTAGATGCTTCCGGCAGTCCCCTGCTTACCTACACTTCCCTGAAATCTTTCCGCTCCGTTGTAATCAGTGACCCTTCCATAGTAAAAGGCAATAGCTATACCATTGAAACAGGGGAAGAAATTACCGCGGTTGAAATGGAAGAAACCACTTATGGCACAAGCCAGGGAATGGGTGGATTCCATGGAGGGTTTAACCGCCCCGATAAAGAGGATGGCAGGAAACCTGACCGCGGCGATGGCGCGGGAACAAAAGAATTCCCCGACGGTGAAAACCCACCTTTTCCCCCAGATCTAGGCGGAAAGGAAAATCCAGATGGAATTGGGGAAGGAGAATCGAAAGAAACTTCTGGCGCGGATTCCTCCATATAAGTACATTATACTTCACTTTATAAGTATGTCATTCCGCCCCACCTGTAACGCTGCTGCCGCAATCCCCGCATTTTACTCACTTTCTGTCATATGTATTTTCGCTTGACAAACCGTACAAAAGATAAAGCTAAAAAAGGTTTTATTCCGCGCTTTTTAAAGCTATACTGGTTACATCATAATGAGGAGGTTACCCGTCATAGAAATGGGGAAGCTCACTGGCAATCTCTATACTTTTTCTCATCCCATCTTTTTCTCCAGCTACTCTTTTATTTTTGCACTGCCGTGATCTTTCCTTATAAAGATTCCGTTTATTCTATGCCCTCTCTTAACAGAGAGGACAATAGTACTCGCTGATATTGTCAGTATTGACCTGAACGGAAAAAAGAATCCACTAAGAGAACTGGACACATTATGTCAATCCAGTTCGGATGAACCAAACATATCATTATGATACTTTTTTATTTCTTCTCCATATCTATAATTTTTTGACAGCTCACACAGATAGTATGCATCTAAAATCATCTCATGGCATTCCGCCCTGTCTGGGCTGTCATCTTCTATTGCACATGCCCAGGTCATCATAGAAACTCCAAGCGAGTTCAGTTTCCCGCATCCAAGCTCAAAGCGCAGCGCCTCCCTGCTCAATTCAACAGAGCGCAGACATTTTGCCAGATTCCCGGACAAAAGGGCGTAGAGCCCGTAACGGTAGCAGGCTGCCACTTCACTTTTATGGATGCTTTCAATCACCGCCCTGTAAACTTCCTTTGCCTCCTCAACATAGCCAAGCCTGTGCAAAAGCAGTGCAATCTGGTCAATAATCCCCGCCTCTGCGCGCATAGGTACCCGGTAAAATAATCTTTCCCTTAACATTTTAAGATTCGGTATCCCGTCCGTTTCCACACCCTTTGCAATATGGTAGGTTCTTCCAAGCAACTGCCAGCATTTTTTCAGTATTTCCCGGCAGGCCACCCCATCCCTGCGAAATTCCAAAAGCCAGCGCAGATAAAACAGGATGCGTATGTTCTCGTCATTTTCCGTATCCAGCTTTGCTTCCAGCTCACGAAACAGCTCTCCCGCCCTGTCATACTCCTTCCTGCCCATACACCGGTCAAGCTCCTCCCTAAGCTCAAGCACAGCATACGAATCAGAAACAACAAATGTATTATACCTTTCCTTTTCCAGGGCAATCTGTCCCATCAGCATCCCGAAATTTTTCCCGTGGATACCCTTTTTCCCAATTTCCAACCCGCCAAGAGTCTTGCCGCTCTGGTAAATGCCCTCCGCCATCTTCTCCCTTGTTATCCCCTGTGCCAGGCGTTCGCCGCGGATCAGCTCATAATCCAGATGATAAAATTTCTGGTAACTTTTCATAAATATAGAAACACTTGTTTGAAAGTCAAGGCCACAGCGCTCATACACATGCCTGAGCGCTGTTATATAACGTGCACAGCGCCCCATAAGCTCCTTCCAGTTCCTCTGCCACGGGTATGAAAGCATACTGCCCGCCATAAATGCACTCCCACAAACCTCAAGCGCCCGCCCATAGCAGGTTGAAAGCCTTTCAAGCAGCGGAACCAAAAAGGCGGATATATCATAGTTGCGCAAACCTTCCGCCGCCTCCTCACACAGCCTGCATGCCTCCGGCAGATTCCCCTGCTCCTCCTCAAGATAGGAAAGCAGCCACGCGCATTTTGCAAAAATCTTTGCCCTCTCCTGACCGTCCGTAAAAGCGCGGCGTATATACTGCATACATTCGCACAGAAAAGTATAGATGGTAAATACCTTTCTCCCCCTGCTCTCATCGCGCAAAACAAATGTACTTTCCGGCAATGTCCAGTGCTCCCTGTGCATCTGCCCGCAAAACGCACCGGGATTCTGCCCGTGCTCCCTTTTATGCCGGATAAAGCCAAGCCTTGCAAGCGCCAGAAGATTCTCCATCTCAACAGTCGAAACCGCATAGTATTCCAAGCGCTGTTTTGACCAGCCGGGCATGGTTAATTCAGCAGCAGCAAAAAGCTCCCTGACAGCCGTTGTTTCATCCTTATCAATCCAGTATGCCCACTGCGCATGAATGCGGTGCCAGTACATCTCCCGCACCCGATCAAGCTTTTTTGGGCTTCCCCACCCGCCGGATGGACTCCCAAAGGAAGGCTGCTGTTTTATCCCCCCATTAAAACGCACATATTCCCCGGCTGCGCGATTCTTTCCCCTGACAATCAGGCGCAGGAATTCTTCCCGGTATATCCCAGCTTTTTCCAGTTCCCCCTGCCAGATACTCTGTTCAAGTCGGTCAATGGTTTCCTCCAGATGATAACTTTCCCACGATAAGATTGGCTCCTGTCTGTCCGTCGATTTCCCGAGCCTCTGCAACACAAGATCCATCAACAGTTTGTCCGCCTGTACATCCCCCCGCTCCATATTGCTTAACGCCTGCTTTGAGCAGAACCCGCGCGAAAGCTTCTCCAAGGAAATTTTCTTTTCCTCCCTTAACTGCCGGATCATCTTCCCCCATATAGTACAATACATTTTATTTCCCTTGAAATATTTATTTATACCGGAATGTATAGAAAAATTATTTCCATATTTGTATCACCGCAATCGGAAACTTCAAATTTCACTAACATCCCTGCCGGATTGCAATAGCTTCCACACTGATGGGTTTCTCTTTCCCAGTCATGCCTTCCACGCAAATCCGCATGGTACATATTGTAATCATACCATATCAGTCCATAAACCACGCACAAAATATTTATGTCATAGTTAATATTGTCCCCTGATTTCTTCAAGGTAACGATACAGCGCATCCTTCCACGCGGGCAGACGCAAAAAGCCCGCCTGATCGAGCGAGGTCTTTGACAGGCGCGAATTCTTTGGCCGTATGGCGGGGGATGGATATTCCTCCGAGGTAATAGGCACAATCCTTGCGGGAAGCCCCGCCCGATACATTACTTCCTCCGCCAGTTCTGCAAAACTGCACACCCCTTCATTTGTCGCGTGGTAAACTCCATATTTATCCGTTACAATCATATCGCAGAGCAGTTTTGCCAGATCCTTTGTATAGGTGGGGGAACCAACCTGGTCATGGACAACGCGGATTTCTTCCCTCTCCCTTCCAAATTTTAACATTGTCTTTATAAAATTATTTCCATTCTTCCCAAAACCACAGGAAATCCGCACAATAAAATACTGCGTCATACATCCGATCAGTGCAAGTTCCGCATCGCGCTTGGAAGCTCCGTACACATTAAGGGGTGCGGTCTTATCATAAACCTCATAATATCCTTCCCCCTCGCCCGGGAATACATATTCCGTGCTGACAAGAAGCATTTTTGCCCCAACGGCTTTCGCCGCCTGCGCTAAATTACATGTCCCATCCACATTCACCGCCCTGCACAGCGCCTCCTCGCTCTCCGCCCGGTTCACATCCGTAAAAGCTGCACAGTGGATAATGGCATCCGGCTTTTTTTCTGAAATAAACGCCAGAACTGCCTCGCGGTCAGTCAGGTCAAAATCCTTCCTGCCGGCTCCGATGCATGGAATCTGCCTGCTGCAAAGACATTTGAGGACATCATAGCCAAGTTGTCCGGTAATTCCCGTTACTAATACATTCATCTGATTCCCTCCTTTATTTATATTTTGCCCGCCAATAAAAAACTCTTGCAAAAAATTCCGAAATGATATATGATTGCAAAGGTGTTTTTTACACCTGCCAATTTTATACCGAGTGTTCGAAACCTTCCACTCGTAAAACAAAACTAAAGGAGAGCAAAATTATGAGAAACAAAAAAGTACTGCATCTTGTGCAGGGCGCAGCGATTGCTGCCATCTACGTCGTCCTGGTCGTCGTTTTCAACTACTGGAGTTTTGGACCCATCCAGTTCCGCATAGCGGAAGCGCTGACCATCCTGCCATTTTTTACTCCTGCTGCCATACCGGGGCTCTTTGTCGGATGCCTGCTTGCAAATCTTCTCGGCGGCGCAATCCCCGCCGATATTATTTTCGGCAGCATCGCCACACTGATTGGCGCGCTTGGCTCCTATGCACTGCGCAAACATAAATGGCTTATCCCGCTCCCGCCGATTCTCGCAAATACCCTGATTGTCCCATTTGTACTGAAATATGGGTATGGAGTAAAGGATGCCATCCCATATATGATGCTTACCGTGGGACTCGGCGAAGTAATAGTATGTGCCGTGATCGGGATGGTACTGCTCCATGCACTCATACCGTTAAAACACCGCACATTTTTGGAGAATCCTTCCCACTGAAAAATTTTCAGTATAGGAATTTCCCCTTATATTTTACTGCGCGGGCAATTTACATATCAATTTAATTCCAGGTTTGGGCAATCTTCCCTTTCCCTGTCCGTGTGCACCAAAAAAGACCTCCCCTGCCGGGGAGGTCTTTTTTCTTCTGACCAAATCAACTGCCAGAGAACGATTCGCGGAGATGAAGGGATTTGAACCCTTGCGCCGTTTCCGACCTACCGCATTTCGAGTGCGGACCCTTCAGCCTCTTGGGTACATCTCCGTATTGCAGTTTACCTGCCACGACGATTAGCATACCATATTTTCCAGCTTTTTGCAAGTATTATTTTAAAGTTTTTCTTTTTACATATTTTTCCAGTTTAATTTACCTTCTCCATATTATGTTATTTATTATTCTTCCCCGCTAAATCCGCAAAATGAATTAACATCAGTTCTACTGCTATCTGCTCATCCATACGCCCGCTCTTTACCTGAGCTTCCGTTTCCACCCCGTACTGCACTGCCTCCCTCAATACCTGCGCTGTAAATGCCCTTGCCTGCGAGAGGTATTTATTTACTGCAAAAGGGGGAATACCTGCTTTTTTAGCAATTTCCGCATTCGCCATCCCCTCCGCCCCCATCTGCTTTACCTGCATAAGCAGGTTAAACTGGCGCAGCATCAGAAACAGCACATGCATGGGCTTCTCGCGCAGAAGCAGGAGGTCATGGTAGAGCACAAGTGCATTTTTCACATTTTGCATGGCAATCTGATCCATCATCTTAAAAATCTGCCCCGTAATCTGCTCCGTGCAGATCGCATCCACATCCCCCACCTCAATAACATCCCGCCCGAGTGTGTAAGCGCTAAGCTTTTCCACCTCCGTGCGGATATTCCCCATATCCGTCCCGACCTTCTCAAGAAAATAATTCATTGTCCCGTCGGTAATCTTTTTTCCCTCCCCTTTTAAAAGCCCTGCCACCCAAAGCTTTAAATCCTTAATATCCATCGCCGTAAATTCACAGATATACCCGCATTCCTTCACAGCTTTGTAAAGCCTGCCCCGCTTATCAACTTCCTCCTCACAGAAAATAACCACCGTTGTATCCGGAAATGATTTGAGGGCATCCGCAAAAGAATTTTTCGCCCCACTTTCATTCGCATGTTTAAACCACCCGGAATTTTCAACTAACACCAGCCTGCGCGGGGCAAAAAACGGCAGTGTCTGACCGATATGGACTACATTCAGCGGGTCGATGCCCTTTCCCTCAAAAACGGAAAAGTTCATTTCATCGCTCCCGCAAAGTATGCCTTCCTTCAATTTGTCCCGGTAGAATTTTTTCAGGTACCCCTCCACCCCAAATAACAGATATGCACGCCGGTAAGTCCCGGCTTTAATGTCTTCCTTTATTGTTTTCATGAAAACAGAGCCTTCCCAATCCGCTCCCCAAGCTTTACTTTCGTTTCGATCCCCTCTGCCGAATTTTTCAGGATATCGTCGTCAACTGCCACATAATCGCGCCGCAGCAAAAGTACCACGGTAGAACCGCCAAATTCAAAACGTCCCTTCTCCTGCCCGCGGCGCACAATCGCCTTATGATGATAATTTGTAATGCGCCCGACACACATTGCGCCGACCTCCATCTGCACGACCTTGCCGAAATTTTTAGTGTCGATCACACAGTATGACCTTGCATTTTCCTTATAAATCTTTACATGGTCAAGAACCGCAGGGTTTACTGTGTGCAGCACACCCGGAATAAAATGGTTCCGCCCCTTCGCCCCGGAATCCACATAACAGTAGCGATGATAATCATCCACCGAAAGTCTTAACACAATACAGTACCCGCCCATATATTGCGCTGCCAGCGAATAATTGCGCAGCATGGAACCAATGGTATAGACAGAATGCTTCATATAGACCTTTGTGCGCAGATCGATTGGGTATGCCATCACCGCCGCATCACAGGGCGCAATCAGGTGCGAGGGCTCACGGTCCACAGGACGCATCCCCTCCTTCAAACGCCTGGTGAAAAAATCGTTGAAAGAACGGTACTTTCTGCACTCATACTCCGACATGCGGATATGGTTTTTGCGGATAAAACGCCCAATTAAAAAAGCGGACGGCCAATGATCCATAAAGCAGCCGATCCCCCTAGATACCACGGGCGCTGCCAAAATTTTCATGACAAAGCGCCCCCCCATATTAGAATACACCATATTGAGGAATTTATCCTGCCCCGTCTTATTTTTTATAAGTTTTCCCCCACGATCCATATAGTCCATCCCGATTCTCCTTTCAGCAGCAAGGCTCCCGCCCTTAATAAACCCGCTTTTCCATTCCCACCCTTATCCATTTCACACTATTCGCAGAAAATCAGCACACCCGCAAGCACGGCAAGCCCTGCCACGGTCATCGCGATCACCCCGATATTCCCCGGTTTCCTGACCTTGAAATCAAGTACAAACAAAAATGCTATAACAATCATAGCAACATTATAAGTCTGCGCCAGCGGCAGGAAATTAAAATATACGCTGAGGATATAGACACACGGAAGAATCAGGGCAACCGAGGTGACAGGAAGCCCCTGGTAATACTTGCGGTGCTCCTCCGTCACTTCCTGGCGCTCCTGCTCCATCACATTAAAATATCCGAGACGGATCACCGCACCCAGTACAAAAAGCACTGCCGCAACTGTCCCGAGCACCATAAGCCCCTCCTTCCCGGCTGTCAGAGAATAGCCGAGCGTCGCCGGGAACATCCCGAAACAGACTAGGTCGCACAGGGAATCAATCTGTATTCCAAAAACTTTTTCCTGCTTTGTCCGATCCTTCTTCGCCCTCGCAATCTTACCGTCAAACATATCACATGTGCCGCAGACAATCAGGCACAAAAGCGCCGCGCGGTAGTTCCCACCAAAAACCTGCGTCATGCCGAAAACCGCCGATGCAAGCCCGATATATGTAAGCACCACCGTATAATTATAAAATCCTATCATACAATATCCCTCAATCGCTTTCCTAAAATCCATCCGGGCTCCATTATTTTACACCCGGATATCCTTCTTTTATCCAACGTTTAAAGTATACTATTTTCTCGTTTTGTTGTCAATCAAAACTATGAAATATCATTTTCTTCCACAATTTGCGCATGATTCCTTAATTCCATTACATTCCCGGATTTATTTGCACACATAAAAGCACGGCACCTATTTCCATCCCCCCTCCCCTGAGAGATAATTTTTCCAGTTGAAAATCCTTCCACCCCCAATCCGCACAGCGCCGCACTGCCAGGTGATAAGTGCTAAGGCATCCGCCTCTTTTATGCGGTCTAAGGTTTCTTTATGCGGGTGGTTGTAGCTGTTCTTTCTTCCACAGGAAATAATGGCAGTATGCCCTGCAAAACATGAGAGAAGTTCCTCACAGCTCGAATAGCGCGAACCGTGGTGAGCCACTTTAAGATATCTCTTCCTCCCCGTCACAAGAAGCTCAAGCCGCAAAAGTTCCTCCGCCACCTTCCTCTCCTGCGCCGCCGGGATATCCCCGGTAAACAGGCAAAACTCTTTCTTTGTTGATAGCGCAAGCACCATGGAATTTTGATTTGCGTCCCCGAAATCCTCCCCCTTAAAAGGAGCAAGGCATCTCAGTTCTTCCCCTCCGTCAAACAAAAGCATATCGCCAGCAGAAAACAAAGCCCAATCAACCCCCGCATCTTTTATTTTTTTCAAAATATTAGAATATTTTTCCTCATCCCTTGCCGCCTCACTTGTAAGGATAATTGTCCCGATATAAACCTCGGTCTTCCGGTCTTTGATATCGTCAAGCAGCTCGAGCAGCATACTGCAATGGTCATCATCCAAATGGCTGAGCAGCACATAGTCAAGTCCCGTTTTTCCATGATATTTCAGGTAGGGTATCAGGATATCCTCAGCAGCTCCTTTTTGTGAACTCCCCGCATCAATCAGAACTGTCATCCCCCCTTTCTCAAGCACTGCACAATCCCCCTGCCCGACAGAAAGGTAGGTCACGGTAAACTCCCTTTTTCCTTTAATCAGGAAAGCGAAAAACAGCACAAGGAAAAACAAACACTTCCTGCCCCCTACTTTGCGGCACAGAAAATAGAAGCATAGAAGAAGCACATAATAGAGAACCATCTGCCAAAAAGACGGTCTTCCATAACAAAAACTATTTCCGGGCAGCCGGGCATTCAGGCTGCAAAGCGCCTCATATCCTTTTAAAAGCACATACGCGCCGCCCGCAAAGAAACTTCCTAAAGGGAGCGAAAAAACACCCAGGACACCGGTTAAGACAGCGAGCAGCAACAGCAGGCTTAAAAACGGGATAATAAGAAGGTTAAGAAACAGCGCATATACCGGTACCTCATAGTAAAACCAGAATAAAAGCGGCAGGAGCACAAGCTGCACCCCGATATTTGCCGCAAGCTTAGAAAGCCCCATGCGCGCAAAGATCTCCGAGAACAGAAGGATACCGAGCACCGCGCCAAACGACAGCAAAAAACCTGCCTGAAAAAGTTTTAGCGGTTCCCTTAACAAGATTAACAGTGCCGCCACAGAAAGCCCGGTTGGCGCATCGTATGTTTTTCCCAAGGGGGCTGATAAAAGTGCAAGCAGCAGCATTGTGGCGGCACGCACCACGGAAATCCCGGCTCCCGTAAAAACACTGTACAAAAACACCATCGCACAGGCGGCTGCCGTCGCCACATTGCTGCCCGCGCCAAGTTTTTTCAATACCCTGTAAAAACCCATGCCAAGAAGGGAAAGATGCATCCCCGAAACGGCAAGGATATGGGAAAAACCGGCATCCTGGTACATCTTTCGCATCTGTTCGGTAAGCCCCCCTTTCTCCGCGAGGAACATTGCTTCAAGAACCCCGGCTTCCGCCTCCGGAAGCACCTTTTCATACACCTGCTTTATCCTTTGTTTTACTTTCCAGAGCACGGCGGACACACTCTTTTTTTCATCCAGAAGCCTCACGGATTTTGCCGTGCCACGCGCGCTTATCCCCTGCGCTTTATAATAACTGTATTCATCAAACTGACCCGGATTATCCCCCCGCGACAATATGCTCCACTTTCCCTCCGACCAAACAATGCTTCCCGGGGCATAAAGCTCCCCCGGCGGCAGATAGACCAGTATTTTCTCCCCCCGCACCTTTGGCGCGCCTTCCATATAGTCAAGGCTTACCACCATGCGCCCGGTATTTTTCCCCTGCGCGCAGGAAACCACCCTGCCGCGCAGGGCACATTCCTTTGCTTCCTGCACATACCGCTCAAGCGAAGTTTCCGCCATCGCCCGCTGTACAAGCAGGAACCCTGCCATAAAAAAAAGGGGGGCAAGGAATATAAACCGGTCGGTCTTTATTATTTTTTTCAGCATCATAATAAGTTTTTTAAATGATAAGAAAAAGACGGGGGATAGAATTAAGAGAACCGGGAAGAGGCTTTCTACCTGCAAATTACCTCTCCCCGCAAGAATCCCGAAAAGATAAAAAAGCGTCAGCAAAACCAGTGGACGTTTTACCATCTTCGCCTTTCCGCCGGCCACAGCCGGACTTTTATTAATTTTACAATACGATTTCTTACATTTCTGTTTCGATTAAGTCGAGGTTGCGCTCGAATACTTCGGGCATTTCAAAGGATTGATAACTTTTTTGCAATTCCCCGTTAACGCGTATCTGCACCTTGTTCACATTCGGCAGCTCCACCAGGGAATTAACGATCGAGTACAGTACAACCGCCTCATTAACTCCCTCGGGCTTATCAAGGAACTTTCCTCCAAGATCAAGATAACAAACCCCCTCCCTCGTGCTGATTTTTGACAGTGTTGTCCCTTCCGGCAGCGCCGCGTACAGCCCCGCCGCGCGCTCCTCCTCAATCGGTCCATTAATCAGCTGCTCAACGACAAGCTGCTCCATCGGGATATTCGTGTTGTAACTGACCTGGCGGTGGGACTCGCGCAGTGCAGTGCCATCCTCGTTTGCAAAGTAGACCGACACATTTGCAACCTGCGTATAAAATTCCTCATCCGATGTATTGTCAATAAAGTCCTCCGCCTTCATCATCCCGACCGGTACTTCACCGATCATATACGGAATACCATTCACGTAAAATTCCACGTAATCCACCCCATCCACCTGGCAGAAGGTCTTGACAAGTGCCGCGCGGACCAGGATTTCCGTAATCCCGGAAAGGCTGCTGTAATTAGCATCAAAATTTAAGATAAGCTGCTCCGCCTCCCCGAATGTAAAATTGATTAGCGACACATTATCTGGGAGCAGCTTTTTTAGTTTCCGTCCCTCCGGCTCCTTCGCGAGTGCATCCACAAATTCCTGCACCTGCGCGTCGCGGAATGTCGCCTTCATCTCATAGCCTTCGGCAACAAGCTGCGTTTCCGCATCGTTCAAAAAATAGATACGCCCGCCCGCACTCTCCTTTGTTTCTTCCTCCCCGCAGCCTGAAAACCCGGTAGAGATAAGGAGGAAAAAAACTGTAAACAGGAATATCACCCTACGCCCCATAGCTTTCCCCTCCCTAAGCAATATAGTTTAACGGAATGCGCACCGTAAACGTGGTTCCCTCGTTTTCCCTGCTGTAAACTTTGATAGTTCCTTTGTGGCGCAGAACCACGCTTTTTGTGATGGCAAGCCCAAGCCCCGTCCCGCCGCTCTCCCTAGAACGCGCCTTATCCACGCGGTAAAAGCGGTCAAAAACAAATGGCTGCGCTGCCTCCGGTATCCCAATCCCCGAATCAGAAACCGATATGTAAAAATACTTGTGGTCTGCATTTAATGATACGCGGACATTGCCGTCCTCAACATTATATTTGACCGCATTCTCAATAAGATTTGAAACTGCAAGCGACAATTTGACCTCATCCACCTCCGCAAGTACCGGGCGGAAGCTTTCGAACACCAGTTCGATATTTCTATTCTTTGCAATCGGCTTGATGCGCTTTAATATTATTTCCATCAGCTCGTTAATCGAAACCTGGGCAATATGCATCTCAGCTTCCTTGCGGTCTAAGCGCACAAGTGATAAAAGGTCGTTGATAATCTTGTTTTCGCGCTCAATCTCGTCCGTGATATCAGAAAGGAATTCCCGGTACAGCTCTGCCGGGGCTTCCCCCTGCATGGTCAGCGAATCCGCAAGCACCTTGATGGATGTCATCGGCGTTTTCAGCTCATGCGAAACATTTGACACAAACTCCTGTCTCGATTCCTCCACTTTCTTCATCTGCAAGAGCATCTCGTTAAAGGAGTCCGAAATGCGCTTGACCTCATAAAAACCGCCGATAGAAACAGTGTCTTCTAGGTATCCGTCCGTTACATGCTGGATGGAGGCAACAATGGATTTAAACGGTTTCGTCATCCTTCCCGAAACAAAGAACGCAACAAAGGCAGCAACGAGCAATGTGACCACGTCAAAAATAAATACAGAATGCCCCACATGGTTTACCACCGCGTTTTCCCTCTCTAAGGAAGCGCGCAGTATAATCGCACCCACATTTGTATTTTCTGCGCCTTTTACCGGAAGAGTCAGCTCAATATGATCCTCCCCCTCCTTAACCTGGCAGACATGCATCCCGCGGATACACTCGATAACTTCGCGCGAAAGCAGGATCTTGCCCTGCTCGTTGTTAAATGTGTCAGCCACCACTTTAAGGTTTCCGTCCACCACCAGGATACGCCCGTCAAAAATATCGGCTGCCACAGAAAGCTCCGTTGTAACCTCCGCTCCCTGCGCCGCGAGATATCCCGACGATACAATCTGGTTTGAGAGAAACTTCCCGTACTCCTGCACTTCCGAAATCCTGCCGGACATTGCTTCTTCCCTGCAAACGGCAGATATCCCGACAGTCACAGCGAAAAGTGCCGTCCCCACAGTAAAAAAAATCAGCGCAAACAGCGCGACCCTCATACTCAACAGGTGTTCCAACTTTTTCTTCAATTGATATTTACCGGATATTTTATTCCATATCCCCCGCGCTTTCTTATTTTTTTGCCCCGGCATGCCCTCTCGCTTTCCCAACCCACAGCTCCTTTATATACTCTGGAAATAATATCCAACTCCCCATTTCGTGTGAACAAACTTAGGGTCGCTCGGATTCTCCTCAATCTTCTCGCGCAGTCTGCGGATATGTACATCCACGGTGCGCACATCACCCGGATAATCGTATCCCCACACCGTCCTAAGAAGATTATCCCGGCTGTAAACACGGTTTGGGTTAAAGACAAGAAGTTCGAGCAGATCGTACTCCTTCGTGGTCAGATTGACTTCCACACCGCGGATATAGACGCGCCTGCCCTCCTTGTCAATTCGCAGGTCACCGAACTCCACGGTGCTGCGCACCCTTCCCACCGCCTCCTTCTCCGCTCCTTTTTTCTCATTGCGGCGGATAATCGCCTTGATCCGCGCCTTGACTTCAAGAATATTAAAAGGCTTTGTAATATAATCGTCCGCGCCGTACTCAAGCCCCAGTATCTTATCCATATCATCGCCCTTTGCAGTCAGCATGATAATGGGCATATCCGAAAATTCCCGTATCTGCTGGCAGACCTCAAAGCCGTTCATCTTAGGCAGCATCACGTCCAGAAGCACGATATCGTAATCATTCCTGCGCGCCGCCGCAAGTCCTTCCTCCCCATCATAGGCTGTATCCACTTCCATGCCGTCCTGCTCCAGGCTAAAGCGGATTCCTTTAACAATCAGTTTTTCATCATCCACAACCAGTACTTTCTTCCCCATTACAGATTCTGCTCCTTTTCCCTAAATGCCCTGATTATTTCCCCACTGTTATACGGTTACATATTATGCGGTCGCATAACTTTTTATATATACTTTCCTTAATCCCGGGAACCTGCATCAGTTCCTCGCAGGAGGCAAATGCCCCCCGTTCCTTCCGGTAAGCCAAAATAGCCTCCGCCTTCGCCTTTCCTATGCCGGGAAGTGTCATAAACTCTTCCTCCCCCGCCGTATTGATATCCACATATCCTACATCATCCGTCGGTGTCTTGGGGTTCCCCTCCCCATCAGCAGATATGCTCCCCCCATCCCCTTCTGGGGCAGTCCCCTCCGCCAGAAATGTTTCTGCCTCCTCCACATCCGGGACATAGATTTTTTGCCCGTCCGCTATCTTCTTTGCCAGATTTAAATAATCCCTCGCGGCTTTGGGCGAAAAATCCCCCGCACACAAAACTGCGTCCGCAACGCGGGAACCTGCGGGCAAAGAATATACGCCCGGCTTATTTACCGCACCGCAGACATGTACATAAATCATATCCCCGGATTTTTCCTCTTCTTGCTTCTCAGATTCCGGCGGGGATTGCGATAAATTTACAATTTTTCCCAATTTCCCAATCTCACCCAAATCTTTCGTTCTTTCCATGTCAAAACCATCTTTTGTGTTTTGCAAAACCATTTCTGCCCCATTTTTCTGCCCCGGCATTTTATCCGTGCAAAGATAAAAAATTCCCGCAGCTACTACAAAAATAATACAGAAAATCCATTTTGCCAAATTGCCTTTTTTCATACGGAAACACCCTTTCCCTTCCGGTGCCCCGCAGATTGTACCCTCAATACAACTTACTTATATTGTACTGGATTCCCGCCCTCTTTACAAGTGCATTTTTTATTAAATTTTAATTTATTTTTCCCGAAGGGCTTTGTTAAAATCCTCCAAATCCGCAATGCCTTTCACGCTTCTTTCGACCACTGGAACAGAATAATACCCCCGACCACCAGCACAAGTGCGATTAACTTTCGCCAGGCAAATTCTACCTTATCCGTACCAAACAGACCAAACAACTCAATAAGGTAGGATGCGATAAGCTGCGATGTCACTATAATCATCGCCGACTGCGCCGGTCCTAACATTGCAACACTTTTTATCACCGTGTAAGTTATCGCTATGCCAATCACACCCCCAAGCAGCATATATTTCCCGTCAATTTTAAAAAGACTTGCGAACGGAGCCTGTTTTCCTGCAAACAGCCAAGCGGCAAGACTGACTAAAAGTGCGGTAAACTGCACAAAAGTCGCTGTCGTCCAGATACTGGTCTGCTTTGTGACCCCAGTATTAAAAACGCCCTGGATGCTCATCATAGCACCGGACAATATCGCAATAATAATCCCTATCATAGCAAAAACCTGCCTTCCTTTTTTGCTCAGTATCTTCGGAAAGCAGGCTTTTTATTCATTTTTTAAGCATGGCCACATCGCACACTGTCAAAAGATCCCCATCCACAAAAAAACGGATATTATACCCCGCGTACTCCATCCCATAAATTCTGCTCTTATCATGCTGGTAAGCCGGGCGCGGGTCGGCGGACAAAAGACCGCAGACCGCAGCCGCCGTTTCCTCTTTTAGCTGCTCCCTCAATTCCTTCGGGAAATCGATTCTAAGTTTATGCTCCTTATATTGATCGGCAAAACCACATTTTGCATCCGGGTGGCTGTCCGTATATGCAAGGTAGGGCTTGATATCATAGATCGGTGTCCCATCCATCAGGTCCGCCCCCGCTACAAGTAACACCGGTCCGCTTTCCCCATCCTCCACAAGGTCGAGCAGACGCACACAGGAAAGCCCGATGGGATTTGGCCGAAACGGCGAGCGCGTCGCAAATACCCCCACGCGCGTATTGCCTCCTAGCCTCGGCGGCTTCACCGTCGGCGACCATCTCCCAACATGCTCCGAAAACTCCCACAAAAGCCAGAGATGCGAATATAAAAGAATCCCCCGAAATGCATTGATATCCCGGTATTCCCTCAAAAACTCAATACTGGAAATTACCTCCTCCACCATACCGCTCTGTCTGGGAATCCCAAACTTTTCGGAAAATGCATTATGTATATGTGCAATAGGCTTAAAAAAACTTTCTTCCTCCATCCCTAACCTCCCACCCCTCTATACCACCAAAACAAACCTCTTCCCCTCCCCACCAAAAACAGTCCTTGCACCCGCCAATATGAAAGGGGTAGTCTACTCCCCCCATCTCCACCCTACCGCCCCTTTCATATTCTATCCTTCGCTCTTCATCGCTTCGATTGCACTGATCTTTGTCGCGCGCCTCGCCGGCAGATACCCTGAGAACACACCAACCATAATCGCCACAACAAGCGCGGCAAACGGCAGCCAGAACGGGATCATACAGTACGCCGCACCCTCCTGCGCACTGCCCCCGATCAGGGATGTGAGGGAACCCAAAAACTTTCCGCCGTACTTGTTGAGAAGATGCGAAAACAGATAGCTTAGCCCCACACCCATCAAACCTCCGATAAAGCCGATAATGCCCGCCTCAAAGAGGAAGAGCTTCTTGATATCGCGGATATAACAGCCGAGCACCTTCATAATACCGATTTCCTTTGTGCGCTCGTAAATTGACATAATCATCGTGTTCGCAATATTGATCGCTGCCACCAAAAATGCTACCGCACCGATGGCAAGGAACACTTTCTGAAGCATCGCGGATGTATCAAGCATCGGCTGTATGTACTGCATATCACTCTCGGTCAGATATCCGAGTGCCTCGATCTCTTCCTGAACCTTGGTAACATTCTTCATACTGTCCACATTGATCTGGATACTCTCATATTCCTCGAGCGCTTTAAGTGCCTTCTTTCGGTTTGCAGCGCCAAGAGTATAGGCATATTCCTTGTACAGCTTCTTATAAAAATCCAGATCCATATAGCAGTAATATGAATACTCCCAGTCATCGCACGCTGCAATTTTTCCATAGTTGCGCACCACGTAATTAAACTCTTTCTTGCCCGAACCCTGATTGTCCTCATAATAATCATCGAACTTAAAAGAAATGCGGTCCTTTTCAAGGTCAATCACCTTGGTCTTATAATTTCTGCCCTGATAATAATAGAAATTATTGAGCGACTCAAAGCCGTATACAATAACCTCATTATTCTCCGGGGTCGGGTAGACACCGGACTCAAGTGCCGGAAATCCAAAGTCCTCCCATGTGGAACAGTCCATAATCCTCATCTGTCCCCAGGTCTGGTACTTCCCGCTCTTTAGCTGAAGACTCTTTTCGATTACAGGCGAAACTGCCCGCACATGATCCATTTCCTTAACCTGTTTGACCAGCCCGTCATCGAGCTTCTGCTTGCGCTCCTGGTAAACCCCGTCGTCATCCGCCACCCATGAATTCTTGCGGATTGTAATAATCGTCATGCGCCCGTTCTGCATAATCTGCTGCTCGAAATTGTAATTTAACCCCTGCCCGATCGCAACCATCAGCATAATCGAGATCGTGCCGATCACCACGCCGATAACGGTCAGGGCGGTACGCGCTTTCCGTCTGCCGAGATTGCGCAGCCCCATCTTAATCAAATCGCTAATTTTCATACAGATCAAATCCTTTTTTGATTCTCTTCTTGCCAAGAAGAACTCCGAACACAATACCTAAAACAAGTGCTGCGCTGATAGTGCCCGCCACAAACGGGACATTGGAGAGGATCGGATCCTTCACACCCGTGCCCGTGCCCGTTTCCGTGCCATCCATCCCCCCCATTGAGTTTCCGCCGCCTATCATCTCGCCGCCGCCATCTACCATTACACCGCCGCCGCCATCTACCATTACACCGCCGTTGCCGCCAATCACCGCAGCGCCAAGAAGCATACCATCATAATCTGCCATTCTATTGCCTCCTTCTATTTCCCACAATTTAAGGAAATTTCCCCGGGCAGGCAATTTCACAGACAGGTGCCTTCCCCGCCTGTATCTTCCCTGCCCGCTTCCCTAATTAAACCTCGTCACCAAAATGTTTCTTTTTATACATCTTGACCATAATAGTCCTTGTGGCAGCCGTTCCCACCAAAACCGCACCCACAAGGCAGAGCACGTAAGCCCATACCGGGAGAAGAGGCTTCTTCGCTTCCACAACATCGCCGCCGTTTACCGGCTCGTTCCAGTTGCCAGGGTCAATATCGCCACCGCCCCAATTGCTGTCCGGCTCCGCCTGGACGTAGGTGGATGGAATTTCAAATTCCTTTGTAACCTCATCACCGTTACTGTCCTCAAAATGTACGATCAGCTTCCCTGTCACCTGTCCTTCCATAATCGGCAAAACAGAGATTTCCTGGTAACTGCTGCTGCCCGCCGACACCGTACCGATAATCGCCGACGTACCGGTTTCAAACTGGAGATAATCACTCTCCATCGTAATATAGACATTGTTCAGCGAAGAACGCCCCATATTGTAGAAGTCAAACATCAGGGTGGTCGCCTGGTTCACCGTCGGGGTATCCCACCCGTAACCAAGCGCCAGGTTCTGAAGCGCCGGGCGTGAATTTTCCACCGCCTGGAGTTTTACCGGGAGTTCCTCTGTCACACCGCCCTTCTCGGTATCTGCCTGCGACATATCCTCATACTCGTAAGCCACCTTAATTGTCAGGTCATATGAACCCGTCGCCGTATCGGACTTCACTTTTAAGTTAATTGTATTCTCCGCTGTTTCACCCGGCTTAATCGAATCAATATAGAAATTATTGCTGCCCTTTGTCGCCGAGAAAACATCCTCCGCCTGCATCACTGTGACAGTAATATTCTTTGCAGTTTTGCTTGCATGGGTATTGCGCAGCTTAAATGTAAAGTCAAAAGTCGAACCTGCGCGCAGTTCCTCCTCGCTCAGAGTAAAGGAATCCACAATCAGCTTAGGACGGCTCTTAGCATCTGAATTCTGGTTCTGCACATTTAAGATGTAAACTGCCGTCTGCTCCGTCTGAGGCTTATCATCCGCATCCTTGTAGGAATACTCAAGCTTTAAGGTATTGAATCCCTCACGGATACTATCACCGAGTTTAAAAGTCATCGAAACATTCTTCGACGCGCCTGCCTCAATGGAGCCGACACGCTTGTAAACTTCCGAGGATATCGGCTCAAAACCGCTGCTGCCAAGCTCGGTACCCGAGAATTTCATATCCGTGATCCCCTTCGTCCCCTTGTTCTCAACGGTAAAAGAAACGGTCACAGTCTCGCCAACCACCGGGCTTGCCGGGCTTTGGGAAATATTGGTAATTTCAATATTATTCTTTACCTGCTCCTCTGTTTCCTTTGTAACATTTAAAATGTAAACTGTCTTCGCCTCGCTCTGAGCAGCCCCTTCCGCATCCTCATAAGTCATCTCAAGTTTTAACTCATTCATCCCCTCTGGGATACCGCTACCAAGTTTAAACTGCATCTTCACTTGCTGCGATTCCCCGACTGCCAGGTCACCAATCTCATATTTCACATCCGCTGTCAGCGGCTCAAAACCGTTGCTCGAAAGCTCATTCCCGGCAATTTTAAGATCGCTGATATCATTGCTGCCGTTGTTGGTCACCAAGAAATTCACAGTCAGGATATCACCCGGCATCGGTGCCGCAGGCTCCTGTGTCATCTGGCTTATCACTACATCATTTTTTACTTCCTGCTTTTCCGGAACCACAACCGTTAAATAAACACTTGTGGTCGTGGAGATAATGTTGCCCTTGCTGTCCTCATAACTTACTTTTGCCTTTAATTCCTTCAATCCTTCCGATGCGGACTTTGTAACATATAAAGGCAGTTTAACTTCCTTTTTATCACCCGGTTTTAAATTTCCTGCCTCCACGCCCGTAGTAGGATAATTCGGAAGGATATTTGACGATGTTCCAACCCCCTCCTGGAACTCCACCACAATGTTTTTCGCAGTTTTCTTGCCAATATTTTCAATCGTAATCACCGCGTCATAAGGATTATCTATCTGCTTTTCATCATTGAGCTTTGCCGCCTGGGCCACTAACTTAGCGTCATCCGAATCCGCGTTGCTGTTATCCAAAATATCGACAAAAAACTCGCTGGTATCGGTTTTTGCCTCGCCATCCGCATTTTTATACTCGTAATTTACTTTGATTGTATACTGCCCCGGCTTTGTATCGGACAGAACCCGCAAAGATAATGTCTGGTGCTTGTTTGCCTTCCCAGCCATATCGCCGACTTTTATCTTCTTAACCGAATAATTCGGGACAATACCCGCATCACATTCAATCGACATAATCGTATTTAATGCAGTGATCTCCCCCTCATTCCTCGCATCAAATTCTATATCAAATGTTGCGCCTGCCACCGCCGATTGTTTCTGATACATAAAATTATCGGCAACCAACTGTGCCCCAGCCTTTTCTTTATTGACATAGATATCAAGAGGAATCTTAGCTTCATGAATTTCCTCCGTCGTATACTCCGAATAATGTGTACCGGAAAAAGTAAACTCAATATTTCCTTTATATGCGCCAATCTTGGCAGTGTCCTTAATTTTCAAATCAAACTCTACATTCGTTGTCTGGTAACTGTTAATACCCACCGGGTCACCCGCCGGCACATTCTCGCGTGTAAGGACAGCTTCCGTAAGTTCAAAAACATTGCTGTCATCCGGTTTTACCAACACGACAATATCGCCCGGATTAATCGTATATTCCCAGCTTGCCAGACGCACTGGAATAACCACATGTTTCGTTTCACCGGCAGCCATCTTAAAATTGGTAGAAGCACCAACCGCCGGTATAATAATCTTATCCCCCTCCGCCGCCTTCATCATCTCCCTGCCGGAAAAGCAGGCAAGCACCATCGCCAGTACCAAAAGCAATGCTAAAACTCTTCTCTTTTTCATAATTTTCCTCATTTCTGCCCTGCTACTATTTTTCATTTTCCTGTGCAGGTGCCTTTGTCTGCCCCCGCTCTTTTGTCTTTTTTCCCTTTCTGGCATCCTGTGCCCTCTTATCCCCTTCGCCCACATCCGTAACCTTCCCATCGAACTGCGTATCCTGCTCTCCAATCGTTACATCGCCATCCCCGGATACCGTACTATCTGGTTCAGCCGTCTTAGTAGTTTCCTGCACACCTGCTATGACTCCACCATCCTGTGCGCTCTTCTCATCCGTTTTGTTTTCCTTGCCTTCTGCTGCCGCCGTTTCCTCGACTGCCTCCTCAAAAGAATCAATCGGGTGCTCAATCAGCTCAACACTCTGGATCTTCCCATCAAGGATATGTATGATCTTATCCGCAAAATCTGCGAGGCGCGGGTCGTGCGTAACCATCACGATCGTCTGTTGGTTATCCCTGGCAATCTGTTTAATCAGCTTCATAACCTCCATGGTAGTCCTGGTATCAAGATTACCGGTCGGCTCATCCGCAAACACAATCTCCGGCTTTGCCACAAACGCGCGCGCTATGCCGACACGCTGCTGCTGACCGCCGCTCATCTGTTTCGGGCGGTGGTTGATACGCTCGCTAAGACCAACCTTAACCAGCATCTCCTTTGCCATTTTCCGCCGCCTTCTGGACGGGACACGCTTAAAGACCAGCGGAAATTCCACATTTTCAAGCGCCGTCATGGAATTTAACAGATTATACGACTGAAAGACGAAGCCTAAGTACTTCTGCCGGAATTTCGCAAGCTGCTTCTCCGACATTTTGCGCACATCCTTGCCCTTTATCAGAATCTGTCCGCCCGAGGCTTTCTCTATCCCCGCCATCAGGTTAAGCAGCGTCGATTTCCCCGAGCCGGATGTCCCGAGCAGACAGCAGAACTCGCCCTTATTAATCTCAAAGCTCACATCATCCACCGCACAGATGCGCTCGCTTCCCATGCGGTAAACCTTCTTTACATTTTTTATCTCGATCACCGCCGGCTCTTTCTTCGCATCCATCTTCTTCTGCAACACTTTCTCCAATATTTCACCCTCTTTCCGTGTCAGTACATCCTCTAATAACATACAATAAAAATATTAAAAAATCCACTTTGATTTTCTTACGTTTCTCTTAATTTTATGTTACATCATGTTACAGCGAAGCTAAAATAATTCCTTTTCCTGGTAAAAACTACCTAATTTTCCACTATACTGTATATTTCCATCCACACTTTCCTGTTTTAATATACCCCTTGTGGGGACTTCAGGATAACACTGCCCTAACAAAAGATGCCGGGACAAACCTGGAAGTTTTTCCCGACATCAAAAAAACAGACTCCCCCCATTTTATCTACGCCTGTGAACCGTCCACATACTCCGCCTCGTCATCCGTTTCATCCACAACGGAGTTCCTCTTTGCGCGCGCAAGTTTCTTCGCGTTCTTTCTTTTTTCGACATAGTTTGTAAATACCTTCTGGAAATAAGCGCCTACCGGGACAGCTAAAAGCATACCCCAAAGACCGCCGATCGCATTGCCAAAGATAAGGAAGATTACGACAAGTAGCGGGTGCACCTTAATGCTCTTGCCGATAAACTTCGCCTCGATCACATTGCCGTCAAGTGTCTGGATAATCAAAAGCGCGATGATGGACGCAATCATTACCTGATACTTGCCTTCCACAATGGAGATCAAGATAATGCTGGCGTAGCCGACAAAAGGTCCCAAGTACGGCACCAGGTTTGCAAGCCCGGTAAGAAGTCCGATAATCGGTGCCAGACTGATGCCGGTCAGCATCATCGCCGTGCTTGTCGCCAAGATCATAAACGCCACATCCATCAACTGCCCCCGGATATAACCGGAAAACACCTCATCCACATCATTTAAAAAATGCCGTATCCTGGTATTCGCGCGCTCCGTGAACACCGCGTCCGCCACCTCAGAGAAATACCCCGTCATATGCTGGCCGTCAACCATAAAATAAATGCCGATAATAAGGCCGAACATCACCGTCGTGACATATCCCGCAATATCCGAGAATGAACCGAGCACCCCGTTTGCAAGGTTCTGCACAAACCCGATCACCGCACCGGAAATCTTCCCTACCGAGTTGGTAAGCTGTTCCGAACCAATATCAAGGCTGTTAAGCTTTGCTAACAGGGACTCATAAAAGTTTGTCAGGCTGTTTGTAAGTGCGGTAAGTGCCTTGAAGGTTTCATCGAGATTTGCAAACTGGAGCTGGTGTGTGACACTGTAGACAATCGCCGATGCAATCGCCGTAATCACAAGGATAATCAACAGCAGCACGGTAAACACCCCGAGCAGGCGGCTGCGCTTTTTAAGAAATTTCACCCTGGCATACCGGTCGGTAAAAAAATCGTTGAGCGGCTTTAGAATATACGCCATAACAAAGCCAAAAATAATCGGTTTCGCCACCTTTAAAAGCCAGTTTAAACCCGCCATTATCGAAGCGAAAATCTCCGGCGCGTGGTCTGCCAACTGATCGATCACCTTGTAAATCAGTATCAGGACCGCAAAAAATACTGCCATGCGGATGTATCTTTTATTGACCTTATCCTTCCACTTCATGTGCTATTCCCCGCTGCCTTCAATATAAGCCTTAATGCATGCCACCGCGTGGTCAATCCCGCCGTAGCTACTCTTTACCGCAAGATGGTAGTTCTCCGCCCTCCCCCACTTCTCGCTCGCATGGTAATTGTAATAATTTGCGCGCCGCTTATCAATCTTTAAAATATTCTCCTCCGCCTTGTTCGGCGAGAGCCCGTCAATGCGGATCGCGCGCTCGATACGGAAATCAATATCAGCCCAGATAAATACATTTACAACATTGTCCATATCTTTAAGGATATAGTCCGCGCAGCGCCCGACAATCACACAAGGTCCTTCCGCCGCCACTTTGCGGATCACATCGGACTGCGCAAGATAAATCCTGTCGTCCAGGGAAAGATGCGAAAATCCAAGCTCCTGGTTGCCGTAGGAATTCATGCCCATGGCAATCGAGTAGAGAAGGCTGTTCGATGCCTTGCTCTCCGCATTCTCAAACGCAGCCTCCGCAAATCCGCTCTCCTTCGCCGCCCTGGTAATCAGCTCATTGTCATAAAATGGGATGGAAAATTTTTCCGCCAGCTTCGCACCAATCTCCCTGCCGCCGCTTCCGTACTGCCTGCTGATCGTGATTACTTTATCCATACCTGATCCTCCTTCAATCCTTTTTATTTCCACTATTTTATCACAAATAATCTGAAAAATAAACCATTATCAATAAAGTTTTATAAATTTCAGATAATATTTTTCGATCAGCCCGCATTCCCCGAACAATTCCCGGCGCATTTTCCCGTAGATTCCGGCAATAAAGTCCGCCTCTTCCACAGAGATATGCCCCCTGCCAAAGCCCGCAAAAAGCGCCGTCTTCTGACAGTGCAGAAAATCCCCAGCAAATAATGCACGGGCTTCCACTCTTTTTGCAAAATCCTCATAACTCTCCCCCGGTTCGCCCACAATCCCCCTGCGGTTAAGGATGCGTTCCATCTGGGTGTAGTACCATAGTACCTGACTTTTTCTTTCCCGCCCGCGGCGCTTGCGCACACTCCAGACAATCCGGTAGCGCGCAAAGAACAAAAGCCCCGTTGCCAATAATAATACCAGCACCGCAAAAAACGGCTTAACCCAGGCGGCAGGCACAGAAGGCTCCCCCTTTATATCCGTACCTGACTGTCCCTGATCGCCCTGCGGCGGCGTTGTAAGAGTCGGGATGGGTGTGTCCCCCTTTTGCGGGGGTGTTGGCTCCGGCGTGTCCGTAACCGCCTCCTTGGTTGGTTGAATTTCCTCTGTCGGTTCCGGTGTGACGGTTGCCGTCGGCGTGATGGTTGGCTTTGGGGTCGGCGTGGTCTCAGGTTCCGGGATCGGTGTCGGTTCCGGCAGATTTTCGACTTCATCAAGAATTTCCTGAGGCCTGCCCCCCTCATCCCCCTCCATATAACCACATGTTACCTCAAGTGGAATCCACCCAAGGTTCTCCAGATAAACTTCCACCCAGGCATGGGCAGCATAATCCCTGACTTCAACACGCTTTTGCATTGCGGCGCGCGTGCTGGGAGGCTTCTTTCCCATCTCATACCCCCCAACATATGACCTGATCTCCCACCGCTCGTTTATTGTTCCCGCACAAACCACTTTCCCTTCCTCGATTTCCTCCCGCGCAATATAATATCCTTCCGCATAGCGCGCAGGAACCCCGAGGCTGCGAAGCATAAGTACCGCTGAGGATGCAAAATGTACACAGTAGCCTTTCTTATTCTCGTAGAGGAAATAATTTACAAAATCGGCATCCGGCGGCATCAGCCCCGGTGTAAGCGTGTATTCATAATGTGAGAGATAGCGCAGAACCGCCTCAATTTTTCCATCCACCGTGGCGGTGGATGCACCCGGAAGCAGTTCTTTTAGCGCTTTGTGCTCTTCTGGCACCTGCGTGTAATACTGATATACAAACTCCCGGTAAGCTTCTGAAAAATCACGGTACATTACACTTTCAGGATTGGTTTGCCAGCCGATGACCTTTTTATTCTGCAAATTAAAGGCTTTCTCGGTCAGCACACCGAAACTGCGCAAAAAATCCATTCCCGGCATAAGGAAACTATACTCATATTCCTTTTCCCGCGACGCGCTAAAAAAATGCCCATCCTGCTCATTTTGGAATCCCTCCTGCATAAGGGGGTTGATATAATATGGCGCATAGACATACCGCCTGTTTGCCGTAATATATTCCACCTTCATACTCCCACTGGTAATAAGCGGTCCGCTCCCTGCGGAATAAAAGTCCATCAGTATGGGTCCCGTACCATGATAGACCATATCCATCATCCGGTAACCCTGTTCCTGCGAACCCATCCCATATTTTTGTGCAAGCGCAGCATACTCCTTTGCCGCCTCCACAGAAAGTCCGTCCCAGCCATCTTCCGTGTAACTTGCACCGGTATAACCCCTTAAATAAACGGGCTGGTATACCTCCGGCAATGTCACTACCAAAGCCGTGACATTATCAAAGCTGATTTTTTCTGCACGGCTGAATTTTCCGCTGTTAAGACCGCCGATCTTCCCGATTTTAGCATCCTTGCCAATCTTATTTAACGAGATGATGCCCGAAAAGACATCCGCAATTTCTGCCCAGACCGGCGAAGCTGCAATCCGCGCAAACCCCTCCTGCAATTCCTGTTTTTTCTCCCTTAGTTCCCTGTTTATCTTATACTCCTCCCCGTCCACTGCGCGGGAAACAAAAAAACCGGTAAAGACTGTTACTACACACAGAAAAAATGCAATCTTTACGCGCCTTTTCTGACCGTCCCCGTATTCTTTCCTCACTTTGTCGTTTGAAACATAATACTCCGCTCCCATCCCGCCAAATGAAAACTGCAAGAGCGCCAGAAAAAAACTGCCGATAAAAAAAACAGGCACCGGCACCAGACCGACCACAAGCCCGAAAAGCGATGCCCCCGCAAGCAGCAGGACTGACAAAAACCTTCCCCGACCGCGAAAGAGCGGCCGCGCCAGACAGACCCCAACCGGCTGCAAAAACAGGGCAAAAAAGGCACCATAACATGCCTCTTCCTCCCACACTGTTTTAAATCTCCAAAGGGATACTTTATAATAATTGTAAACAAGCTTATTAAATGAATTTGCCAGATAGAAAAATCCGTCACGAATCATTTCCATATTTTGGTAAACAAAGATCCCCACCACACAAAGATAGACAAAAAGCAGAAGGTAGCGCCATTTCTTACTTGCTGAAAAAAAGACCGTCCACACCAGCCCACATACTGCCCCCGCATAAAAAAGCGGGCGCATTGGGAAAGAGATCTCCAGCAGTGTAATCAGGCATCCCATTATAAAAGTCATCTCAATCCAAAGGATAAGAAGCAGCAGGGCGCGGTATACTGCCCTGCCATATTTTCCCGTCCTTTGCAATTCCCTTTGCACCCTCATTTCCTCGCTAAATTCTAATTCCCCTGCCATGTATAATTCCCTCCCGCAAAAAAGGCAGAGCCAAGCTCCTCCTTTATTTCATCGGTGTCAAAATACAGGATTTCCACATCCGCGGGCAGACATTCCCCCACTTCCTGCATCGCTTCCCTCTCGCAGAACAAAAGAGCCGAAAGCCACGCCGACTTGCGCGCCTGCTCCATCAGTAAAAGCCCTTCCCCCGGTGCTTTATCCGCCGACAAATAAAAAATATTGCTGTACTGATTTTCTCCATATTCTGCCAGAAAGCGCGCCGTCCCATTCACAGGTTTTCTTCCCGCAGCCTCCCGCAGCAAAAGCCCCACCGTTTCATAGAAATCCTCGGGAGCGGAAATTTTGTGCTTTTCATTCTGTCCGCCTGGCGCATTCCACGCGATATAATGAACCTGCCCCTGCGCACTTAATGTCCCCGACAAGGAGAAGAGTGCACAGAGCAGGGCATCCCTGTATTTTAAAAATTCCGCCATATCTTTATGAAAACCATAATCCAGAAAAATCAGAACGGAACAATCCACCGGAAGACCAAATTCCTTAACCATAATCTGCCCAAACTTACCTGTAAGTTTCCAGTGGATGCGGTTAAGCTTATCCCCCGGGTTATAGGTGCGGATATCGAAAAGCTCCGAGGCATCGTCTCCGCCTTTCACACCCGAATAGATCTCCCCCTCCACCATAACATTGGGATTTGGCTTTACCGGCCTTCCCTCCATGGCATACGCCTCCGGCAGCACGGTTACGCCCCCCTCAAATATCCCGCATTCCACCACGGGAATTTTCTTTGAAAAAATCTGGAACATATCATAGATTTTTGCCTTCTTCACGGAAAATGCAAACTGCGCGCAGTATTCCGACTCGGCATATAATTCGTATCCGTCCTCCCCGTCCGGCGAAAATACAAGCTTCTTCTTTTTCCATTTCCCCGTCGCGCAATTTCGATGCAAAAGCCATACCACAACAGCCCCTGCCGGAAGTAGCTGCCTGCCCTTCACGCGGAAACGAAGGCAGAAAAGCTCCCCTTTTTTTACAACCTGCACCGGAATCTCCACAACGACCTTCATCCTGAAAGTCCCCACACAAAATACCAAAAACAGGATTGGAAGGAACACCAGGAGCATATAAAAAAGGATGGCGGTTGCCGGAAACAGATAGAGGTGCATGACCAGCCAGAAAATTGCCAGAAGACCGAGATACGCCAATTTACGCTTTATCATTTTAATCCTCCATGCCGCCTTCCCCTTATGCTTTTTTGTGCAGGCGCGGCGCGGAAACCGCCGAAAGGATACCTGCTGCCACATCGTCCATCGTCGTCCGGTTCAGTCTTGCCTTTGGCGCGAGAAGCATCCTGTGCTTTACCACATCGCCAAACACCTTCCTTACATCATCCGGTATCACGTAATCGCGCCCCGCCATATAAGCAGCCGCTTTTGCCATATTCGCGAGCGCGATTGTCCCGCGCGGGCTAACACCCAGGGCAAGCATATCATTCTCCCTGGTTTTTTGTACCAGCGCCGCAATATAGCTGTACACTGCATCGTGGATATAGGTATTCTCCACCGCCTCCTGCATCAGAAGAAGCTCCTTCCTTCCAAGAATGTTTTCCACCCGGTCAAGGGGATTTCCCTCCTCCCTGTCCTTCAACATCCCGATCTCGCTCGCAATATCCGGGTAACCCATCGTAAGCCTTACCATAAAGCGGTCCATCTGTGATTCCGGCAGCATCTGGGTGCCGACCGAACCGATTGGATTCTGCGTTGCAATAACGACAAAGGGGGTGGGGAGCGGTCTTGTCACACCGTCCACCGTCACATTGCCCTCCTCCATCACCTCAAGCAGCGCTGACTGTGTTTTGGAGGAAGTTCGGTTTATCTCGTCCGCCAGAAAAAGATTGCACATAATACTGCCCGGGCGGTACTGCATCTTCCCGTCCGCAGTAAGCATCTGGAAACCCACCACATCGCCGGGAAGCACATCCGGGGTAAACTGCATCCTGCGGTAATCAAGCTGTAAAACTTTCGATATTGCAAGTGCAAGTGTGGTCTTTCCAACTCCCGGGATATCCTCAATCAGGACATGTCCGCCCGCCAAAATCGCCATCAGCACCTTCTCAATAATACTGTCCTTCCCGATAATTACCTTTTTTATTTCCACCATAACCCTCTGAAGGTTTTTGTTATATTCCTGCATCTTTTATTCCTCTTTTCCATATTTCCTCTTACCCCGCACACGCAAAAACACTCCGTAAAGCAATCCTTTCGGAGTGTCACTTCTTGCAGATATACTATCCATATTTTACAGGGTTATCCGAAAACTGTCAAGACTTTTCCCATTCAGTACTGCCCCCTCAAGCAAATCCCCCCTGTAACACAGCTTGAGTGAAAAAAAATCCCCATCTTCTAAAAGCAGCCTGAGAAATATCTTATCCCCCTCCCAGAGCGGCAGTTTAAATACCTGTTCCTTCCAAACCCACGAAAGATCCCCCTCGTCACATTCCGTTAGAACCCCCTCAAAACCATCCGCGGTATACAAAAACATATACTCCGCCTCCCGCCCCTCCTGGCAAAAGGTAATGATTCCCCTTATCCGATACGAGGTAAGCCTAAGACCGCTCTCCTCCAAAACTTCGCGCACCACACAGTCATCCGGGCTCTCGCCGGGAAGGATATGCCCGCCTAAGCCAATCCATTTGCCGGCGTTGATATCCTCCTTTTTCTTTACCCGGTGCAGCATCAGATACTGCCCGTCCCGCTCAATATAACAAAGTGTTGTAATCTCCCCCATCACCGCCACGCCCCTTAATCACTCCTCTTCTATTCTGCTTCCTCCCTCCTGCGCGCCCTCCCGCAGGATTTCTTTTCCGTACAATATCCGGCTGCATCACATTTCGGCATAAAAAGGTGCTCCACCACCCATTCCCACTCCCCCGAATATCCTTTTAGCTCCCGGCACAAATCCGAAAACAGTTCCCTGTATTCCCAGTATGCCCGCGCGCACATCCGCTGTCTGCTCATATCGACAAGATTGCGCAGATTGCGCCTGTCCACAATCCTTGTCGCCATGCCAAGCGGAAGAAGCATCGCGGAATCCTCCCTCGGTATTCCAATTTTTTCCAATTCCTTTAATGATTCCAGAATACCGTCCATCGCGCGCACATAAGCTTTCCTCGCGTCATCATCCTTCGCTATGGCGGGCGGTGTGATATAGTCAAATCCCTTCTGGTAATTAATATAGCGCGTGCTCGACTGCAATCTGGTCGGCGCGCCCCCGATATGGGTGTACCACTCGCGGATCACCCTTGCACTGTATCCGTCGAGGATCATCTCGACATTGACGTATTCAAGTGTCCTGCCATGGTTTGACTTAATGCAGTCCATCCCGCGCCTGTAGTTTTTTTCTTCATCCTCCGCATCCCCGCCCCAGCACACGCCCGCGCGCCTGCCAATCAATGTGACCGGGTTCTTCGTCGTTTCCGGCAAAATGGTAATCTTTCCCATAGCGCCTCCTTTCCCTGGATAAAAGTTGCCAAGTCCCGCCATCACGGCGGGACTTACTGACAAAACTCACTGTATTAATTTTAATTTTACATTGCCGAAACAAACGCCCTTATTTTGGATGCGTTCGCGTACAGCGAAACAACACCCTCCTGGACTGTAACAAGCGTTGGTGCCTGTTTTATGCCAAGACTCTCAACAAGTTTGGCGTTGTTTTCGGCATCAAGTTCCGTGTACTCAATCCCCGAAAGAAAATTCTTTGCCAGGCGGCAGTTCGGACAATTTTTTGTGGTCACGAGATAAATTCCATCCAAGAGCGCGCAGTCCCCGCCACTTTCAAGATCAAGTGCAATTCCAGGCTGCACCCCATTACCGGCTCTTTCGCTTTCCCATTCCGACAGGTCGTAAACTTTCCGGTTTTTATACTCCTGCGCCTTGCCAACATTCCAGTTTTGCACAGGGCGGTAGTAGCCTGTTATGCGGCTGTAAACTTCTGTTGACGCGCCGCATTTCGGACAGGAATAAATCTCCCCGGACAGATAGCCATGTTCGCGGCAGATCGAGTAGGTCGGCGAAATCGTATAGTAGGGCAGCTTGTAATTTGTTGCAACCGCACGCACCAGCTTCGCCGCCGCCTGCCAGCCAGGAAGCTTCTCTCCGAGGAAAGCGTGGAACACCGTCCCCGATGTGTAGAGTGTCTGCAGCTCATCCTGGATATCGAGCGCCGCAAAGATATCTTCCGTATAATCGACCGGGAGATGGGAACTGTTCGTGTAGTACGGCGCATCCCCCTCCTTCCCGGCAGTTTTAATATTCGGGAAGCGGCTTTTATCATGCTTTGCCAGACGGTAGCTCGTCGATTCCGCCGGCGTTGCCTCAAGGTTATACAGATCGCCATACTGTTCCTGATAGTCGCTAAGGCGTTCCCTCATATGGTTTAATACCTTTGCAGCAAATTCCTGCGTTGCCCTGTGTGTCATATCCTGCCCGAGGAAGCGGGCATTTAAACCGACTTCATTCATTCCAACCAGCCCGATTGTGGAAAAATGATTTGAGAATGTGCCAAGGTAGCGCTTTGTATAAGGGTAAAGCCCTTCGTTTAACAGCTTGGTAATTACCTCCCGCTTTACCTTTAACGAGCGGGCGGAAAGATCCATCATGCGGTCAAGCCGCACAAAAAAATCCCTCTCATCCGATGCAAGGTAGGCAATGCGCGGCAGGTTTAATGTTACCACGCCGACGGACCCGGTACTCTCCCCGCTGCCAAAAAACCCGCCCGTTTTCCTGCGCAGTTCCCGAAGGTCAAGACGCAGGCGGCAGCACATGGAACGGACATCGCTCGGTTTCATGTCGCTGTTGATATAATTGGAAAAATATGGAGTCCCATATTTCGCGGTCATTTCAAACAGCAGGCGGTTATTCTCCGTGTCCGACCAGTCAAAATCTTTTGTGATGGAATAAGTCGGGATCGGGTACTGGAAACCGCGCCCGTTCGCATCCCCCTCGATCATAATCTCAATAAAGGCTTTGTTGACCATATCCATCTCTTTTTTGCAGTCCTTATATTTAAAGTCCACTTCCCTGCCGCCGACGATGCAGTTCAGTTCAGCCAGGTCATCCGGAACAGTCCAGTCAAGTGTGATATTGGAAAATGGTGCCTGTGTCCCCCAGCGGCTCGGCGTGTTCACACCGTAGACAAAGCACTGGATGCACTGCTTTACATCTTCGTAGGAGAGCCCATCCACCTTTACAAACGGGGCGAGATATGTATCGAAGGAAGAAAATGCCTGCGCGCCCGCCCACTCGTTCTGCATAATGCCTAAAAAATTGACCATCTGGTTGCAGAGTGTCGAGAGATGTTTGGCCGGGGCTGATGTAATCTTTCCCGGAATTCCGCCAAGCCCCTCCTTTATCAACTGTTTCAGGGACCAGCCCGCGCAGTACCCGGTCAGCATCGAGAGGTCATGTATATGTATATCCGCGTTCCTGTGCGCCTGCGCAATCTCCGCATCATAGATTTCTGACAGCCAGTAGTGCGCAGTGATGGAGCCTGAATTGTGCAGGATAAGCCCGCCGACCGAATAGGTCACGGTGGAATTTTCCTTTACGCGCCAGTCCTCCTCGCGCACATAGCTGTCCACAATCTCCTTATAATCAAGGATGGTCGATTTCATATTGCGCAGCTTCTCGCGGTTCTTCCGGTACAGAATATAAGCTTTTGCCACATCGGTATAGCCTGACTGCTCCAGGGTATGCTCCACACTATCCTGGATATCCTCAACACTCACCGCGCCCTCCTTCACCTTGCCCTGGAAATCCGAAGTCACACGCAGCGACAGAAGGTCAATGATATCCGAATTGTACATCTTGTTTGTCGCATCAAACGCTTTTGTAATTGCCGCACTGATTTTCTTCAAATCAAATTCTGCAATCTCCCCATCTCTTTTTACCACCTGAAACATAGCATCCTCATTTCTGCACTGCCTTTTTTACCAACCCACACTGTTTTAGGCAGTGCACAAATACAGTGTGGACGGCTCCTTAAATTTAAGAGTCCGCCCACCTTTCATTGTAGCATGTCCCATCCTTTTCGTCAAGGCTCACTACAGCATATATTTTGTACTTGTGCTTATAACCACAATATCTTGTGGTTTTTTCGACATTCCTCCGCTATCCTACAAGGGAGTGGTAAAGTTCCTTCGGCACGTAGGCACTCACGAATATCCCGTCTTCACGGTACTCCTGCGCCAAAATCTGACCATATTTTCTAACCAGCGCAATCTGCCCGGACTCATTGTATAAAAAAACTTTCTCCAACAGTACTTGTTTTTCTTTTAATATCTCCCCGATCTTCTCTAAAAGCTTTTCAACCCCCTCCCCTGTTTTCGCTGAAATCCGGACTGCACAATCCGCCCTCCGGTCTTTTATCATCCGGTCAGGGTCTGCTAAGTCCATCTTATTAAAGACAGTGACCACCGTTTTATCCTTGATCCCAAGCTGGTAAAGTGTTTCATAGACCACATGCATCTGCGTTTCAGCCTCCTCTCCCGAAGCGTCCACCACATGCAATATCAGGTCGCTATATTTCGCCTCCTCCAATGTGGAGCGGAATGCATCCACAAGGTGGTGCGGCAGCTTGCGGATAAAGCCCACGGTATCCGTTACCAGGATTTCTTCTCCCCCCGCAAGTTTCAGGTTCCTTGTCGTAGGGTCGAGCGTGGCAAAGAGCATATCCTGCGAGAGCACGCCCGCGCCCGTCAGATAGTTTAAGAGTGTTGATTTTCCCGCATTGGTATAGCCGACAATCGCAACCACCGGGACGGGGTTTTTACTGCGCAGGCTGCGCGCTACCTCACGGTTTTTCTTTACCTCGGACAGCTCGCGGTTTAGCTGCGCAATCCTGCTCTTGATAAGCCGCCTGTCCACCTCGAGTTTTTTCTCGCCAGGTCCCCTGGTGCCGATCCCGCCGCCGAGCCTTGACAATGCGTCCCTCATACCAATAAGCCTTGTCTGGCGGTATTTTAGCTGCGCAAGTTCCACCTGGATTTTCCCCTCCCTGGTCACCGCGTGCTGCGCAAAAATATCCAGGATCAGCATCGTGCGGTCCATCACCTTGCAGCCAAGTGCCGCCTCAAGGTTTTTCATCTGGGCGGGGGAGAGCTCGTCATCGCAGATAATCCCGTCCGCGCCAAGTTCACACACCGCCTGCGACACCTCCTCAATCTTGCCCTTGCCGATGTAAGTGCCCGGGTGCGCACTCTCCCTGTTCTGGATAAAAGTCGCAAGAGTGTCCGCCTGCGCCGTTTTTGCCAGCTCCATTAATTCCAGAAGGGATTTTTCCGTATCGTCGTCTTCCTGTTCTTTTACACCGACTAAAATTACCTTCTCCCTCTCCTGTTTCACTTCATATAATTCCGCCATATTCCCTCACCTTCTCTACTCACTTTGGATGCGCTTTAAGAATTCATACTCTTTTTGTGCTTCCTCATATTCCTCATCCTGCTGCGTAACATAGTCTTTTATATATTTTTCCATCCGTTCCAAAGCCTGCGCATAGCGCCCCTGCTTTTCTAACAGTACAATATAAAGTTTCTCCTGTCTGCGCGCATAGGATGCATCCCCCAAATCCAAAAGTTTCCCGTAATACTTTTCCGCCTCGGCATACTGCCCCCCATGTACCAGGCACACCGCCATCTGATAATAGAATTCGGCATCTTTTGCGCCCGCTTCCTCAAGTTTTCTAAGATATCCGACCGCCTGTGTATAATTTTGCTGCAAAATGGCAATCTGAGCCAGATAATAATCCGCCCTTAGCATACCGCCAAGCGAAAGTCGCTCAAGCGCAGGCTTTGCCGTATCGTAATCCCCGATTGAATATGCGGCAAGCGCCCCCGCAAAAACTTCGTCATCATTGTCCGGCTGCATCGTGGCAATCTTTGCCGAAACGGCATCCGCCTCCTCTTTGCGCCCCAGCGCCTTTAGCGCCATAAGCTTGCCCAAAAGCGTACTCATCCGCGAATCGCCCGCCGCCACCGCGGCATCAAAATCTGTAAGTGCCGCCTCATAGTTTTCCTCCTCCATCCACAGATCAGCACGCATCCTAAACAGGTCAGCCGACTCCCCGTAGGAACTAAGCAGCTCATCGCAAAGTTCCCTTGCCCGCTCAAGCTCCCCGGCAACCCGGTAGCGCTCAAGCAGCGAGGCATTTACCTGAATCAGGTAACTGCGGATATCTTCGTCCATCTCGACAAGCAGCGGAACCTGGAGCGCCGCATAAAAATTTTCGAGCGCCCTCTCCTCATTGCCCGCAAGATAGTGCGCGATCCCCATTCCGCGGTAAGCCCTCTTATTATTTTCCTGCACCGATGTGAAATCTTTCTGCAAAATCACTTTGGAAAAATTTTCCACTGCCGCATCATAGGAACCGAGTTCCGTCAGGGCAAAACCGTAATACAAATAGTATTCTGCCCTGTCCCCATTTTCCTCGATCGCCGCGGCAAAATGGTTTGCCGCCTCCTGGTATGCTCCCTTCCCATAGGCTAAAATCCCTTCCTCATACTCCTGCTTACCCGTGGAAAAACTGCAGCCGACAGCAAAAAGAATAATCAGCGCCGCTGGGCAGAACCGCCTTTTTATCGGCTGTATTCCCCCATTCATCAAAAGCCCCCTTCCTGGCAGCAGATATCCGTCCCCGAGAGTGGGACTCCTTCTTCTCCTGTACCGCACAGGATTGTCCCGCCGCCAAGTACATACTGGCCCTCATAGAGCACTAATGCCTGCCCCGGTGTGACAGCGCGCTGCTCCTCCAGAAATTCGCAGTACAGGATATCTTCCTTATGATAAATCCGCGCCGGCACCCCTTTGTGGTTGTAGCGTATCTTTGCAAGCACCAGCATCCTGTCCTGAAAATGATCGCGGCACATATAATTAAACTGCCCTGCCAGCGCCCCCGCAGCAAAAATCTCCCTGCCGCAGCCTAAAACCACCTCGTTTTCCCGCGGACGGATGCCCAGGACAAATGCCGGCTCCTTTAAGGAAAGCCCAAGCCCTTTCCTCTGCCCGACGGTATAGTGGATAATCCCCCGGTGCTGCCCCATCACATTGCCCCTTCTGTCAACAAAATTTCCGGGCGGGAATGTTTTCCCCAAATACCGCTCGATAAAACCTGCATAGTCCCCGTCCTGGATAAAGCAGATTTCCTGGCTGTCCGGCTTGTCCGCCACCATAATCCCCGCGCGGCGCGCGATATCGCGGATCTCATCCTTCGCGTACTCCCCGACCGGCATCTTAGTGCGGGCAAGCTGCTTCTGGGTTAAATTGTACAGAGCATAGGTCTGGTCCTTCTCGTCCGTGACAGAAACACGCACCGCATAGCGGCCATTTGAAAGGCGGGCAACCCTCGCGTAATGCCCAGTTGCAACGAAATCCGCACCCAACCCGCGGCATCGGTGCAAAAGCGCCTCCCATTTTACATGTCGGTTGCAGGCAATGCAGGGGTTCGGTGTCCGTCCCCCCGCATATTCCCGCACAAAATATCCGATTACATCCCTCTCAAATTCCTGCCTGAAATCCACCACATAATGCGGTATGCCAAGTTCCTTGCAGACGCGCGCCGCATCCTTTTGCGCACTTAAAGAATCCTCCGCCTGCCCTGGCAGAACCTGCATTGTAACGCCTGCAACTTCGTATCCTTCTTCTTTTAACAGGTACGCCGCCACCGAAGAATCCACACCGCCCGACATACCAACAATTACTTTTCCTTTCATGTCCACCTCATTTTTCTAATAAAAACTTTTCTCTTCCTAATATCCTATCTTCCCCTTATCTCATCATAAAAAGGGGACATTTCCCTTAATTTTCCAACTATTTCTTCCATCTTATCGATCACAAAATCAATCTCCTCCCTGGTGGTTTCCTGCGAGAGGGTGAAACGGATGGAACCGTGCGCCACCTCCTCCGGCAGCCCCAACGCCATCAGCACATGGGAGGGCAAAAGGGAGCCTGCCGTGCACGCCGAACCACTTGAAGCACAGATTCCCTGCATATCGAGCATGATTAAAAGCGACTCTCCCTCCACAAACTGGAAACTAAAATTAACATTGTTCGGAAGGCGCATTTTCCTGCTGCCGTTCACGCGCACATACGGAATCCGGCGCAATACTTCGTCCATAAAATAATCCCGCAGGGCGGATTCTTTTTCTGCCCTCCCGAAAAGATCTTTCGCCGCCTCGCGCACAGCCTGCGCAAAGCCCACGATCCCCGGCACATTTTCCGTGCCCGCCCTCCTCCCTCTCTCCTGCCCGCCCCCGCGGATAAAAGACGGCAGCATAATACCCTTGCGCACATACAAAAATCCGATTCCTTTCGGTCCATTCAACTTGTGCGCGCTTGCCGAGAGCATGTCAATCCCCATCGCCTTCACATCGAGCGGAATATGACCGAATGCCTGAACCGCATCGGTGTGGAAACAGATGCCCCGCTCCTTTGCAATCCTGCCAATTTCCGCAACCGGCTGTATGGTACCGATTTCATTGTTGGCTGCCATCACGGAAATCAGCACGGTTTCGGGGGTGATTGCCCGCTTCAATTCCTCAAGTTTTATAATTCCATTCTCATCCACGCCCACATAGCTGATACGGCACCCTTTTTTTTCCAGCGCCTCGCAGGTGCTAAGCACTGCATGGTGCTCAATCTTTGTTGTGACAATATGCGCCCCTTTTTTAGCCATCGCCTCAACCATACCGCACAACGCCCAGTTATCCGACTCCGAACCTCCAGAGGTAAAATATATTTCATTTGGCTCGCAGTTTAAGAATGCCGCGATCTCCTGCCTGGCTGATACCAGCGCCTTTTTACTCTGCACCGAAAATTCGTAAATACTTGAAGGGTTACCATACGAATTGCAAAAATAAGGGAGCATCTCTTTAAGCACCCCCTCGCTCACCTTTGTCGTCGCCGCATTGTCAAGATAAATAATCCCATCCATCCCGTTACCATCCTTTTCTTCTCCATCAGGCATCCCACACACCCATCCCGCCCTTGTTCATATAGTATATGCGCAAAGCATCATTATTTTCCATTCCACCCAAAAACCCATCCCCCCTTTTTAAATAGGAAATAATAAGCTTATACATCCTCTTTTGTGGATTTTGTCCGATTATAATAGCAGGATAAATCAATTAGATTGAATTATACCGCATTGTCCCCTTTCTTGCAAGCTGTTATAATAAATACATATAAAGTCTTAGATGGAGGTCTTTATGCAATACTACAACCTAAAACCCAAAAAAGGGTTTTTGTGTGCGGCCTGCGTGCTTACTTTAAGCATCCAGGGTACCGCCTGCGCATCAGAGAATGGGGAAACGAAAGATTTAACCCCAACACTGTCGGCAACTTTAACGCCGCAGGTTTCGGCAGAACCTTCTGTTGAACCCACACCCGCAGACAATTCATCCGAAGGAGGCAACGACATGGCATCAGATACCAATGCACTCGCCGCTAATTTTGACGGCATTACCTTAAAGGAGGGCTACAAAAAGGCAATTTACAATAATCCGGTAATGACACAGCGCTTCGGCGCAGACCCGTATGCACTTGTCTATGACGGCAGGGTCTACCTCTATATGACAGGGGATATTTTTGAGTATGAGTCATCGGGGGAAATCAAGACCAACTCCTATGGAAAAATCCAGTCCATCTGTGTGATTTCATCCTCCGACCTCGTCAACTGGACGGACCACGGCACTATCTATGCCGCCGGTCGTGACGGAGCCGCAACCTGGGCAAATAATTCCTGGGCTCCTGCCGCTGCCTGCAAAGAGATTGACGGCAAGATGAAATTCTTCCTCTACTTTGCAAACAGCGCCGGCGGCATCGGCGTGCTGACATCGGACTCCCCGACAGGTCCGTTCACCGACCCGCTCGGACATCCTTTAATCTCCCGCGAAACTGAAAATTGCGGCAATGTCACCTGGCTGTTTGACCCAGCGGTACTGGTGGAAGAGGACGGGAGCGCCTATCTCTATTTTGGAGGCGGCATCCCTGGCGAGGAATTTGCCCACCCGAACACCGCGCGCGCCGTACAGCTCGGGGATGATATGACCAGCATAGTCGGCACCCCTGTTTCCATCGACCCGCCTTACCTTTTTGAGGATTCCGGCATCAACAAAATCGGGGATACCTATTACTATACCTACTGTACAAACTGGAATGTTGATGCCGCTGGCGCGGAGGAATACGGTATTAAAAATGCACATATTGCCTATATGACCAGCGATTCACCACTCGGGCCATTCACCTACCAGGGCTCCATAATGAAGAACCCCGGCGAATTTTTTGGCTGCTACGGCAACAACCATCACTGCATGTTCGAGTTTAACGGCGAGTGGTACATGACCTACCACACCCAGGTATTGGAACGTGATATGGGAGTGGATAAGGGTTACCGCTGTACCCAGATCGATACCGTTTCCATCGCGGAAGATGGGACAATTGCCCCGATTACCATGACAAGACCTGGCGTTATCCGCACGGGTTCCCTCAACCCATACGAAAAAGTGGAGGCGGAAACCATGCAGGGCATGGGCGGTATCGAAACAGAGCAGTACGGTTCCCAGAGCACATATTTCGGCTCCGGCAATATGATCGTTTCCGGAATCACTACCGGGAGCTGGCTCACCGTATCCGGAGCAGAATTTGCGGAGCGCGGCGCAAAGGAATTTATCGCGAGTGTGCGCGCTTCTGAGGGCGCTTACGGTGTAATCAAAGTCTGCCTCGACTCGCCGGACGGCGAGCCGATTGCATACCTTGAAGTCACTCCGGACGGCACGGAAGAATTCCGCGAGGAGAGCTGCGCCCTACTTACCCCTGTATCCGGCACCCACCGCCTCTACTTTATTTTCTACGGCGAAAACTACTCCGTTGACTACTGGTACTTTAAATAATTATCCTGTCAGCAAATGTTTCGGTTACGCCCGGAGGCATTTTGTGCAGCACCGCGGAACAAAATTCCTCCACGTTTGGGGGCGTATACGAAACATTTGCGGAACTTTAAATTATCCTGTCAGCAAATGTTTCGGTTACGCCCGGAGGCATTTTGTGCAGCATCGCGGAACAAAATTCCTCCACATTGGGGGCGTATACAAAACATTTGCGGAACTTTAAATAACGAAAGGAAAAATTCTCATGGCTTCCAACCCAATCCTTAAACTGGACTATCCGGACATCGATGTAATCCGTGTCGATGACACCTACTATATGATCAGCACCACTATGTACTTTATGCCGGGCGGCGTGATCCTGCGCTCATACGATCTGGTACACTGGGAGATCGCTTCCTACGTCTTTGACGCGCACGAGGACACCCCCGCAGCGCACCTTATGGACGGACAAAACATCTATGGGCAGGGCATGTGGGCGGCATCCCTGCGCTACCACAACGGCATATTCTATGTCTGCTTTGTCGCCAACGACACCAAAAAAACCTATCTCTACCAGGCCAAAAACATTGAAGGACCCTGGACCAAACAATATATCGAAGGCTTTTACCACGACTGCTCCCTGCTCTTTGACGACGACAGCCGCGTTTACATTGTCTACGGCAACACCGATATCTATCTGACCGAACTGAAAGAAGACCTTACCGGTCCAAAGGAGGGAGGACTCTCCCGCCTTCTGGTATCCGATAACCGCAGCAAAGTCGGGCTCGGTTACGAGGGCTCACATATATATAAAATAAATGGAAAATATTACCTTTTCCTGATACACTGGCCAAACCACGGCACCTGCCGCCGCACCCAGGCATGTTTTGTTTCTGATTCCCTTGACGGTACTTTTGTTGGCAGGGACGTGGTTGATGATGATATGGATTATTTTAATGCGGGTGTTGCACAGGGGGGTATTGTCGATACGCCGGACGGACTCTGGTACGCAATGCTCTTCCAGGACTACGGGGCACTTGGGCGCATCCCCGTACTGATTCCCGTAACCTTCAGCAACGGCTTCCCCGTCTTCGGCCATTTATCAGGGCGGATCGGCAAGATTCCGCGCAAAGTTAAATCCGTAAGTACAAGACCTAATTACCACTACGCCCCTCTGTACGGCGGCGACGACTTCTGTTATAAGCGGGGGGCGGACAGAAAAATCCACCTGAAAAATTATTGGCAGTGGAACCATATCCCACAGGATGACCTGTGGAATATTAAAACAACACTCTTGCCGGAAGCACTTGTTTCCCAATCCGTTAAGGAGGAGGAAAACACATCCCACTCTGAAACAACCCCCAAAAATTCCCTTCCCGTTTATTGCAGACCGATGCTTGACGGTTTCCCCCCATCTGCCTACTACAGCAGATACTGCTACCAGATCACCAGTGGAAAGACCTGTACAAACCTGACACAGGCAGTCAATACCCTGACCCAGCGCCTCGCCGGTGCGGTGAGTACCGTGACAGTCACTCTGAATGGAATTTCCCTAAAAGAAGGGGATTTTGCGGGATTGTGTGCCCTGCAAGGTTACTATGCTTTTATCGCTCTTACTAGGGAGGGAGGAAGATACTATATCGTAATACATGAACGTCTACGCGACACAGATCAAAAACCGGATAAGAAAAACTATGACAGTGTCGAAGTGGCAAGGATTCTAACCGATTCGCCTTTTGTTATGCTCCGGCTTACTGCATGCTTCCGCGATATGCAGGATACCGTATCGTTCTCCTACCGCATATCCGGGAAACGGACAGAAACAAAAGAGGGGGAGGATGGCTTTACGGCACTTGGCAAACCCCACAAACTTTACTTTACGCTCGACCATTTTACCGGCTGCCGGGCAGGACTTTTTATGTACTCCACAATAGAAACCGGCGGGACGGCTGACTTCGCTGATTTCAAGTTTGAAGCGGAAGAATAATTGCGCCAGCCTGACGGCATGGCATAATGCCCCCGCCGCAATCATATACTGCTTCCAAACATAATTGGTTTTGCGGCGGGCATCATGCCCCTGCAGGGGGCATATGAAAAATAAACTTATCCTAGGAACATTATTTCTGACTGTCACCGGCTTTATCACAAGGATCATCGGCTTTTTTTACCGGATCTTCCTCTCAAACGCGCTCGGTGCAAGGCTGCTCGGCATCTACCAGCTAATCTTCCCGGTCTACGGTGTCTGCTTTACACTATTTGCCTCCGGCATCCAGACTGCAATCTCAAAGCAGGTTGCGGAACGGGAAGCCACCGGGGATTCTGCCGGGACGCGGCGCATCCTTTTTTCCGGCATTCTTATCTCTGCCGCCAGTGCGCTTATTACAGCAATTCTGGTCTTTTTTGGCGCGCCCTTTATCGCTGACACTTTCTTAAAAGAGGCGGAATGCGCCAAAAGTCTTAGCCTGCTCGCCCTCTCCTTCCCATTTTGCGGGATTACCTCCTGCATCCACGGCTATTGCTACGGTTTAAAAAAATCATTCCTGCCCGCCACCTCACAGCTCGTTGAACAGAGTGTGCGGGTAATTTTCCTCTACATAGTTTCCGTTTCCATCCCCGTCACCTGCGAACTTGCAATTGCCGCGCTGGTGGCAGGGGAATTATCCTCCTGCCTCTACTGCATATGCGGAAATATACTGTATCAAAAAAAGAGAAAATCAGAAAAACATACAGAAAAAAAGGAGGGCAGCATCCCAAAGAAATTACTTTCAATGAGTCTTCCCCTAACTACCAACCGCCTCTTTATCAATATACTGCACAGTTTTGAAACCTTTTTGGTACCGCTTGCACTGCGCCGTTTCGGGCTGTCGAGGGATGCCTCGCTAAGCATTTTCGGCATCCTTTCCGGAATGACAATGTCCTTTTTAATGTTCCCTGGAACACTTACCAACTCGCTCTCCGTCCTGCTGTTGCCGGTAATCTCCGAATCCGCCGCGAGGGACAACACCCGCACACTTTCCCGCTCCACCGCCTCCGCAGTCAAATACAGCGTGCTGCTCGGCGTATGTGCCGGGTTTACTTTTTTCTTTTTCGGGGAGGAGCTTGGAACCACGGTATTCTCGGAAGAACGCGCAGGCATCTACTTAAAAAACCTTTCCTTTCTGTGCCCGTTCCTCTATGTTTCAACCACCTTCCAAAGCATACTGAACGGACTTGGAAAAATGAACCTTACCTTCCTCTCCTCGGTGCTCGGCCTCTCCCTGCGCGCCGTACTCTTTGCCGTGCTCATCCCGAAACTCGGCGTTTACGGGTACTTTGTCAGCTTGCTGATAAGCCAGCTTTTCCTAGCGCTGTTTGAACTTACAATGATTAGAAAAAGCATCCGCTTCCCATTTGATGCCGTTAATACCCTGCTAAAGCCCTCCCTCCTGCTGCTTGCCGCCGCATCGTTCTTTTACAAACTTTATGAATTCTTAGCCGTGCAGACTACAATATCCCATCTTTTGCTGCTCGCGCTGTGCGGCATCCTGCTCGCCCTTACCACACTCGGGCTCTTTATTGTGACCGGGATATTAAAAAGGGGGGAACTAACCGGGACAGAATAATCTTTCCCCCGCACCAGAAACAGTTTCCGCCTCCATAATCCTGATATGGTATGCCTTATTCGCCGCCGCACAAAACGGCCAGACAATATCATAATAATTATTAAACAGGATACTGCCGCAGGAGGCAAGCCGCCGTATATCTTCGGCGGCTTGCCAGGCACCTGAAACATAGGAATCCGGCACGGCATACCATATGCCATCCTCCAATACTGCCCTGCATATTTCATAGCCGAGAAAAGCTTTTTTCCTGGTAGCAGAAAGAATATACTGATTCAGGCGCACCGCCATAAGGGCGCTCTCCCTCTCAATCCGCCGAAACAGCCTCTCCCTCTCCTGCTGCCTGAAACCATCCCCCGCCACATCAAGCAGCCATGCTGGAGCATTTCCAAGCTGGCTGTGCACCCCCAGCGCAGCAGTATAATCAAATTGTTTTTGTAAAAGTGCCGGTTTATATTCCCTGGTTTTGTCATAGATCCGCGCCAAAACCTCCTCCGCCCCATAAAACGCGCCATATGGATTTTCTGTATCCTTGCTCTGCAAAAGCGCGTCCGCAAACGCGGTTAAGTCCTCCGCGCAGATCCCGGTAAAATTTACGGGAAGCATATTTAAACGCGACGGCATTTCCCCGTCTTCTTTCTGGAAGGATATCCCATATTTTTCCAATCCTTCCCTCATCGCCCGCTCATCCATATCAAGGAGTGTCACCTGTGAAAAATGATCCAAAAGCCGACCCAAATCCAGGTCATTGCACTGCCCCGCTCCAAAAATTGCAAGCGAAGCCATGGGAGCACTGTTTTCTATCAGATAATCTGTTACCTGACGGCGGTAGCTGCTCCACTCCTCCCAGGCATTCGGCAAAACTTTACTTGCAAGAAAAGCATCATAAAGTTTTGCCCCACGTCCCTCAAATCCCAAAAATCCGCTCCGTATTTTTCCTTGCCGCCAATATTAACTCCTCCTCCTCCACTTTCATATATTTTGCAAGTTCCCGCGCTACATGGACTATATTTCCCGGTACATTCGTGCGCCCAAGCCCTGCCACATTGCGCGGCACCAGGTACGGCGCATCCGTTTCAAGCAATATCCGATCGAGCGGGATGGCGCGCACCGCTTCGCGCAAAGCCCCGGCACGCCTCTCATCGCAGATCCATCCCGTAATCCCGATTGAAAATCCCATGGAAAGATAAACCTCCACCGCCGCCCGGTTCCCAGTAAAACAATGTACCACCGAGCGCCCACAGATCTCCCCGTGTTTTTTAAACCGCGCCACAAAATCCTCCTGCGCCGAGCGCTCATGCAAAAACAGCGGCTTGTTGAGCTTTTTTGCAAGAACAATATGTTTTTCAAGACACCGTATCTGGTTTTCTTTTGTGGAAAACATACGGTCGTAATCAAGACCGCACTCACCGATGGCAACAATTTTTTCATTCCCCGCCGCAAGCTCTTCCATCCGCAGGAAATCCTCCTGCTTTGCCGAATCCGCATTGTGCGGATGTATCCCCACCGTCCCGTAAGCATGATGTGTCCGGGTAAAAGTATCGATCTTCTCGTTTTCCCTCCGGTCAGTACCTGTTAAAATACAGACTACATTGGATTTTTCCGCATCCTCTATTATCTTTTCGGGATCAGGAAACTGCTTGCAAAACAGATTCAACCCGATATCATAATACTTGATTTCCATTATTTTACTCCTTTTTCACCCATATACAAAAAACAAATCTACTTCCACTCATAAGGTGTATTCTGATAGACGAGATAATTAATCCAGTTTGTATAGAGCGCATTTGCATGTGCGCGCCACATCAAAAGCGGGCGGCTTTTTGGGTCATCGCCCTCATAATAATTCTGCGGCACCGCAATCTCCATCCCCTTTCCCGTATCCCTCCTATATTCCTTGTCAAGCGTCATGCGGTCATACTCCGGGTGTCCCATCACGTAAACCTGCCTGCCATCATGCGTCATGCACAAAAACACGCCTGCCTCCTCGGATTCGGCAAGGATAAGCAGCTTTTCGCACGCCGCGATATCCTCCTTGGCCACCTCGGTATAGCGCGAGTGCGGCGCATAAAAGATATCGTCAAAGCCCCGCACCAACGGCTCCCGGCGCATTAACACATGATGCTTATAAATGCCTGAAAGCTTCCTGTCAAGCTTTTTGTTCTTCATCCCATAGTGATAGTAAAGCCCCGCCTGCGCCCCCCAGCAGACATGGAGCGTGGAAGTTACATTTTCCAAGCTCCACGCCATAATCTGCTTTAGTTCATCCCAGTATGTGACCTCCTCAAATTCCATCATCTCCACCGGAGCCCCGGTAATAACCAGCCCGTCGAATTTGCAATTCTTTACATCCGCAAAAGTCTGGTAAAACTTATCGAGATGGCTTGTTGCCGTATTGTGCCCCACATAGCTTGAAGTAGTGAGAAATGTTACATCCAGTTGCAGCGGCGTGTTGGACATGCTGCGCAGAAGCTGCACCTCCGTATCCTCTTTTAACGGCATCAGATTTAAAATCGCAATTTGCAGCGGACGGATATCCTGATGCATCGCCCGCGTTTCATCCATCATAAATATATTTTCTTCTTCCAGTATTTTTTTTGCAGGAAGATCGCTTTGCACCTTTATTGGCATGGTTACCCTCCTTTCCCCTCAATCAGCCCTGACTGCTTTCGTCAAGCATTTTAAGGAATTCCTCCTCCGTAAGAATAGGTACGCCAAGTTCCTTCGCCTTCTTGTTCTTTGAGGAATTAGACAAGCTGTCATTGTTAATCAGGTAACTTGTCTTTGCTGTTACCGAACCCGTTACCTTACCGCCCTCGCGCTCTATCACTTCCTTCAGCTCGTTTCTGTTAGAGAAATGTAAAACCGAACCCGTGATAACAAAGACCTTGCCCGCAAATTTCTCACCCACGCCCTCCTCCGCGGTAAAATGTACCTCCTTTAAGAGATCATCCACTATCCGCCCGTTTTCCGGCTTCTCAAAAAATGCCGCCATGGAATCCGCAATCACTTCCCCGATGCCCTCAATCTCCACCAGTTCCTCCCTGGTCGCGCGCCGGACTGCCTCGATGTCATTATCAAATTGTTTACAGATCAGCTTTGCGTTCGCAAGCCCGATATTTAAAATCCCAAGACTGTACACAAATTTTGCCACACTGACCTCGCGCGCCTTCTCAACGGAGGCGGTCAGTTTCTTAAATGATTTCTCCCCAAAGCCCTCCATCTGTGTAATCTTTTCGCGGAAACGGTCAAGATGGAAAAGATCCGCAGGCTCCGTCAGAATACGTTCGTCAATAAATTTTTCAAGGGTTGCCTCCGAGAGCCCCTCGATATTCATTGCATCCCGGCTTACAAAATGAGTGAACTGCTTAATCTTTTTTGCTGGGCATTCCTCGTTAATACAGTAGAGTGTTTTTGTTTCATTCTCCTCCCGTATATGGGTTTTCTGCCCGCAGACCGGACAGGTTTCTGGAATCACTATATTGCCGCTGCGAGTTAAATTCTCTGCAATCTGCGGGATAATCATATTTGCCTTATAGACCGTGACCGTATCCCCTACTCCAAGCGCCAGCCCCTCCATAATGCTGATATTGTGCAGGCTCGCTCGGGAAACACTTGTCCCCTCGAGCTCCACCGGCTCAAAAATCGCCACCGGATTAATTAAACCCGTCCTCGATGGGCTCCACTCTATCTCAAGCAGCTTTGTTTCGCGCAGCTCATCCCGCCATTTAAACGCGATTGAATGGCGCGGGAATTTAGAGGTTCTCCCGAGGGAGATTCCATAGGCAATATCATTGTAGGTAAGTACAAGACCATCCGAAGGAAAATCATTCGACTCCACTTTGCCGGCAAATGTAACAACTGCATCCTTTACCGTTTCCGATGTGACAAGGCATTCCTCCACCGTTTCAAAGCCCTGCCCCCTCAGCCACTCCATCTGCTCCATCCTTGTCAAAAAATCAACCCCCGCCTCCCCTTCCTGCGCACTTACCAGAGTGAAGGCAAAGAAATGGACATTGCGCTTTGCCGTAATTTCATTGTTTAGCTGGCGCACCGAACCGGAACAGAGATTGCGCGGATTTTTGTATCGCGCTTCCACATCCTCAATCCCCGCATTGATCTTCTCAAAATCCGAGTATTTGATTACCGCCTCCCCGCGCAGGATCAGATCGCCCGCAAACGGGATGGAAAGCGGGATATTCTTAAACACCCTCGCATTGTTTGTAATAATCTCCCCGACCTCGCCGTTGCCCCTTGTCGCCGCCTGGAAAAGTTTTCCATCCCGATAAGTCAAAACGATGGTCAGACCGTCAAGCTTCCACGAAAGCACGCCCTCCTTATCCTTCAGCCATTCTGAAAGCGCTTCCGGCTCCTTTGTTTTATCGAGCGAAAGCATCGGACTGTCATGCCGCACCTTCGGCAATTCGGAGAGCACCTCGTAACCTGCGCGCGCGGTTGGGCTGTTTGCCATAACAATACCTGTTTCCTCCTCAAGTATCTTTAGTTCATCGTAGAGCCTGTCATATTCCAGATTGCTCATTATCTCGCGGTCTTCCTGCTCGTAGGCATATGCCGCGCGGTTTAACAGTTCAGTCAGTTCGCTGATTCGTTTCTTTTTTTCTTCCATACTGCACCATCCTTATTATTTGTGCCGGATTTTTCCCTATTCCCCGGTCTGAAATCCCTTTTATAGTATCTTTCTTTTAAATTTTCCCTCCCCGTTTTACTTCCTGCGTTCTGGTATCCGTTCCTGCCACCTTCCCGCCTGCTGCCAAACCGGGTTTCCTCATCTTTTTTCCTATCCCATCCCCCGCTCTTTTCCCTGTACTTTCCCTCCCTTTTCTTTACAATTGCAATCCCCTCCGATGGCATATTCCTCTCCCCCATGCCCTCTTCTGCCGCGGACGCGTTTGTCGATTCCCCAATCAGCCGGTTTAACTCCGAAAGTTCATTCTCTGTCAGATTGCGGTAAGTTCCCGGCTTTAGCCTGCCCAAACTTATATTCATTACACGCACCCGGTTCAACAGGCATACACGGTAGCCAAAATACTCGCACATCCTGCGGATCTGACGGTTTAACCCCTGTGTCAGGATTATCTTAAAAGTCTTATTATCAAGCTGTTCTATGCGGCAGGGTTTTGTCACCGTGTCAAGAATTGGCACACCGCCCGCCATCCCCCTTAAAAATTCCTCGGTAATCGGCTTGTTTACACTTACGATATATTCCTTCTCATGTTCGTTCCCAGCCCGCAGTATTTTGTTGACAATCTCCCCGTTGTTGGTAAGCAAGATCAGCCCTTCCGAATCCTTGTCAAGACGGCCTATCGGGAAAATGCGGGTACCGTAATTTATAAAGTCTACAATATTGTCAGGCTCCCTGCGATCCGAAGTGCACACCACACCCTGCGGCTTGTTGAACACAATCAGAACCATCCGCTCTTCCTTCACCGCTTCCTTTCCCTCGACTGTAACTTTCTGACCGGGCAGTACCCTGCTGCCCATCCTTGCCGGTTCACCATCAATCAGTACCCTGCCCGCAGCAACCAGTGCATCCGCCTCCCTGCGCGAACACATTCCCGTATCACTCAAAAATTTATTGATACGGACTTCTTCGGTTCCGTCTGCATGGTTAAAATAATTTTTAGTAAGTTTTGTCATTTTTCTCCATCCTTTTCGTAAAATAATTTAATCCGCACTCACACCTCCGGTCATGCTGCGACCTCTTTCGGAGCAGCCATTGCCTCCTACTGGCAGATTTGAAAATGAACTGTTTTGAGTTTTATTTTCAAATCTGGCAACAAAACGAGTTCACATCAAAAAAACCTTAGGCAAACCTTTCGGCTCGTTTTGTTTTCACACCTTACAGGATATCACTTTCAGCCAATATTTTCAATTAGAAAAAAAAATCCGGATTCCCCCTTGAAGCTTGAAACATATTGTGATATGCTTAGAACGACAAAATCAGATTTATTGTTAAGCACATTATGCATAGAGAGGACTACAAATGGCACATTTTGATGAAGATGATAACCGCATAGCGAAAATACTGTTCTTTTTTTCCGCTATACTTACAATAAGTTTCACAATTTTGGATATTTTTGGAAAATTTTCGCATATATCCAACAGTCTAAAATTATCCGGCACAATACTCTGTTTCCTGTACACAGTCCTGCTTCTTTTCCTCTATCATGCAGACCTTGACCGGGTAAGCCTGTTGCTGTCCATGCTCTTTGCGGCGGCAGCGGATGTTTTTCTGCTGTTTACCGGGCAATATCTGGTCGGGATGATACTTTTCTGTTTTGTGCAGGAATTCCACAGCATCAGGCTCCTTAATGTACATCGCTCCATCGTGCGCATGAACGGCCGTATTTCCTCCTCCTACCGGAGCTACAAAGTATGGAAAGCCCTGTTATTCCAGAATCTGTTCCAACTGCTTTTAGCTGCCATACTGCCCGCCGCGGCGATAATCTGGGAGATCGACAATGTATGGCTTGGCACCGCCGCTATTTTTTATATCACCGGTTTTTTAATCAATCTCTTCCGCGTGTTTGCAATCAGCGGGGATGTCCGCCTTCTGGATGATATGAAACCCCTGCGCCACTATGCATTTGGTATGCTTTCGTACTTCCTCTGCGATCTTTTGCTGGCTTTAGTCCGCCTTCCGGAATACATTCCGTTCCTTCATGCGCTCTCGGACTATACAAAGTATGCCATGCCTTTTATCTGGCCATTTTACCTATTCGGCCTGGTACTTATTGCAATCAGCGGTGCAAGGCACCAAAACTTTTATTCCTAAGTCGGGGATGCTGCCCTGTAAGCCATCAAAATAAAGAAAAAATGCTGTTGCAAATGGTATTTCAAACTTCCCAATATTGCAACAGCTTCTTTTTTCATAAAAACTATTTTCTATTAGGTTTCCTCTTAATTCCCAAAAGTCTGATAAAGTCATTAAACAAAGAAGTATCCGTCGGCTCAAACATCATCCATTTCCCGTCATGATAGTTTTTAGTTTCATCATAAATTCTCTGTACTTCCTCCCCGTAATTTTCCCTGTCTTTCTCAAATTTTAAGCGCTCGTCTTTTCCCAAGATAACCATAAATCCCACACAATTTTCTCTTGCATATAATGCACATAGCGTTTTGCCACCCCGGCGGTATTTATATTCATATTTCCACGCTTTACCACCTTTATCCCACAAACATTCCATATCATAATTTTTATCTATTAAAGCGCACAGCTCACTCCACACCCCATATAAAGATTTTCCAATTAAAGCTGTTATTTGTTCTGCGTCAGGTCTTATATCAAGCATGATAGCCTCCCCAATAATTCCGGTTATAGTTTGATGATTCATTCATTACCTTAATGTAAAAAATATGCTCCCCACGCTGATTTAGAAAATATCATCCGCATTCATCCAGAGGAACAAAATTTTATTCTATTTCATTTTATAATACTTGTACCATTTTCTATACAGCTCTGCATCCGTATACCCCCTGTAACCGAGCCCAGATATCCAATTTCTTTTATAAGAAGAAAAAGATTCTAAACACTTATAGTCAAAAATAATCCAGGGGCAAAACAACTTTTTATACGCCATTCCCGATGGAACTATCAAATAATTTCTCCGCATATATCTATTGGCATGTTTTTTCATTCCTCTGTTGTAACCTTTATAACATGGAATTTTCTTGTAACTTCTACTCATTACATTTTCCTCCTCAAGGGAAATTTTATATTTTTATGCTGCTATCGATTATGTCAGATGGAGCTTGACCTGACACAATTGATAGGTTTAAAATCAGATTTATACATCCCGCTGTTAATCCAATTATAATATAATCCACCTTCAAAGAAAAGTCTTTTTTAATTTATTACCACTCTACAAATATCCTGTAACCAAATTAATAATTTTAAACCACAAGAAAAGTTTTTCACACAGTAAACAAACAAAGTTCCCTCCCACAATACCTGTGCAAATACCATCCCATCTCTTTCTTAACCCATATCACAACTTGCCCCAACTGGACTATGATGCGATTCTTCTCCCGTCTGTGCAATTTTCACAAGATTCCTTTCGATTTTTCTCCATCCTTCTGTCAATCCCCCCTTGCCCTTCCTGTTCTTTTGTGCTACACTAAAAGCACAGGAAATCTTCCTGTTTCTGGAAATATCAGAAAATTGAGTCTGGCAGGTACCCAAAATTTTAATTCAAGGAGGCTGAATGAATAATAAAACCAAAAACTATGACAACTTTTATAACGGACTGACCACGGGGCTTCTCCGCGAACTGGGCTCCGGCTACGAAACCCGAGCCATCACAGACACCAAAAATAATGGCATCTTAAAAAACGGTATCCTGATACAGGACGGAAGCAAATCCATTACACCTGCCATCTACCTGGATGAATATTATGAGGACTTCTGCACAGGGAAATGCCTGAACGACATTATCCGCCAGATACTCTATACTTACCGCGGCGGCTCGGACAAGGACAAAAAACAATCCTTTTATGAAATTGATTTCTCCCCCCTCGCAATAAAGGACAAGATTATTCTGCGGGTTGTAAACTATGCAAGGAACATTGCCCTGCAGCAGGATATCCCACATATTCGGATCAATGATATTGCTATTGTTTTCCACTTTATGGTCTACCAGGATGAAGAGGGAATCGGAACAATCAAATTGACAAAGAACCATTTCGTTGATTATGCAAACGCTTCCCCAGGGGAAACTCCAATCTTTTCAACACTCGGACAGCTTTTTGCCCTTGCGTTAGAAAATACCAAAAGACTTTTTCCCGTCCGGCTTAACCGACTTGACGATGTACTACAGACACTCCTCACCAAACAGAGTGCCCCGTCCATCCAGTTCTCCTCGAACCTTTCAAACGGGGAACCGGGGGAAAAGCTTTTTGTCCTTACCAACACATCCGGGATCAACGGTGCCGCCTGCATTTTATACCCGGATATTATAGCGCAGCTTACGCAATATTTCGGTTCGGATTTCTATATCCTTCCCTCCAGCATACACGAATTGCTTCTCCTTCCCTCATCCACTTCATTCTGTCAGGAAGAGTTAAACGACATGATCCGCGAGATCAACCTCTCCCAGGTACCGAAAGATGAGATTCTGTCCGACCATGCTTACCATTCCTGTGACTTTACACAGCTTTTAAAATTGCCGGATTCTGTTATATCAACCAGGTATCAATAATTCCAAAACATACATATTATTTAACTGCCAGACTAAAAAAAGAGCAAAAAGGTTTCCACAATGGAAATCTTTTTGCTCTTTCTGCCAAACTCTACTCCTGCGTTTCACCGCTCTCCTGTGACAGGCGGGCAAAGAAATCACGCAGTGCTTCGTCCGAGGCAATCGCCTCCTCAAGACGCGCATTAACATCCTCCACCAGCGCTACCACATCCTCAGAAGAACGCAGCGCCTCATAGTATGCCTCCTCCTCATCAGTAAATGAACCATCATACAAATATAATTTAGGTTTCCCCTTCTCATCATACTTGATAAAAAGCTGGTCGATGGAAGGCGCATAGGTATCAATCGTCGCAATCTCCACATCATTCTCGACATAGACCACATAGTCAACCTCCCCAACCCCAAGCTTCGCATAACATTTGAGATTATGGTAATCGACAATATATTCCACACGCTTATTTGTAAGCTGCTCATCCAGCTCCCCTTTATTGTAAAAAAGTGCACGGTACTCCTCGGATGTACCCGTCAGGCGGACAGAAAAATATTGTTCCACAAAAGAAACCAGATCCTTAGGCAGCTCCTCCAAAAGAGTATTCTCCTTGGGTGCAAGGCTTGGCGTAGGTATCGGTGTGGGGGATGGAGTCGGCGACGGCGATGGAGTTGCAGGCATTGGTGTCGGGGCAGCAATCCCCACAGCGGGCAGCAGTCCCGACCCTGCATAGACACGGGGCAGCGCATTTGTTTCTGCCGCATCGTCCTCCTCCCCCCGTCCGTCACCCATCCCATTATCACGGATCGGAAATATAACCATCCCGACCCCCATCACCAGCAACACCAGATAAGACGTCAGCTTCCTGTATTTTTTTCTCATATATTCTCACCAACCAACAAATTCAGGGATCCTCTACATAGCGCGAATAGGATCAGTCAAAAAGATTATTTCCAATTTTTTCCAATTAAAACAAAAAAAATAATTTTCTTTCCATGCACAAATCAATACAAAACAGGAATAAAAAAATGCACCTGATAGGACTCGAACCTACGACACCCGGCTTCGGAAGCCGGTGCTCTATCCAACTGAGCTACAGATGCATGGTAAAGTGTTTATTTTTGAAACCGTTAATCATTATAACCCATTTTACTGCCTTTGTAAAGGATAAATTCTATACTAACGAATTTTCCCGCACACAAAACTTTCCGGTTAAGTGCACGGGAAAATAAAATCTCATCTCTTACGCCCGCGTCAAATATTCATCGATCCCCCTGGCAGCCGCCTTACCTGCGCCCATTGCCAAGATAACTGTCGCGGCACCCGTCACGGCATCCCCGCCGGCATATACGCCCTCCTTTGTGGTTTTCCCGTCTTCTTCCTGCGCCACGATGCACTGATGCCCATTGATTTCAAGCCCTTCGGTGGTCGAGGAAATCAGAGGGTTCGGGCTGGTTCCAAGCGACATAATAACCGTATCAAGTTCAAGCTCAAACTCCGAACCTGGCTTCTCCACAGGTCTTCGCCTGCCAGAAGCATCCGGCTCACCAAGTTCCATCTCCACACAGACCATACCGCGCACCCAGCCATTCTCATCGACAAGGATTTCTTTCGGGTTGGTCAGGAGATTGAAAATAATTCCTTCCTCCTTTGCGTGGTGGACTTCCTCCACGCGCGCAGGCAGCTCGGATTCCCCACGGCGGTATACAATATGCACCTCGGCTCCCAGGCGCAGTGCCGTCCTCGCGGCATCCATCGCTACATTCCCGCCGCCAACAACCGCTACTTTCTTCCCCCTAAATATCGGCGTATCATAATCTTCCAGATAGGCTTTCATCAGATTGTTCCTGGTCAAAAACTCATTGGCGGAAAACACGCCGTTCGCGTTTTCTCCCGGTATCCCCATAAACTTTGGCAGCCCCGCGCCGGAACCGATAAATACCGCAGAAAAACCTTCCTCGCTAAGAAGTTCGTCGATGGTTGTAGACTTGCCAATCACAACATTCGTTTCTATCTTTACTCCCAGCGATTTTACATTCTCAATCTCCGCTGCAACCACCGTCTGTTTCGGAAGGCGGAATTCCGGGATGCCATATACCAGCACACCGCCCGGCTCATGGAGCGCCTCGAAAATTGTCACATCGTACCCCGCCTTAGAAAGCTCCCCTGCACAGGTCAGACCCGCAGGTCCCGAACCGATAACCGCAACTTTCTTCCCCTTCTTTTCCACCGCAGGCTGCGGACGTATTCCGTTCTCCCGCGCCCAGTCCGCCGTAAAGCGCTCAAGCTTACCGATGGAAACCGGATCGCCCTTAATGCCCCTGATACATTTTGCCTCGCACTGGCTCTCCTGCGGACAGACACGTCCACAGATAGCCGGAAGTGCGGAATATTTTGAGAGCACATCAAAGGACTCTTCCATCCGGTTCTCCTCAATCGCCCGGATAAATCCCGGTATATCAATATTTACCGGGCATCCTTTCTGGCACTGCGGGTTCTTGCATTTCAAGCAGCGGGAAGCTTCCGCCACCGCCTCCTCCTTATTATATCCCAGGCACACCTCGTCAAAATTCGCCGCGCGTACCTGCGGATCTTGCTCCCTTACGGGAATCCTCTTTAATACATCAACTTCCATTTATTTCCACCATGCCCTTTCCAAAGATTATTCGCTGCACTGCCCGCAACCACCATGGTGCGTCGCGCCCTCCCTTTCGCGCAGGACGGCGCGCCCCTCCTCGGTCCGATACATCTGCGCACGTTTCATCGCCCCGTCGAAATCCACCAGATGCCCGTCAAATTCCGGTCCGTCCACGCAGGCAAATTTTACCTGCCCGCCAACCGTCAGACGGCACGCACCGCACATACCAGTTCCATCCACCATAATAGGGTTCATACTGACCACTGTTTTGATCCCGAGCTCCTTTGTGAGCAGGCTTACAAATTTCATCATGATAAGCGGTCCGATGGCAATTACAAGATCATAGGACTTCCCCTGGCTTACCAGATCCTTTATCTTATCATTGACATTCCCCTTAAAACCATAGGAGCCATCATCCGTCGCCACATAGACCTCGCCTGCAACAGCCTTCATCTCTTCCTCAAGAATTATCAGGTTCTTCGATCTTGCACCGATAATACAATCCGCCAGCACTCCCTTAGAATGGAGCCATTTTACCTGGGGATAAACCGGAGCTGTCCCCACTCCACCCGCAACAAAGAGTATCTTCTTCTTTTTCAGTTCCTCCACCGGCTCGCAAAGAAGCTCCGAACGGCAGCCAAGCGGTCCCGTAAAATCACGCAGGGCATCCCCGACATTATATTCCGCCATCCTTTTTGTGGATGCGCCAATTGCCTGCACAACAATCGTCACCGTGCCGGCGACAGCATCGTAATCGCATATGGTCAGAGGGATGCGCTCCCCCCTCTCATCCATTTTTACAATAATAAACTGTCCAGGATAACAGTTCCTAGCCACACGCGGCGCTTTCACATCCATCAGGAAAATACTTTCTGACAGAATCTCCTTTTTTGTAATTTCGTACATACTAAAACCTCTCCTATTTTTTATTTCGATCCCACCGCATCCTCTGCCGGACAGTTTACAGTGATACCTTTTCCACCGCTGTAAACTTATATTTTCCAGTCGGAATCCCAGTATGATATCCATATTATTTTAAAGCTGCATAGTTCCATCAGATATCATTATAGCGGCGCTTTTTAAGTGCATATATCAGAATCGCCACCGCAATTGCAAACATCACAGCCACTGCCACAACCATATACTTCAATATGGACTCTGATTCATAATTCACCATATCAAAATTCAGCAGTCTTGGCTGCGCGTCCGTTACCAGTTCCCAGGAAGCCGCGATATCCTTGCTCTCATTTTTAAGTGTGAGGCTCCCGCCAAGACGTTTTAACAATTCCCCGTCCGCCTTTAACTGACTAAAAACCTCCGTGCCGTCTGCCAGCCGGAAACTCACATCCGAAAGGTTGATATTCGCCTCACAGGAACTTACAGTATTCCACCAGGAACCATAGCCAAAATAAAGTTTCTGTGCCCCGGAAAGCCATTTAAGCACCGGCGCGAAATCCGATTGTTCCGTGTAATCCCCCGCCGCCCTAGTCGAATCCGCAAGGATGGTCTGATCATAGCAGAGCACATCGTTTGAATACACCGAAAAACCTGTTTCGGACAGCTCGATGCGGATTGTGGCACCATCCTTAATATAATCGTCCACCAACGCATAATTATAAAGGTTCGCATCAAAATATCCGCCAAACTTCTCGCTGTTAAAACCGAAATACGAACCCGGTGTAAAGTAAATCCTTCCATCATAATCCTCCGTGCCCTGGATGGCAAAAATCGTGCCGAGCACATGGACTTCCCAGGTTGGTTTTGCATAAAACTCAAATACAACTCCCTTTGAGGTGTCCTTCCCTAAAAACGGGTTATCAAAAACATAAACCGGCGTAAAGTCACCGCTTGTTTCACCGTGCAGCGACAGATCAATCGCATCCACGTTAACATAATTATCTTTGTTCGGATCAAATTCCCCCGCCGTCAAAACCGTCCCGGACACCGCGGTGCAGAGTATCCATGTGGCAAGCAGCGCTGCTAATATCTTTCTTTTCATCACAGATTCCCCCTTTAAAGATTCACAAAAGCGTCCGACTGCTGGTTTAAGTTCTCCACAATCCGGATACTGGACTCGACATTCTTGTATACCTGGTTAATTTGCTCCACAAGGCTCTGTGTGCTGTCAGCCGAGTGGGAAACCCCCTGGTTGCACTCGCCCACCGCATCTGCGATCTGGTTCATCTGCCCTGCCATTTCCCCTATCATCTGGCTTAAATCATCCATCCTGCTAAGGCAATTATCCATCGCCCCGCTCACGCTCTCCGCTTCTTCACGGTACTTCCTGCCCGCATTGGCATGGCTGTCATAATCCGGCAGGATCGCCTCCGATATATACCGCATAATATCATTTGCGTTCGTATTTAACTCGTTTACTGCACTGATAACAACACTGTTGATATTCTGGATCTTATTTGCCGTTTCGCGGCTGCTGTCCGCAAGCAGACGGATCTCATCCGCAACCACTGAAAAACTGCGCCCCACATCCCCGGCGCGCGCTGCCTCGATGGAAGCGTTGAGTGCAAGCAGGTTGGTCTGGCTTGAAATATTTAGAATTTCATCCGTCAGCTCATTTACATGATCCACACTCTTGCTGTTCTCTATCGCCGCATTCAGGCGTTCCATAATACCCTCTAGCATCTGGTTCGTTTCTTCTTTGTTCTTTTCAGCGGATTCCTCTATCTCCTCTGCACGCTGCTTCATATGCGTGGTACTCTGCTGAATCTGCTTTGTTACCTGAGCCACATCACTTACATGGTCACCGATCATGCCCGCCTGTTCGTTAATCCGGTTGACGGTATTGGAAATATTGTCTATCGTTGCCGCAATCTCCTCGGAAGATGCCGATATTTCCCCGGAATTCTCATTTGCCCTATTGACACTGTCCGTCACATAGATAAAGGACTGGTTCATATCCCCCGTCGCGCATACAATCTTTCCCATAATCTTTTGAAGTGTCGCGATGAACAGGTTGACACCCCTCACCAACCCTCCTATTTCGTCACCCGTCACAACCGGGATACGCTCGGTAAGATCCCCCCGCTTATCATTGATATCCTTTATAATCCTGCGCAATCTCCGCTCATAATTAAGTGTCGGCCTTACTATGGTCATCTGTATAACTGTTACACTTGTTGCCACAATAATCAACATAATAAGCATCATGCCAACGGAGAGAATCATCGCATCGTTCCTTACGGCTTCCTGTTTTGCGCTCGCAACCCCGATATTGTACTGCGCCTGCCCGCTCATCTGGGAAACCTGGATGGAGAGGCGCTCAAAAATCTCGGCAAGGACACCGCCCACCTTCGCCGCCACCTCACGCGTATTGTTGGTGGCACTCAGGTTCATGGTATCAATGTAATTTTCAAGATATTCGTCCTGGATGGCAAGGAGCTGTTCGTATGAAGCCGCGTCACCGATCTCCCCGTACTGTTTTACATTTGCTTTCAGGGTTGCCGCCGCCCGGGCAATCTTTTCCTCCACCTTCTCCTTTTCTTCTTTTGTTGTCATAATGCTATAGTTCAGCAAAAGCTGCTGCATTTCTTCAATATTCGCTGAAATTGCATCCAGCGATATAATTACAGGGACGTTTTTCTTAACGATTTCATCTCCCGCATTCCCGACCCGGTTAATACTTATAATGCTGCAGACGGAAGAGATAATGCTGATGACCACGATCAGCACAAGTGGTAAAATTACTTTGCCTTTTAAACTCTTCATTCCCTTTTTCCTTTCGAAAAATTATTTTCCAGTTCCCCCCATCCCTCTTTACGCCTCCTTTTGGTTGATATAGTTCATCAGCCCCTCTGCCTTTATGATTTTCTGCATGAATTCCGGGAATGCCTGCCCTTTAAACTCCTGCCCGCTTGTGCGGTCATAAATCATGCCCGTATCAAAATCGATCTCCACTTCATCCCCGGCTTTTATTGCCTGCGCCGCGCTCGGGCACTCTATTATCGGAAGTCCGATGTTTATCGCGTTGCGGTAAAAGATGCGCGCGAAAGTTTCGGCAACCACACACGCGATGCCGGATGCCTTGATTGCAATCGGCGCATGTTCCCTCGAAGATCCACAGCCAAAATTTTTATTTGCCACTATTATGTCCCCTGTCTTTACGCGGTTTACAAAGTCCGCGTCAATGTCTTCCATGCATTTTTTTGCGAGCTCCTTCGGGTCGGAAGAATTCAGGTATCTCGCCGGGATGATTACATCTGTATCGACGTTGTCACCATATTTATGTACTATACCATGTGCTCTCATTTCCACATCCGCCTTTCTTATTTAAAGTTCCGCATAATTCCCTTCTCAGCGCCCTTTCCTTAGGAAGCGATTTCTTCCGCTCCGCTCCATAAATCCCTTCCTGCGCTGCTCCGGGACTTATGCTGTTTAAAGTTCCGCATAATTCCCTTCTCAGCGCCTTTTCCTTAGGAAGCGATTTCTTCCGCTCCGCTCCATAAATCCCTTCCTGCGCTGCTTTTGGGAATTATGCTGTTTAAAGTTCCGCATAATTCCCTTGATTATATTTTATAGTCCTAGTTCTGCTGGTTCACTTATTTTCCCGGTTACGGCGGATGCGGCTGCCACTGCGGGGCTTGCGATATATACCTCGGATTCCACATGTCCCATGCGGCCTACGAAATTGCGGTTTGTCGTTGATACCGCCCTCTCGCCCGCAGCCAAAATCCCCATATGTCCGCCGAGGCAAGGTCCGCAGGTCGGTGTGCTTACAATACAGCCGGACTCAATAAATATCTTTAACAGCCCCTCTTCCATCGCCTGCAAATAAACTGCCTGGGTCGCCGGGATAACAATCGCGCGCACGCCGTCCTTCACCTTCCTGCCCTCAAGAACCTTTGCTGCCGCGCGCATATCGCTGATTCGCCCGTTTGTGCAGGAACCGATCACCACCTGGTCAATCCTTACCTCGCCGCTCTCCTTCACCGTCCTTGTATTTTCAGGCAGGTGCGGGAAAGAAACGGTCGGCTCAAGCTCTGATAAATCGATGGTATAAGTTTCGTCATATACGGCATCCTCATCCGCCTCAAATATACGGTACGGCTTTGTGGAATGCTCCTTCATATATGCGACTGTAAGCTCGTCCACCGGGAATATCCCATTCTTCGCCCCCGCCTCGATCGCCATATTCGCGACCGTAAAGCGGTCATCCATAGACAGACTTGCCACACCCTCACCCACAAATTCCATCGAGCGGTAAAGTGCACCATCCACTCCGATCATCCCGATAATATGTAGGATCAGATCCTTCCCGGACACCCAAGGTTTCATTGTTCCGGTCAGGACAAAGCGTATTGCGGACGGAACTTTAAACCACGCCTTCCCCGTAATCATGCCCGCACCCATATCAGTACTCCCAACCCCGGTCGAGAACGCACCGAGCGCACCGTAAGTACAGGTGTGTGAATCCGCGCCGATGCAGGTATCACCCGCTACCACCAAACCTTTTTCCGGCAGCAGCGCATGCTCAATTCCCATCTGCCCAACCTCAAAATAGTTTGTGATCCCCTGTGCCTTTGCATACTCCCTCACACATTTACAATGCTCCGCCGACTTAATATCTTTATTCGGCGCAAAATGATCCGGAACAAGTGCAATCTTGTCCTTATCAAAAACATCTTTTTTATTCAGTTTTTCCACTTCATGTATGGCAACAGGACCGGTGATATCGTTGGCAAGCACCATATCAAGATCCGCCTCGATTAACTGTCCCGCCTCCACATAGTCAAGCCCTGCATGCGCTGCAAGTATTTTCTGTGTCATTGTCATTCCCATTAATCATTTACCTCCGTTCTAACAATCCCCTACCCAAGCATCGCCTTCATCAGGCTCATGAAAATAAGGAAAAATACCAGCCCTGCAAGAAAATACCAGAGCGGGAATTTCTCCGTGGCAGGCCATGGTCTGCGCATTTTTGAATACTGGTTTTTCCTAAAAAAATACAAAAACAGCATCCACATTATCGCAAAATAGCCAAACAGCTCCACGTAAATCAAAATATTGACCGCCAGGATACAAGCCTGCTGCACCCCGCTGAAAGCCGCCCCAGTCTCCTGCACCTGCGCGACAAACCCCGCCGCCACATTGAGCAGAAGAAAAAACAGTACCGTCAGGGCGCAGTACACAAGGGAAGAAATCTTAATCAGTTTCGCATAACTAAATTCTTTTCGCAATCTGCTCACCCATCTCCTTTGTGCCAATCAGTTTACAGCCCTCCGACATAATATCCACCGTGCGGTACCCCGCATCCAAAACCTGCGACACCGCCGCCTCCACAGCATCCGCCTCCTGCACAAGATCAAAAGAATACCGCAGCATCATTGCCGCCGAGAGGATGGTCGCAATCGGGTTCGCCTTGTCCTGACCCGCGATATCCGGCGCAGAACCGTGGCTCGGCTCATAAAGACCAAGTTTCCCCGCCCCAAGGCTTGCGGAGGCCAGCATCCCAATCGAGCCAGTCACCATACTCGCCTCATCCGACAGAATATCTCCGAACATATTTTCCGTCAAAACCACATCAAACTGCTTGGGATCTCTTACAATCTGCATGGCAGCATTGTCCACCAGCATATCACTTAATGCAACCTCGGGATATTCCATGGCGGTTTCTGCCACCACCTGCCGCCACAGCCTTGAAGTATCCAGTACATTTGCCTTATCAACACTCACCACGCGCTTCCCGCGTTTCATAGCAACTTCAAATGCCCACCTTGCAATGCGGCGGATTTCATTCTCGTCGTAAGGCATCGTGTCAATGGCTCTGCGCACACCGCCCTCCGTAACCGTTTTCCGCTCGCCAAAATATACGCCGCCCGTCAGTTCGCGCACAACAACAAAATCAAAGCCTTCCCCTATAATCTCATCTTTAAGCGGACAGGCATTTTTTAACTGTGGAAACAAAAGTGCAGGCCGCAGGTTACAAAACAGCCCAAGCCCCTTGCGGATTGATAAAAGCCCCGCCTCCGGGCGCAGATTCGGCGGCAGCTCATACCAGGAAGATTCCCCGACCTTGCCCCCCACCGCACCGAGCAGGACGGAATCGCTCGCCTTCGCTGTAGCAAGCGCCTCATCCGTTAGCGGCACGCCAGTCGCGTCGATGGAAGCTCCTCCCATCAAAACCTGTGTGTAATGAAAGCCGTGCCCATATTTCGTACCGACCGCATCCAGTACCCTGCACGCTTCGCGCACAATCTCCGGTCCAATCCCATCACCCGGGATCACTGCAACATTATAATCCATCCCTGCCTCATTTCCCCCGCGTATCCTAAATTCCCGTAAAACAGCCCATATAAAACATAAAGCTGCCACGGTTTACTTCGTCTTAAACCGTTTTTTCGGGCAGCATTTTTTAAGGATACCGGGCTGGTTTCTATTTTCTACTTGCCATTATAGCACATGTTCTGTTATAATTAAAATACATGTTATTCATATTTTATATAACTTTAAGGAATAGAAAGGTGCGCGATGGAAAACCAGACCCCCCTCTCACATTACCAGATTTTTAACAAGGTGGCTGAAACCGGAAATATCTCCCTTGCCGCAAAAGAACTTTTTATCAGCCAGCCCGCAATCTCAAAATCCATAAAAAAACTGGAGGAAGAATTAAACGTCCTTCTTTTCTCCCGCAGTTCCCGCGGCGTGCGGCTGACGGAAGAAGGAAAACTTCTGTACGAGTACACGCGCGAGGCATTCCAGGCACTGAATGCAGGTGAGGCTGCACTGCGCCAGTTCTCCCGCCTTGGTGTCGGCCATGTCCGCATCGGCGTGAGCACCACACTATGCAAATATCTGCTTCTCCCCTTCCTCAAAGAATTTGTCGCTGCCCACCCCCATATCCGTTTTACCATCCAGTGCCAGTCCTCTTTCCAGACAATGGAACTTCTCAGGGAAGGGCGGGTTGATATCGGTCTGGTCGGTCAGGCAGAAAACATGCACGGCTTAAATTTTATTCCTACCGGGCAGGTCGAAGACGTTTTCGTTGCAACAGGTGCCTACCTTGAAAACCTGACGCTCCGCGAGGGACGGCTGCCCCAGGTCGAGGAACTTTTATATGCGGGAAATTTGATGTTACTTGACGAAAAAAATATTACAAGGCTGTATATCGACAATTATCTTGCCAGCCACCATATCCGCACAGGTCAGATTCTCGAAGTGGGCAGCATGGATCTTTTGATAGAATTTGCGCGCACTGGACTTGGCATTGCCTGCGCCATAAAAGAGTTTATACGCGAGGATATAAAGAACGGCAGGATGTTTATCCTTCCTCTCTCCTATCCCATCCCAAAGAGAAAAGTCGGCATCTGCTTTGCAAAAAACCATGATCTACCGGGCGCGGCACAGCGCTTCCTAGATTTTATTTTTGAATCAAACAAATAGGGGCAATGCGCCCGCAGGAGGATTATTATGTTATTAAAAAATGGCTCTGTATTCCTTGATAAAAAATTTGTTCCGGCAGACCTTTTAGTAAAGGACGGAAAAATATCCGCCGTGTGGGAATACCCGGAAAAGACCGGGCGGTCTTACCCGGAAGAAGAAATTATCGACTGTGCCGGAAATATGATCTGGCCAGGATTATTTGATCTGCACACGCACGGCTGTCTCGGATATGATTTCACAAAATCAAGCCCGGACGAAATACTGAAAATGTGCTTATTCTATGCAGCCCACGGTGTAACCAGCGTGCTGGCAACCACAATGACAAACGCGGATGCACAATATGCCAGGGCTATGGGCTATATCCGACAGGCAATGGATATGCAAAAAAATGGAAAAGACGGTTCAGTCGGGGCAGGGCTTAGGGGAATCTATATGGAAGGTCCTTTCTTTTCCCCGGCCAAAAAAGGGGCGCACGATGAAAAATACCTCCGCCCCCTCTCCCAATCCTTAATTGACGAGTACCAAAAGCTAAGCAACAATGCGATCCGCCTGCTGGCGCTGGACCCTTCCCTTCCGGGGACAGCAGAATTTATACGGGATAATATAGAAAAATTCACCATTTCCATCGCCCACACAGACTGCGACTATGAAACAGCCCTGGCTGCGGCAAACGCTGGTGCCACCCATGTAACACATCTTTTTAATGCCATGCGCCCCCTGCTGCACCGCGCCCCGGGTGTTGTCGGTGCCGCTTATACCGCGGGACTTAACGCGGAAATAATCTGCGACGGCATCCATGTTCATCCCGCGGTTATCGGTCTGATATTTTCCGCAATGCCGGGGCATATCCTCCTTGTTTCGGATTCCATCAACCCGACCGGGCTTTCGGACGGCGACTATATGGCGGGCGGGCTTTCCATCAAAGTAAGAGACCACCGCGCATATCTTCCCGACGGCACGCTCGCCGGCTCCACAATCACGCTTTTCGATGCGGTAAAAAACGCCGTGGATTTCCATATACCATTGGAAACAGCCCTTTATGCTGCCACCGCCCTTCCCGCTAAAGCCGTCGGGCTTGAAGAAGAGGTTGGCAGTATTGCCTGCGGCATGGATGCCGACCTGCTGATTGTGGATGGGCAGCTAACCTTAAAAAAAGTAATGATTGGAGGGAAATTACTCGATTGATTTTCTAAGCCCCACATCACTCCTGCCCTTCCAGACATGAGGCAAACATCATATACACCTGCGGGAATTCCTTCTTTAAACGCAGCGGCCTGTATTCACGGTCGAGGAAGCAGTGGCAGCTCGTCCCCGTCGTTGTCAGCTCCCCCGTCCCCTCCTGCCTTACCTCATACGACAGCAAAAGCTTCACTCCGTTAAATCCCGTTACGGTCGGCTTTATAAGAACATCTTCACCGTAATGCACCATCGCCTTATATTCCGCCGAAACGGAAAGTACCGGAATAATGATTCCCTGCTCCTCCATCCACGCATAGGAAAATCCTGACTTTTCAAGGAAATCCGTGCGCGCTTCCTCGAACCAGCGGATATAATTTGAATGGTGTACCACCTTCATCTGATCCGTTTCATAATATTGCACCCTATGCCGGTAAGCTGTTATCTCCATAGGCACCCTCCTTTTCTTTTTTAGCCGGGATGCGTCTTAAAACTCATTTCCACAAATAATAGTGCACAATGCACACACCCTGGCTGTATCAAAAGCCTTCCTGCAATACCCCCATCATATCACAAGTCTGCCCAAAAGGAAAGCATGTTTCAAAACCCACGATTATACTACATTTTTCTTTTTCGAATTTTTTCGAAACGATCAATTTTCTTCTCGACTTTAAATCCCGACTATGATAAAATTAATAATAAGATTTCCGTATGGCACAAAACAGCAATCCCTACATAATATTCTTTTCAGGTGCAAACCCTAAATGGGGACATATGTTTTTCCCCGGACAGTTTGCCGGAAAATATAACAAACCAACATGCGCTTTTTTGCAGGAAAGAGGTAATACATGAACCAGCCGACCACCACAAAACAATCCGTAAACAAACCGGCCGCCAAAAAACAAATCAGGGACTATATTTCATATTATCATTCTGAAGATTTTTGTAAAGAGTCTACCTACACCGGTGCCGACCTGGGCGCTACCTGTACCGGGGAAGGAACCAACTTTCTTGTCTGGTCACCGCAGGCGGAGGAGATTACCCTGTGTCTGTACCCGGCGGCAAAAGATGGCCACCCTTCCCATATAGGGGAAAAACGTATCCCCCTAGAAAAATATCCACATGGCATATGGTCTTACCGGACAAAGGAAATGCTACATGGGACTTACTACCTCTATCTTGTAACCATCGATGGGAAAACACAGGAAACCACCGATCCCTACGCGCGCGCCTGCTCTGCGAACGGTGCTCTTTCGATGGTAGTTAATCTCTCCCTGACAAATCCCGCGGGCTGGGAAAATGATCACGGTCCTGAACTGCCCTCGCCGACCGATGCCATCCTATACGAACTGCATATCCGCGACCTCTCCATGGACCCCTCATCCGGAATACAGAACAAGGGACTTTTTGCTGGGCTTACTGAGCAGGGCACACATAACAAGGACGGTTTTGCGACCGGGCTCAGCCATATCCGCGAGCTTGGGGTAACCCATGTCCACCTGCTGCCCTGCTTTGATTTTTCCTCCGTTGACGAAAATTCACCCAGCTTTAACTGGGGATATGACCCCGCCAATTACAATATCCCGGAAGGTTCCTACAGCACAGACCCTGACAACGGCTCCGTGCGCATCCTTGAAATGAAAAAAATGATTCAGGCGCTGCATGGGGCGGGGCTTGGCGTTATTATGGATGTGGTATATAATCACACTGCATCGGGCGAAGACTCCCATTTTAACCGCCTTGCCCCATACTACTACTACCGGATGGAACAGGACGGCAGCTTTGCCAACGGTTCAGCATGTGGCAACGAAACGGCTTCCGAACATCCGATGGTTCGCGCCTTTCTGGTTGATTCTCTCGCATACTGGGCAAAGGAATACCATATTGACGGATTCCGCTTTGACCTGATGGGACTGCATGATATTGATACCATGCGCGCAATCCGCGCGCGCCTTAATGAAATCAACCCGCAACTTCTGATGTACGGCGAAGGATGGACCGGCGGGAAAAGCCCCCTTAAAGAAGAAATGCGCGCCACAAAGTCTAACATTTCCCTGATTCCCGGCGTTGCCGCTTTTAACGACAATTTGCGCGATGCTATCAAGGGCAGTGTCTTTGATCTGCGTGAGAAAGGTTTTGTAACCGGAAAGAAAAAGCTTTGCGAGGATATCCGTTTCGGTATCTGTGCCTGCTGCCCACACCCGCAGGTTGACCTTGCAAATGTCCGCTCTGCAAATGCCTTCTGGGCTGGCGAACCCACACAGTGCGTAAACTATGTTTCCGCACATGACAACCTCACTCTCTGGGATAAGCTCGCCTGCTCCTTTTCTTCGGGTACTAAAACACTTCGCATCCGCATGAACAAACTGGCTGCCGCCATCTACTTTACCGCGCAGGGCATCCCGTTTTTCCAGGCTGGTGAAGAATTCCTGCGCTCAAAACCCGCTGAGGGCGGAACGGGTTTTGACGGGAACAGTTACCGTTCCCCGGATTCCGTCAATTCCCTGAAATGGAAGGAACTTACAAAAAACCATGATGTCTACGAATATTACCGCGGACTGATTTCCCTGCGCAGGGCTCATCCGGCATTCCGCCTGCGCTGTAAAGAAGATATTTCCACCCACCTCTCCTTCCTTGCCGATGTGCCGGAAAACACCGTGGGATTCCTTCTCTCAGGTCATGCGGGCGGCGATACACTAAAAGAAATCTGTGTGCTTTTTAACCCGAACCGCCATTCAGTACAGTTCTATATCCCAAATGGAACCTGGGCTGTCTATGCGGATGCAGAACTTGCAGGGAACGAACCTTTCGGGGAGGTAAAGGGTGAAACAAGCGTTGTCCCCCCTGTAAGCTGTATGATTCTCGGACGATAAGTTTAAAAAGTCCTGGCGGAAGTTAAAAAATATTTATCACCATTTTTCTTCAAAAACTTCCGCCCCGCCACTTTACAAATCCCCGCTTCCATGCTAAGCTATATAAGCGTGGTTATACGCAGAAAGAAGGCACTTATGGGAAGTATTATCGGTTTGTTTCAAAATTTATATGTGAAAGATTTAATATACTTGGCATGTGAGCATGTAAATTTAAGAATGACTTATTGGGGGAAATATGCCGTTTACTATCAAAGAATATTCGATATATAATGAAAGTGAAATTCTAAATCTATACAGCAGTGTTAATTGGTCAAATTATACCCAAAATCCGTCTATGCTAAAAAATGCCTACAAACATTCATTGAAAATATTAGGAGCATACGATGCAGACAAATCTTAATGTAGATTGCCAGAGTTGCCAGTAATATTGGACAAACAATAGAAAGCATAATCATCATTTGGTAGTGCGGGAATATTATGCAGAGGTACAATGGTGTTTAGCCACATGCCATTCCTCCTCCAGCCGTGGCTAAACTTAGCTTGGTATATTGTTAATTACTTCCTATTTCTTTATTTCCATAATACTGTGTCAACATAAGTATTAACGCGCTACTTGCAAACACCCCGTCCATAATCCCTGTCGGCAGTAAAAACAGCATTAAAATCATTGTTATTATGCAATTGATTACAGAAAGCATAAAGCCCCACATTTTGTTTTTTAATAATCCGATTGCACCGACAGTCCTCACTACACCATAGATAGCTCCTGTAACAATCATCATATTTAGATTATCCTGAAAGTATGGGAGTTTAAATGAAAAATATTTCCCTATATCAAATATATCATTTCCAAAAAACACAGCAAGCACAAAGCAAAACGCACCCCCAACTTCCATAAATCCGCCGTGAATAATCATTATCAATGAGGCTATCCAGATTTGAAACACCATATTGAAATTTCATCAAATTCATCAAATGCGACATAATAAAATTCACCCTGCGGGCACCAACAATGTATGGCAGTCTGCACGCAGTTTAAGAAGCCCAATATAAAAAATAATCTGCTTTACAACGACAAAAGAAAAAGCCGTCGTAAAGCAGAGGTAATTTCACATGCCTATTTTTAAACATCGGCTTCTGGGAAACCAGAGCCGATGTTCTATTTACTCCCCTGCCATATTTGCTAACTTTGCATCTCTGGTCAGCCGACCAGGCTGCTTTTACTCCCCTGCCATATTTGCCAACTTTGCAGCCTGGTCGGCGGCGATGCATGCGTCGATTATTTCCTGGATATCGCCGTCCATCACTTTCTCAAGTTTGTAGATGGTAAGCCCGATCCGGTGGTCGGTCAAGCGCCCCTGCGGGAAATTGTAAGTGCGGATCTTCTCCGAGCGATCCCCGGTTCCAACCTGGGATTTTCTCGCCGCTGCCTCCGCGTCGTGCGCCTTCTCAAGCTCTAATTCATAGAGCCTTGAACGGAGCACTTTAAGCGCCTTATCCCTGTTTTTTAACTGCGATTTCTCATCCTGGCAAGAGATTACAATACCCGTCGGAATATGCGTTAAGCGCACCGCCGAGTCCGTCGTATTTACACACTGCCCGCCATTGCCGGACGAGCGGAACACATCAAAACGGCAGTCGTTTAAATCAAGCTGTACATCCACCTCTTCCGCTTCCGGCATAATGGCAACGGTCGCAGTAGAGGTGTGGATACGCCCGCCCGATTCCGTAACCGGGATACGCTGTACACGATGTACGCCACTCTCATATTTCAACTTGGAATAAGCGCCGTTCCCCTCAATCATAAAAACAACTTCCTTGCAGCCGCCAATCCCACTCTCGTTCAGATTCATCATATCAATTTTCCATCGCTGCGTTTCCGCATACTTCTGATACATGCGGAACAGTTCTGCCGCGAAAAGCGCAGCCTCATCCCCGCCCGCACCCGCGCGGATCTCGACAATTACGTTCTTCTCATCATTCGGGTCTTTCGGGAGCAGCAGAATTTTAATCTTCTGCTCTAAGCACTCCACATCCGCCTTTCCCTGAGCCAGTTCCTCCTTCGCAAGCTCGCGCAACTCCTCATCGTTCTCCGTGTCAAGCATCGCAAGGCTGTCCTCAATATTTTTCTTCGCCTGCTTATATTCGCGGTACGCACCCACCACTTCACTCAGGTCGTTCTGCTCCTTCATCAGCTTCCTAAAGCGCGCCGTGTCATTCGTGACTGTCGGCTCACTTAACTCTGCCTGCAATTCCTCAAATCGGCGCTCGGTATCCTCCAATTTCTCAAACACTTCCATAACAATATTCTCCCTTCCGGGACGCTGGCACCCGCCCCGTCCGCGAAATCATTTATTTACATATTTTTACATTTATTTTTCAAACTTCCCGTTTTATCCCACGGAAAGTTGCCAAAAGAATTTCATATCCCTGTGCTGCTATCGCAAGAAGTTCCCCTCCCCACCACTTTCACCTTTATAACTTGGAAACGGGGACTTCTTTGACAATTATTCTCCCCGGTAACACCCGCAGACCACACGGTCAAGCCCTGCATAATCCTTTTTAACATCAATTTCCTCAAAACTGTTCTCTTCTAGCAGAGAAGAAACTTCCTTTGCCTGAGTGCAGCCGATTTCCAGAAAAATCCTGCCGCCAGGACGCAGGTAAAGCCCCGCCCCCTCCGCAATCCTGCGGTAAAAGCAAAGTCCGTCCACATCCCCGTCCAACGCCATACGCGGTTCAAAATCGCGCACTTCCGGCATCAGTCCCCCAATCTCTCCCGCACAAATATAGGGCGGATTGGAAACAATGACATCAAAAATCCCCTGCACATTTTCAAACAGGTCACTTTCAATTAAATCCACGGACACGAAAAGGCGTTCTGCATTTTTTTTCGCAACCAGGAGCGCTTCTTTTGATAGATCCACCCCAACTCCCAATTTCAGCCCGGAAAGCTTTGCAAGACTTAGCAGGATGCAGCCGGATCCCGTGCAAAGATCCAGTACCCTGGCACCTGAACAGTGTGGAAGTGCCAACTCGACCAACCGCTCCGTATCCTGTCTTGGAATCAGTACAGCGGGGGATACCACAAAGGAAAGTCCCATAAATTCCTGCGTCCCTATAATATATTGCAGTGGCTCGCGCGCCCTGCGTCGTTCAATAACCTCCCGGTATTTTCGAACTGTCCCCTCCTCAAGTTCCCTTTCGGCAGCAAAAAACAACTCCGCACAAGAGAGTGCGGCAACCTCCATCAGGAGATATTTCGCATCCAACGCAGCCTCCAAAATCCCCGCACCCTCCAACTCTTCCTTTGCATATCCCAATGCTTCCTTCACTGTCATCCTCTTTATTCTTCCCCGTTATTCTGCATATTCTGCTTGGAAGCTTCATCCGATCTCTGTGACATGCCTCCCCGCACGGTTTTCCCTACCGTGGTACCTGGCGGCACTATATTCCCATTGCTTCCCCTCACAATTCTGCCCGATGTTTCATCCACCCGGACAGGCGATTTCCCCTCCGCCTTCGTTGCAGATGCGGGTGTGCTCCCCACAGCTTTTACAGCAACCTTACCAGATGCCTTCTCCCCGGTCTTACCCGCACTCACCCCACTTCTTCCGGATGCACTGCCGCCGATTAAAATCGGTATCTTCCCCGGTGTCCTGTTGCCTGTCTGCCCGGTTCTTCCCACCGGTTTTACCGCAGATTTCCTGTGTTCTTCCCTTTTCCTTAAAGTTTCGCCACCCGCCGTCTTACCATCAAAAACAAAATAATGGTCAAGCGAGCTGAGTTGGTCGTCCTCCTCTTTTTCCTCCTCTTTGGTTACGGCAGTAACCGGCAAAGGTACATCCGCAGTCAATTCCTCCGTCGTTTCGTCCGCCTTCTTCATTACCTTCGACCACCGTTTCGCAATACCCTGCTCCTGCTGGTAAGCTTTCCAGTCAAATATAGCTTCCAATGAGGCAATTGCCACCTCAATCATGGAATCATCCGGCTCCCTGGTCGTAAGACGCTGCAAAGCTTCCGTCAGCTTGCCACCGCTTCCTGCCAGGCTGACTAGTTCATAAGTAATCCCAGCAATAAGCGGAACCAGCAAAATGCGCAGCACATATCGCAGCCACGCGGCATCAACACGTATAAACATAAAAAGCACAAAACTAACCAGCAGCACCAACAGCAAAAATCCCGTGTTGCAGCGCCTGTAACAGCGGCTCTGCCGCCTCACATTCGCCACTGTCAGCTCCTCGCCGCCCTCCGCACAGTTTATACATTTATGTTCAGCCCCATGGTACATAAAAATACGCTTGACATCCTCAAGTCTTGAAATCAGGATAAGATAAACGACAAACATAGCCACGCGCAGTATCCCCTCTATTACAAGCTCCCAGGTTCCTGACTGCACAAGGCGGCTCAAAAGATTTGAAAGCAGCAGCGGAAGCAGGATGAAGACCGCTACCGCAATAAACAGGGATAGAAAAATAACACCGATATCCGTGATGGTTTCCCTGGCTCCTCCCCCTTCCTTAGGATTTGCCCCCTCCGACTCCTCACCACCGCAATTTGAGGAATAGGAGAGCGTGCGCATCCCCAAAATCAGCGATTCAAAAAAAACTGCCATCCCTCGGAAAAGCGGAAGCCTGAAAAGCCCCACCCGCTCCGTCATACTGTGAAATTCATCCGTCTTTACCTCGATCTGATTATCCGGCTTCCTCACGGCAATCGCATAGCGTTCTTTGTTTTTCATCATAACGCCCTCCAAAACTGCCTGTCCGCCGATGCCCGATGATTTCATCTATTTCCTTCCTCTCATTCTGCCGCCTGTGGCGGCTCGTTACAGGTTTATATTTCCATCCGAAAAAAGGCTGAGATTACTGCTAACCTCAGCCTGATCGTAAATATCTGCAGCTATTTAATGCCCGTCCCGGCTATTTCGTCAGACCGTAGCGGCGGTTAAACTTATCGATCGCACCGCGCGCTGCAGCAGCCTTCTGCTGGCCGGTATAAAAAGAATGGCATTTGGAACAAACTTCCACATGGATCTCCGGTTTTGTGGAGCCGGTCACGAACTCATTGCCACAGTTGCAGGTAACCTTTGCCTGGTAATACTTAGGCTGAATGGACTCTTTCATTTCTTTCACCTCTCATTATCCTTTTGTACAGCGATTTCTAACCGATGCACATGATTTTTAAACAGCTTGCTTATTATACCACAACTTTTTTCCCTTGGCAAGTCCTAATATGCAAATTTTGTCTTTTTTATTGTTTCAATAAATTCTGCATTGTTCTTTGTTGAAGAAAACATCTGGATTATGCGCTCCACCGCTTCATCCTGCTTCATCCCGTTAAAGGCGCGGCGCATAAGCACATTTGCCTCAATCTCCGCCTGGTTTAAGAGAAGATCCTCGCGCCTGGTACTCGAGCGCGGCAGGTCAATCGCCGGGAAAATACGGCGCTCGGAAAGATTTCTATCAAGCACTAACTCCATGTTTCCGGTTCCCTTAAATTCCTCAAAAACCACATCGTCCATACGGCTGCCCGTTTCCACAAGCGCAGTTGCAAGGATTGTAAGGCTGCCCCCCTCCCTCATATTCCTGGCAGCACCAAAGAATTTTTTCGGCATATGTAAGGCTGCCGGGTCAAGACCACCGGAAAGAGTGCGCCCACTTGACTGCACGGTCAAGTTGTAGGCGCGCGCAAGCCTCGTGATACTGTCAAGCAAAATAATCACATCCTTGCCGTGCTCCACCAGGCGCTTCGCGCGCTCAATAACCATCTCCGATACCCTCTTGTGATTCTCCGGAAGTTCATCGAACGTAGAATAAATAACTTCCACGCTGTCACTCTGGATGGATTCCTTAATATCGGTCACCTCCTCCGGACGCTCATCAATCAGCAGGATAATCATATGCATCTCCGGATGGTTTTTATTTACTGCATGTGCAATCTGTTTTAACAGGGTTGTTTTTCCCGCTTTTGGCTGAGAAACAATCATACCGCGCTGCCCCTTACCGATCGGTGAAACAAGGTCAACAATGCGCATCGCCGGTTTACAGCCGGGCGTTTCAAGATGAATGCGGACATTCGGGAACACCGGTGTCAGCTCCTCAAAACGAGGGCGTTTCAGCGCCTCTGCAGGCGGCAGGTCATTGATGGTATTGACATATAAAAGAGGTGAAAACTTCTCGGTCTGGCTGCGGATTTTTGTATTCCCAACAATCATGTCACCGGTTTTCAAATTCATTTTTCTTATCTGCATCGGAGACACATAAACATCATTCGCGCCCGGCAGGAAATTATCACACCGGATAAAGCCGAAACCCTCCGGCATAATCTCAAGGATTCCTTCCTTTGTTTCACCGCTGTCAAGCTGCTCTATTTCCTCGCTGGTCAGACTTCCCTGACGGTAACCGGAAACTGACTGCAAACTCTGCTGCGCGTATGAAAACTGAGTATTCTCCCTTACATCCTGGGCAATTTCCCCGCTGTTATACTGATTTGTATATGGATTATTCTGGCTGCGCTCTAATGGCTGGTTCCTCACCCTCGTTTTCGGATATCCGCCATAAGGACCGCGCGGGCCGCTCCTGCGCTCGCTCTTCTCCGCAGGATGAGAGTTCCTGCGCTCGGCGTTATCCGACACAAAAGTATTTTTCCGTTCCGCACCGGGAACCTGGGCTTGCTTTTGTACCTGGCTCACATCCGCACTGCCCTGGGATGCCCCGCTCCGCTGCATCGGATTTCTGTCCGCCTCCTGATAAGATGTATTCTTCTCCCCCGCTGTATCGGCTCCCTCCAACTGGCTCAACAATTCCACCAATTGATGTTTCTTTTTCGTAGTAATCCCTATTATACCTTTTTCCTTGGCTATAATCCTCAATTCCGCCAGTGACATTTTTTCATACTGGTTTTCCATTCTCTTGCTCCTTAATATTAGTTTTTCGATTTCCACGCACAATTTGGATTTTCTGCACAATCTGCCAGAAATTATAGACTGCATCGATTAACGCCGATTTCATTATACACCATTTTTTTCAAAAAAGGAAGACTATCTTTTTTTCCTTTCTCTTCTTTTTTTTCCCTTATTTCTCCTGATTTTCCCACCATCATAACATATTATACCATGTCTTTCCGACAGGTTTCCCTCCGTGATGCCCCCGCAAGGCAGCGGGCAGAGCCTCACCCTCGTCCCCAAAATACAGTTTTTCACGCTTTCCCCCGGTAAAATCATTTATCGCACCAAGAAACCTCTCCCCGTATCTGGCATACTTATTCTCGCCAATTCCCGCCACCTTTTGCATCTCCTCCCCGTTAAAAGGAAGCCTTACACAAAGTTCAAGCAAGGTCTTATCCGAAAAAATAATGTAGGGAGGCACACTCTCCTCACGCGCAATCTCCATGCGCAGTTGCCTCAACAGGTCAAAAAGCGTAAGCCCCCTCGAATTTAAAATATCCGAACGGCTCCTTTTATCGACGGCAGCACCTTTCCTCCCGTCCCCCGCACTATCTTTTTTGCACCTCTTAAATATAAGCCTGCACTCACCCAAAAATAATCCCCGTGCTTTTTTGGTTTCCCCGAGCAATGCATATTTATCCTTTGTCTGGTCAAGATACCCCTCAAGCAACATCTGCCCGATCAGTTCCCTTAATTCCCCCTGCGGCCACTCTTTAAGACTTGCAAAGGCAGGATACTCAGAAACACGGTACTCTTTCAGCTTTGCGGTATTCTCCCCCGAAAGAGTCCCCGCCACCACGCGCAGACCATAGCGCCCCCTCATCTGCCGCACACATTCCACAACCTTTACAGCCGCCTCTGTCACATCCGTTTCCTCAAACTCTTTCTTGCAGTTGGAACAATTTCCGCAGCGCCCACTGCCATACTCGCCAAAATAATCAAGAATATACTCCCGAAGGCAGTTCTTTGTCTTGCAGTAACCCTCCATGGCGCGCAGGCGCTCCATATCGCGCTCCGCTACCGCCAGAGCCTCCTCGGCCGTAAATTCCACATTCGGCTCCTTATTCTCCATCATATACCGCAAAAGTACCGCATCCTGCGCCGAATAAAGCAGGATGCACTCCGAGGCGACCCCGTCGCGCCCTGCCCTTCCCGCTTCCTGATAATAATTCTCCATGCCCTGCGGCATGTTATAATGAATAACATAACGGATATTAGATTTGTCAATCCCCATGCCAAACGCGTTGGTTGCCACCATCACAGGACATTTATCATACATAAAATCTTCCTGGTTCTGCCGCCTGGTTTCATTGTCAAGCCCCGCATGATATTTTGTGGCATTGATACCGGACACAGAAAGCATTGCATGGACTGCCTCAACATTCTTTCTGGTGGCACAGTAGATTATTCCGCTCTCCCCAGAATGCCCGAGAACATAATCCATCACATAGGTATCCTTTTTTGCCGGATATTCCACGCCAAAATAAAGATTTTCCCTGTCAAAACCCGTCACTAAAACCTGCGGGGACACAAGCCCGAGGACGCAGGCGATATCCTCCTTTACACGGCCGGTCGCTGTGGCTGTAAACGCACCAACCACCGGCCTTTTCGCAAGCCTTTTGATAAACTGCACAATCTTTAGATAACTCGGTCTGAAATCCTGCCCCCACTGGGAAATACAGTGCGCCTCATCCACAGTTAGAAGTGAAAGCTCCGCTTTTTCCGCAAACGAGAGGAATCCCGGCGTTTCAAGACGTTCCGGCGCTACATAGATAATCTTGTACCTCCCATTTGCAGCAAACGAAAGTGCCTTTGCAATCTGCCCCTCACTCAGGGAACTGTTGATATACGCGGCATGGACACCCGCCTGGTTCAAAGCCTGCACCTGGTCCTTCATCAGCGAGATCAGCGGGGAAACCACCACCGTCACTCCCGGCAAAAGCAGCGCAGGCACCTGGTAGCAGAGTGATTTCCCCGCCCCTGTCGGCATGATCCCAAGCACATCCCTGCCCGCAAGTATGGAGTCAACCAAAAACTCCTGCCCCTTGCGGAAACCCGTGTAGCCAAAATACTTTTTTAAAATATCATATTTGTCCAATTTAAAACTCCCCCCAAAAATCAGTCCCCCGCCCGGCTAAAATCTGCTACTTTAGATACTGGCGCAGAACTTCCATCAGTACGTCAACATCGATCGGCTTGGCAATATGGGCATTCATCCCGTTCATTAACGCCGCCTCCTTATCCTCTTCAAGCGCATTCGCCGTCATCGCTATAATCGGCAGGTTCTTTACATCCTTCCTCGGCAGCGCACGGATTGTCCTAGTCGCCTCATACCCATCCATAATCGGCATCTGTACATCCATCAGCACTGCATCATAATAATATTCTTCCGCCTCCTTAACCATCGCCACCGCATCCGTCCCATCCGGCGCACTCTCCACCTCAAAGCCTGCCTCCGTCAGGATAACCTCCGCAATCTCGCGGTTAAGTTCGATATCCTCCACAAGCAGCAAACGCTTTCCTCCAAAATCTTCCAGTGTCCACGCCGCAACCTGTTCCTTGTTCTCTATCAGGTTATTAGCCACCAAAAGTGCGGACTTTAAGTCGGACATAAACAGCGGCTTCGCACAGAATGCCGTAACCCCTGCTGCCCTCGCTTCCTCCTCGATATCCGTCCAATCGTATGCGGTTAAGATAATGATTGGCACATCGCCCCCCACTGCGCTGCGGATCTTTCTTGCAGTTTCTACCCCGCTGGTTTCCGGCATCTGCCAGTCAATAATATAAGTATGGTAGGAATCCCCTTCCTCGCAGGCAAGCTTCGCCCGATATGCCGCCTCCCTTCCGGATGTCGTCCATTCCGCCCTCATGCCAAGCTGTTTTAACATCTTGCTCACGCTGTCACAAACATTAAAATCATCATCCACCACAAGCGCGCGCAAGCCCTCGATCTCCCTGATCTGCTCCGCATTCTTCTCCACATCCTGAAGTTTAAGTCCGATCGTTACAGTGAAAGTACTTCCCTTTCCAACCTCACTCTCCACCTCAATCTCGCCGTTCATCATCTCAATAATATTCTTGGTGATCGCCATGCCAAGCCCCGTTCCCTGGATACCCGACTGGGTCACGGTCGCCTCGCGCTCAAATGGCTCAAACACATGTTGTACAAACTCCGGCGACATGCCGACACCGTTGTCCTTAACAGTAAAAATATAGTCGCCATACCCGTGGCGGAACGTCGTCTTCTGCATAATACGGAAGGAAACACTGCCGCCCGCCGGCGTATATTTTACGGCATTGCTTAACAGGTTGATAAATACCTGGCTCAATTTGAGGGAGTCCGCGATCACATCCTCATTGACCACCTCGAACGTGTCAATAAAAAGTTCAAGCTGTTTTGCTTTCACCTGAGGCTGGATAATATTGACCAGATTGTGCATAAGCTCCGAAATATTGCATTCCTGCTCGTTGATCTGCACCTTTCCGCTCTCAATCCGGCTCATGTCAAGAATATCGTTAATCAGGCTTAAAAGATGGTTGCTGGATGAGAGAACTTTCTGTAAGCAGTCCCTGACCTGATCCTTATTGTCAATATGACTGACGGCAATCGTTGTAAAGCCAATAATGGCATTCATCGGTGTCCTTATATCATGGGACATATTGGATAGGAAAGCTGTCTTTGCCCGATTTGCATGCTGTGCCTGCATCAGCGCATCCTGAAGCGCCTGCGTCTGTTCCCTCTGCTGGCATACCTGATCCGTAATCTCCTTTGTCACCACCATGGCAACAATATCGCCCGTGGTATCATCCTGTGTCATCACAAAGGACTGGCGGACACAGAGCGGTTTTTCCCCGGTAATCATAATCCAGTAATCTACCTCAACTTCTGCTTCCCCCTGGGCAAAACAATCCCTGAGATATTGTATATCAGCCACTTTCCGGTACGTTTCGATGGACTCTTCCAGAACATGCTCCCTTAGCCTGCCAAAACATTCCGAAGCTTTGCAAGGTGCCTTTAGCTCTAATTTTTCAAGAAGTGACATCGTCTTTCCCTGCAGAGTATATACTATATCCTGCTCTATAACATCCTTTGTCAGATTCATCTCAAACGTGCAGAATGCGCTGGATGCAATTGCAATCCGGTACTGTCTTTCCTTGCGGTTTGCAAGCGCCATCTGTGCCTGGATTTTAAGTTCTTTCTCCTTGGTTTCCGTAATATTCTGCCTGGTAAGAAGGACTTTGGCTGCCCTTCCATCATGCCGCTCAATACACATGATATTCACATGCTCCCAGTCCTCGCGGCCGTCACGCACCACGCGGCATTCAAAGCGGACATCGTCCTGCTCCTTTAGTTCGCTGATTAAAAAGTCCCTGTCAACAATACGGGTAAATTCCTTCCTGGTTTCATCGTCCGCCATAATATGGCATAAATAATCTACAAGTGAATCGTAATCCCCGCTTGTAGCAAGACAATCATTTTCCGGCTTTGTCCCCGCCAAGTACTGATATGTTTTTGTTTCCAGATCAATCATGGAAAAGCGGGTAAAAAGAGTGTTAATCCCCGTGAAAATATAATTAAGTTCCTGTTTTTCCGCCTCAAGCTGCTTCTTCTCGCGCCCTGCACGGAACAAAAGAAAAATAATAAAAATGACAAACAATCCAATCAGTGCGGCTTCAAGCTGCATGCCGACCAGGTTTTCCTCCCTTATCATGCTCTGGGTAACACTTTTTGGAAATGTTTGTACAAGTACATATTTATTATTAGGGAGATATGTCACACAGATATTATCTGTCTTGCTTTCCGAATCACAGATAAATGCGCCCTTCCCGCCATTCTCAAATACTCCCCTCACCCCTGCTGCTGTCTTCTTATCAATCACCCCTTCAGATAGCAACAACTCGACCAGATGCTCCTCATAGACCGTTCTCTCGTCGGAACTTGCAATAACCCTGCCTTCCGGTGTACATAAAAAGACATCTGCTGTCTCACCAAAATACGTGGTGGAAAGCATGCTCTTTAAATACTCCTCAGCCAGGTACACCCCGCGCAGTACGCCGATGATCTGCCCCTTATACCTGACAGGCGCATAGAAATTTGCCATTGTTTCATCAAAAAAATAAGAATCAAATACGATTGTGGTGCCACTCACCCCATTTATACCATTCTTAAAGAAAGCACGTTCCGTTACATCCGCCGTCCGCCCGTCAGCAATATAATCCACCCCGTTGATATCCGTAAACAGCACGGCATCAAAAACGGCGTTTTCCTCTATCTTCTCAAGCATCTGCAATGTAACCACCGGCTCAGACAGACTTTCACCAACAAAATAGGCATATGTATTAATCCTTCCCAGTGCATTGCTTAATTCCTCATCAATCTGGACAGCTTTTATCTGTGCCGCATCCGCTGCATAATTCTTGTTTTGCTCCCCTATACGTTCCTTGTTCTGAACCGTATACCACTGAAACAGAACAATAATGGCTACAAGCAGAACTATAACATAAATAATCTCCTGTAACGTCTTCTTTCTCTTCATAGACCTCTCCTTACCTTGTAATTTCCCTTCCCCCTACATCACAAACTGCTAGAATCCTGCCAACAATATGCCTGACAGGTAATACCCTCTACCGCCCCCTTTTTTATAATATAAGATCATTCCCTGATCTGCACACCCCCTTTAACACCCCCTTATCCAAAACAATGTCAGAATACCACACAGCAGGCTTTTCACAATCCCTCAATTCTCCCCGACAGCAACCCGGCATTCTGCCCGTCTTTATCTGTGATTTGCGCGATGCATCCAAAGTAATCGATTACAAAAAACAAATTTATATATAATACAAATAAGTTATTCCTCTCTGTCCATATGCGGTAATCACAACAATATACTGCCCCATTAAAAGATTTTACCATAATACTGAAAAAAATAAAAGTATTTTTATCCAAGTTTTGTTTTAAGTACTTAAATATACAGAGTCCCTATCTACCACACAAAAAAATATGCGTGGCAGTTTCTGTTTAAGAAACTGCTACGCACTGACAAACACAATATTAACTTACTGTTCCCCTTTTAATACTGCCTCTATTTCCTCCCTTGATGGCATGCAAGTTTCCTCATTTTCCCAAAACAGGCACTGCTTCCATCTCTACCCATGAACGATTGCAAATCCCCTGCAAGCCAACCAGGTCATCCATATAGCTTCAAATATCGTGGTGCGCTCCTCCACTTAACTAAGGAGCTCATAATAATACTGCTCCCCCGCTTCCGTCGGAACCGACTTTACTGCGACACCGTAAAGTTCCTCCGCTATCTTCGAGCGGACAGTCTCCTTTGCACTGCCGCAAAAAATAATTTTTCCCGCAGAAAGCGCGGCAACCTTATCGGAAATCTTTAGGGCAAGCGGCAGGTCATGCAGGACGAGCAAGAGTGTCTTGCCCGCGCCGGACAGTTCCCTTACCAGGGCAGCAAATTTTGCCTGCTGCCCGATATCGAGATAGGTGGTCGGCTCATCCATCACAATCACACCCGCCTGCTGTGCGAGCGCCATCGCAATATATACCTTCTGCCGCATCCCCCCGGAAAGCTGGCTCATCGGATAGTCCGAATATTGTAAAATCCTCATCTGCTCCATCGCCCGCCGCGCCACCTCAATATCCTGGGCACCATACCTCCTCGGATAACTTAAATATGGGAAGCGCCCGGAAAGCACCATGCGCCCCGCCGTAATGTCCGGCACATTATTTCCCTGCGGGAGATAAGCGATATTTTTTGCAAGTTCCGATCTTTTAAGTTTTTCTGCCAAAACACCGCCAATCAGTATCTTCCCGCCGGTCAGGGGATGGAAGCCGAGCAAGACTTTAAGAAGCGTACTTTTTCCGCTGCCATTTTCACCGATCAGGGTGGTCACCTGACCTTTTTGCAAGGTTAAGCTTACACCGTCAAGTACCCTGTGTTTCCCATACCCGGCGGAAACATTTCTAATTTCGACCATAGCACTTTCTGCTTCCTGTGTTTTTCCCTCCTTCAGATTTCCAATTTTTCCCATTATCTCCTTCCCCACCTCCGAATTCCTGCCCCATCTGCCAGAAAGCTCCTTTACAATCTCCCAAAATTACTGCAATCCCAGGATTGAACTACCCATTGTCTAAAGTCAATGGGCTTCCTGCTTCATCGACCTCGTAACCTACTATCTCCACAGGCGTTAATTCGGGCAGCCCCTGCCCTAATGTCTGGTTATAGACAAACCGGCAGCAGCCAAATGTTTTTGCAATCTGTGTTCGCTGTTCGCTATTGGGGTATATCCTGTATTTATATGCTTTCAGCATTGACTATCACCGCCTTCTCTAACCTTGGTTTTCTATATACCTTTGTAGCATCTCTTCTGAAACATTCCCTACGCTGCATGCGAAATATCCGTCCGTCCAAAAGGTATGCTCTTTCCAAAAATGTTTCCGCAAATCATTCGGGTACTTTTTCCAAATATGATATGTTGTATAGCTTTTCATCCGATTTACTATCTTACTGATAGACATTGTTGGTTCTGTTTCTATCATGTAATGGATATGGTCTTTATCCGTTTCCATATATCTGATAATCACCTTATGCTTTTGGCATATCTCCTAAGAGAACGGTTTTATGTCATCTGATATCTGCTTTGCTGTCAGTAGTTTTTTTGTATTTCCATGTCCCCATAGCGAAAATATAGCACAAACCACTACTTTTGGCTACCTTAACCCACCGTCTTAAGCCAGTGGGATTACGGTAGCCTTATTTCAAAACGGACTCTGTTCATTTTCACGCTTTTTGCATACCAACATCCAGAGAAACACAGGCCCGCCCACCACCGACATTAAAATCCCCACCGGCAGTTCATACGGCATAAAAATAAGTCTTGATACCAGATCGCACAGCAGGACAAACCCAGCCCCGCAGACCGCGCAGGCGGGCAAAAGCCTCCCGCTCCTGCTTCCAAAAAACCGTCTTACAAAATGCGGCACAATCAGGCCGACAAAGCCAAGCAGCCCGGAAAAACTGACTGCTGCCCCGGAAAGCAGCGCAGAAAGGGCAAGAAACAGCATCCGGTATCTCGACACAGAAAGCCCAAGCCCCATCGCCGTCCCGTCCCCGAGCGCCGTCACATCAAGCTCATTGCACAGGGTAAACAAAACAAAAAGGGCAGCAAAAATCAACACTGCCGCCGGGACAAGTCTTGGGTAGGAAACCGAAGAAAATCCCCCCACGCGAAAATCCATGCCGAGCATCGCAATATCCGTATCAAGGACTGTGACTGACTCAGCAACTGCATTCCACACGGCATTCAGCGCCACCCCTCCAAGAATCACCGTGCTCTTTGACACTTTCACCCGGTACGAAAAAAGAAAGATCATAAAAACCGTGATAAAACTGCCAAAAAAAGCCGCGCAGGAAACCGCGAACCCCGAAAACGTCCCGGCCGCAATACAGAGCGTAACACCAAGCCCCGCCCCCGCATTGACCCCGATAATTCCCGGTGAGGCAAGCTTGTTGTCAAGGACATTCTGAAGCACCGCGCCGGATACCGAGAGTGCCGCGCCGGAAGCCAGTGCGGCAAATGTACGTGGAAGCCTCGCATAAACTAAAATATTCTTTGCCACGCGCTCCCCGCCCCCCGCAAGTATCCGCACCAGCTCAAGCGGTGAAAAACATAGGCTTCCAAGACAGAGGCTTGCCGTCATGATCAAAACACACAAAAAAATCCCGCCAAGCAAAAAAAACCGGAAGTGCCATTTACCGGGCATCCTGCATTTCCCCATATAGAATCTCCGCCAATTTCTCATATGCCTCCGCCCAGCGGGCATTCGGTTTTAAATTATACAGATGCTTATCCAGAAAATAAACCTCCCCCGACTTAACAGCGGAAAGTTCATTCCAGATCGGATTTTCGTAAAACATCTTCTCCACATTCTGTTTCATGCCCTCCGCATCATCCCCGGACTGCACAATCAGTATCTTGTCCGGGTCCTGCAAAAGAATGCTCTCCACACTCAATTGTTCAAGCAGGCTCTCCTGCGTATCTGCGATATTGACACAGCCGAATTCCTCAAGCATCCCGCCAAGCACATTGCCATCGTTTCCCTTCGCCCGGATGCTCGCTGCGGAAGCGCGCAAAAACAAAACGCTCGGCGGGGTTTGATCCGCATAGCGGGATAACACATCCGCAATCTGACCCTTTAAACTCTCCCCATACTGCTTATAGCGCTCCTTCTCTCCCGTGATATCCGTAAAGATTTCAAGCACGCGCAGATAATCCTCAAAACATGCCACATCAAAATAAGCCGTGACAATTCCCGCCCCCAAAAGCGACGGCTGCCATTCCAGATGCTGCGCTGTATTGGTGCTTGCCAGCACAAAATCCGGTGCCGAGGAAAGCAGCAATTCAAGACTCAACCGCTTCGTTTCCCCCAGCTTTACAGTATCTTCAGGCAGGGATAGATCAAAATCCACAAACGCATCCTCAGGCGCAGCAACAAGGCTCCCACCCGCAAGCACCCACATATCCGCATAGCTCCCAAGCAGCGATGCCACACGCTCGTGGGAGGTGACAACGATCTCCCTGCCAAGGTCATCAGTAAAGGTATACACATCATCCTCCGCCGCTTTCCGGTTGTCCCCTTTCGCGGTGCCATCCGAAACAGTCCCGCCCTCCGTCATGCCACCGGCAGCACCGCCGTTTCCACATCCAGCCATAACACCACATGCAAGCGCCACAGACAATAACAAAATAAATCTCTTATTAACAGGTCGCACCACCCTTCACTTTTTTCTCAAGTACTGCCGATTTATCGATTGTACCGCGAAGAAGCTTTTCCTGCACATATGAAAAACCGAGCCGGTTCACCGTATCCGCAAAGCGCTCGCCCGTAATCCCCTCATCCCGGAAGAATAAAATCGCGCGCTCTATCGTATCAAGAACCTCCTCCTCGCTTGTAAACAACTTATCAAGCGGCATGCCGTTCGCAATTTTCTTGCCCCATCTGCCGCCGATATAGATCCTGCATCCCTCCCGGTATTCCTGTGTGACACCGAACGGGCATTTTTCCTTGCAGCGCCCACAGCCGTTGCAGGCATTCTCATCAAGCGCAAGTACGCCGTCCACAAGTTTTGCCACCTTGACCGGGCAGGTAAGTTCCACCTGGCATTTCTTGCAGCCGCGGCATTTGGAATAATCAAAGACCGGCACACGCTGACCGACAATCCCAAGGTCGTTTAGATCCGGTTTCACACAATTATTTGGGCAGCCCCCTACCGCAATCTTAAATTTATGCGGCAGGGTTACGCTATGATAGCCTTTATAAAAACGCTCATGAATCTTTTCACTTAAAGCAAAGGTGTCAATCAGCCCGTACTGGCAGGTCGTGCCCTTGCAGGAAACCACCGGGCGCACAAGGGAACCCGTACCTCCGGTTTCAAGGTCATGCTCTGCAAGGAAGGCAATCAGCGGGTCTATATTCGTATAAGGAACCCCCTGGATCTCCAATGTCAGACGGGTTGTCATTGTGATTTCCCCGCTGCCAAAGCGCTCCGCCGCCTCCGCGACCACACGCTGCTGCACAGCGGTAATTTTCCCGTTCCTGGTGATTACGCGCACATTGAACACATCTCCAAAACGCTTATCCATCAGGCATCCAAGCGCCTTCACGCGCTTAATCTCCTCCGGCGGAAGTTTTGCACCGGCAGGCAGGCTCTTCTTCACCACATTAAATGTCACACCGCCCTCGAGCACGCGGGTATCAGTAAAGCCGAGTGCCCTTAATTTATTCTGTGCCAGATATCCCCTCTTGCCTTTTGCACAGACAAGCAGCAATTTTTCATCCTTCCCATGTTTTGCGGCAAATTCCTCCACCTTTGCCAGATTCAGCCATTCCGCGCCTGATATTGCCGGAGCAGGCTGCACATCCACCAGTGCGTATTCCTTCGCCGCGCCCGCCGCATACTCCGCCGGGGTAAAGGAGCAAAGCCTCCCGCTCATCTTGTTTGCCAGAATACCGCACGCCGCGGCGAACGGGTGAATTGCGGTAGAAAATGGCGGGGCATAAGCAAAATCCATCATTATAAAATCATCCACTCTTGCGCCAAGCGAAATTCCCGCAACCGCAATATCCGCCATCTTATCCACCGCGCCCCCTCCGATCACCTGCATTCCAAGCAATCTGTGGCTGTCGGCATCTGCAACCAGCTTCGTCACAAAAATATCGGAATCCGGATAATAATGCGCCTTGTCATCCGCGACGCAAAGAACCGATACCACGTTGAATCCTGCCGCCTGTGCCTGCACCTGCGTAAGCCCCGTGCGCGCCGCATTCATCTCCTGCGAAAGCTTTACAACCCCCGTGCCAAGGCATCCCGGATACTCTGTTTCACTGCCGCCCAGATTCAGTGCCAGCGCCCTTCCCGCAATATTGGCAGTGGAACCCATCGCAGACCACTGCCCATTCCCTGTAATACGGTTTTTTACAAATGCACAGTCACCAACGGCGTAAATATCCGGAAGGTTCGTCCTCTGAAACTCATCTGTAATAATCAGTCCCCGCTCCATCGCAAGTCCCGTATCCGCCAGAAAATCCGTGGCCGGGCGGATACCCACGGAAAGAACCACCAGCTCCGCAGGCAGATTCCCCATCTTTGTCCTGACACCGGCAACCCTCTGCGCACCAGTTTCCTCACCGGAAATCTCCAAAAGCGCCGTTCCCGTCATAATGCGCATTCCCTTCGCTGTAAGCTTGCGCTTAATATAATCTGCCATATCCGCATCAAAAATATTGGGCATCAACTGATCCGCCATATCCATCACTGTGACAGAAATCCCCTGCGCCATTAGATTCTCCGCCACCTCAAGCCCGATAAAACCCCCGCCAACAACCACGGCGCGCTTTACATTCTGCCCGCTAATATAGTCTCTGATTGAGATTGCATCCTCCGGTGTGCGCACGGTAAACACGCCGGAAAGTTTTACGCCCGCTACCAGCGGTATAATGCTCTGTGCACCCACCGCGATCACAAGCCTGTCATAGGAAACTTCCTGCTGCCCGTCCCCTCTTACGGAAACCGTCTTTTCCTCTGTATTTACCGCAATCACCTCACTGTTAGTATGTACGGTTGTCCCCGTCAGTTTCATAAACTTTTCCGGGGTATTTACAATCAGTTCGCCCTCCGTCTCGATTGCGCCCCCAATATAGTACGGCAGCCCACAGCCGGCATAGGAAATATCCTTCCCCTTTGTGTAGATCACAATCTCGTCCTGCGGGTTCTCCCGCTTCAGTTTCGCCGCCACCTTCGTCCCTGCGGCAACACCGCCAATAATAACAGTTTTCATAATGAAATACCTCCTTGAAATAGCATATTTGGATTTTATTCTACAGATAATATTTGCGCAGGCAATATGTAATCATAGTACAGAATTCTGGATATTTTCCATTCTGCATATTATCATAATCCCCGATTACTGCCTCAATATATTCTTCATCCCGAAGCAAGTCTTCATCCTCAAACTCTATTTCCAACATTGTAAAAAATGCAATCTTCCTCTGCTGTTCCAATATATATGAATTCAAATTCAGATGTTTTAGCATCTCCACACCTGCTGGATTCAAAACAAAGATCTCGCCGGACTGCTTAAAACCAAATAACCCAACAATTTCCGGATCTGTCGGCGAAATACAATCTTTAAAACTAAACCAATTATCCTTTTTATGGTTACAATGATCCGTCCCGTCAGCACTTTCCCCCTTGCATGAAGCAAACAAATTGGTATACGCCAACTGAGCATCTTTACAGATCGCACATTCCTGCACAGATAAAGTTCTTGAATCCGGATGTCTTGGCATAAAATGTTCAATATCACAGTCCGACAGATTTCCCTCCTGCCCTATCCGTTTCTCACAATAACAACAGATATATCCCTGTTCCTCAAGTAAATTTTTCTTCAACAAAAAATACTCCTGCGTTCCTTTTAAATCATCATATACTGCCTCACGTCCGTTTCTTGATTTATAATCCATTTTCCAATAAAAAAAATGATCGGGTTCAGGATTTTTCCTTATTTGCCGCATCTATTCTCCTTACCTTTCGAACCAGTATCTTTCCCCTTGTGCTATCAATATTTCTATTGCCGGTCAACTGATCTATTATCCTAATCCAATGTTCTGCTTGTTCAAAATCCTTTCTGTCAATACAGTCATACATCTGACAGACACTCTCCCTTACTTTCTCATTCAGTGAACTTGTATGAAACGCTTCCTCCAATATAGAATTTGTATCCAGCCCAAAATAATTCTGAAACTTCTCACAAACAATGTCATCCTCTTCCTTGCGCAACGAAAAAACATTAAAATCTGAATTAATCTCTCCCAGTACTTGTGGCGAATGCGTTGTTATAATAAATTGTATATTAGGAAAGGTTTCTTTTAATACATTTACAACTTTTCTCTGCCACGATACATGCATGTGAAGTTCAACTTCATCAATCAGAACCACCCCCACTCCCTCCAACGGATTTTCAAGTGTTGGATTCGCAATCGCAAGCCTTCTTGCCAGATCACCAAACAGTGCAAGTGTACATTTTTCACCATCGGACAACTGCAATATATCGAGCACTTCCTCTCCCTTTGACACCTTCATAGAATATGGTTTTGCTGTGATGTGTATATTGCTGCATCCGTCTAGCATTGCTAACATTGCCCTCTTTACAGAATTCAATGCCGTATCCTGGTAGCCAGAATCAATCTTTTGCCTTTGGGTTTCATATAATTCCTGCTCTAAAAACCATTCAAATAATTTTGAAAATGCTATCTGACTTTCGATCGCTTTCTCAAATGCGGCAATCTGTCCGTAATCTTCTGTTTTGCGTATACGCAACGGCGTTTTTAATACAAGTCGATTAACCCCATAATTCACATAAATAGGAATATTAATTTCTTTTCCCTTCTCCAGCAAATTATTATCTTCATCAACAGAATCCTGAGGCTGATATCTTTCAGTAAAGTGCTCCACAATCTCTTCCAAACCCTTTGATACAGTTATCTTAGCTATTCTTTTATCAACCTGCTGCCAATAACCATACCCTTTACTTTCATCCCAAAACCGAAATTCCCCAGCAATCCGTGCAGAAGCCTTTTTAAACCGGATATCTGTATCTTCCAACCTGACAGCCTGTTTAAAACGGAATTTCACTATCCGGTTAATCATATTAGCATAAAGTAAATTGATAGCAGCAAGTACTGACGATTTACCTACACCATTAATTCCAAACAATACCGTGTTTTTTCCTTTCAGCTCCAGCTCCAATCTGCGAATCCCACGAAAATCATCCAGACATAATTTTTCTATTACCATCATATTCTCCCGTCTTGTAATTCCTCCCAAAAAATCTGCCTTTCCTCAAAAAACATTTTACCACAAATCCCACAAAAATAAAAGCATTTCTCTCACTTTCCCCGCATCAAACCTACGCAAATCACCTTCCATACCAAATAACCCTCCATCCCAGGGCAAAAAAGTAAAGAGCCGTTTTGCATCCTTTCGTTCTGCGACAGGCTCCTTACCTTTATACTTTCCCTATTTTGCCCCTTTATTCCCTCTCTAATTCACCAGCGATACATATCACTCTCCAAGCGGATAAAATAAAAGTTCAGTTTTCATTTCAGAACCGCCTAAAGGATTCACCTCCTCAAATAATCTTCCCACCTCCAATCGGCGAACCACAGCTTTCTGATCTGCGTTGCTCCGACCAATCAGTACATATATATCTTTTCCATCCGTATAAAATTCTTTTATAAACTTCATCCCCGTATCTTTACTGCCGCATTCCCTGATTTTTCCGTCCTCAAGACCAGCTATCCAAAAATTCGAATCATAATACTGACCGTCAAACACAATAAAATTACCTGTATCGTCCGATCCCAGTGTATTGACCTGATCCTGTCCTGAAACCAAGTTATAAACATGCAAATCGCAGCCATCCAGCCAGCAAAGACTGTCTTCCTTTATGTAGAAGGATGAACCTATATTTAAGCCCTCCCATACCGTTCCCCGCTCACCATCCCAGGTTCTAAGTTCCCTTCCCACCACACTTCGCACGTTGGAATCATCGTCTTGCTTCTTTAATGTTTTCGCCATAAAATACTTCCCGTAGCGCTGCGGTTCCAATATATAATCCAATTGAGATTTTTCCAGTTCTTTAAGGCTTCCCGTATCAAAAAAGTAGAACCATTCCGGCGAATATCCATACATTCCTTCTTCTCCCTGATGGGACTGCATATCCTGCCGACAGTAAATCAAATCCTGGTACACTACCATAGAATTAAACTGTTCCTTCGCAAGAATTGTAACATCACCTGCCACCGGATCGTACTCCACAATATTTCCATTTAAGGCTCCCTCAAGCTTAAACCCGTAAAATGTTTCAATCAGAAAATACAGTTTCCCCCCACGGCAGAACAATCTTTTTCCGGGAAGTTCTACCACAACCTGCGACTGCCCATTATAAACAGCATGAATCATATTATCCCCACCATGATCCACATAATATAAAATCCCATAAAGCGGATCAGGGCAGAATAGCACCTCATTTTCCCAGCCTAACACATTCTCCGGCAGATTGCAGTAGATATCATCTTCCTTGCCAACCACAGGCAGTTCACCAAATGCCTTCCCCTTCACAAAAAAGCCATCACCCTCCTGCGTATCCTGCTCCCCGTCAGAAACCTCTGTTTTCGGCTCAGGGGAAATACTGCCCTGCTCCCCACCCGTTTCCTGCTTCCCGCCGCACGAAGCAAGAAGCAGCATACAAAGCCCTGCAAGCATAAAACTTTTCTTAGAATAAAATACTTTTCTCATAGTAACCCTCCTGTAAAAACGAAAACCCCTCTTTTTTGCACCGGATAACCAGTGCCAGCTGCAAAAAACAACAAAAAACACCCTATAAGATTTTTCCCGTTCCCTTTTACACATTCCCCCTTTGCATCCTTAAATCAATAAGATTATATAGCAATTTTATATAAAAAATCAAGGTATTTTTTGCTGTTTCTTGGTCAAATCTTGCAAATTTATAAGTCAAAAGAAATTTCATATCCCTATTCTGCTATCGCAGCCTGCCAGATGGGGCTTATCCCACACCAAACATAATTGATAAGCCGAATTATATATTGATTATTTTTTCCTTTAACCACTTAACATTTTAATACCGATTTAATATTAAGTATATGATAATATCAAAAACAATATATTTATACATATACATATTAGATTACCAATTTGTTTTGTTACAGGTAATATAATGAAACGTTAATTAAAACAATGAAATTATGCCATTCTCTCTTCTAAATAACCTTTTATATATGTTTTTATTTCACATGTCACATATAAAAAAGATGTATGGCACTGAAAACTATACCATACATCTTCTTTAATATTTCAAACTAAAATATACAATTTTACCGGGGTTCCCCCTATACAAAATTCCACTTACAAAAGTACAAACAGTCAACACCCATCTTAGTACTTTTTTCTCTACAGATCAACACCCTCAAGTGCTTCCTCATCACCAATCAAAATAAAATCTGGATGTATCTGTAAAATAGAGGCTGGAACGGCGGGTGTGACGGAGCCAAAAAAAGCTTTCTTAATAATATCCCTTTTTTTCTCCCCGCTCGCAATCATAAGCACCTTGCGCGCCTGCATGATCGTCCGTATCCCCATGGTATATGCCTGGCGCGGCACCTCCTCCTTGCTCTCAAAAAACCTCGCGTTTGCCTCTATCGTGCTCTCCGTCAGATTTACACAATGCGTTCCAGGTTCAAATGCCCCGCCCGGCTCATTAAAACCAATATGCCCGTCCGAGCCAATCCCAAGAAGCAAAAGGTCAATCCCCCCGACATTCTCAATCACCCGATCATAATCCTTGCAGACCTTTACTTCGTCCAAATCGTCCCCTTTCGGCATAAAAATACGCTCCGGACATATGTTGACATAATCAAAAAAATGGGCATGCATAAAATGCCAGTAACTTTGCTTATGCCCGCGCGCCAGTCCCCTGTACTCGTCCAGGTTCACTGTCGTTACACCAGAAAAATCAATATCCCCCTTATTATACCATTCCACCAACTGCGCGTAGGTTCCAACCGGAGTTCCCCCCGTTGCCAGCCCAAGGACGGCATCGGGCTTTATAATCACCTGCGCCGATATAATATTCGCCGCCTTGCGCGACATATCCTTATAATCTTTTGCTTTTATAATCTTCACGCGATCTCACCTTCCATCTTTGCATTTTATTATTTTTTCTTCCCCACCCCTGGCAGCCAGACATATCCAATTTCCCATATTTTATCCTTATCAGGATTCACAATCACCACCAAATAAATGCCCAATCTGCCGCATAATTATTTATGATTTCACTCCATTCCTCTATTTTGTATGTTACAATTCTCGCAATGGTTTGTCAACCCCATAAATATCAAAGAGAAAGCAGAAAACGGAAATTCCTACAATCATCCAAAATATAAGCTCGATTTTTCTCTAAATTCCGTTATCTATTATATAGATTCCAATGCCGTTTATAAATCACTAAACTTTCCGTCCATCCTTTCGGACAGTCATAATCACGTAAAAATCAGAATTCTAATGATATTGTAATGTTTACTTAAAATTCATTATGATATAATATCAGCAGATATTATATCAGTGCCAATTCATTTTCGACCAGAGGGAGAAAAATTTCCACAGCGCATAAATGCGCTTAGCATCTCGGAACGACATCACTAAAAACCATTTTCAGAAGGGAGTATTCCATGAAAAAAAATTCTTTTTATGCGACAACACTTTTAATAGGCAGTTTTCTCTTGGGAGGATGCAGCGCACCAAACTTACCAGCTCTGTCTTCTTTCACCTACAAAAACTCGGACAAATATACTATGGGGGAGGCGGAGCTTCCCGCAGGGGAGATTTCAAATGTTGAAATTGACTGGGTGAGTGGCGAAATAAACGTGGCATACCATACAAAAGATACGGTAATCTTTTCAGAAACATCAAATAAGACCCTGAATGACAAAACAACAATGTATTACTTTGTAGACGGGGATACACTGCACTTAAAATTTGCAAAATCCGGAAATCGCATCCCGTCAAATCTAAACAAAGAATTGACTGTCTACCTGCCAGAAGGCATGGAATTAGACGAGGTCGCGATTGATTCCGTTTCAGCGGACGTAAACATAACGGGGCTTACCGCAGAAAAAACAAATGTCGATACCATATCCGGTAACATTGTATTTGAAGATGTAACTCTTATTGACCAGGCCAAATTTGATACTACCTCCGGCGACATAACAGCGAACCTTGACGGGAATCTTACCACCTTCTCGGCGGACACAATATCCGGCAATATGGAATGCACGCTCACGGCAGCAAAGAAAGTGGAAATAAATTCGACAAGCGGTGAATTAAAACTTACGATGGAAGAATCACCTGAAACCCTCTCCACAGAAACCGTTTCAGGTGACATGACTTTCTTCCTTGCGGGTGCCGAAAAAATTGATCTGGAATCAATAAACGGCAATATAAATTTAAGTTCCAGCAAAACGCCGGACGCAATCTCGGTAGATACCGTTTCCGGTGATGTCGTATTCTGCCTGCCAGAAAACTCCGATTTTACAGTTAACTGGGATTCCGCAAGCGGCTCGCTAAACAGTGAATTTGCCATGAAAAAAGACGGGGATTCCTATATTTTCGGGGCAGGAACCAATAAATATGATGTGGATACCACCTCGGGGGATTTAAGTATTGAATATAATTAAATACCATTAAATATCATCCCTGCATCAGTAAGCAAACATAAAATATAAAACACAGAACAAAAAAACACACCGCTGCCCTGTTACGCAAATTACCTGTTTGGAAATATCCAAACAGGTAATTTTTCTATATATTTATCTACACGGATGCAATATCATACTCATTTATCCCCCACCCTAACAACTGCATAATTTTTAATTCATCCTCCGCATCCATAACTGCATTATGTGTTTCGCTGTACTTACTGTTTCCACTAAGCATTTGCAAAATATCTTCCACCCCGTATCCCCGCTTTAATCTTCCTGTTCTATAACAATCCGCGGATTCGGATATAGCTTTATTATACTTCCGATACGCCGCCAAACGCATAATATCATACCATTTATAACCGGAATATTCCGGCAGATGCCCCTTATCAAACCGCGCGTTATACGCAAAAATTTTCTCTACATTATAGCCATCCATCCAGTGCTTTAACTCCTTTAAAGCCTGCTTTCTATTTGCAACTTTAACACCTTTACTGTCAAGCCTCAATTTATCATCGTACATTCCCCCCACCTTATATTCCGGCTCAATTATGTAATACTTCGCATCAATTTTTTCCTTGCTTGCCGAATCGGCAACCACCACACCAATCGACATTACTTCATCCCTCCAGTTTGTTTCCGTATCAATCACTGCAAACCTGTCCACGGACTTCCTCTCTTTATTCTCTTCCAGCAAACCGGGTCTGTAATAGCTCTCCATCACTCCCTTGGTAACCGCTTTTGTAACAGCGTCCATAAACTTTATCCGGTCTGGCACCTCTATCTCATACAGCGTATTATCCCTTGTATTCCACAAAATCCCCCTGGGCAAATCCATTGCAACCAAATAACTGGCACACTGTAAAAAATGTTCATGCATCAGCTCGGAAACAAATTTTAATTCGTAAACAATATTATCCTTAACTACATCGGCAAATCCCTTGGCTGAAAACGCAAGTTTCCCGCTTTTCCTGTTATAAAAATCAATGCTGCACTCAACCTGTGCATTCTCGTCCTGGTTCAGACGAGTTTTCAGCCTGGCTTTTATCATATCACTCTGTTCTTTGTTAATAAACGGGGTTATCACCTGCACCCGATATCTCCTCTGTCTTGTTTCTAATGAAACTAAAAATAATATTTTCTGATCCAGAGAACTGTTTTTTACTTCTTCTGTATATAAGCCTTCCAACTTAGTATTTAATGATATCAACAGTTTTATATCCGCATCAATCTGATAGTGGTCAAAAAAGACCGCTTCCTGATATATTCCGATGCAGGGTGATAAATCAATCAAATCGTCCGTATTTTTTACAGCAATTAAAGAATTATCTTCCACTGCCAGCTTTTTCGTTTTTAACAGTGAAAAACACCTCTCCACATCTTCCTTATATTTGAACTCAAACATTCCGCTAATATTTATATCACTAAATTTCTGATCTGTCTCAACAAATGTTGAAAGAGTTAATTCCGACAATAAAGCATCGTCCGGTTTTACAAAAATAATATGATTCTTTCCCCTGCTTGCAGCAACACAAAAAATATTTCTCAAAATAAAATACGACTGCTGCGGTTTTGAAATCCTCGTCCCCCAATAGGCTTCGGTAAAATCAAATATTACACAAATCTTTCTCTCCAGCCCCTTGCTGCTGTCATATGTAGTAAATATTGCAGATTCCTCTTTTGGTTCCGTCTTTCCCATGGAATCATAATCGGAAATCGTTGCATACACAGTTTTCTTATTAAATTTAAGCGGATATAACTCCTCCAAAGTATTAAGAGTATCCGCCATCGCGCCGGTTCTCGCCCCCAGACATAAGATATCCTGTGGCTCCTGTTCTGCCAGAAAGCCCACCGCATCTTCCTTTGTCATTTCCTCCACGATACAATCGTTATTTACCCCCTTTATCTCCTTCTTCCACACCCTCCCAAGCATAGCTGCCAAATCAGAGGACAACCGGAAACATTTTGTAAATCTTAATCTTAGATGCTCATCCAGAAAATCCTTTATAAAGGATTCAACATCAAGTGTAGTTTTATCATATATTTTCTGCTCCATATCCCCGACCGCAATAATCTGTATTTTGGGATTGCGATCCTTTACCAACTGCAATAATTCTGCCAGCTCCTGTTCAATATCCTGATACTCATCAATAATCAGAAGATCATATTTTTCAATCAAAGGCTTTTCTTTTATAAAAGTCTGTACAAGATCTGAAATACCAACGGACGAAATACCATTCCTTTTTAAAACCATATAGGCAAACCCGTGATAATTTGTCACTGTGACATTTTTTCTCTTTATCTTCGACTTAGCATCCAGTTTAAGCAATCGGTTATATGTCAAATACAAAACTTTTTTCTCTCCCGGTATCTCGTTGCACAGATTCTGAATAGCCGTAGTTTTTCCGCTGCCAATACAAGCATCAACCAGGATATTTTTTCCCTCCAGGGCTTTTTCGATAAATTCCTGCTGTTCATCGGACAATTTTAAATTGAAAGGTATACCCATAAAAACTTCTCCTCTTTCTTATCTTTATGTTTATTGTCCGATTATACTATGGTTTATAAGAATTTACAATCATTCGACAAGATTTTTACAAAAATGCGCAAACCGGAATTCGAACCCCTTTCTTCCCTCCGGTGAAAGGAATGCCCCGGAAGATAAACATTCATTTATCGTCCGGGGCATGTTTTTCGTTTTCTATATCCATCTATTCCATCGTTTCTACAAGATTTCCATCCAAATCAAAAAACTCCGCCTTTACAAATTTCCTTAAAACACCATCCTTTTCCCCCAAATCGGGAAGGATGGCAACAAAAGCCTTCTTCGTAAGGGAAATATTTTCTACCGTGCACAACTCTCCATTTTCCTCCACAGTAAAGATGCAGCGTGAAATTTGATTCGATGGATTGGATGAGTAAAATACCATACAATTTGTTGTCTGTTTCTGCCCCCTGTAATCACGCGGCGTAAACAGTACACTGCCGACCAGCTCCTCTTCGTTCGTCAGCGCATGGTACGCAAAACGAAACCGACCCCATTCCCTGCTTTTTCGGAATGGATCAAACTGAACGCCCTGAAATATAAACAGTTCCGACCTTGTGGACATAGCGTCCGACGCAACACGAAATTGATATTCCACTTCCTCCCCAAATGGTCTATACCGGGCGGCTTCAAATGAAACTGCATGAATCTCTGTATTGTCCGCACTATATTTATGTGTACCGGCCGAATTCATTGTTTTTGAGATAAATATCAGCAGGTAGATCAAAGGAATAAATAAAACGAGGGAAATAATTCCTGTCACAATCCATTTTAATCTTTTTTTCATATTAATCTCCATTTCTGCAATGCTGTTACACATTAGCGAATTTATGGCAAGTAGCATACAGACACAAATCGCTATAACAAAAAATTGTTTTCACACTAATACACCATGCATATCACAAGCAAGCTTGAGATACTTTAATTATAGAAAATTGAAAAATCTTTGATTTTTCAATTTACCTCCCAAAGAATAGATATATAGCCATGTGCAAAATTCCATCCATCCAGTACCTATAGAATATTACAAGGATTGATTAAAACAAACAGCCAAATCCTACTTTTTTATAAATGAGTCTTGCACATCTCTAATGGATATACTTCCTAAAAACTTCTGCCTTTAGAAAGTATATCCAATCCAGAATCAGAAATCAAAATCTAAGTCATTATAAAGTTGCCATTGCTTCTCCTTCATGGACGGAGTTATCGTAAGTGACTTTTCATATTTATTATTTATAGAGATTGATACGCTTATAGTTAAACTTCCCATGTATGGACATAATAACTATGAATTTTTCTCATGGAAGTAGAAGGATTCCCCAGCCATGTAGATGTCAGCATAAAGTTTTTGTTTTGCCGCGCTTTAGCAAATTCATAAGGATCATCCTTGATAGCATACCGTATGTAATCCTCAGATCCACTATCAGACCAGAAATCATCTCCTGACACACCCGAATATGGAGTATTATCATAATTTGCACTCATCCAATCGTCTTGTGTCCTAAACCAAGTGCTCGGAGCTGATTGCAGAACATAATCTACACCTGAATCTGGATAATTTTCTCCACCTACAGCACTATTCTTATTCCAAGCCCCATACGTTCTAGTAGTATACTTGTGTTTCCCATTGCTATCAAGCTCGGAAGAACGAAAAACTGCTGTAAACAACGTAAATTCACCCTTTTTACTCCTATTATTATCATTATCCTTGTAATACTCTGTAATGTCGGCAGCTTTAACCCTGTCATAATGGTCATCTTCCCACAATAGAGGAGCTTCTGTGAAACTGACAACTGCCAATTGCTGGTTATCATTTAACATGGAAACAATTCCTTCTTCTACCTCACTGCACTCAGAGAGAGAAAGCATTAAAGCATCAACCGCCTCTGCCGTTTTGGCATCCATTACCCGACCGTCATCTGAAGCAATATCAAACGTTGCCCCATTCACGATAAACACATCTAAATCATCAAAGTTCACCTGATAGTGATACTCCAAATACTCTGACTCGTTAGCATCTGGCATTTCCTGTGCGGACACAACTTGCGAATTCGAAAAAACAATTGCAAGGGCAGTTGACAATGTCAAAATTTTTTAAGTTTCATATAACATTTCTTTCTTACTCTTTCTGGACGTACCGTCCAAGCATCCTCCTTCCCAAGAACATTGCGCACTGTCCTAACCCAAAGGAGAAGCAACCTCGTTGTGACCTCTGTATGGATATCCATTCTGCAAAGCCATATCCGAACTGAAAATTCCCAAATATTTTTATTTCCAGCTCTTCTCTGTCTTTATCTTATATTATATTCCCTTTTTACTTTTCCACCACGGCAAAAAGGTGCCAAACACAAAAAAATTAAAAAATCCCAAAAATCGTGTTTTGGCACCTTTTTGTCGTGGACACCCCCCCCACAATCATGGTATCCTTTTCTCAGGATATAAAGATGTCGAAAGATGCCACGAACAAATGGTCAAACCAGATTTTGAAAGGAGCATAATTTTTATGAAACAAGTCTTTAAAACAGCTAAACAATTCATCTTTACTTTTATTTTAAGCATTACCTTGTTCTTTGGTATTTTCCAAGATTTCGTTTTTCCTTGGATTACAGGGGACGGAATGTACCAGACGCTGGATGAAATTGACCCACCATCCCCCACCAAAGACATTCCCAAAAATTAATCTATCCCCTATTCCTGTCATATAGTATTTTGAAATATCTTTTCAGAAAATCACACATAGCATCATCCCGATTTTCTTTTGCAGAAGCCCATGCAAATGCTAACCACTGGAAAGCAGCCTTGTAGCTTTCCAGTGAGTTTTCCTTCTTCCATAACTCAAGTTCCTGCCTCTCAATCCGAAATCTCATAAAAAATAATCGATCCCATGACAATCCCCAAAACCCAATCCCCCTCCACTGGATTGCTAAAGTTATGTACTGTTCGGCTCGCAGCAGATTTCCTTTCTTAAAATATCCCCTCGCGATACAATAAAGCAGCTCATCATAATACCCTGCTGTCATCATCTGTCCTGCTATACTAAAATCTCTATATAGCTGCTTTTTCATCAATGGCAGCAATACATCAATCTCCTCCCCCTCACAATCCCAGGCGAGTGAAACCAGTGCTTTCCTTTCATGTTTTGTCAGCCAGCAGGAAAAGTGCTTTTCCTTACTCCCCTGCCCCATCGTCCAAGCAAGCATCTCCCAAAGCATCGCATTTCGTTCTTCGCGGCTGATCTTTCCCGATTGATAACTTAGTTCCGCCTCCCAATATTTTTTAAATTGTCGATTTGTAAGCTCCCCCATATCAAGCTTCCCAATCAGTTCATCATATTTCTCCCATGCCTGATCTATTTTGTTCTTATCCAAAGCCTGCAACATATCCTCATGCTTTTGATGATCCCCATATTCACCTGCCACAATCCCTCCATCATATTTCAGATAAGAGAGCCCCAACCTCTCAAACAATCCTTTCCATGTTCGTTTCTGCGGTTTCGAACCATTCTTTTCCTGCCGTTCCAATGTCCGTGGATCGCATACAAGCCCTGCAAGATTCTCTCTTGTCTTCCCCTGTGCGGTTCGCCTATCCAACAACATTGCATTCACGGAACAAAGGTTTGGCTCCAAATAAACAGGATCATAATTCCGCCTCCAAACCTCACTGTTTTTTCCCAAGAACTCCTTCAACCGCAGAAAACGCCTTTTTTCCTGCGCCAAGACCTTATCCCCCAGATTCTCCCGCACTGTCATCTCGCGTTCCCATAACATGACATACATGGCATTCTGGATTTTGGAATAACGCAGCAGGTTAAGTGCATGTTGTAGCAGCGGCAGTGCCTCATGTTCTTTTCCCTGTCTTAAATAATACCCCGCCAGTTGATAGGCGACCAAAGGATAGAGTTTCTGCTGATCCGCAGTTCCCCTTTTCTCATGCCCAAACCGCTCGAGCAATGCTTTATACCAGCAAACTGCCTCCGCTTCCTGCCCCATCTCCTCCAGCAAGACCGCATACTGCTGCAACAAAAACAATTCCAGCAGATGAAAAACCCTCTTTTTTAATATTTTAATCGAAAATGTTTCCATATCAATAGTTTCCGCCAACCCGGAGCGCACAGCTTCCAGCCGCTCATTAAGGGTTGCACCCTGTCCTAACAACAGCTTTGCCTTTACAAAAGCGATAAACTGACGGTGCAGCGGATTGTCTGATCCCGACAGATTTTGGTATTCCCTGATTGCATACTCCGCCTTTAAAAATTTCCCACGACTGATCCAAATCTGTATCCATGTCCGTTTTTTCGCAAGCTCATATTCCTCATCGTCCAGACGGATAAAATATTTATCTATCGTTTTACCCGTGCGCTGAACCAGCGCGTCCACGAGCAGTTTTTCCGGCTCACCCCTTCCTTCCTCGCAGGCTCGCACCATGCCCCTGTCACAGATACCTTCCCCCAACGCCCGCTGGCTGATGCCTGCTTCTTCACGGAACTCTTTTAATGGTATTCCAAGCATAGTTTCCTCCAAATCTCATATTTGCGTATTTCCCTTATTTATATAAAAGTACATAAATTTTAAAGAATCAAACACTTTTTTCTTCATTTCCCCTTTATTTGCATTTCATTTATTCCAAGACAGCTTTTCTAATTAGAAGAGATCGAAGATCAAAAAGGAAGCTATCGCTTCACGATTTCTTAATCGTTAAAGCGATAGCCCCAACATTGCCGCGTTTCACACTACTAACAACATATTAATGTCTGAAAATACGAGCATCCCACTGTTATTGTTGTAATCCCACTATCAACATCCCGTTCTGCTTCCTGCATCCGCTCCAGTTCTGTCACTTCCTTTTTCGCATTCCCCGCTGCGGAATCCGCCCCACGTTTTAAGTTTCTTGCCTCTTCTTTGCTCATAAGAACCTCCTTATTCTTTTTGTTTTTATCTCAAACTTTTGCTCATTTGCAACAGTTTGATTGTAAATAGTATCTTATTCGTCGGCAAACGCATTCAAATATGCGATTACCTGAAACTGATCCCCTGCAATATCTGTTTTTATATATCCATCATGCCCATGAATTATATTCTCCATGCTAAGCATCCCAAACCCATGCATACTCTTATCCTTTTTTGTCGTTATAAGCATTTGTTTTTTCCGGTATTCCGCATCTTTTTCTACAGGATTCGAAATGGAAACAACCAGCATCCCTCCCTTCTTTCGACAAACGATACGGATTTGACGTTCCTCTTCCTGACATTTCATACTTGCCTCAATCGCATTATCTAATAAATTGGTAAAGAATGAACAAATCTCTGCTACAGTTAATTCTAAACCACTTAAATCATCGGACAGACATTTAATCCTGATTCCCTCTTTCCTTGCTTCCTGGAATTTCATATTGAAAATCATATCCAGTATTTTATGGTTTGTCCATGGCAGACTTTCCTTTTTCTGTATCTCCCCTGAAATCTGTATCAGATAATCCCTGCATTCTTCCACCTGTTCTTCTTCGATCATTTCCAAAATCGTTCTCAGATGGTTCTGCATATCATGAATGATGATCGATTTTCGATTATAGATATGTAACAGATCCTGATATTTTTCATCCAGCATTTTAACTTCTAATTGCTGTATCCTCTTTTCTTCCTCTGTTTTATGCCTTACCATGTTAAACCAAAATACTAGAACCACGATAACCAAACCAAGCCAAAAAATCCACCACTGATTTAACAGATTCCCCGATGCCTCCAACAGATAGATTCTTTGAAAATAAACTAAAATTGGCATCATAAGAAATCCCAGAATCAGCCCCTGCTTCTTAAAGTAGAGCACCTCCCACTTTCTCGTAACCAGCCACCTTCTCAATTTAATCCCCGCCAATATAATAATGGCAGTATATATTGACAGGTAACCAGATCTTTCCATTGAGAAAGATAACAAAATGTCCCTCTGCCCGCCTAATTTACACAAAATAAGATAAACACAGGTCTGAATAAAAAAATCAAGCAGAGCCATCCCAATCCAGGACAGCATATTAAGCCATAAACTATTCCAAAAACTACATTCATAAAGCAATATACAAACGGCTGCCATGCTTAAAACTATAACAAGTAATACAAAATTCGAAAACAAGACCTTATACTCGATAACATCAAGTTGGTTCTGAACAGCAAATACCATCATCCCCACCCACCCAATACGCATCCTCGATTTCACCCATTTCGGGCTAAACAGCGCGCCCATTACCTGGAATACAAACCATACCCGCGCTGCTGTATTAACACCATCACAGATACAGTAAAATATCATCCCAACTCCTTTTTCCAATCATTTGCCAGCTTCTCCTGCACCAGGGATTTTGCGCGTCTGCTGACTTGAAGCACCTGCTTATTTTTCAGTGTAATCTCCAGATGGTCAATCTTAATAATATGCTTAATATTTACAAGCGTACCCTTATCAATAAAAACGAACCTATCCTCCGGGAGCTGCTTTAAAATGTTTTCGAGTGTTTCCCTCTGCTTATAAACATTGCCATCCAGACAGTGAAGCAGCGCATACTGCTTCTCCTTTGTCAGATATAGAATATCATTGATAAATATCTTATAACTTTTCGTTTCTGACAGGATGGCATAATACTCTTCCCTACTCTCCTCCTCCTCCCGGCATACTCTTTCCAACAAACCTGCCAAGTCTTTCTTATAGGAGTCCTTCAACAGAAAATCATATGCCCCTACCCGATAGCCCTTAACTGCATACCTCTCATAGGAGGTCAGAAACACTATCCTCGCACCCTCATCCAGAGTATGGATATTCTCTGCCAATTTAACTCCATCCATCTCGGGCATTTCGACATCAAGCAGGTAAAGATTGTAATTATTCTGTTTTTCCATATGATCCAAAAGCCCTAAACCGTTAAAACTGAATATCTGCACAGGTTCTTCTTTTTGATGGAAAAAATTTTCCAGTTCCCTCTGTAATTTCTCAACAAAAACTTTATCATCATCCACAATTGCTATACGCATAATATACCTCCCTAACTATCTGGCTTTCTCAGAAGTATTTATCAGACAAATAAAACTGTAAAACCTATCCCGTATAAAATATATTAGCATATTATGGAATATATTGCAATTGTTTTATCGTTTTTGTTGGATAATTTACAAAATGTTCACAAATTATATCATATCAATACTACCACTCCCTCTTCCTCACCCGCATTCCATCCTCCAAAGGTACCCCCTTTAAGATAACCTGCACATCCGAAGCTAATTCTTCGGCAACTGCAACAGCACGTTCATTTTGTGCCAGAATATGAATCGGTGTCTTCACAGCGATCGTAATATTTCCAAGGATACTGTTCTGTTCTTTCAAAACATAAATATAATAACCGTCGTCCCCCTCATAAACCAGTTCTCTTGAAATGCAAGTAGGATATTTTACCCTCGCATCTTCGAGGACGAAGTCCACCTCACACCCCGCCGCATACTTTTTTCCTTCCGGCAGGGAAATCAGTACGTCCATCGTATCCTCCCGGTAATTATACATTTTTGCTACAAGAGTACCTTCGATGGATTCCCCTTCAATGGACAACTTTACCATACTTCCCACTGATACATTATCCAAATAGTCCTTCTCAAAAAAATACCCTTCTACAAAATAAGTATCCTCAAAAAACTGCGTTTCTTCCACCCTTGTATCCTCCAATGTCCCGAACCGTGTCACCCCTCTTCCAACCGCTTCTAATACTAAAGTGCCAGAACGCGGTGTCTGGGTTTCTACTTCCGGGATATGGGATTCATTCATAATTCTGGATACTATTGTCATAACTGCCATTGCAAACAAAAAAACAATCAAAAGTGTATAAACCACCTTTTTTGATTTCTTTTTCATACCAATCCCTCCATACATATCGCAAACCTGCTTACGATACCGCTTAAATAGAAAATACTGTAACTGTTTCCCCACATACTTCACCGCGGGAACATTGCTATTTTTAACCCTTTACCTTAAACGCCTTAAAACCCGCCTCCAAATATTCATCCCCTATCAAAAATACAAGGACTGCCGGTATCATAATAACAACCGAGGCAGCAAATACTGCCCCCACATTATAAAGCGAAATCTCCGGGAAAAACAGGGAAAGGGGATGCAATGCCCTGTCTTTTAAGAATACTAACGGTGCCTCGATACTGTTAATACATTCCAGAAAATCCAGCACCGCAACCGCTATTATACCACCTTTTCCAATCGGCAACACAACTTTTCTTAATAGAGTAAAGCTGTTTGCCCCGTCCAGCCGCGCTGCCTCCAAAACTTCATCCGGGATATTCATAAATACCTTTGTCAAAATAAAAACCGGATAAGTTCCAAAAATCCCCGGCAGGATAATCGACAAATGTGTATTTATAATTGAAAGATCCATCAAAATCAAATATTCCGATACCATCAAAACCTGGAAGGGCATCAACATTGCCACAAGGTATATCCAGAACAAGATACGCTTACCATTAAACTGACATTTTGCCATTACATAGGCGGCAGGAGCTGCCACAACAACCTGCCCGAACACGGTCGGGACGGACTGAATCAGCGAATTCCAGAACATACGGTAAAATGCTTCTGAATACAGCAGCAAATCTTTATAGTTTTTAAATGTTGGATAAGATGGCAAAAAGGAAATTGCTACCGGCTTTGTTGAACTGCCCAAAATCCCCCCTATATTCAATTCAAGTTCCCTCATGCCCATAAAAGAATGAATTACTGTAATACAAATCGGTGCAAAAATTATCAACGCCAAAAATAAAAGACCCAGATGAACCAACTTTTTCATTTTCCATATCCCCCTGTCTAAAGCTTCTCCTTTGGTGTTAAGATTTTCTCAATCCCCGCAACAAAGAGAATCACAACCAGAGCTAACATAATTGCAGCAGCGGTCAGTTTCCCAAGTTCCAGCCGGACAAACCAGTTGTTAAACAGGTGCTGAAGCATATAGATACTCTGGTTTGGATAGTCCCCGCCAATCAGGTAAGCCTCCCGAAACACTTTAAACGAATTGATAATGGAAATCACCACAATCACAAAACCCATCTCTTTTAACTGCGGCAGTGTAATATACCAAAACCTCCTTAAAAATCCTGCACCATCCAATGCCGCCGCCTCATACAATTCCTCCTCAATTGCGTCCACCCCCGTTTTCCACAGCAGCATATCATAGCCGAAATTTCTCCATAAATAAGTAATACCAAGAACCAAAAACGCAAAAGAAGTGTGAAAATAGTCCGGTCCTGCGATGCCAAAATATTTTAAAATCCCGTTGATTAAACCCGCCTTATCAAAAAACACTTTCCAGATCAGAACCAGTGATGCGACTGGGATTGCCATTGGCAGCAGGAATATTTTTTTGTATAGCTTCTGTCTTTCCTTCAAATAATCAAGCAGTACGGCAAGAAACAAAGAAAAAATCAGCAAGGCTGGAATATATATCGCAATAAATTTTGCCGTATTCCTTACTGCAATGCCAAACGCCTTATTTTCCACAACAAGCTTATAATTCTCAATTCCCGCAAATCCACTTCCAAACTCTGTCTGGAACGAACGCAGCAGGACATCACAAAACGGGATAAAATAAAATACTGCCACCCCTATAATACTAGGAAGAAGAAACAGTAGCTCCCCCCTAAATTTCCACTTTTTCTTTTTATTGTTATCCGTTTTCATTTTGCTCCAACCAGCTCGCAAACTTCTCATCTCCCCCTCTCAAGTCTTCATAGGAACCTTCGCACAAAATCCGTCCTTCTCCCATCAGAACAATTTGGTCGGCAGCTTGCAATAAATCTATATTATGTGTAATCATAATAATTGTTTTGCGTGCCAGCCGACTATTAAGCATCCTTCGAAAGCGCAACTCAAAATCAATATCTGTATTGGAAGTTGCCTCATCAAAAATAAAAACAGGACGGTCATGTAACAGTGCCCTGGCAAGTGCAACTTTTTGTTTTTGCCCGCCGGATAAAAGTGCCCCGTTAATACCAACCAGAAAATCCATCCCTCTCTCAGAAACCATCTCAGAAAGCCCAACCTCATCAAGTACTGCCCTGATTGCATCCTCCGAAAAGTCGCGGTACATACAGACATTATTTCGAATTGTGTCGTTAAATAGGTAGATTTCCTGACTAACCACAGAAAACAATCCCCTGTACTCCTTTAATGGAATTTCTTCTATTTCACGATCAGACAGAAAAATGGAACCGTCCTGACTTTTATAAAAACGCAAAAGCAACTTTACCAATGTGGTCTTGCCCGAACCATTCCTTCCAATTAAGGCAAGTTTTTCTCCCTCCCGAATTTTCAGATGGATACCATTTAATACCTCCTTCTTTTCCCCTTCTATATTATTATAATGAAAAACAACATTACAAAAATTGATATCCATCGGATCTGCTTCTTCCGCAAAGAGATTGTTCTTCTTCCATTTATTTTTCGCTCCATCTCCTGTTTCCTCTGCCCGATCAAGAAATTCAAAAAATCTTGTGGCAGAAGGCAGGACATTGGTAAGAATAAATTTCAGGTTCAAGATAGAAGATAGCGGAGCCATAACATAGGAGCTATAGCTAAGAAATGCATACAGGCTCCCAACTGTCAATTCTCCCCGCACAATAAAAATCCCCCCGATCAGAAAAATAAGCAGGTTTAAAACAGCATCCAATGTTCCATCCGCCAGACTGCGGTACTGTGACAGGACATCCATATCCTTGTGTGCCGCAATCTTCTCCCCATCCATCTTTACAAATTCTTCCTGCTTCTTCTTTTCCAGCCCAAAGATACGGATGTCCGTCATCCCCGTCACTATTTCACTAAACCATCGCGCATACGCAATATTCTTCTCCAAAAAAAGATTCAGTTTCTTCTTCTGGAACTTACTATGGATATGTATAATAAGATACTTTAAGGGCAGCATGGAAAAAAACAGCAGCGCAAGCCTTGCATCCATATAAACTGCCGCACCGATCCCACCAACAATAGTAAATATACTGGAAATAATCGAAAGGGTGTTCATGTTTAAGATACTGCATATATAATTCACATCCACATCAATCTGATTCAATAGTTCCGATTGTCCAACCTGATGAAAATAATCCGCTTTTACCGCCAGGAGATGATCGATCGCCTGCCTTTCCAGACGGAAACGAAAATCATATACAATTCCAAGTCTTTTTCTTTCGATCCACAAAGAAAGTAAAATCGAAATCTGGCGAAAGGCGAACAATAGAAGTATCATTTTAAGGATTACCTTAAAATCCCCCCTCACCAACCCCTCATCCATCAATTTCCTACTAATCATCGGGGAAAATAAAGACAGAAGGATGGAAATCAGGAGCGCAATCATCAGAAATGCAATTTTCCCGCGGTATCTTTTTAACAGGCCAAGAAATCGGAGTGTTGTTTTTCTATCGCTTGCTGTCAATAATATCCCTCCTTCTATCCCTCCACATATCGGATTGCCCCTTCCCATAATATTTTCCGAAGTAAATCTTTCACTTTTTCCTTTTCTATTTCATAGATATATTTGGAAAGAACCTCTTTCTCATCATTGCAACCCACCAGTTCCTTCCCATAAACAAAATGTTCAGTACATTGATCCATTATCTCCCGCACATCCATATAATCTTTATAATTTTGCAGGGCATAGATATAATCCTGCTTCATATTCTCAAAATTCTCTTCAAAGTAATGCAAAACAAAAGAAGCTATTTCCTCCCGAATTTGCCCGATCGACTCACCTTCCCCATACGTTTTTTTCTTTGCACTAAAATAGAATAACTCCTGCAACGGCGCAAAGAAATCACACTGGCACCCTTTTTTATCCAAACAGTACGCTTCCATGCTGTCAAATGCTTTTGCAATCACATCATGGCAGAAATCATAATGAAAGTATTCTCTTATATATTGATTGTGTTCCATTTTCTCTTTCCATGTTACAATAAAAAAATAATGGAGAAATGTTCCATGTTTTGGAACAAGCTTTTCTACTTCCGGTAATTTTTCGCAGGGTAAATAAACAGGGGCAAGAGGAGTAAAAGCCAGTTTTTGCTTTGTCCCACTTTGAAATTTTAATTTTTTTATTTCTTCGCTCCATGTAAAAAACACATCCCCCACCAGTAAAATTGCCATCCGCTCCGGTACATACCAATGGTGAAAAAACTGCTTTACTGCCTCAAAAGACAGGTCAGAAACAATATCCATCTCTCCTATTGGCAAATGGGAATGATAATCCGAGCCCTGAAAAAATAATTTTAAGCCCTGATAATCGGAGTTTTTCTCTTTTTCCTGCCATTCGATCATCACGTCCTGTTTCATCTCCGGCAATTGTTCCCGATTTAAAAATTCACCGGAAAGCAGATTTTGAAGTCTGCCAAAAACATCCCCAATTCCTTTTTTTTGAAAAGCAAAAACATAGTTTGTAGAATAATGATTGGTATATGCCCTTCCATGATAACAAAATGGGAATGGAGTTCTGTTATACTTTTCAAAACCCATATTGCAATGTTCCAGCAGATGGGCAATCCCCTTCTGTGACCCATCATGAAAAGAGCCTGCCTTAACAGATAGGACAAGATAAACAAAACCTGCTTGTAAATCTGTTTTACGGATACAATAATATAATCCATTTTGTAGTTGTCCAGTCTGACAGATGTCCTCCATAAATTTCTCCCATCTTAAAAATAAATATAGGTCAAACAACCCAGCCCTTTCACCCTTGGATAGGATGAAAGGGTTGGATTGTTTGATATTATTTTAACTTCTGGTTGCAATAACGATCCAAATAAGAGGGATTTTGTTCCAAAATCTTATGGTAGGAAGCCAGGTCATTTTTTATCATTGCCCTCTGATCATAACATAAATTTTTCTTTTTATTAATATCAATTCCTTCTTTATTATAACAAGCAGCAAAGCATAAGGAGCACAGATGTACCGCCCAACAGTTAGAACAGTCCGGCAGGGATTCTTTTGCATAATCATCAATATAATACTTTTTAATTGCCTCCAAGTCCAAACCATTCTCCACATCACCAATCACTGGAGATTCCCCAATTCGTTCACAAACATGGAATTTCCCCGCAGTGGTAACATAAAGCCGCCTTTCTCCTGGTGCACAGCAACCATTTTGTTCCATGGATTGGATCGGTTCTGCCGTAATATACCGATTCTGTATCCTTGTAAGATTGGCATTGTCCATATTATATTTTATTTCTTCATCCCTTTGCTGACATATCCGGTCTAGTTTCCAAAATCCTAACGGATCACTTGCCTCAAATGGTTCAACGATTTCTTGCTGCTTTTGCTCCGAATTAATCTCTTTCTTTTTATTGGAGCCTTGCATATATGAAGTCCGAATGGTTACATTTTTTGGAAGCCATGGAATCAATCGGAAAAATTGATTGATTTTATCAATTCTTTCCACCGTATATGGCGGCGTTAATACAGCATTAATGCCCACTGTAACCCCTTTGTTGTCCTCCCCTATACAATCAACAAGAATTTTTAATCCTTCCATTGCTTTAGCAAAACTTCCTGTATGATTCATTGTAACCCGATTTTCATCATGAATTTCCTCCGGACCATCCAGACTTCCTGTAATACTACATGATTCAAGTGAAGCAAAATACTCTGCCATCTCTTTTGTAATCAAAGTTAGATTCGTAGTAAATCCGAAATGTAATTTTTGATCTTTTCCTGCTAACTGTGTTGCATAGTCTATACACTGCTTCATCAACGGATATTGCAACAGTGGCTCTCCGCCATAAAAGGTAACATACACTTCCTCTCCACTATGTGCAAAAACAAAATCCAATGCCTTTTTTGCAATATCCCACGTCATATTCTTGGCGGAAAATCCCCTGAAGTCTTCATGATCCTCATTATAAATACAGTATTTGCAGCGCAGATTACAACCTTCTGTCAGTTCCAAAATCACTTGTTGAATCTCATTTGTCTTAGTTACTTCCATATCCTGTGCGCGAAACTTGTTATAGACAGGTGCCTGGCATATTTTTTCCGCTTCAATTAATGATTTAATATTTTCCAACACAGACAACAATTCTTTTTCTGGTAATCCTGTTTCACCCAATGCTGAAAGTCCGGAGTGTTTTAGTAAACTTTCCATTACCAGAAATTCATTTTCCCCGCACTCTAAAACTTTTCCTGTTCCAGTGTCATAAAAATACAGAGAACCTTCTGTTCGAAATGTAGTTCCAAGACGTTTCCAGTTTCCATCCGGCACTAACTGTGTAAAATAACTTAATAGTTCTTCCTTTTTCATTCAATCTTATCTCCTTATCCTGATTCTTCTATTGTTCATACAAATATAATTGAACCCGACTCACAATGGCATCCACACATTCTTCCAGGCTCTTTTCTTCTCTTAGATACCCCAGCGATTCACTTTCTATAATCTGCCAGATACTTGCATCTACGGTGAACGGCGTATGTACTTCTTTTGCAATCTGAATCATCTGTGCCGATTCTTCCTTAGTAAAATACGGAATAATAATTTCTCCATTCTCACCACTCCCAGTTGTGTTATGGGAAAGATCTAATTTTGCATATTCATCTAACACCTTGATATCAATCGGATAGCCTGAAAACCACACATGTCTTTTTTGTATCTCATCAGAAATAGCAAATTTAAAAAATAAATATGCCAGATCTTTTTTCTGCGATAACGAATTAACTCCTAACAGTGTTTTTGGAAAAAATACTTTATTGTTTCCAATAATTTCACCTTTTCTATATTTTACAATACTTGGAAGACTAATAAGTTCATACCCTCCACTTACATTAACTAATATTAAATCAGCTTCTTCATTTAAGAAATCAATTTCCCTAAAGGATCCTCTCAAATAAATTGATTGATAATCTTCTGTATCTAATTCTTCTGATTCAAAAAGCCGTTTGGTTTGCTTCAAAAAGACTTCCAAGTTCTCTCTGCTAACCATCTTATTCTCTAATATAATTTCCGGTCTGTAATTATAATATAACATTTCAAAAAAATCGGAATAGGAATACCCCCCTTCTATAACTCCTCCATTTTCTTCCGAGTATTTCACCAAAGCTTCCAAACTGGAATACATTTCCGAACTTTGCCCCGATGTCGCAAAAACAGGAACTGTAAAGCGCAGCGGCAACATATAAATTTTTTCTTCTGTCGTATAAGCCGACAAAATAGTTGGTAATAAATCTTGCTTTCGCTCTGCAAGTGCTGACATTAAATCAGATAAGATCCCCTTTTCTATATAGGACTCTGCGGGCAACCCATCAAGCACTAAAACATCCGGTCCGTTCCCTGCCAGAATTCTTGCATTCAAAGCACGGATATGATCTGCCGCAGTAACACTCCCCTCTGCTCCTTCCCCTGTTTCATAAATAATTTTTGTATCCGGATAATTACTTTGGAACTCTGAAATCATATCCAGAATCACATCATTATTCTGCAAAGAATAAATTGTCAAATAATTATCTATTTTATCATCTGCTCCTGCTGGGGCATACTTTTTAATACTGCCGCCATCCTCACCATATACAATATAAAATGTATCATCACGCACAAAAAATTTTAATAAAGTTACATTTTCCCCTGCAAAATGATAAGTTCCCGCATTCAGTATTTCCTGGAACTCGTTTCCGCTTTCTTTAGTGCGGTAAATTCCTTTTGGACAACAAAGATATATATCATCCTCACTGAAAAAAAGCCTTATGGACTTATCAACTCCTGTTACAATAGAGTTTTCAAATACCTGCCGCTCTGCATTATAATGTTGTATATCAGAACCATTTTGACCAGTAATATAAATCTGATTTCCGTTTACCCCCAGACTCTCATACCAGCCGCAGCGAAAACTCGTCAATAAACTTCCGTCCTCCTGCCGGTAAACAAAACATTCTTTCCCCATATCCGCTGAAACAATATTTCCATTTTCTAATACGGCTATCTGCCTAAAATCCGTTTTGCGTAATTCAAGTCCCTGAATTTCCATATAGGAATCATTATCCTGCCTTACGATATGAAACTGGGTTTCATCATCATTATACCATGCATAGTAGTTTGAATCTTCTCCCAAACATACTGTGACCTGCCTGTAACCCACTTTATTTATCAGCGCTTTAAGCCACAAAGCCTCATCCCGCCTCCAAGCACCCAAATCGTTATCTCCACTCTCATCCAATGTATATTTCCAGGCATACAATCCATCTTCTTCCTTTGCAAGTGTATAATATTCGATTTCTTTATTTTTATTTAAAATAACACTACAATAGTGCTCTTTTTCACTCGCCTGCTCATAAACAGAAGGAATATTTTTCTCCACATAATTTTCCAAAACTTCAAACTTTACTTCTGTAATATTTTCTTCAATTTTAGAATCCCCTGTAATCTTAGGTTCTTCTGTAATTTTAGCCTTCTCCGTACCATCGAAATCCGTAATATTTTTTTCAGTTTCTTTTTCTTGCTGTTCTTTCTTCCCATTACAACTCAAAAACAAACACGCAGATAAAATTACATACATGAAACACCAAATACTCTTTTTTACTTTCATACAATCTCCAATCCCCTCATCACAAGAGCAAGCGCAATTACCATATGACATTACATCGAATTTAGCAGCCAATATTTCCTTTTCTCTTCCGCGAGGCATTACAACCTTCATAGACTTCGAATACTGTAGACACGATATTGTAGATAGTCTAGAGAATTTAAATCTATATAACTCTAAACTCTTTTATCTTCACTACAATAACGATCCAAATAAGCTGGATTCTGTTCTAGAATCTGGTGATAGGAAATCAACTCATTTCTTGCCGTAATCCTCTGTTCATGACACAATGTTCTTTTCTTAGTAATATCAATTCCTTTCTCATCATAAAAGGCAGCATAGCACAAGGAACACAGATGTACTGCCCAACATTTAGAACAATCTGGCATAGATTCTTTGGCGTACTCGTCAACATAATATTTTTTAATTGCATCCAAATCCATTCCATTTTCCACATCGCCGATCACGGGAGATTCTCCGATTCGTTCACAGACATGGAATTTCCCTGTGGTAGTAACATAAAGCCGCCTCTCCCCTGGTGCACAACACCCATTCTGTTCCATGAACCGAATGGGTTCGTCCGCAATAATCCTGCACTGAACTCTTGAAAGGTTTGCATTATTCATATTATATTTGATTTCTCCATCTTCTTGTTGACATATCTTATCCAGCCTCCAATACTCAAGCGGATCAGCCTCTTTCTCGCATTCTAAAACCTTTCCTGTTCCAGTGTCATAAAAATACTTGGAATTCGCTGTCTGGAAAGTAGTTCCTAACCGTTTCCAATTTCTATCCGGTACTAACTGAGCAAAATACGCCAACAATTCTTCTTTCTGCATTTAAACATTCCTCCATTTCGTTTTTTATTGCTCGTATAGATAAAGTTGAATGCGACTTACAATGGCATCCACACTGTTATCAAGGCTTTTCTCTTCTTTGAGATATGCCATCGATTCCTTTTCTATAATTTCCCATATTGCTTTATCCACAGTAAACGGTGTATGTACTTGTTTTACAATCTGTATCATTTGTTCGTTCTGTTTCTGATCTGCATACCTCAAAATTAAATCATTATCTCCGCTTATCAAATTGGAATTATCCATTTGTGCAAGTTCATCTAATACCCTTGTGTGAATCGGATAATCTCCAACATGCCTTTTTTGGGTTTCATACGAAAAGGCAAAACGAATAAATGCAGATGCCATTTCCCTGTTTTCCGATAATTGGTTTATTCCCAACAAAGTATTCGGGAAAAATATACCATTATTACAAACAAGTTCTCCATTTCTTAATAATACCGCATTAGGATATAGTCCAAGTGCGTACCCCCCAGTCATATTTACAAATGCAAAATCAGCATCTCCTTTCGAAAAAGGTATCACAGCACTACGCCCTTCCAAGTAAGTAGCAGGCCATTTTGCCTCCCCTACTGCTTGTTCTGCTTCACAAAGACGCTTTACTAACCCCAAAAACTCAGCGGTTTTTTCTTTATCTACTCTTCCATCCTCCAATACTATCTCCGGCGTATAATTATAATATAATATTTCTAAAAAATCCGAATAAAGATAATTTTTCGGTAAAATCCCACCTTTTTCCTCAGAATACTCTACAAAAGCCCTCAAAGATGAATATACTTCTGCATCCTGACCAGAAGTAAGGAACATTGGTATCGAAAAACGAGCTGGCAACATATACATCTTATCTTCTACTACATAATTCATTAAAATATTTGGCAACAATTTTTCTTTTAAATCACGGATATCCATTGTCATATCCTTCAAAATACCTTTATCACAATAAGATTTTACAGGTAGCCCATCCAGAACCAAAATATCCGGACCATCCCCTGCTAAAATCCTTACATTTAATGCACGTATACTGTCATATGCTGTAACACTTCCTGCTGCCCCTTCCCCTGTTTCATAAATAATTTCCGTATCCGGATATTTATCCTGAAACTCCGAAATCATATCTATTATAACATCATTACTTTCTAGAGAATAAATCTTTAACGAATTCGTTATTATTTCCGTTTCTTCCAAATTTTTAGGAAAATACTTCTTTATTACACCCTCATCCTCTCCATATAGGATATAGAATGCATCCCCAATAACAAAAAGTTTTAATAAAACACCGCTCTCTTTCGCAAAATGATACGTTCCGGAGTCTAAAATTTTTTGGAATCTTCCTCCTGTTTTTGGCGCGCAATAAATACCTTTCATCGTGCAAGCATAAATATTATCATTTTGGATTGCAATTCTAACTGATGTATCAAAATTTCCTTCTATCATTGTCGAAAATTCTTGTTGTTCCGCATCATAATGTTGAACAGACATCCCCGTCTGATCCGTAATATATACCTGGTTTCCTTCTACGCACAAGCTTTCATACCAACCGCTGCGAAAATTCGCTAACAAACTGCCATCTTCCTGATTATAAATAAAACATTCCCTTCCCAAATCTGGCGAAACCACATTTCCATTTTCTAACACAGCAATTTGTCGAAAATCCGTTTCTCTTAAATCTAAATTTTTAATCTCCACAAACGAATCTTCGGTTCGTTTGACTAAATGTGTTTTCTCATCATCATCAATATACCATGCATATTCCTCACCATCTTCCCCGTAGAATACCCTTACTCTCCCCCGGCTGATTTCCCCGCTCAGTTCCATTGTCCACAAAACCGATTCGCGTTTCCAAAAAGCGTTATTTTCTTCCAAATTCTCTTCAAGCGTGTACTTCCATATATGATATCCTTCTGAATCTTTGCTAAAAGTATAATATATAATTTTCATATTTTTATCCAAACACACATTACAATAAAATTCATCTTCATTCCCCTGCTCATATACCGAAGGAATATTTTTTTCTTTATAATTCTCCAGAATTTCAAACATTATTTCATTGTTTACTACCTCTTTGTCATTCGCTGGAATATTTTCATCGACTGAATTATGATGATTGTTATTGAGATCATTCTCCTTACTTTCTGACTTTCCACAGCCAAAAAACAAGCAACAACACAAATACGAATATACTAAAAAAAGGATATATTTTTTCATTATTTCCAATCTCCTTGCTTCCAAAAGTACAGCCTATTCCATCTCTTAAATTATAAACCAAAGGAGCAGGCTGTCTTCCAAATGCCATTTTTAAGAAATACTCTTCAAAACGAAACATTATCACCCAATTTAATGGCAAAATAACAAAACCATAAATGGGAAATATCATTGGAACACAATTCTAGAAATGCTAATTACCACTCTGAACTGTTATTTCCTAGCGTAAAGTTTGCTGCATGATTTCTTGAATCACCCGAACACTGGCATTGACAAGAATATCCTGATCCGCCGTTTTTTCTAGCATAGTTTGTCGTCAGCCACTCTTCCTTCACGTTATCATAAGAACAAGCGCACCCTCCATACGGCGTTACATCAAACTTAGCATCCAATGTTTCATTCTCTCTTCCGCGAGGCATTACAACCTTCATAGACTTCGTCCTCCTTTCCTTCAAATTTTCCGGCATCCAATAAAACTTCGGATTCGGAATTGAATGCTTTTATATAAACTTCCCCCACTGACAACATCTTAAAAACTGTGGAAACAATATTGCAGATGGTATAAGAAATTCATATCTATGTAACTCTGAATTTTATTTTATCACCGTTTTTTCTTTTATCAACCATTTGGGTTTAAATGGTTATATTCTGGATTTATTTGGTTATTTCAGGATTTTAAATTTTTTCTTCCACTTGTTTAAGTCAAGTAAGTTAAGAAAGTGATTTCCCTTGACTTGAGTTTATGGTTTGGATATAATAAAAGCGCAAACTCAAATTATTGTAAAGTCATATAAAGGGCATTGCAAGGTATAAAAGGGAGGAATGGTCATGGATTACAGTGTTGCCATCGTGGATGATGTCTTGCAGGACCGCGAATATATCGCCGGACTGGTCTACCTGTGGGCACAAGAAAAGGGGCATACAGTGACCCTGAAAACCTTCCCCTCCTCGGAGGCATTTCTCTTTGCAAGGGAGGAAAGCAAAAAAACGGAGATGCTGCTACTGGATATTGAGATGGGCGCGATGAACGGGGTGGAACTGGCAAAAGAATTAAGACAGGTTCAAAAAGATACCATGCTACAGTTAGTTTTTATCACTGGTTTCCCGGACTTTATTGCGGAGGGATACGAGGTTGATGCGCTACATTATCTGATAAAACCGGTGGTTCCAGCAAAACTTTTTTCGGTGTTGGATAAAGCGGTAACGAATCTTGCGAAGGTGGAAAAACATTTGCGCGTGACCTATGACCGCAGGATGGATTTTATCCCGCTCTCTAAGATTTATTATATTGAGGCACAGCGACAGTATGTGCTGATCCATGCGGAGGATGGTGAATACCGGATGAAGACTTCACTTGCGGAAACTAAGGGGGCGCTGGATGAATATTTTTTTCAATGCCAGCGCTCCTTCCTTGTAAACCTGCGGTATGTAGCGCAGGTTAAAAATAACTGTGTGATACTGAAAAATGGTATCGAGGTGCCGATTGGCAGAGGAATGGCAGAGAAAGTCGGAAAAGAGATTATAAAACTGTTTTGAGGCGATTGGCAAATATGGATAATGGGGAATTAATATGATTTTTCAAAAATGGATCAACCGCCGGGTTGAGGCGTACCAGAGTGACCTGATCCGGAAATACTGTGATGAAGTGGAGGCAATCTACAAAAAAATGCGCGGCTGGCGGCACGATTACCACAACCATATCCAGGCATTGCAGGCAAGCATGGCACTCGGAAAATATGATGAGGTGGATGCTTATCTGCACCAGCTAAATGATGACCTTACAGGTGTGGATACTGTGATAAAAACCGGAAGGGTAATGGTTGACGCAATATTAAATGGGAAATTGAATATTGCAGCACAGAATGAAATCCCGGTCAATGTAAAGGCAAAGCTTCCCGATGGCACTCCGGTGACGGATGTGGATATGTGTGTGATTATCGGAAATCTTTTGGATAACGCGATTGAGGAAAACGAAAAGCTCGCACCGCAGGAACGTTTTATCCGCGTTTATATCGGCAGGAAAAATACGCAGATGTACCTCGCATTTACAAATGCCGCGGGAAAAAAACAGAAACACAAAGGAAGACTGTTTGCATCTGCAAAGGGATTAAATCATGGCTTCGGGCTTGCCCGTGTGGAAGAAATCGTAAAAAAATATGGCGGGCTGTTTTTTGCGGACAGCGAGGATGGAGGATTTACAGCGGAAATTTTAATACCACTTGCCAGGGAAAATCAAGTCAATGAATTCACGGAATAAAAATAGCATTTCGTTCACCGAAATTAACATTTTGGACACGGAATGCTCTTTTTTTGCTGTAAAATGGTATACTCTTTTATGGATGACAGGCGGGTAAACCTTTTTTACTGTCCATGTAAACAAAAAAGCTGCTGTTATAATACAGCGCGGAAATGAGGGGGACTATGGAAAAAGAAAAAAAGAAGAAAGAACCAAAACGCAAGCCAAAATATGGTCTGTTTTCAAGTGTGGCGTACATTTACCGCATCTGTGGCAGACAGAGCGGGGACTGGCATTTACCGGGCTGTTTACCGTGCCGGTGACAGTGGTTTTGTCAGCACTTTCACTGTATACACCATCCGCGGTGCTGCGCGCACTTTCGTCGCAGAAAGATTTTTCCTATGTGGCACAGGTTATTCTGGGGCTGCTGCTTGCAAAACTATGTTTTGACCTTGCTAATACGGTTATCTGGCAGAAGATTTCGGGAGCGGAACATCTCGTCCTAATGCAGTTAATCTACATGTATAATTATTACCAGCGGATGCGCGATGATTATCTTTCTTATGATGTTCAGATGATGAAGCTGGATGAAAGGGGAAATGCAGCAATCCGCGATAACCACACAGCGGGGGTTCATTTCCCGATGGATTTCGCAAACCTTGCCGGGACAATACTTAATTTTATCCTGTTCGGGTCAGTGATTTCCCTGCTCAACCCGGTAATTGTCCTGTTGCTTTTGGCAGGCAGCGCCATCAATTATGCGGTTGGCGCGTGGGAGCGCAAGAAAAACTGGGAAACACAGGATATCCGCAACAAGCTTGACAAAAAAATTAAATATACAACGCTTGGGATTTCCAATAATTTTTGTTGGGCAAAAGATATCCGGCTATACCATATGCAGGATGGACTGCACGAGCGTTTTATGCGGCTGCATGGGATGGCGAAAAGTGAAAAATGGAAATGCGAGCGGCGCAGTGTGCTCGCTGCCATTGTGGGCTTTTTAATTGTTCTGGTGCGCGATGGGGCTGCTTACGGTTTCCTGATTGGAAAGGTGGCTGCCGGTGAGCTTACCGCCGCTTCGTTTGTACTTTATTTTTCGGCAATCACTTCGATGTCGGGGCTGATGGGACGCATCCTATGGACCATAAACCGCGTTCTGGATGGAGCACTTGAGGTATCGGATTTCCGTGAGGGGCTTGAAACAGACGGGAAATTAAATCATGGAAAAGGGATACCGGTTCCAAAGAAAGCTTTTTCCATTGAGTTCCGTCATGTTTCCTTCCGCTATCCCAAGGGTGAGAAAAAAGTCCTTGACGATGTGTCATTTACAATCAAAGCGGGGGAAAAAGTGGCACTTGTCGGTGTGAATGGCGCTGGGAAAACAACACTGACGCGGCTGATGTGCGGGCTGCTTTTGCCTGATGAGGGCGAGATTTTATTGGACGGACACACTCTTTACGAATATAACCGCGATGAGATGTATACGCTGTTCGGTCTTATACCACAATCTTATTCTATTTTGCCGTGCTCCATCGCTAAGAATATCGCATGTGTTGGAGAAGATGAGGAAATTGATAGCAAAAGGCTTTGGAAAAGTATCGAGCAGGCGGGACTTGCTGAAAAAATCGCTGCCCTGCCGCTCGGTGTCAATACCCCACTTGGGAGGGAACTGAGCAACGATGGAATTGAGCTTTCAGGCGGAGAAACGCAAAAACTTCTGCTGGCACGCCTGCTCTATAAAAACCCGCTTTTTCTGATTCTCGATGAACCGACGGCAGCTCTTGACCCGATCGCGGAAGACCAGGTTTATCACCAGTATGGAGAAATCACAAAGGAAACAACTTCCGTCTTTATCTCGCACCGGCTTGCCTCGACAAGGTTCTGCGACCGGATTTTTCTGCTCGACGGCGCAAACTTCGCTGAAGTGGGAACACATGAGGAACTGATGGCGGCGGGTGGGAAGTACCGCGAATTATTTGATGTGCAGAGTAAATATTACAAGAAAGAAGCGGTGTAGGTATCCAGTTGAAAGGTTTCGTGCAAGATTTAACAAAAGGGGGATTTTAGATGAAGAAAAAAGATAAAAGAGCGGGTAAAGAACGTTCCTTCCGGGAGGAATGGCATTTGTTTGCCCGCGCATTAAAAATTTGGAAAGAATTGCTACCAGGGTATTTTCCCTGCCAGTTTATCTTGACCGGGCTCGAGGTATTTACTCCATATTTCGGGCTGTATATGTCAGCGCGTCTGATTGATGGGCTGGCGGGAGGGCTTGGCATCAAACAACTCTTGTTTCTTTCCGGAATTGCAGTTTTCGGAGGATTTATCCTGTCGGTGGCGGGACGTTTCATAAGAGGAAAGATTTCCGTGATAACTGCTTTTATGGTTGAACAGCACGAAGAATATATTATAAACCAGCAAAACCGCCTTTCGTATGAGCATATGGAAAATCCGGACATTGTTTTGCTGCGCTCAAAAATCCGCAATGATTTTGTTTCTTTCGGCGGCGGGCTCAATGCGGTGCAATGGACATTTTGCAATCTCTTAAACGGTATTTTTGATATTATATTTTCATTGTCGCTTACGATTTCCATGTTTGCGGTGACTGCACAGGACAAACATACAGGTTTTTTGGGATTTGTCAACTCCCCATACTCCACCGTCCTTATTGTTCTGATGATTTTACTTAATACTTGGCTTTCTATCCGGATTTCCACAACAAGCACGAAGAAAAAACAGGAAGCGCTTTCAGAGCTTTCTGTAAGCAATGTAAGGTTTGGAATTTACAGTTGTCTTTGGGATACGGACATGAGAGTCTTTGACCTGCACCGCATCATTTTGAAGGATATCAAAAAATTCCAGGTGCATCCGGCATGGGTCTACAAAACAGAGAAGATAGGGATTAAGTATGGGATTTTTTCGGTTCTTCTTGACGCGGTTTTAAGTATTGCCATTTTTCTTTTTGTAGCAGCGAAGGCGCTGCTTAACGTGTTTGGAATCGGGAGTTTTGTGCTGTATGAGGGAACAGTCGGACGTTTTATCCGAGCGGTATCAGGTATAGCATCGGCAGTCGGGCAACTGCGCTACAATAATAATTTCCTTGTGGAGTTTTACCGTTACCTTGACCTGCCAAATGCCATGTACCATGGAACACTCGCAGTAGAAAAACGGGAAGATATTGATTATGAGATTGAATTTAAGGACGTTGGATTTTGTTATCCGAGGACGCAGAACTGGGTGCTGCGGCATGTGAATATAAAGCTTAATATCGGAGATAAACTGGCGATTGTCGGGGAGAACGGTTCAGGCAAGACAACGTTTATCAAGTTGCTGTGCCGCCTGTATGACCCGACGGAGGGGAAGATTTTGCTGAATGGGATTGATATCACAAGGTATCGTTACGATGAATACCTGGCACTTTTTTCCGTTGTATTCCAAGATTATTCACTGTTCGGATTCCCGCTGGGGGAAAATGTTGCTGCGGGTTTGTCTTACGATGCGGTACGGGCGCGTGAATGCCTGATACGCGTCGGGCTTGGAGCAAAATTAGCGGAACTTGAGGCAGGGAACATAAATCATACGGATGCAGAAAAAAGTGAAATGGATACAAATACGGAAAAGGGAAACATTGATGCACTTACAATGGCAGTAGAACGGAATTATGATGCGGAGGGGATTGATTTTTCCGGCGGGGAACTGCAAAAAATCGCCCTTGCACGGGCACTGTACAAGAATGCGCCGTTCGTGGTTTTGGATGAGCCAACGGCAGCACTTGACCCACTGGCGGAAGCTGAGGTGTACGAAATGTTTAACCGGGTGGTGGAATATAAAACATCCATATTTATCAGCCACCGCCTTTCCTCCTGCCGGTTCTGCGACAAGATCGCAGTGTTTGACCATGGGCAGATTGTACAGCATGGTTCGCACAAAGAACTGGTCGAGGATAAGGATGGGAAGTATTATAGCTTATGGAGGGCACAAGCGCAGTATTATGAATAGGACGGATGGGTAAAGGGTAAAACTGTGAGTTCAAACACCGGACAAAGACGAGTGGTGCTTCCACGGACGGGAAAATAGCCCTGGTGGATTCTTACTTTTAGACATGATGCTTCTATTGTCGAACTTATCAAGAAAGCTTTTGTAATGTATTCGAATCATTACCGTCCTTGGGAAGTAAAATTCTCATTAGAAAAGATGATTGGTAAGAATGTTTCAATTGAAAAAATTTTCTTAACTGATTACTTAAAAGAGAATGAAGGATATTCCGACTGCCTCGGCAGGTATTCGGAAGAAGGTCATTGTGATAGGTGAAAATTTTTCCGAATTTGGTTGCTGTGGGTTTATGAAATCTTGGTAACTTCCAATGTATCGCTCAATGATAATAAGAAAAAAATAATTTTTACTTAATATGTACTTAGACATGGCACCAGTGCTATGTAAATAAAAATATACCGCATAGAACAACAATTTTACTCCGTTTTTTGCAATAGAAAGCACAAAAGACTGGCAGTATAAATTATTCTTTTAAGCCTCTCAGATTGATGATAAAATCATAGGTTTATAAAATACAAATTTAAGATGGGAAGGGCTGAATGGCAGTTCTGCTATTCAGCCCTTGTGACAGTCGGTGTTGTTTCGTTTTCGGTACTACCCTGTCCACATGCAGTGGGGGATAAGAATGTAAGAAAACAAAAGAATAATATTATTCTCTATAAAATAAAATCCTCCTCAAAAGCAAAGCCAAGAATAAGAAAAAAATCATGTCATATTCACTTTACTCAGGACAGATTCACTCTATTACGCTTACATAATTCTTATTCCCGTTTTGAATATTGTTCATAGTAATATTTCGCCTTCTCTTCACTTAATCTAAAACGTTTTTGTAGTTTATCGAGGATTCTTTCCTGTGTGACTTGCTCTTCCAGATTATCTAAAATCAATGCCTGAATGCCTTCTTCCCTGCCAGCCTC
>CAJTOR010000005.1:0-28874 GCA_910577675.1 uncultured Lachnospiraceae bacterium
CGGGGAACCTTGACTTTTGTTAAGAAGTGTGGTAGAAATGTATATTAATAATACAATACCGCGCAAAAAACGACATAATACAACTCAGAAAAAAACACACCCGCCGGAAAAATCCATTCCGGGGAGTGTGTTTTCTTTTTTCTGTTTCTACAGATATCCTTTGCTGATTTCTTCCGCCAAACCAGTCAACAAAAGAAGGGCATCCGTTTTCAGTCCGGGATTTGCATAAAAGCCTGCGTTTGCATAATCGGACGCTCTTTTGGAAAAGGTAAATGCAGTGGGTAAATCGCCTGCCTGTTTGCAAAGTATGGCTTGCTCATAGGAAGCGCGCGCGAGGAAGGCAAGTTTTTCATCATAGAGGGGGTCAGTGTCCGCAGGCTCCAAAAGCCATTCCACAAGTTCGCGATACTTTTTTGCCCCAAACCATTCCTTCATTATGGCAAGCTCAGCACCGGGGGAGTGGTCGGGGAGCGGTAGTGCAGGTTTTTTGGGGGAGGTATCTGCTTCCTCCGCCATCAGTACCGAGAGGGGAATGCCAAGTACCGAGGAGAGGTAGGCGAGTGTTTTCATGGACGGAAGGGCGGAGCCGCTTTCGATCTGGCTTAACATATTCCTTGTAATGAAATCGCCGACAACTTCAGCCTGTGTCATTTTTTTAGCAAGCCGGGCTTCTTTGATACGCTGTCCGATTGTATGTGCATCCATAGCCACCTCCATACTCTTAAAAGTAAAAAACAGGAAAATAGTAAATGTAGTTTACATAATCATACCACAATTATAAAGAAAATCAAGTAATTTTTCTGTTATTTTACAAAATAACAACAAAAAGATTAGAATAAACTAAATTTTCATTAATTTTCTTGACAGAATATCAAGATAATGTTATCATTATGGTAAATAAAATTTACGTGAAAGGAGTGGTAGTATGTATGAATGGTGGGAAGGGTTATCAGGGATATTGAAAGTACTATATATTATTGCAATCCCGTCCACCCTGTTGCTGGTTGTCCAGACTGTGATGATTGTTATGGGATTCGGGGAACACGGCGTGGATGCAAATCCGTCGGATACCTCCGGGCTTTGTATGGATGGTGATTTGGCTGTGGATGGCGGGGGCGGTGTTTCCGTGGAAGATTTTGATATTGACATTGATGGTGTGGCAGAGGGGGATACCGGGGCAGGCGCGGAGTTTGGGACGCTCAAACTTTTTACATTACAGGGCATTGTAGCGTTTCTTACCACCTTTTCCTGGACCTCGATCTGTTTTGTGAAAGGCGGGATGCAGCTGATGCCATCCCTGCTGCTTGGTTTTCTTGTGGGCTCGATTATTATGTATTCGGTTGCAAAGATTATGCAGGTTTCCGGTAAACTTGCAGAGAATGGGACATTCCGCATTAAGAGCACGATCGGGGAATCAGCACTTGTCTATGTCACAATCCCGCAGAAAGGGGAGAATGGCGGCAAGGTAACCCTTACAATGGAAAGCGGTTTTGTGGAGCTCTCGGCTGTCACGGAGGGCGATGCACCGATTGCAGCGGGGATGACGGTTCGTATTACCGATGTTGTGGGTGATACGGTGGTAGTGGAGAAACTATAGTTACAAAAGAGGGTTAAAATTTGGGAAAAACGGGGAAACCCGTTTGCAGCTCTTAGCATTTCGCGCGGCCTGGTGCAGAGCTGTCTAAAATAAGGCGCGCAGAAAAGAGGGTTGTCCAATGGAAGTACTTATTACTGTAAGTGTTGTTGCTCTGGTGCTGTTCGCTGCCATAGCGGGGATTTTGTCGCGCTACCGAAAATGTCCGTCGGATAAGGTGATGGTAATCTATGGTAAAGTCGGCACGGATAAGGACGGGCAGGCGCGCAGCGCAAAATGTATCCACGGCGGAGCGGCGTTCGTTGTGCCGGTGCTCCAGTCGTTCCAGTATCTGGATCTGACACCGATCTCGATCAATGTTGATTTGCGCAACGCGCTGTCAAAGCAGAATATCCGGGTTGACGTACCGTCCCGCTTTACCGTCGGTATCTCAACGGAACCGGGTATAATGCAGAATGCGGCGGAGCGCCTTTTGGGGCTTAAATTAAATGAGATACAGGAACTTGCCAAGGATATTATTTTCGGTCAGCTTCGCCTTGTTATCGCGACGATGGATATTGAGGAGATCAATACTGACCGCGATAAGTTTTTGCTAGCTGTTTCAAAGAATGTCGAGATTGAGTTAAAGAAAATTGGTCTTCGCCTGATTAACGTAAATGTGACCGATATCACCGATGAATCCGGCTATATCGAGGCGCTTGGTAAGGAGGCGGCGGCGAAGGCAATCAACGACGCGAAGAAGAATGTTGCGGAGAAAGACCGTGACGGTGAGATTGGCCAGGCTATAGCACAGAAGGATCAGCGTATCCAGGTGGCAGCCGCAAATGCGAGCGCTATCCAGGGGGAGAATGACGCGAAGATCGAAGTGGCTCAATCCGAGGCAAACCGCCGTGAAAAGGAGGCGGATGCCCTGCGTATTGCGACCGCGGCGGAGGCAGTGCAGGCGGCGCGCGCAAAGCAGGAAGCTTATGTGGCACAGCAGGAGGCGGAGAATACCCGCGCGCAGCTTGAGAAGGCAACACAGCAGGCGGATGTCATTGTCAGGGCACAGATAGAGAAGGAAAAAGCTGAGATTGCAGCGGAAGCCGAGGCTGAGGTAATGCGCCGCAAGGCACGGGGCGAGGCGGACGCGATCTATGCGAAGATGGAAGCGCAGGCTAAGGGCGCACAGGAAATTCTTGAGAAGCAGGCGGAAGGTATGAAGCGGCTTGTCGAGGCGGCGGGCGGCGAGGCAGGCGACGCTGTGAAGCTGATTGTCGCGGATAAACTTGAGGAATTGATGAAGATACAGGTGGATGCCATCAAGGGAGTTAAGATTGATAAAGTCACAGTCTGGGACAGCGGCAGCAAGGGCGACGGGAAGACGGCGACAGCGGATTTTCTTTCCGGGATGATGAAATCGGTTCCGCCGCTAAATGAATTGTTTAAGCAGGCGGGGATGGAACTGCCGGGGCTGCTTGGAAAGGAACATGGCGAAGAGGAAATGACGGAAAAGAAACAGGAAGCATGAGAGTCCGGCAAAGGTGGGAATAGTTTTAGAAGCAGTTAATTAGTGGTAAAAAACGGGGTTGTTGCAAAATCTGGATATTTTACAATATATGGTAGAGATGTTTTAACTATCCATACTATATATTGTTTGAAAATGCCATTTTGTAACAGCCCCCTTTTTGCTGCCTTATGAGTAAAAGTAGTGGTGGACAGAAAAGGGGAAGAAAAACAGGTTAAGATAATGGTTTAAAAGATAACATATACCAACCAGTGCGAAAGAAGGGAAAAATTCTGCTTTATTAGTTTCCCTAATGAAAAAGATTTAAGATATTCATTATCAATTTTCCCAAAAACATGGTATGATATCAATATAGTAAAGTGGCATATAGGAAATTAAATAGGCGATTGCGAAACTCACTGACAAATATTTATGCACTTTTTGATAGAAACGAACTTGAAATGTATCAACTAAGCTAAAAAGTTGTGCAAAATGGATATAAAAGTCAAAATTTTAGTGAGGAGAGTTGCAAAAGGAAAGCTTAAAAAAGCTAGGTCTTATGCGGCTTTTAGAGTTTAGCAATCACCTACAGGAATTTAAAATCAGAAAGGAGAAGTAACCTAATGGGAAACGTCAAAAGGATTTATGTGGAAAAGAAAGCACCCTACGCGGTACGTGCGAAGGAACTAAAAGGTGAGCTTTTAAGCTATCTTGGTTTAAAGAGTTTGAAGGAGGTGCGCGTCCTTATCCGCTACGATATTGAAAATATCAGCGACGACACCTATCAGAAAGCGCTCGGTACAATTTTTTTCGAGCCGCCGGTGGATATATTATATGAAGAAACTTTTCCGGTGGAAGCAGGTGATGCAGAGGGGAAAACCACACATATCTTTTCCGTGGAATACCTTCCGGGGCAGTTTGACCAGAGGGCGGATTCTGCGGAACAGTGCGTCAAGCTCCTGAACGAAACGGAAGAGCCGGTGATCCGCTCCGCGACGACCTACATCCTTACCGGGGAGATTACCGCGGCGGATTTTGCGCGTGTAAAGGAATACTGCATTAATCCGGTGGACTCCCGCGAAACGGGGGAGGAAAAACCGGAAACACTTGTAACTGTATTTGACACGCCGGAAGATGTAAAGATTTTTGATGGTTTTAAAGATATGCCGGAGGCACAGTTAAAGGAGCTGTATGATTCCTTAAACCTTGCGATGACTTTTAAGGACTTTCTGCATATCCAGAATTATTTTAAGAATGAGGAGCATCGCGACCCATCCGTAACGGAAATCCGTGTGCTTGATACCTACTGGTCAGATCACTGCCGCCATACAACGTTCCTTACCGAGCTGACCGATGTGAAATTTGAGGACGGGTATTACAGAAAGCCGATTGAAGATTCTTTCCTGCGTTATAAGGCGGATCGTGAAGTTCTTTATAAAGGAAGGGATGACAAATATATTTCGCTGATGGATATTGCGCTGCTTGCCATGAAAAAGCTGCGCGCGGAGGGCAAACTTTCCGATATGGAAGTTTCGGATGAGATCAATGCCTGCTCCATTGTGGTTCCGGTGACGATTGACGGGGTAACCGAGGAATGGCTGGTATTTTTCAAGAACGAAACACATAACCACCCGACGGAAATTGAGCCGTTCGGCGGTGCGGCCACCTGCCTTGGCGGCGCGATCCGCGATCCGCTTTCCGGGCGCGGCTATGTTTACCAGGCAATGCGCGTGACGGGGGCAGCCGATCCAACCGTTTCCCTTGCGGACACGCTTTCCGGCAAGCTTGCGCAGCGCAAGATCGTGACCGGCGCAGCGAAGGGATACAGTTCCTACGGCAATCAGATTGGTCTGGCGACCGGGCTTGTCGATGAGGTTTATCATCCAAATTATGTTGCAAAGCGCATGGAAATCGGCGCGGTTATGGGCGCTGCTCCGCGCAAAAATGTAATCCGTGAGAATTCCGACCCGGGCGATATTATTATTTTGATGGGCGGGCGCACGGGGCGCGACGGCTGTGGCGGTGCGACGGGTTCTTCCAAGGCGCACACTACAGAATCCATCAATGTTTGTGGCGCGGAGGTGCAGAAGGGAAATGCGCCGACCGAGCGCAAATTGCAGAGGCTCTTCCGCCGCGAGGAGGTTGCGCATCTGATAAAGAAGTGCAACGATTTCGGAGCGGGCGGTGTGTCGGTTGCCATCGGTGAGCTGGCGGACGGGCTTCGCGTGCAGCTTGATAAGGTACCTAAGAAATATGCGGGGCTCGACGGCACGGAACTTGCGATTTCGGAATCGCAGGAGAGAATGGCGATTGTCGTGGATAAAAAAGATGTCGATGCGATGCTCTCCTTTGCCGAGGAGGAGAACCTTGAAGCGGTGGTTGTTGCAGAGGTGACGAAAGAACCTAGGCTTGTGCTTGTATGGCGGGGGAAGGAGATTGTCAATATTTCCCGTGCTTTCCTTAATACAAACGGCGCGCACCAGGAGGCGGCAGCAGTTGTGACAATGCCGGATGAGGGGGCGGATTATTTTAAGACCGGTGCAGCGTATGAAGCGGAAGCGGTAAAAAAACTTCGTGGGGCAGCTCCGAAAGCATCTGTCGGAAACTTTGACCTTAAAGCCACCTGGCTTTCCATGCTTGCCGATCTGAACGTATGTTCGAAGAAAGGGCTTGTCGAGATGTTTGACTCCTCCATCGGTGCGGCAACCGTGACAATGCCTTACGGCGGGAAATACCAGATGACCCCTGTGCAGACGATGGTGGCGAAGCTTCCGGTACTTTCCGGCGCGTGCGACACGGTGACAATGATGAGTTATGGATATGACCCGTACCTCTCAAGCTGGAGCCCGTACCACGGCGCAATGTATGCGGTGGTTTCTTCCGTGGCAAAAATTGTTGCGGCAGGCGGTGATTTTACAAAGATCCGATTCACCTTCCAGGAATATTTCCGCCGTCTGGGTACTGACCCGAAACACTGGGGTGAGCCGCTTTGTGCACTTTTGGGCGCGTATGAGGCGCAGCTTCGTTTTGGCCTGCCGTCCATCGGCGGCAAGGACAGCATGTCCGGAAGTTTTAACGAGATCAATGTACCGCCGACCCTCGTATCCTTTGCGGTCAATATTGCAAAGAGTAAGGAGGTGGTAACACCGGAATTAAAGAAAGCGGGCAATGCGCTGGTGCGCTTTGTGATTAAGAAGGACGAGTATGGTCTTCCGGACTTTGAACAGATGATGGAGCTGTACTCAAATATTACAAAGCTTATGAGGGCGGGAGTGATTGTGTCCGCCTACGCGCTTGGTGCGAAAGGTATTGCGGAGGCAGTCAGCAAGATGGCGTTTGGAAACAGGCTGGGCGCTGAGCTTTGCAATGAGCGCGACCCTAAGACTTACTTTATGCCGGAATACGGCAATCTCATCGCGGAGGTTGCAAAGGAGGATGTGGCGAAGATTGAGGAGGCGGGCGTGCCGTTTGACTGGTTTGGCATGGTGGGCGAAGCGCCTGAATTCAAGGTCGGCGATGTGATTGTGCCTGTAAGTGAAGCGTTATCCGCCTGGGAGAACACATTGGAGAAAGTGTTCCCGATGCATTCCGGTGCGGTGGATGAGGCGCAGACATTTGAAACAAAGCTGTTTGACGCAAAGACCATCTACACCGCGAAAAACCGTGTTGCAAAGCCGCGTGTCTTTATCCCGGTCTTTCCTGGCACAAACTGCGAGTATGATACGCAGAAAGCTTTTGAGCGTGCGGGTGCCATAGTGAATACGGTTGTATTTAAGAACCTTGATGAACACTGTATCCGCGAATCCGTTTTGGAATTTGAAAAAGCGATCAGAGAGGCGCAGATTTTAATGTTCCCGGGTGGCTTTTCCGCGGGCGATGAGCCGGATGGCTCCGGCAAATTTATCGCGACGGCGTTCCGCAACGAGCGCATTGCGAATGCGGTAAATGATTTGTTAAAGGTAAAGGATGGTCTTGTACTTGGAATCTGCAACGGCTTCCAGGCAATTATAAAGCTCGGGCTTGTGCCTTACGGGGAGATTACGGCCCAGTTGGCGGATTCCCCGACGCTTACGACAAACAATATTGGGCGGCATATATCAAAGTCCGTCTACACGAAGATTGTGACAAACAAATCGCCGTGGCTGATGAAGGCGGAACTCGGCGGGGTTTACTCAGTTCCGGCATCGCATGGTGAAGGGCGTTTTGTGGCAAGCGAAACGTGGATTCGGAAGCTTTTAGAAAACGGGCAGATTGCAACGCAGTATGTTGATCTTTCTGGCAACCCGACAATGGAGGAGGCGTTTAACCCGAACGGATCGTACTATGCGATCGAGGGAATCACAAGCCCTGATGGGAGGGTACTTGGCAAGATGGCTCATTCCGAGCGCAGGGGTGACTCTGTTGCAGTAAATATTTCTGGGGAACAGAATCAGTATATATTTGAGTCCGGTGTGGCATATTTTGCCGGATAATACTTGACGGGGGTGTCCCGCCGTAAGAAAATGTACCTTGTTGGGCATTTTGCTGCGCGGCGTGGCATCCCTTCTTTTTTATGCCTCAAAATCCAGGGAAATCATGCATTTGGCGTGAAAAACCGTGTGGCAGGATAACCGTAAAAACTGTATTTTTCCGGAAAAAAAACTGGGGATTTGAGGAAATCGACATTATTTTGAAATTTCGCTTGCTTTCTGTGTTCAATCGGTGTAGAATATAACTCGGGCATTTCGTAATATTATTGTAACAATTTAGTTCACAATTCTGAAATAATTCCAAAGGTTGGTATATAGGCCGTAAATAACGGTCGGTGATGATGTAAGAAATGGAGGAGATTCATGCGGAAGCACAAAAAGGTAGCGGGTATTTCGGCAGCAATGGCAGCAGTGTTTTTTGTAGGTGTATGTTCTGATTTTCGCTTAGGTTCTGCGGGGAGCGGGAACATGAAAGACGGGACGATCCTCGATATTGCTGCGGCAGGAGCTATTACATATGCGAGCGAAACGGGGGTGCCTGTCGGCAAGTACAGGCTTGCAGCGTCGCTTGCAGCTGGGGGCGAACTGTTCCGGGGGATTTATTCCGGCAGCGGGGAATCCCTTTATACAAGTTTGTTTGCGATGCAGGATGGTTTGAGAAGCAGTGAGGGAACCAATGGCGATATGCCTGGGAACTCTGGAGAAGGCGAAAACGAAGCCGGGCTGCCGGAAGAGGGGGGAGTGGCACCCGCTAATGGGTTGGACGGTGACGGGACAATAGCGGGCGATCCTGATAGTGTGGATGGGAGCTCGACAGACGGGGATATGGCACCGGATGGGAACATTCCTTCTAATGATCCGTCCGATGCCCCGGATGGAACGGGGGAGCCTGGGGATAATACCGATGGGGATGGACAGACACAGGAACCTTTTGTCCCAGTTGATATCTCCGGCAGTGAGGGTGTGGGTTCCGATGATAATCTTTACCTTCCGGATGAGGGCGAGGGGATTGTTGACGAGGAACCAGCGCCGGAGTTTTACTCCCAGGGAGTTTCGCACAGTTCGGTTGCGGATATCCAGCAGCGTTTGATGGATCTGGGATTTATGGATTATTCGGAGCCGACGATGTATTATGGTTCCATCACGGCAAAAGCGGTGGAAATGTTCCAGCGCCAGCACGATTTGAAGCAGGACGGAATTATCGGACCTGAAACGAGAGAATTGCTGTTTTCTGACGATGCGAGGTATTATCTTGCAAAGGCGGGGATGGATGGCGATGATATCAAACGCATCCAGCGAAGACTCTATGAGATGGGCTATCTTGCGAAATCCGAGTATGTTACTGGGCACTTTGGTGATGTTACCGAGGCGGCGGTCAAGCAGATGCAGCAGAACAATGGTCTTGCTGCGGACGGCAAGGTGGGGCATGACACAATGGAAATGCTCTACAGCGAAACAGCCAGGGCAAATATAGTTTCTTACGGCGATAAGAGTGATGTGGTGCTTGCCTGCCAGGAGCGCCTGAAGGAATTGGGGTATCTCACGACAAAACCGGACGGGCAGTACGGCAATGATACGGTTGCGGCAGTCAAACAGTTCCAGTCAAGGAATGACCTTGTGGTGGACGGTTTCTTAGGACCTACAACAATGCAGGTATTGAACGGTTCCGATGCGGTTGCCAACGGTATGATGATTGGTGAGAGCGGTGATACGGTAAAACGTGTACAGGAGCTTCTTGCAAGATATGGTTATATGTCCTCCTCCAACTGTACCGGATATTTCGGTGAGGTGACGGAGGAAGCAGTCAAGGCATTCCAGAAAAAGAACGGTTTGACAGCGGACGGAAATGTCGGCATGAAGACGATGGCAAAACTGACAAGCGGTGATCCGGTTAAAGCGGGCGCGGGCACGCAGGGAAGCAGCAGTAGTTCTTCCTCCTCATCCTCGAGTAATAAGGGCAATTCTTCTTCCAGCTCGGGCAGTTCCTCCTCCGGAAGCGTCAGCACGGGTAGTGCGAGTGTGTCTGCGCTGCTTAAAGTGGCGAAATCAAAGCTGGGCAAACCATATGTTTACGGTGCGAAGGGACCGAATGCATTTGACTGTTCGGGCTATGTTTACTGGTGCCTGAACCAGGTTGGGATCAAACAGAGCTATGTGACATCCTACGGATGGCGCACAATCGGAAAATATCAGAAGATAACGAGTTTTTCAAGTATCAAGGCGGGCGATATCGTTGTCGTTAGGGGACATGTCGGCATTGCGGCGGGAAATGGTATGGTCTATGATGCTTCCTCGAGTAGCGGCAAGATTGTATACCGTTCGCTCGGTTCATGGTGGAAGAATAATTTCATTTGCGCTTGGAGGATTTTCTAATTTTTAATTTGGTGTTTTGCCCGGAATTTTTGACCGTAAAGGATATAAGGGGCGGCGGGGCAGTTATAAGATGAAAAAAATAGCAGGGGGTTGCCATATGGGCGGTGAAAGCCGCTTTGGTGGCAACTCTCTGTTGTTTTGTTAAATATATGTGGTTATTTATGTATGAGCGGAAGTGGGTATATTATCCTATCAGAGAAGTCCACCTCCCCTAAGTCGTAAGGATAAAAGTGGTGGGATCTCTTTGTGTCAGGTGGTGGATAAGCCCCATCTGACACAAAGGGTGGCATGGGGGTATGGGGAAGCAGCGGTGCAGATTGCGAATTTTTGTTGGCTCTATATACTATAAGAATCAGCGCATCACAGAAAATGTTTTCGCCATTGTGCCAACCAGGCTCCATTGGCGCTTCATATAGCAGGAAAGTTCCGATGTGCTTTTTCTGTAGACGGAAAGCGCTCCTGTAGGATTTGTAAAATTTTGTAAGATGGCATCCGCCGCGCAGGCGGCACTCTCCATTGCCGCGGAGATTCCCTCGCCCATCGGATTCAGAAAGCCGGCAGCCTCGCCCGCAAAAAGGACACGGCCAACCCCATGGCAGATCGGACAGCCCGGCTTTATGTATGGGAGCAGCCAGCGGTCAACCCTTTCTTCACGGTCGATAATAAGTCCGTGCTTTTCTTTCATATAGTTCAGGAACTGCGCATAATAAAAAGCTTCCATGCTTTTATTTTTTACGGAAACCCCAAGTACAAGCAGGTCATCCTTAACATTGAACCACGCATCATACTCGGAAAGTTCGGGTTGGAGGTAGGCGTAAAAATAGTGGGGGTCAAGTCGGATACTCCCTGTGTTAAATGTCTGGTATGTTGTGATATAATCGGGTTTTGCCCCGGTAAGCTGGCGCATAATTGTGCCGGTGACACCTTCGCAATCAATAACATAACGGGCGGATTCCTCCACGTTAATGCCATCCTTTTTTTGGAAAAGAATCCGGATCGGCGCATCCGTTTCGGATTTTTCATAATCCCCGGACAATTTGCAGGAAATCTCCTGTTTACAGGAGAGTGCCGTAAGCCCATCGATAAGGTTTGCACCTGCTGCCGCTGCTTTTGTTGCAAGCCAGGAATCAAATGAGCTGCGCCACACGTTAAGCCCCGGCTGTTCAAAAAGGAAGGAACGCCCGGCATCGTCGGTAAAAACCATCCCTCGGTTTTGGGCGGGGCGGCAGGTTGTGGAAGAAGGGACGGGTTCGCCAAAATAGCGCTCCACCAGTGTAAGGCTTTTCTTTATTAGCTGTCCCGAACAGGACTTATAGCGCGGCATTTTATACTTTTCAGCCAGAAGAACCCGCAAGCCATTCTCCGCCAGTAATTTTGCAGCGGTTGCCCCCGCGGGACCCGCGCCGATTACGATCACATCGTACATGGGATACCTCCATAAAGTTTATTGCGGACAGTTTATCATATTCCGGATTCGGGTACAAAAAACAAAATAAAGAGAATAAGGGAGGATATGAGAGTATAAGCGAGTATAATTAATAAATACTAATAAAATTAATACATATCGAAACATATAGCAAGTTGCATTTTCAGCCACTTTTCACTAATATATAGGTTAATGATTAGCACTCGATATCACTGAGTGCTAATAACGACAAAAAATGAGCCGTCATGGGCGGCGGTTGAAGGAGGAATTCATTATGAAGTTAGTACCGTTAGGTGACAAGGTTGTGTTAAAGCAGCTCGTTGCAGAAGAAACGACAAAATCCGGTATCGTCCTGCCAGGTCAGGCAAAGGAAAAGCCGCAGCAGGCGGAAGTGATCGCAGTAGGACCGGGCGGCGTGGTTGACGGCAAGGAAGTTACAATGCAGGTGAAAGTCGGCGACAAAGTTATTTTCTCGAAATATTCCGGCACCGAGGTAAAGCTTGGCGAGGATGAGTATATTGTTGTAAAGCAGAACGATATCGTGGCGATTGTGGAGGACTAATACTGATACGGCAGAAAGCAGTAACAGTAAGGCTAGCAAAACAATAAATGGAGGGAATCAATCATGGCAAAGGAAATTAAGTATGGCGCAGAAGCCAGGACAGCCCTGGAGGCTGGTGTAAATAAGCTTGCGAACACCGTTAAGGTTACGCTTGGACCAAAGGGAAGGAATGTTGTGCTTGACAAGTCCTTCGGCGCGCCGCTTATCACAAACGACGGCGTTACGATTGCAAAGGAAATCGACCTTGAAGATGCGTTCGAGAACATGGGTGCCCAGCTTGTAAAGGAAGTGGCAACAAAGACCAACGATGTGGCAGGCGATGGCACGACGACCGCGACCGTACTGGCGCAGGCAATGATTAACGAAGGTATGAAGAACCTTGCAGCGGGCGCAAACCCGATTATTCTGAGAAAGGGTATGAAGAAGGCGACTGACTGTGCGGTTGAGGCGATTGCAGGCATGAGCTCCCCTGTAACAGGCAAGGAGCAGATTGCAAAGGCAGCGGCGATCTCCGCAGGCGATGAGGCGGTTGGCGAGCTGGTTGCAGACGCGATGGAAAAGGTTTCTAAGGACGGAGTTATCACCATCGAGGAATCAAAGACCATGAAGACCGAACTTGACCTCGTGGAAGGTATGCAGTTTGACCGCGGTTATATTTCCGCTTATATGGCAACGGATATGGATAAAATGGAAGCAAATCTTGACAATCCGTATGTACTTATCACGGACAAGAAAATCTCCAATATCCAGGAGATTCTTCCGGTGCTTGAGCAGATTGTACAGAGCGGTGCAAGACTTTTAATTATCGCGGAGGATGTTGAGGGCGAGGCACTCACAACCCTGATTGTAAATAAGCTGCGCGGCACCTTCAATGTGGTTGCGGTAAAGGCACCTGGATATGGCGACCGCAGAAAGGAAATGTTAAAGGATATCGCAATCTTAACCGGCGGTACAGTAATTTCCGAGGAGCTTGGTCTTGACCTTAAAGATACGACGATGGATCAGCTTGGCCGCGCAAAATCCGTTAAGGTCCAGAAGGAAAACACGATCATTGTTGACGGGTGCGGTGAGAAGAGTGAGATTGAGGCAAGGATTGCACAGATCCGCCACCAGATTGAGGAAACAACCTCCGACTTTGACAAGGAGAAGCTTCAGGAAAGACTTGCCAAGCTTGCGGGCGGCGTTGCGGTAATCCGTGTGGGCGCAGCGACAGAAACCGAGATGAAGGAGAGCAAGCTTCGCCTTGAGGATGCACTTGCAGCGACGAAGGCAGCGGTTGAGGAAGGTATTATTGCAGGCGGCGGTTCCGCATATATCCACGCGGCAAAGGAAGTAGCAAAAGTTGCGGCAGGGCTTGAAGGGGATGAGAAGACCGGCGCAAACATTATCTTGAAAGCGCTTGAAGCTCCGCTTTCCTGCATCGCAGCAAACGCAGGGCTTGAGGGTTCCGTAATTGTGAACAAGGTTCGCGAGATGGAGCCGGGTATCGGTTTTGATGCCCTGACCGAGGAGTATACCGATATGGTGAAGGCGGGCATCCTTGACCCTGCAAAAGTTACAAGGAGCGCACTCCAGAACGCGACCAGCGTAGCTTCAACATTCCTGACCACGGAGTCCGCAGTGGCGAGCATCAAGGAAGATGCACCAGCAATGCCAGCGGGCGGTGCAGGCGGAATGGGCATGATGTAAGGGGCAGGAAAATTAGCTCTTAAATATTCGCTATAAAAAAGACAGCATGGGTGTGCCCATGCTGTCTTTTGTTAAATTCCTATAAAAACTCTTCCTTTTTTCCGCGAAATAGAGTATAATTAGTCTATTATATGGCGGCGGGCTTTAGAATGGCCTGTCCCATGGCACCTTGTCTGCGCTGTCGGCAGGGGATATGCGGCATTAATACGGCAGCGCAGAAATGGGGAAAATTTATGAACGAATCTTATGCGGAAGCGTCGGTAAAACAGAAGGCATCGCCGGTCAACCTGCTGATTAAAGTATTGCTGGTTGCGGCTGTTATTTTTGTACTTCTGTTTGGTATGGCGTATTTCGGACCGTTCGCCATCGTGGCGGTGGGCGTGCTGATTTTGGTATGTGTGCTTGTCTTCCCGTACCTTAGCGTGGAGGTTGAGTATGTTTTTTGCGACGGCCAGCTTGATTTCGATAAAATCTACAGCGGCAACAAGCGCAAGACCGCGATGCGCATTGATTTTGAGAACGTGGAACAGATGGCACCATCGGGCTCGCATGCCCTTGATTCCTACCAGAATAACCCGAATGTAAAGACGGTTGATTTTACGTCGAAGGAGCGGGATATAAAGCCGTATGTGATTATTGTCCGCCAGGGGGAGCAGCTGACAAAGATTTTGTTTGAGCCGAGCGAGAAGATGGTGGCGATGATAAAGCAGAAAGCGCCGAGGAAGGTTTCCGATTACTAAAGCGGTTGGGAACAAAAAACATAGTTGACATTGTCCGAAAAAGAGGTTATAATCTTACAAATTATCATCTGCAAAATCATAATTTCAAGAAAGTGAGGACAAGAGAATGGGACAGATTATTGGTGAAGGCATTACCTTTGATGACGTGCTGCTCGTTCCGGCATATTCGGAGGTGATTCCGAACGAAGTGGATTTATCAACCTGTCTGACAAAAAAGATCAAGCTGAATATTCCGCTGATGAGCGCGGGGATGGACACGGTAACGGAGCACCGCATGGCGATTGCGATGGCAAGGCAGGGCGGTATCGGCGTTATCCATAAGAATATGTCGATCGAGGCGCAGGCGGAGGAAGTGGACAAGGTAAAGCGTTCGGAAAATGGTGTTATCACAGACCCGTTCTCCCTTACCCCGGAACATACAATAAAAGACGCGGACGAGCTTATGGGAAAATACCGCATTTCCGGTGTCCCGATTACGGAGGGCAGGAAATTAGTCGGCATAATCACAAACCGTGATTTGAAATTTGAAACCGATTTCACAAAGAAGATCAAGGAATCCATGACGAGCGAGGGGCTGGTCACAGCGCGCGAGGGCATCACGCTTGAGGAGGCGAAAAAAATTCTCGCCTCGGCGCGCAAGGAAAAGCTTCCGATCGTGGATGGGGAGGGCAATTTAAAAGGTCTTATCACGATCAAGGACATCGAGAAGGCGATCAAGTACCCGCTCGCCGCAAAGGATGAGCAGGGAAGGCTCCTGTGTGCGGCTGCGGTCGGCGTGACAGCCAATATTTTAGACCGTGTTGCAGCGCTTGTGAAATCCCATGTGGATGCAGTGGTGATCGATACGGCGCACGGGCATTCAGCCAACGTTCTGCGCGTGGTGAAGATGGTGCGCGAGGCGTACCCAAAGCTTCAGATTATTGCCGGGAACGTTGCGACCGGCGAGGCGACAAGGGCGCTGATTGAGGCGGGGGTTGACTGCGTGAAAGTCGGTATAGGACCGGGCTCGATCTGCACGACCCGAATTGTGGCGGGCATCGGCGTGCCGCAGATCACAGCGGTGATGGACGCTTATGCGGTGGCGAAAGAGTATGGTATCCCGGTAATTGCGGACGGCGGTATCAAGTATTCCGGCGATATCGCGAAGGCGATTGCGGCGGGGGCAAATGTCTGCATGATGGGCAGTATTTTTGCAGGCTGCGAGGAAAGCCCGGGAACATTCGAACTTTTCCAGGGCAGAAAATATAAGGTGTACCGCGGTATGGGTTCGATTGCGGCGATGGAGAACGGCAGCAAAGACAGATATTTCCAGACGAACGCAAAAAAGCTTGTCCCGGAGGGTGTCGAGGGGCGCGTTGCCTACAAGGGCAATGTCGAGGACACGATTTTCCAGCTTATGGGTGGGCTTCGTGCCGGCATGGGTTACTGCGGCGCAAAGGATATCGAAACCTTAAAAGAAACCGGAAAATTTGTTAAGATTACATCTGCGGCACTGCGCGAGAGCCATCCGCATGATATCCATATTACTAAGGAAGCGCCGAATTACAGCGTGGAGGATAACTAGGACATAAAGGCCCCGGTTCCTTATCATGAAAGGGGCCGGGGCTATTTTATGCGCAAGTCCTGTGCGGAGTATGACGGGGCGCGCTGTGGGCAGGGAAAGTCTAGCCTGCCTGGTTTTTGCGGTTGCCCGCAGGGCATGTAGGATAGGACATTCGGCAGTAAAAGGCTGTGCAGATAGTAGATGGAGAGGGCGGTTATGGCGAAAGTATTGTCAAAGGAAGAATGGAAAAAAAGAAAAAAACTCTATGCTTATTTAAAACTTGTGGTTGCAGCCATGCTGGCACTCCTGATTGTGCTTATCCTGCTGATTGGCTTGATAAAGGTGGTGAAGAACCTGTTTTCGAAAGGAAGCCCTGAGGCACCAGTCGCGCCTACAATGAAGCAGGAGCTTGACATTACGGAACTTTTTCTGACCCCGAATGGTTATACAAGACCGCAGAACCCGCTGAAAGAGGTGAAGGGGATTGTGATCCACTATGTTGCGAATTCCGGCAGCAGTGCGGTGGAAAACCGGAATTATTACGAGGGATTAAAGAGCAACAGCACCTCAAAAACAGCGGAAAGCTGTCATTTTATTATTGATCTTGACGGCAGCATCGTGCAGTGTATCCCGCTTGACGAGATCGCCTGCGCTTCCGGTGCGCGCAACGAGGACACAATTGCGATCACCTTTTGCCATCCGCAAATAGACGGGGAACCGACGGCGCAGACCTATGATAGTCTTTTGAAACTGACAACCTATCTGTGCACGAAGTACGGGCTGACGAAGGAAGCAGTGATGCGTCATTCCGATCTTGGCGACCAGTCCTGCCCGAAATATTTTGACGACCAGGAAGGAAAGTGGGCGGCATTTTTGGCAGAACTTGATACGGCGGTGGGCAAGGCGGAAAAGAAGCAGTAAGTTTTTTGATTGTTTAGGAGGTTCCGGCCGGAAATGGATTACAAATTTTATGGATGGGAGCATGCGGATGCCCCAGCAATTACGGATGAATTCAGCGGTATCAAAACACCGATTGATCTCTATGATGCACTGTCCGACCTGTGGTGCGGGTATACCTGCGCGCCGAGAATGCGGGGAAATTGGACGAAGGAGAACAAAACACTCGGGCAGTGCTCAATCACCGCTTTCCTGGCGCAGGATATTTTTGGCGGCAAGGTCTATGGGATTTTGCGGGATGGCGGGAATTACCACTGCTATAATGTGGTTTCAGACTGTGTGTTTGACCTTACCAGCGAGCAGTTCGGGAATGAAGTGTTAAACTATACCGATAATCCCGAACAGTTCAGGGAAGTCCATTTTGCAAAGGAGGAAAAGCGGCAGCGCTACGAATATCTCAGGAATGAACTGAAAAAACGTTTTTCTGTCTAGCAGCACAAGGAGCAGGTTTGGACAGATGGTTTTGCAGGTGGGAAAGGACTGCCGCCGCCAATAGCAAAAACAGGATGATCCCCATTCCGCAGCACAGGAAGTACCGCTCCGGCAGAATTGTGATTATAGGGTCGGTAGCAGCATCAAAAATCCAGTCATTGTTATCAAAAAGGATATGGTGCATCCGGTAGAAAGCGCTGTGGAAATCAAAAAGGAAGAGGAGCAGGCAGGCAAAGGGGACAATAACACAGAGCCGTGCAGTAAAGTGGAGGGTACGGGAAAATTCGGCAGGAAGGTTAGCGGGGATTTGAAGTCTGCTTTTCAGGCACCTCTTGCCCCTTCCCCACACTTTGAGGGCAATGAGCAGAACCCCTGCAAAGAAACAGACCGGAACAGCAAGGGACAGATAGGAAAACAATGTCTTTGTTTCGGCAAAATGTGACAGCGCGGAGGGCGAGGAAGGAAAATCGGGGAAGGAGAGGCTGCCCCGGTAGAACAGCGAACAGTATTCAATCAGGTGGTCATAGTTCCTTAAAACCACCTCCTTTGTCAGCCCGCTTTCGGATATAATTTTGAGCGGCTGTGCAAGCAGATGGTAAAACCCCCGGCAGTGGATTATCAAAGTGGTGCCAAGGCAGACCAGGGCGATAAAAAATAAAAATCCGGAAATAAAAGTAAAGAGCAATGGAAAACCCCTCCCGTGTTTTTTTAACAGTCTGCACGGAAAGGGGTTTTTTTATGCGTGTTTAAAGATGGAATCCCTGAAATGTTAAATGACTTGCGAAGGTTATGCCCGGATGTCGAACGAGTACCGTTTCATTGATGTGCCGCCTGTTTCAGGCGATAACATATCGCGCACGGGGTTGGCAGCCCGGTCGCGCTTTTCGATGCGCGCGTCCAGTGTGTAGCCCTTGTTTTTCAGCATGGAAGCAAAATCCGATATATTCTCCGTGGTAAGCGAGGCGCTGATTGCATCCGGTAGATAAAATCTTGCTGTAACAATTGTTTCGGCAAGCGAGAGGTGGATATCCATTGGCCCCATGTGTTCCATATCCAGATGCAACAGTACACTTGGGGCTTTGTTTGCTTTTGCCGCAGTCCGGCGGTTCGTATACACATATAATTCCGCGTGCGCATTTTTTCCGGAAAGTTTGAGCGGAAGCTGCACATAGGGGAAAAGCTGGTTCAGGGCTTTCATAAAATCGATATTTTCGCGGATCCCTGCGGCTGTATCCTGGAAAGCGGGTGCGTCCACACTGCGGGACGGGAGCTTTTCGATAAAGGAAAGGTCTTTGTCCAAGCGCTTGTAAAAGTCTGCGACACCATCCTCTTGCAACAGTGTTTCCGGCTTTAAGGAAAAGCGGTCTTTTAGCATATGCTTTAATATTTTCTGGTAGGATTCGGATGCCAGATAGGAGGATGAAGACGGGGAATCCCCCTCTTCGTCCTCCGCCTCAAGCAGCAGGGAGAGAAGTTTTTCCACTGTGATATCCCCATCTTCCAGTTCCTTCCTCGCACTTGCTGACAACTTGCCTTTTAACAGGTTGGAAAGTTCCAGGCGCTTTGCCTTTGGCAGTATGGCACCCAGTTCGGAACGGTTAAGGCAGAGGGCGGAAAACTGGTTTACCAGCGAAAATATTTCTGCGGTCTGCAAGGCGGTTGGAAGGAGTGATGCCGCTTCCGGCAAAATGGCAGAGAGCGGGGTGGGTGGTGGAGCCTGCATATTCGTCGCCTTCGCTACATTGTTTCCGCCAAACAGGTTTCCGGCACTCTGTAAGAGGGAGCGGAAGAGGGAGGCGACAGTGGATGGCTGCGAGGCTTTTCCAGCCGCATTTTCGGGCGATGCGGTATTTCCGGCAGCCGTTGCATTTTTGGATTTATCCATGACATTCCCAGGGCTTGCGGCAGAATCCTCGTTATTAACGCCTGCTTTCCCCGCACTTTCAGATATTTCCACTGTGCTACCCGCCGTATTTTCTGCCAGGGTGTTTGGTACATCACTCTTCTGTGCCGCATTTTCGGTGGTATCAGGCACCATAGTATCGGGGCTGGCTGCATCTGTACCTGGCAAGGTAGGGGCTCCCTCCGTATTATTAACTGTGCCATCCGGGGTTGCAATCCCCCCCATCTCCGTCTGCCCGCCGGAAGGATTCTGATTCTGCAACAGGTTTTCAGCCAGGGAAAGAATTTGCTGCACCACTTCCCTGAGCGTTGCGGAACCGTTTGCAACCGCCGCGCACAATTCGCGGGAAAGTCCTGCCTGCTCGAGAGTATCGGCAAGCGTAAGTGCCTCCTCCTGTGTAAGAAGAGCCAGGGAGGAGAGAGGCAGGTCTGCGGCAGGAAGATTTGGAAGGGAAGTGCCGCCCGCAATATCTAAAGCAGAGGTATTGATATTGGCTCCATGTGCGGTATCCCCGCCAGAAATATTATTGTTGTCAAATAACATATGGAGCAGTTCGCTGTTTAAAACCTCCGCCTCCGCCGCGTTCCCGCCGTTTAACAGGGAGGAGAGCGTGTCCGTAAATTCCCCTGCGGCGCGCTCTGCAAGCTGCATAATACGGTGTTCGTAATTCAGGTATGAGGTAAGCGCACGGGCGTTTACCTCGTTCACCGGCAAGCCCTGCTTGTGCAGGATGGCAAGCGTGTGGAACGAGATACCCCGCAGATTTGCAGACTGGCGCAGCATAAGCTGGATGGTGTTCTTATCGACGGAAAGCCCTTCGTCCAGGAGGGCGCGGACCATTGAAACATTGCGTTCCGAGCGCGGCAGACCTGCCGCGTCAAGCGCCTTGTCAATGGTAAGTTCCGTGGAAGCGGCGCGCGGGTCAGTCATAAGTTTTAGGGAGACGAGGGAGCCGCTTGCCTCCGTTACGCGGAATGTGGCCTGCTCCCCGATGGCAAGCTGCACGGCATCATCGATATTTCCGGTAAGGACATGGCTGTCCGGAAGCTGAATTTTAATCTCATGTCCGCGCAGGTCGATAACCTCCCCGCGGACAAACTGCCCCTGTGAGAAATTGACACCCTGTGCGCGCCCCTGGACCTGCGTGGCGGCAGAAGAATTGCCGCCGCTTGAAACGGCTTTTCCCGTCTTTGAGAAGCGGCCAGAAAGCGGAGTATTGGTTGAATTAGTAATGCGTTGATCGTAACCGGGCATGGGGGAATCCTTTCTGTGGTAAATTATAAATAATATATAATTATTTATCGGAAGATTGTGGGGAAAATATAAGGGAATCCCAAATTCTTTTTTATCCTCTTCCAGCAAGAAGACTCCCACCTCTTAGGTGGGAGATGAATTGTGACCCTTATCCACTTGACTTTTGTTGGCATTTGGGATGGAGGAGTGGTATAATTAAAGTAATAAATATATTTTAGGGATTTTGTAAATGAAATTTTGGGAATGGAAAAATATGGGAACTAAACAAGCAGGTTTGTCCACTGTGTGGTAATATGGCGATTGTCCGCCGTAAAGATCTGCGATGGATATATGCCCGCCTGATAGTTAAGGAGAACGAGATGGAATTGAAAGTAGTGACAGAGTATGATAAAGAATTTGTTATGAGTATTGATAAGCATGTGGACGATGTGGCTTATGCCAGCCGGGTATATACAAAATCCGGTTATGTTATCTGGGTGGGAGATGAGCGGGCTGGAATAATATCACATTGTATTCTGTGGGATAATCTTCCATTTATGAATTTACTATTTGTTAAGGAGGAGTACCGGCATAAAGGGTATGCAAAGCAGGCAATTATCAGTTGGGAAAATGAAATGAAAAAACGGGGTTATAAGATGACGCTGATTTCCACGCAGGTTGATGAGGGGGCACAGCATCTGTATAGGAAACTGGGATATGTGGATTGCGGTGGATTGGTATTTCATAACACGCCGTTTGACCAGCCCATGGAAATGTTTTTTAGGAAAGTTTTGTAGGTGAGTTTTGTAAGTAAGTTTTGTGAGTAAATCTCATACAAAACTGATTTGTTATATTATGAAAATGGTTTATGGATTAGTTCGATTTCGTGCATTGAAGATAACTATTTTTTACACATTCGGTTAAAATAGGGCTTGGCAGGGATAATTAATCTGCTTTACATGAAACGTTTTGCCACCGCGAAACTATCTTTCCCATCTCATAGCGGCAGTAGAAAAAAACTCTGCCGCCTTTTTTGTGTATTTTACGGGGGAATTATTATAATTTTGATTGATAACTTGACATGGGGATGTGCAGTATGATATCTTAAACTATCCGAAAAAATAATTGGGGGCGGGGGAAATAGTATAATTTTAGAATTTTGACAAAGCGGTTGGTGGAAAGTCTAGCACAGGCACTGGAAAAATGGAGGGATTTTTATGCTGTTGATTCAGAACATTCGACTTAGTTGGGATAAAAATGAGCGCGGGGCAAAAGGTGAGGATGTGCGCCGTTCATTTCCGCCCGCCTATCCGGTGGGACATCAGCTTTTTGGGGAGGCAGTTGTCCAGAACCTGTACTTTTATCAGGAAGAAGACCGCATAATGGATTATAATCAGGCAGAATATTTTTTCATGGAAAAGAGTCTGCCGCGAATCGGGTTTACGAAGGAGCAGGCAGCAGAGGAGGCAAAAAAGCGGATTGAATGGACAAAAAAGCATCAGTACCAGAGCTATCCTTCCATCGATGCGCTGAATTTGGCGAACCTGTCCGTCTGTGCAAAGGAAAATCAGGTAGAGATCACATTTTTCTATGATGAACAGCGCAGCGGCGTGCCCGTCCGCAGAGGACATAACAAGGATTTCCTAAATCCGGACTCAAGGTTTTACCAGAAGGATAATCTGAATGAAACTGCCTTTATATTAGGAAAAAATCAATATGGGCGGATTATATGGAATGAGAGAAAGGTGGATTACGACCAGGGGACATGGTATTATGAATTCCATATTTATAATTTGATTTATTTAACAGAAAATAAATTCCCGGATAATATTTTTCTTCAGACCGAGCCTGATTATATATATCGCCAGCTTGCAAGACTGTATTGATTTCGCATGGCGGGGACAGATCAGTTATTGTATTGTTTCGGGAAATTTTTTGCAGTTTCCCCGTTTTGGAAATTAAATATATATTTTTGTATAATAAAACAGGGAAACTGCAAGGATGTTTAATTTTAAACAGAGTTAAGAATATTTCTCCGATTTCTATAATGTATGGATAAATTTAAGGAACGCTTCTTTCCCCGATGGGGTGCGCTTAAATACACCTGCGTCGGCGAGAACCTCGGCAAAGACTGCGCCGATTTCCTCCTTCACGATATCATTTGCATTCTCTGCCGCAATATCATTCCTGCGCGCGCGGATCTCATTAAGCCAGGTGGCATGTGGTTCCATCTCCGGATGTTCTTTTATATCGACACCGTTTAAAAGCATTTCTGCCATTGTGCCAAGCTCATTTGCAAGCCGCCCCGGGAGCACGGCGAGCCCCATCACCTCAATCAGTCCGATATTTTCCTTTTTGATATGGTGAAGCGTTGGGTTCGGGTGGTAAAGACCGAGCGGACGCTCCTTCGTTGTCAGGTTATTGCGCAGAACAAGGTCACATTCAAAAAGTTCGCCGCGCCTGCGGGCAATCGGTGTGATTGTATTATGCGGTGTGCCATCCGTTTCGGCGAAAACGGTTGCCGACTCATCCGTGTAAGCCCTCCACGCGTTAAGCACCTTTGCGCAGGCGCGGGAGAGTGTGGTGCGGTCGGCACTCTGTAAGCGGATTACGGACATCGGCCATTTGACAATGCCAGCCGTGATATTTTCAAAACCCGGGAGCATGAAATGTTCCTCAATCGGCGCGGTTTCCATAGCGAATGTGTAATGCCCGCCCTGGAAATGCTCGTGACTCAGAATTGAGCCGCCCACAATCGGAAGGTCAGCGTTGGAGCCGATAAAATAGTGGGGCAGGAATTCGAGAACATCAAATAACTTATCAAATACTGCATTGTCAATCTGCATCGGAATATGTTCCTCGCGGAATACAATACAGTGCTCATTATAATAGCCGTATGGGGAATATTGTAAATACCATGCCGAGCCATTTACCGTCATCGGAACCGGGCGAAGGTTCTGGCGTGCCGGGTGGGAAACAGTGCCGGCGAAGCCTGTATTTTCGATGCAGAGTTGGCAGGCAGGGTAGGAAACTTTGGTGGCAAGTTTCGCCGCGGCAATGTCGCGCGGGTCTTTCTCCGGCTTTGAGCGGTTGATTGTAATATCGAGCGAACCGTATTCACTCTCGTAAACCCAGTGTAAATCTTTTGCAATGCGCGCGGCGCGGACATAGTCGGTGTCCTTGCTGAACTGATAGTACCAGTCGGTTGCAGCCTCGGGACTTTTTTCGTACACTTCTTTAAATTTTGAGATCACTTCCCTTGGCATAGGGGTTAAAATTCCCATCAATTTAGTGTCGAAACGGTCGCGGGCGGAAGTTGTGTCCTCGATGATGCCCTGTAGTATGGCATGGTCAACCAGTGCGGTTAAGATTTCTTCAAGCGGGAGTTTTTCCGTGGGAGTGGGGGTTTCCCACTGGGAAACATGCAGCACATCCATAAGCTGGTTGCGCGCGCAGATTTCATCATCCGCGGTAATAAGGTTCCTTGCAATGCCGTAGTCAAGCAGTGCCTTTATTGCATCGATAACGTTCATATGTAATACCGCCTTTCGTTAATTTTGGGTTATGTCCAGTATATCATACTTTTGGCGGGATGAAAAGATTAAAAAACATAATTTTTGTTAATAAGCAGGAAAAATGTTGGAAATGGATAATTTTATTTTCGGTGTTGGAATTATCACCGGTGTGGCAAAGGATTTACCACTTGCTTTTTTTATTTATATATGCTAGGATTAGCGTAATGAATTAGTACCCTGGCAACTGGATATGTCTTAGGCTGTTGCTGCAAGGTTTTCGTTTTTTCAGGGTATAAGAACGAGGGTGGCAATGGAGGGATTGGAGTATAGAATGAATGCACATATTATAGGAACCGGGAGTTTTCTCCCTGAAAAGGTAGTTACAAACTTTGATTTAGCAGAGCGGATGGAAACGAATGATGAGTGGATTGTGAGCCGCACGGGTATCCGCCAGAGGCATATTGCAGTGGAGGAAAGTACTGCGGGCATGGCGGCGGAGGCTGCGCGGAGGGCTCTTTCCTGCGCGGGAATGACGGCAGGGGAGCTGGAGATGATTCTTTTAGCCACGGTTTCCCCGGATCATATTGTGCCAAGTGCAGCCTGTGAGGTACAGGCGATGCTCGGTGCCGTGAATGCGGTGGCAATCGAGCTTAATGCGGCATGTTCGGGATTTGTCTTCGCGCTGAATACGGCGCAGGCATATATCAGGGCGGGGATTTACTCCAGAATCCTTGTGATTGGAGTGGAAACCCTCTCAAAACTGGTGGACTGGACTGACCGTTCCACCTGTATTCTGTTTGGGGACGGGGCGGGTGCAGCGGTGGTGACAGCATCCGAAAACAGGGGGATTCAGGATTTTATACAGTTTTCCGACGGCGCGAAGGGTGAGGCATTGCTGTGTGATGCGAAGCCGCTGCGCAATTTATTCGCGCACCAGGAACCTGCACAGGAATTTGTGAAGATGGACGGGCAGGAGGTGTTTAAATTTGCCGTGCGCCGCGTCAGTGAATCGATTGACCAGCTTTTAGAACGAAACGGTCTTACGGCGGGAGATATCGGGTGTTATGTTCTGCATCAGGCAAATGCCAGGATTATCGCTTCTGTGATAAAGCATCTGAAGGCGGATGCGGATAAATTTCCTATGAATGTGGAGCGCTGCGGCAACACTTCCGGGGCTTCCGTGCCATTGCTCTTAGATGAGCTTTCCCGCTCCGGCCGCCTGAGGGAGGGTGACCGGGTGATTATGTCCGGCTTTGGCGGGGGGCTGACCTGGGGAAGCATTTATATGATATGGTAAAAAATTTGTTTTTGGCAGTCTGTCAGGCTTGCAGGGGTATTGTGGGCGGGTATATGGTGTAATGTCCTTCGATATTATACCATGTCGTTCCAACATGCTAAGCGTATTTATGCGCTTTCCCTGCGGGACGTGCACACGGTTCGCCAAGGAAGATGTCCTCCCTTTGGTCGGACGGCGAACCGGCGCAAGTATAATATCTTTTGATATATTACCATGTCGTTCCAACATGCTAAGCGCATTTATGCGCTTTCCCTGCGGGGCATGCACAAGATTTGCCAAAGAAATTATCCGCCTTTTGGTCGCATGGTAAATCAGCGATGAATTTTGACCAAAGGGAGAAAATTTTCATCAGTGAATTATATACATTCCCTGGGGGAATATGGATGAAGGACATGGTCAAATATAAATAATTTGAGAGATTGGCAGTGGGATGGTATGTATATTTTGTATGCTCCCGAAAAAATCCGGGAAAAAATTTAAAAATTTTCAAATTGTGCTTGACAATTCGGAAAAAAAGGTGCATAATAAATGAGCAACGTCACTGATGCGTTCTTTGTCAAATAGAGGGAGGATGCGGGGCAGTTGTTACTTCGAGGCGTGGCTCAGTTTGGTAGAGCGCTGCGTTCGGGACGCAGAGGTCGCAAGTTCGAATCTTGTCGCCTCGATTTTGTGCGAAAGCGCAAGTGCTGGAATAGCTCAGCCGGTAGAGCACTTCACTCGTAATGAAGGGGTCGTCAGTTCAAATCTGATTTCCAGCTTACCGTGTAAAGAATCGTGAGGGTATCACGGTTCTTTTTTTGTGCATGCGGACGGGGAACAGAATATTCAGCCCGGGTTCGTGCAGACAAATATGCCAAAGAAATAAAATGTTTTAAGACCGCCCGACAAAAAGGGAGAAGATGCTAGATAGGGTGAGCCCGAAAACTTATTCCCGCCATCTGCGCCCCCTGATTTGATGCGAAATGGCGCAAATTTTGATGCACGGGTGATAGAAAGAAATTTTTTGACAATACATACCAGAAGGGGGCTTTGCTTGACAGAATAGATAAAAGCGTTATAATGAAACTATTAAAAACATCATCGCTTAACTAAAATTTATGGAGGACTGATTTATGATTTTTACGGAGGAAATTGGGAAAATACTATGGGAGGTTATTATATTTATTACATATATATTGGTTTGTGGGAGTTTGGTAGAATGGCGCTATTCGAAAAAAACTTGTCTGGTTCTGACAGCAGGTTTAGTGGCAGCCATTTTTTTAGGTCAGGGCTGGCTGTTCTATTCAAGTAACAGCATTATGAAAATATTGACAATGCTTCCGGTAACTGCTTACCTGCCAAGCATCATCTATCTGCACCTGATATCGGGTGTGGGTTTTTTGCAGACCGTGCTTGTCTGGGGAATGGGTCTGCTTGTCTATGATATCCTGAAAATATATTTAAAAATCCTTCTGTGGTCAGTTAAAATAGGGCATGGAGCGCAGGAGGGCATATTTTATGTTTTGCTTATCACAGCTTGTTTGCTTGTTGGGGCGGGGCTGATGTTATTTTTTGTCCGGAGTTTTCTGCGCAAGCCTTTTCGGATGTATGTGAAAGGCAGCCGGGCGAGTTGGATGCTGCTTTGTATCCCTGTTTTGGTAATTCTCCTAATGTATTCTTATATCGGTAATAATATTGGGAATATACTGATGCAGATCTTTCTTTTTTTGAATGTCCTGGCAATTTTTTTTCTGATTATCAGGTCGCTGATATCTTTTGCATCCATCGAGCGCATGAGGGAATCGGAACAGGAAATTGTTGACTATATGCAGGTGCAGCGCAGGGAGTACGAGGATGTATGTGTCAAGATGGAAGCGGGGCGTATCTTCCGCCATGATATGCGCCACCACCTGCTGGTGCTTGAGAATATGGCGAAGGAGGGTGATACGGGGCGGATTGTAGATTATATTGGAAGTTTGCGCGGGCAGTTATCAAATACGGAAAGAAAAGTTTATTGTGAGAACCCGATGGTGAATGCAGTGCTTTCAAGCTATGTCCAGAATGCAATGCAGGATTGCGTGATTGATACGGAGATTAATGTACCAAAAACAATAGGGTATGATGAGGTGGATATCTGTGCAATTTTGGCAAATACATTGGAAAATGCAAAGAGAGAATGCATGAAGATCAGCGAAGCTGCTAAGCGCTATATCTGGATAAAGGCGGATTTGATTGAGGAATGGAAGTTTCTGATTACGGTGGAGAATACAAGCAGTGCGCCTGTTGAAATCGGCGAAGATGGGCTGCCCAAAGCTTCTGTGAAAAAGGGGCATGGGATCGGTTTAAAAAGTGTCAGTGCCGCTGTCAAGAAATATGGTGGGGTATTTCAATGTGGATATCAGGAAGGGAAATTTTGCTTTAATGCTGTCTTGTTTAGGCCAGCCAAACATGCCCTGCCGGAAAAGAAAAATATACCTGGAAACAGGGAGGGGGAAAATTCTTCATCCGCAATTTTAGTATCCGCATTTTTTATATTGCTTTCAATCTGTATTGTTTTTCCGCTGGCAAAGATACTGGTGCAGACAAAAGATATGGGAAGCAGCGAAGTAAGCAGGATTGAGTGGGGGGATTTAAAATTCAGCCTCAATGTGCCGGCGGATCTTGCGGACAGCGTTTATGGTGATATGGCGGAAGGATATATTGACAAGATGAAGGAAAAATTCCTGTTCTATGCCAGCCAAAAATATAACGGGCATGTGGCGATGGATATAAGCTACAGAATAATACAGGATGATGACCAGTATCTTTGTATCTGTTTTGATGCTGTTTTAAATGCTGGCGGTTCAGGTCAGTACAGCCGATATTTTACGGTGGATAAAAGAAGCGGAAAAATACTTGCGCTTGATGATTTGTATCGTGACGGTTATCTTGAGGTAATCAGCGCTGAAATACTCAGGCAGATGGAGGAACAGGTAAACAGCGGGAAGGCAAATTATTTTATCCCGGGCGGAATCTGGAGTGAAGATGAGTGTTTTAAAGGAATTACAGAGGATAGGAATTTTTATCTGAATATGGAGAAAGAGCTTGTTATTGTATTTGATGAATATGAGGTGGCACCGGGAAGTATGGGGATGCCGGAATTTATAATCCCTGAGGAAGTGCTGAGTGAAGTTTTGCGTTAAGATATGCCAAAATATCTTTACATAACGGCGGGTGATTGGGTGGTGGGGATAAAGAGTGGGAGATAAGGAAGGGGAGTGGGGAAATGGAGGAGGGGGCTATATTCGCATATTTCAAATTTGGGGAAAAATGTAAAAGCATAAGGAGATAATATTAAGTTATTGAAAATATACACAAATAGGTTTATATATGATATAATGTGTTTATAAAAGAAAGGAGACACTTTTATGAACACGTCAAATATCACAAATTATAAACCAAAGGATTTTGATGAATTATTAGGAGTATCGGTTAAAACTTTGCAACGTTGGGACAGAGATGGGATATGAAAAGCGAATCGTACTCCTACTGACAGAAGATATTATACTTATGACCAGTATTTACAATTCAAAGGTATAAAAACAAAGAATGATCGAAGAGATATCGTGATTTATGCAAGAGTTTCTACAAGAAATCAAAAAGATGATTTGCAAAATCAAGTGGATTTTTTAAAACA
>CAJTOR010000005.1:28972-46268 GCA_910577675.1 uncultured Lachnospiraceae bacterium
AGTTTTGCAACGCAAAGGGTATGATTGTAAATCAATGTATCGAAGATTTTGGAAGTGGATTAAATTATAATCGGAAAAAATGGAATAAATTATTCGATGATGTTATGGGAAATAGAATAAAGACAATCGTAATCACGAATAAAGATCGATTTATCCGTTTTGGTTATGATTGGTTTGAAAAGTTTTGTGAGAAATTCAATACTAAAATAATTATCGTAAAGAATGAAACTCTTTCACCGAAGGAAGAACTGGTTCAAGACATGATAGCAATCTTACATGTGTTTCGTTGTAGATTATATGGATTAAGGAAATACATAAATCAGATAAAGGAGGACGAGGAAATTGTTAAAGAGTTACAAAACGGAAATAAACCCAAGTCCGGAACAGATACAAAAGATCAATCAGACCATCGGCACTTGCAGATACCTTTATAATTTATACCTTTCCCAGAATAAAGAAGTATATGAGAAAGAAAAGAAGTTTGTATCTGGAATGGATTTTTCCAAATGGCTGAATCATGTTTATCTTCTCGAAAATCCAGGGAAATCATGGATAAAAGAGGTCAGTTCAAAATCGGTAAAACAAAGCATTATGAATGCGGAGAAGGCTTTTAAGAGATTTTTTAAACATCAAAGTGGCTTTCCAAGATTTAAAAAGAAAAATAAGTCCGATGTGAAAATGTATTTTGTGAAAACAGACGTAAAAACAAGGATCCAATGTGAAAGACACAGAATCAAAATTCCAACGCTTGGATGGGTAAGGTTAAAAGAAAAAGGGTATCTTCCCGTTACAAAGTCGGGGAAAATGATAAAAAGTGGTTCGGTATCCTGTAAGGCAGGAAGATATTATATATCTGTGTTAGTTGAAGAAAAGGAGCAGGAAAAACCGCAGTTAAATGATTTTGGTTTGGGAATTGATTTAGGTGTAAAAGAATTTGCAGTTATAAGCAATGGGAACGTTAAGAAAAATATTAACAAAACAGAAAGAATAAAGAAGCTGGAAAAGAAATTAAAACGGGAACAACGCTGTCTTTCGAGGAAATACGAAGACTATAAAAAGCGTTCCAAAAAGAAAGGAGAAGCTACTAGACAAAATATTCAAAAACAAGTCTTAAAGGTACAGAAACTTCATCAAAGAATGGATAATATGCGTACAGACTATATCAATCAATGTGTAAATGAGATCGTGAAAACCAAGCCATCTTATATCACCATAGAAGATTTGAATATAGAAGGGATGATGAAGAACAGGCATCTCTCAAAAGCAGTTGCTTCACAGAAGTTTTATGAGTTCCGGACAAAGTTAAAAAATAAATGTGAAGAAAACAGTATTGAATTAAGGATTGTTGACAGGTTTTATCCATCCTCGAAACGGTGTCACGGTTGCGGACGTATAAAGAAAGATTTAAAACTTTCTGACAGGATATATCAATGCGAATGTGGGTATGAAGCAGGCAGGGATTACAATGCAAGTCTTAATTTAAGGGATGCAAAAACTTACAAAACAGCATAAGGAAGCATTTGTAAGTATGTACCGATGGCTTAGTCGGGAAATAACGACTGTGGAGTGTAGAAGAACCTGCGAGTAGACTGATCTTTGGATCGTCAAAAGCATACACGGTGAAACAGTAAGAAATGTTTGTGAAAACTTTCAATATCTCGATATGGGTATATTTATCCATATTTTGAGTAGCAGATGACCTGTCTGACATCCGCACTGACAGTCTGGTTTGGCGAGAAGATTGAATACATTGCAAGTGAGAATAAGGAATATCGGAGTGAAGATGGTTTGCGGATTATTCCTACCAAAACGACAGCGGATGTAAAGATTACGGACTATGACTGTGTGATTTTGCCAGGGACAATCAACCCGTTGCCTGCATTGTTTGATGAAAAGTTGATTGAATTTATAAAGAGTGGAAGCGGTTCTAATATTGTTTTTGCAGCAATTTCCTCGTCGCCAATTTTATTATCCAAAGCAGGAATTCTAAATGGAAAGAAGTTTACTTCTGGATTTTTTATGCAGATGGCAGATGTTTTTGATTTTGTTGAGAAGGATAATTTTATACACAGGGGAGTTGTGGAAGATGGAAATGTTATAACGGGAATTGGCATGTTTTTCAGGGAATTTGCGGAAGCTGTTCTGAGAAGATTTGAATATGATATTGGTGACAATTTCATGCGTTATGCACCGGATGAATACACGGAGGAAGAACTGACATTCTACTGGTTCGATGATGAATACCAGGAATTTCTGGAGGAATTGAAGGAATACACTGCATAGGGGTAAATTCACAGTAGTTCGCAGTTGGTTAAAAAGTAGTGAAAAAGATTGCAATTCTGAGTGAAGCAGTTCGTTGATACTTAGTTTCCGGGCTATTAAGCGGGAAGCACCTGCCTCTATTACAAAGTATAGGCTGAAAGTATGTCACTTGTGCAGATAAAGATAAATCGGGATCTGTAACCATAGGGGATAATTAATGAATAACAGGCATTTGTTTTTAACTTCAACTGGATTAACAAAAGAATTGAAACGGATGGTGCCGTCCTGTGTCGTGAAATGGTTCGAACGGGATTTGACAATGTGGTTGGACAAGCTGTAAACGATGGTCTTGTGTATGTTGGAATCAGTGCGGGGAGTATGTTTGCAGCAGGCAATTTTGAGGGTGGATTGCGTATAATACCCAATTCTTTAATACCACATTGGAATGGTGATAAGCTAATGAGTATGCCGATGGATAGTGGGGAAATTCAGCTTGCAGATGGGCAGGCGGTTTATATTGAAGGGGACAATATTTATCTAATTTAAGGGGGATCATGATATGGAACCTATTTATTCAATTAACTTTTCGGCGCTGAATGCGGAAGAAAGAGTGGAATTTATGGATGATCTGCGGGATTCCATGAAGGCCAGTTTTCAAAAAGAGCCTTTTTCAAAAGAACTTTTGGCGCATACTTTGATTTTTACCCGCTGGTGGAACTCCTATAAGCATATGGCTCCGGCGGAACCTACCCCAGAGATCTTGGAAACCGCAATAGAGTTGTTGTGGGATTATCAGGAGAAAAAATGTTCATTTGATGTCTTTGCAAGGTTCCAGAAAAGTTTTTCTGATTCTACCCTGGAGATTTGGGCGGGGGATGACGGGGAGCTGAATGAAGATCCGGAAAGTGATGCTTTTTACCGGAAGTATTTTGGAGAGTGGGATGCAATGTCCTACAATGTATTTCTATACGATTTATGTACTGTGCTGGAGGAGGCTGTTTCCGGGAAAATCACATGGGATGCTGTGGAGGGTGTAATTGATGGGGATATTGGGGATACCATGATTGACTTTTTTGAAACAGTTTATAAAAATGATTCCGGGGGTTATGATTCCTGCGATCTTGACCGTAGGAATAAAGAGATATACAATACCAAAACATTTGCCCGTGTGATTGATTTGCTGCAGCAGGATATGCGAGTTGCTTTACAGGACTTGCCGCTTTCTGTGCTGCGTGAGCAGTATCGGGATGAATATCTGTTTTCGCCGGAGGAGAGCGCAAAAATCAGTGATTACCGGTAAATTTGGGGATGTTTCATGGAAGTGAGAAGTAAAATAAAAAATGAATGTTGTGAGGAAGAATTAGAAGAAATGATCGTTACTATGATTAAGGTAGGGTTTTGGTCAAATGAAAAGACTTTGATGGATTGCTTGAAGTTATAAAAACACTTCGCAAAGAATTTCAGAATACAGGGAATCAGGAAAATTTCCTTAAATTAAAGTCCGCTTTTAGATCATTAAAAAGCAGGGGATTGTCGTTCAAAAATAGAGATTAAAAATATTAAGTGGGATAAGTATTATACTGACAGCAAATAAATTGGATAATATTTCAGATGAGGCGGTATAGCTCCGACTACAAGGGCTGTACCGCCTTTTTTAGTTCCTATGTACTTTGCCGTTTTGGCTGTATATCTTAAAGGAAATTGATTTATTTGTTAATCTTCAATATCCGTACCGTTTCTGGTACTTTACCAAAAACGCCGCTGCCATCACTGTTCCCAGCAATTCCGCTACCGGTGTCGCCAGCCATACGCCGGTGACACCGCCCAGCAGGAGTGGCATGATCTGGATGCTGGCGACCGTAAACAGGAAGGAGCGGGAGAAAGCCAGTACAGCGGATACCACCCCGTTGGATAAAGCGGTGAACATCCCGCTTGCAAAGACATTTAGCCCCACGAACAGCAGCGCAATGGAGCACAGCCGATTTCCGGTTACTGCCAGGGTGTAAACCGGGCTGTCCGGGCTGGTAAAGATACCTACCAGAGGGGTTGTTACCAGAATTGAAACCACGGTGCAGAGGATGGAGGTGCCGATGATAAATCGGACGCTGAATGATACCAATTTTTTCAGCTTCTCATGGTTCTGTTCCCCGTGGTAGTAGGAAATCATGGGAGCCACACCGTAAGAGTAGCCGATGAACAGGGCACTTACGAACATTAGTACATACATAATAATAGTGATGGCGGCTACACCATCTTCACCCACATATTTAAGCATTGCCAGATTAAATAGCAGTGTAGTGATACCGGATACAAGGGAGGTGGCTAGTTCCGACATCCCATTGGTGGAGGCGTGGAACAGCACGCTGCCACGAAAGACGGGTTTCTGGAAGTGGAGCAGATTTTCCTTTTTGCTAAATACCAGGAAACCCACAACGGCAGTGATGGAATAGCCTAGACCGGTTGCGATGGCAGCGCCCTGGATGCCCAGATCAAAAAGGGCAATCAGCACATAATCCAGGATAATGTTGGTCACGCCGCCTGCCACGGTGCAGATCAGGGACAGCTTTGACTTGTCGGCGGCAATCAGGTAGAGGGAGAAGTTGTACATGAGCAGGATGGGGATGGTAAAGAGCAGGTAATTGCCCAGGTAGGTATGGCAATAGCTAAATACCGCAGGGGATAATCCTATGGTTCCAAGCAGCTCTTCCATAAAGCCGTAGCCCAAGAGCATCATAACGGCTCCCACAACGGCATTGGTGAGGATCAGCAGGGTGAAGTCCTGTCTGGCTTCCGCTTCCCTGTGCTCTCCCATTTTCCTCATTACCACAGCGCTGCCGCCGGTGGCAAGCATCCCGGATATTGCCGTGATCAGGGCGATGGCTGGGGCGGTGAGATTGATGGCAGATAGAGCCTCCATACCGACCAGGTTGGAAACAAACAGCCCGTCCACCATGGTGTAGAAGGTGTTGAACACTGTCATCACGATGGTGGGAAAGGCAAAGCGCAGAATGTTTTTGCCGGTGACCGGCAGATGATACGAGTCTAGTTTTTCCATAAATAACCTCCTATTTTGATCGTATTGTGATTTGGACTTGCAAATCTCCTTAACATAGAGTATCATAAACCATGTGGTTACCACGCAGTCAAGAGAAATTTTTAATTTTGGAGGAAATTTTATGGAGCGGGAAAAAAGCTGGCTGACCTCTGGAGCCTTTGCTGAACTTTGCGGCACGACCAAAGAAACATTGCGGCACTATAAGGATATGGGACTCCTGCTGCCGGCTCATCGGGGAGATAATAATTATTCTTACTACGATGTGGAGCAGTTCTATGATTTTTATGCCATCTCCATCTTCCGACAGACCGGAACGCCCCTGGAGGAGATCGGCCGCTGCCTGGAGCGGCAGAGTGTCAGCGAAACGGCAGCCCTGCTGCGGGAACAGCGTTTTAGGCTGGAGGCGGAGCGCCGAAAACTGGAACATATGGATTTTGTGCTATCCAGCGCCCTGCACAATCTAAAGTTACAGTCAGGATCGGATCTGATTCCAAGGACTGCTTGGTTTGAACAGGAACATTTGCTTGCTTTGCCGGTGGAGGAACTGGAGGAGCTGATGGTTCCAACCGCAAGCGAGGACGAAATGTTGATCGTCGTGCTGGAGCGATGTCAGGCGCTGAGCAGTCAATATAAGATACAAACGGATTTCATGCTCGGGGCAATCCACCCACCTGTAAGCCGGGGGACACCCGGGGAGATCAGCCATCTCTATACCCGGGTTAAAGAAAAGGCGGACTTTCCCTATTATAAGGAGAAGCCCGCCGGGCGGTATTTGTATCTCTGCTGTCGGGGGCGCTGGGATATTTCTGCGGGTTATGCTACTCTCTGGCACTATATCCGGGAGCAGGGTCTGGAAACCACAGGAGATTTCTACGCCTGTGATCTGGCCGGCTTTATCCTGAACTCGGTGGAAAAAAACGCGGCATCCATGATCTCAGTACGGCTGCAGGAATCCTCAGGATTAGAATAAATCTTTATTATATCGTTTTTTCGCCAAAGGAAATTCGTAAACCTGTTACTTCCTTATATCCCTATGCTGCTATCGCAGGTCAGAGGGGGAAGCCCACCTGACACTGCTGGTGATGATTGGCATACATAAAAATTTGTATCGGAAGTATTTTCTAAACGCACCTTGATGGAAGGTGCGTTTTTTCTGTTAAAGAGCTATCTTGTTGGATTAATCAGCTTTTTATAAATGTTTTTTATGGACTTATTTTTTCTTATATTTTTATTATTCTATTACTAATCAAGCGAAAATAAATATGTGTATGTTTCGAAAAAGAAAAAACTGTCTATTTCCTACACTCCTGCTTGAAAAGTTAATAATAAGTTGTTGTGTATACTTCTATATCACCGCAAAACATAAAGCTCAGTGCTGTCTTTTCCCTGTTATAATGGGAGGCGATGGCAGTCAGGAATTTTAGGGATGGTTGCGCATACCGCGGGGAAAGCTTTCAAAATTGTAAGGAAAATCGATATTTGTTTGATACAAAAAATGAAAAAGTTCGTGTATTATAGATTTATTGAAAACAGCAGAATTCCAAAAGAGTGCCGGGGAGTGTTTCCGTATGTAATACGAAATGGAAAATATTTACAATAAGGCGCGGCACAGGAATTTTGTAAAATCTTAATAAGGAGAATGATATGCTAAAAGTCAAGAATGTCGAGAAATATTATGGAAGTAAAAATAATGTCACAAAAGCGCTTGACCGGGTGAGTTTTGACGTGGCAGACGGGGAATTTATTGCTATTATGGGGGCATCGGGCAGCGGGAAGACAACCTTACTCAACTGCATTTCCACAATCGATACGGTCAGTGCGGGGGAAATAATGCTTGACGGGAAAAATATTGCCGAGCTGCCGACGGGGGAACTGGCAAAGTTTCGAAGAGAACAACTGGGGTTTGTCTTCCAGGACTTTAATCTTCTGGATACCCTGACCATAGAGGAGAATATCGGGCTGGCGCTGACGCTCAACCACGAGGGGGCGGACACGGTGAAGGAACAGGTGGAGGAAGTGGCAGGAAAGCTTGGAATTGCTGAGATTTTGGGAAAATTTCCCTATCAGGTGTCCGGCGGGCAAAAACAGCGGGCAGCCTGTGCGCGGGCGATGGTGGCAGGGCAATCGCTGCTTCTGGCGGATGAACCGACCGGGGCGCTCGATTCCAGAGCATCGAAGAATCTTCTGGAGATTATGGAGCAGATGAACCGGGCGATGGGCGCAACCATCCTGATGGTAACACATGATGCTTACAGCGCCAGCTATGCGGGGCGCGTGCTGTTCTTAAAGGACGGGCGAATTTTTAACGAACTTTTTCGCGGGGAACGGACAAGAAATATATTTTATCATGAAATTCTTGATGTGCTGGCAGTGCTGGGGGGTGATATCAGTGACGTTATCTAAGATTTCCATGCGCAATGCAAAACGGCAGACAGCGGATTATCTGATATATTTTGTGACAGTCATTATGGCGGCAGCATTGCTTTATGCTTTTAACGGATTGATTTTTTCAGGGGAAGTAAGGGAATTGTCGGGGCATTTTGACAAGCTTTCTCTGTTGATTGTTCTCGCGAGTGTTGTGGTGGTATGTATTTTTGGGTGGCTTGTATCCTACGCTACAAATTTTATGCTGACCCGCCGGAGCAGGGAACTGGGGCTTTATATTCTGATCGGTCTGGAAAATGAACAGGTGGCGCGCTTATTTTTTGTTGAGAATCTGGTGGTGGGCGGCGCGGCGTTCGGATTTGGGCTGTTGCTTGGCAATCTCTTGTTCCAGATTTTGAGGGCGGTTGTGATGGCGCTGTTTGGGCAGGTATACCATTTTGAATTCTCGTTTTCTCTTAAAGCTGCAGCTCTGACGATGGTTTATTTTGCCCTGATCTACCTGCATGCCCTGAGAAAAAGCCGAAAAAAAATCCGCACCATGAAAATTTATGACCTGATTTATTTTGAGCGCCAGAATGAAGGGGCAGTGATTTCAAAGGGCACGCGCAGAAGATGGGTATTTGCCGCATCGATCGTTCTCGGAATTGTGGGAACCTTATTATTAATGAAGGGCGGGATTTATTATGGGATTTTGGGAGCGGGTCTTGTTATCGCGTTCCTCTATGGGTTTTTCCTTAGTTTTGCTTCCGGTGTTCCCGCGTTTTTTGAAAAGCGCCCGGCGAGGAAATATAGGGGACAAAATTTGTTGGTGTTTCGCACTTTAACGGCAAAACTTGGCACGATGGGGATTGTGATGGCAACCATTTCACTGTTGTTTACTGCCATGCTGATCTCGGAGGGAATGGGGCTGTTTTTCTCCGGGCTATTTTATGGGCGTGCGGCGGAGGACAGTGTTTTTGATTTGTATATCGGTTCCGCGGCAGAGGGCGGGGTGAGCGAAGAGTATCTGAATTATATCGAGGAAAATATTCCGGTTGAGGATTCTCTTATCTACCCGATTTATCAGGGGGAGAGTTCGCAGATTATGGATTATGTGAAAGACAGGGTGGATTATTTTAATTTTAATTACGACAGGGATACCATGATTGGGTATCGGGATTATGCTACCCTGCGAGAGATTGCAGGATATAAGGAAGTGGAACTTTTGCCGGGGCAGTATCTGATTCATTGCAGGGCTTATCTAAAAGAAATAATTAAGGATTATGCCCCTTTGGTTACAGCGGGTGGGCAGACATTAAATTTTGGGGGGATTTATACGGAACATTTCTATCAGGATGACTGGGGAGTCGGGAATGGAAAGGGGTTTCTTATAGTTGTCCCGGATGAGGCGCTTTACGGTTGTACCGTCCGCCACTGGGGATATGTGGCGAAAACAATACAGCCAGTTGAGGAGGAATCTTATGAAACATTGATTGAAACCAGGAGCCAGTTGTTTCTTAAACGGGAGAGGGTTGATGAGAATTATGACTCTGTTAGAAGCAGGGCACATGAGGAAAGTGAAAATGCCTCTTTTATTGCAATGACTGTTTTTCCGCTCTATTTTCTGGCGCTTGCCCTGTTGATGACCACTGCCACCATCCTGACGATACAACAGCTTAGCGAGGCGAAGCACTACAGGCAGCAGTTTTTGCTTTTAAGGAAACTGGGGATGGATGGGCGGGAAATGAAAAGGGCGCTGCTAAAACAATTTGCCCTCTATTATCTGATGCCTGCCGTTCCGCCGATTTTGATTGGTGTGCCGATAATCCGGGATCTCGCGAGTGGGACGGAACCGGGCGTTTTAATTGGGTGGAGCAGCCCGGCAGCAATCGTGGGGATCTCAGTTGTTTTGTTTTTTCTGGTGTATGCGGTATATATTGCGGTCGCGTATCTGAGCTTAAAGAGGGATGTACTGCCTGAGTAGGGTGCGGGGGAGAAAGTTTAAAAAGTGGACAGATTTCTGCAATACAATGCTTAAATCTGTCCACTTTTTTGTGTCAGATGGGGCTTATCTTCCCACCTGACATACGAGAATACATAGGGATATTACGACAAACCTGGTTTTTCAAATGCATCGATTGCTGTCTGGACGCGTTCCTGTACCAGTTCTGCAATCTCCGTGGATTTCATTCCCTGATATTCTTCGTAATACAGGGGTTTTAGATAGAACAGGTGCACTGTCTGGCGCTTGATGGATTTTGTGTCGAAGACCTTGTAGGAATCAATTAGCGCCGCCGGGATAATCGGACAGCGGGCGTTCATTGCGCTCTTAAAACTTCCGCCTTTAAATTCCCCGACTTTATTGCCTTCCTTGCTGCGTGTCCCCTCCGCAAAAATAATAAAATTCTCGCCGTTTTTAACGCGGTTTGTCATGTTTTTGATTACTGTCATGGACTGCCGGATATCCTCGCGGTCGATAATTTCAGCCTGTAACAGACAGATTACATTGCGCAGCAGGAAGATATCTTTCACTTCCTTTTTCATTACTGTGACAAAAGGGCGCTCGTGTGTTTCGAGGAAAGCAAGCGCATCAAAAAGTCCCTGGTGGTTCGGAAAAATAATATATCCGGTTTTTTCCGGTATATTTTCAATACCGTGGCAGATTACTTTAACGCGGCCGCGACGGTTTATTTTCGGTGTGATCTTGTGCAAAAAGCCATAACGGGTGTAATTGTCATATTTTTCGATATTGCATAGTTGGAACAGTCGGAAAAGATAGTAGGGCAATACAAAAAAACTACGCAAAAACATTAAAGCAATTCGCTTCATAAAAAGCCTCCTGGTTAATATAGTAGCTGTAAGTATGTTGTTTTGGGAAGCCTTAACTTATATCGTAACCCTTGAGCATGCGGGCGCGGCTTGGGTGGCGGAGCTTGCGCAGGGCTTTCGCCTCAATCTGGCGGATGCGTTCCCTTGTTACTTTAAACTCCCTCCCAACCTCCTCCAAAGTGCGGCTCTTCCCGTCTTCGAGTCCAAATCGCAGGATAAGGACGCGCTGCTCGCGCTCCGTCAGGGTTCCCAAGAGTTTTTTGATCTGCTCCTGCAACATGGCATAGGAGGCAGCATCCTCGGGGCCTACAACTGTTTCATCCTTGATAAAATCGCCCAGATGGCTGTCATCCTCCTCGCCGATTGTGGTATCTAAAGAGATCGGGTCGGCGGAAACTTTAAGTATTTCGCGAACTTTTTCAAGCGGCAGATTCATAGCTTCCGAGAGTTCCTGTTCGGAAGGTTCACGGCCAAGTTCCTGCAAAAGGTTCCGGGAAACGCGGTAAGTTTTGTTAATGACTTCGGACATATGTACTGGAATGCGGATTGTGCGAGACTGGTCCGCGATCGAGCGCGTGATTGCCTGGCGTATCCACCATGTTGCATATGTGCTGAATTTGTATCCTTTGTTGTAATCAAATTTATCTACCGCCTTGATTAGACCTAGGTTTCCCTCCTGTATCAGGTCAAGGAAGGATAGTCCCCTGCCGACATAGCGCTTTGCAATGCTGACCACAAGGCGGAGGTTCGCTTCTGCCAATGTGCGTTTTGCGTTTTCGTCCCCCACCTCAATTTTTTTTGCCAGCTCAACCTCGTCGGAGAGCGAGAGCAGAGGGTAGTTGCCGATTTCTTTTAAATATTGTTTGACAGGGTCATCGGCCATTGCGTCAGCCATTGCAGAGAGGTCTTCCGGTTCGAGGATAAGCTCGCCCTCATCTTCCATCTCAAGCAGCACATTGTCGTCGGGTTCGTCGTCCGCCAAGTTCAGTATTATTATATTGTGTGCTTCCAGATATTCGTAAAGCTGGTCAATTTGGGCGATGTTTAAATTTCTTTCCTTATAAAATGCTTCAACTTTGTCACTCTCAATCACCCCTTTATTTTCACTGGCAAGTGTCAGGAGATCGGGAAGGTGGGATTCAAAGCTGTTATTTTGTTCCTCCATTGATAAGCCTCCATTTGTATGGTACCAAGCATTTTGTGACAATGTTATCTAATAATGTTATTTTCATGGGGAAAATCACCCGTCGCAACATAAACAAAAAGGGAAAGTCCTTCCCTTTTCGTTTTATTTGCTTTGTGGACATTATACCATGTCCTCTGGACATGCTAAGCGCATTTAAGCGCTTTCCCTCCGGGGGATGCGCATGATTTGCCAAAGAAATTATCCTCCCTCTGGTCGGACGGCAAATCAGCGCAGGTATAATATCTGTCGATATTATACCATGTTGTTCCAACATGGTTCCCTCCGGGGGATGCGCATGATTTGCCAAAGAAATTATCATCCCTTTGGTCGGATGGCAAATCAGCGCAGGTATAATATCTGTCGATATTATACCATATAACCCATGGGAAAGGAATAAATTTTTATTTGGGATTATTTGGTTATCAAGTCGGCGCTGCTACTTTCTGTGTAGGTGGTTGCATCCGGCAGGAAGGAGGCATCATTTGACTGGAGGTAATTGCTCCAGTCCTCATTTGCAATACGTATCTGCAAGGAGGCGGTATCCCCCGGGGCAAGTATCCCGGCATCGGAGGAAAATGTTATTTTCATGCCGGAAGCCGTTCCGGAAACGAATGTCCCGCTTATTGCGGAGGTAATTGCGCGGTAGGAAGTTCCGTTTACCTCGGCGTAATCGCAGAAGAAAGATTGTTTGACCTCTGTTTCCGGTGTGTAATAATACAGGATGGTGAGTTTATCCAGGGAAATATCACTTCCGGAATTATTTTTTATCTGAAAACGCGGGCTGATTGTGTTGGTGGAATCATCGCGGTTTTCGTTGTAATAAAGCAGTGTCAGTCCGGTCTTGTCGGCGGTGGACGGTTTTTGGGTAGCAGGTACGTCCTCACTTTTCTCCGGCGGTTCCTTAGGGGAAGTGGTCGGGGCGGGAGGTGGTGTCGCTTTTTGCTCTGGTGGTAGAGTCGGTTCCTGCGGTTTTTGTTCTACAGGTGTAGTCCCTGAATATTCGAGCATTTTTTCTTTAATGTATTTACCCGATTCGGACAGGGAAGAGTCCGGCATTGTGCCGTTGCTCTTAGCGGATGCAAGCAAAAGCGCGGAGGATTCCGATTTGTTGCAAAGCGACCAGTTGCACCAACTTATCCCATTTTTTTCCAGATAGGTAAGCCATTCGTCCGTGGAGGTTTTATCCACTGCGCCGTTTCCGGAAGCGTCGGTAGTGCCCCACTCGGTAGCAAAAAGCGCCAGACCCTTTGAAAGGGCAATATCTGCTTTGTCCCTGAGCCAGCTTTTATGTGTTCCCGCATAGAAATGCAGGGAGTACATTACATTGTCAAAAGAGAGGGGATCGACCGCCGCCGCGTCCACATCCTGGCTCCAGGTTGGTGTGCCGACAATAATAACAGCTTCAGGGGAATATTCCCTTATGATGGGAATGATTGTGTTGGCATACGGCTTGATATTGCCGCTCCAGGAGGTACCCCCATTTGGCTCGTTGCAGATTTCGTAAAGGATGTTTGGAACCTTCTGGTAGGTCGATGCAATGTAGGTGAAGAATTCAGCGGCTTGTTTCTGGTAGGTCTGTGGATTTGAGTCCGCCAGAATATGCCAGTCCACGATAACATACATGTCAAGTTCGATAGCGGCATCGATCAGTTCGCAGACTTTTGATTTATTCCAGGAAGGATTATTTACATAGCTGTCATTTCCCTCGAAAGAATACATGGCAATGCGGAAGATACTCGCGCCCCATTCGTCCCGCAGTGTCTGCATAAAGGACTTGGTAGCAAAATCCGGGAACCAGGCAATCCCATGTGTGCTGACACCGCGCAGGGTGATCGGGTTGCCGTCGGCGTTTGAAAGTTTTGTGCCAATTACTTTTAGCTGTCCGTTTGCGGACACACTGCCGTCCATACCTGAGGACGTGGGCTTTGTTGGTTTGGCGGTGCTTTCCGGTTTGGCTGTATCAGCCGGTTTTACCGTTGCCGCCGGAACTTTAGTAACAGTTGGTTTTGTGATGCCGGTGGGTTTGTTAGTTACCGTCGGCATACTGGTAACGGTCGGTTCTGTGATATCAGTGAGTTTTTGAGTCACCGTTGGAATGTCGGCAACAGTCGGTTTTGCTATATCCGCAGGTTTGGCGGTTACCATTGGCATGTCGGTGACGGTTGGTTTTAAGATGTCCGGGGGATTACCGGTGGCAGCAAGCGAGCCGTCTTGCGCTGGGTTTGCTGTATCGCAAATTTGATCCGATGCGGGTGGGGTGGCTGTGTCAGCCGCCTGGATATCGCCTGACAGGAGCGGGGAAAAAACCGGCTTAGTTGTTGGAGTGCTTTCAGGTAGGTTCGAGCCAGTTACATTCCCATTATCTGCTTCCTGCCTGTCTGCATAGTTGGTGTCTTTTTCAGTTTGGCTGGTCTGCTCCCCGTCGGATCGCCCCGCGAGCAGTGTATAAGTGCAAAATGCGCCCGCAGCGAAAGTCAGGATAAGAATGGCAATCGCCAGGATTTTTTCTTTTTTTGTCCGCAACACAACGGTTTCCTCCCATAATTTTATGCTTTCATGCGGGTAATATGCCCTGCGGGGAAGTCTTTGATATTATACCTGTTTATTCTTGTTGCTGTCGGCAAGCGCCTCGAATTCCTTTGTGACTTTTCCAAAACTTATAAGGAGTTTCGGGGAGAAAACACCGCATTCGCCGTTAATAATCATTTCCGCTGCCTTGTCTTTCGGGAAGGCTTTTTTGTAGCAGCGCTCACTTACCAGAGCATCATAGACATCCGCCACGGAAACAAGCTGTGCGGAAACAGGAATCTCATCCCCTTTTAAGCCGTCCGGGTAGCCCCTTCCATCAAAGCGCTCATGGTGGTGGCGGCAGATATCATAGGCATACTGGCGGTACTCATCCTCCCAGATTCCCTCGATATTATTTAGTACATCGCAGCCCTTGGTCGTGTGGGATTTCATACAATCAAATTCCTCGTTTGTCAGCCGGCCCGGTTTTAGCAGGATATTGTCCGGGATTGCAATTTTTCCCACATCATGCAGGGAACTGGAGGAAACAATCATCTCAATAATATGGTCATTAAGCCCATATTCCGGGAAGTCCACCATAAATTGTTTTGCAAGGATTTCTGTAAAGCCCTTCACCCTGTTGATATGTTCCCCGCTCTCAAGATTGCGGAACTCGACTACCATACCAAGAATGTCAATAATCCGGATGTTGGTCTGTTTTAATTTGGTTGCCTGGCTTTCAAGTAGATGATATTGTTCCCTCAGCGTTTTTGTCTGTTGGGCTACCTTATCTTCCAGGGATTTTTTGTAGGTGAAAAGGTCTACGATATTTTTGACACGCATCCGGACAAGTGACGGTTCGAATGGTTTGTGGATAAAATCGGAAACGCCGAGTTTGAAACATTCGCTCTCCACCACAGTGGATTGTTCGCCTGTGATGACAAGGACAGGGATGCGCTCCAGCCATCCATGTTCCCTCATTGCGCCGAGCACGCCGAAACCGTCGAGTTTTGGCATTTGCAGATCTAAGAGGACGATTGCAATCCCGTCCTGGTATATGCCAAGCTTTTCCACGGCATCCTCGCCGTGCTCCGCCGTGAGGATTTCATAATCCGCGCAAAGAATGTCCGAGAGGAGTTCACGGTTGATTTCGGAATCGTCTACAACTAAAATTTTATCGTTCATGATATCCTTTCTGAATTGCGCAGCCCTTCCTGGGGCGATAGCCTGACAGGAACGGCTGCTGCTAAAAATAGTATTTGTGGTATTTGGCTTATCCCTGGGAATCTATAAGTTCCTTGATTGACTGCACCGTAAGCTCATATGCTTCTTTGGTTTTTTCATAAAGCGGCGTAATATCCGTGGAAGGACTTCCCGAGCGCAGTTCTTCTGTCAGGGTTTCGGTTGACTCCGCGAGGGCGGAAAATGCCATATTGCGGCTTACACCCTTTAAGCTGTGGGCACCTTTAAATGCCTCCGCGTAATCGTTTTTTTCAAGTGCCGCTGTAATTTCCTGGAAACTGGTATCGCGCAGGAACATTCCCAGGAATTTTACCATGCGCTTGTCATCCATCAAGCGCTGCTTTGCCTCGTCGTAGCTTCCGCCGATACGGTCGTAACATTCTTTTACTGTCATAGCTTTTAGTTCCTTTCTTTTATAAATTACATGTGAAAATTATACCGAATTTCGGGCATAATTTCAATAAGAAAAGTAAAACTTGGATAAAAACTTTTCGAAAAAGATAAAAATCCCTTGACAATGAGGTACTTCCCCGCTATAATCAAGGTTGCGCGCGCGAAGAAGCGCCGCACTGAGTGCATTTTTGCACCGGTAATCCTGAGTTTTTATCAGGAGGGAGCAGACATAGTCTGCAAGGGCAGCCACGAACCAACCATTACTATCAGGAGGTGAAAAGTCATGCCTACATTTAACCAGTTAGTTAGAAAAGGCAGAAAGACCGTGGAGAAGAAAGGTACGGCACCGGCTTTATTGAAGGGGTTTAACTCTTTAAATAAGAAGGCGATCGATACTTCTTCCCCGCAGAAGAGGGGTGTATGTACCGCTGTAAGGACAACAACCCCGAAAAAGCCGAATTCCGCGCTCAGAAAGATTGCCAGGGTGCGTCTTTCCAACGGGATTGAGGTGACAAGCTATATTCCGGGTGAGGGTCATAACCTTCAGGAGCATAGCGTTGTATTGATCCGCGGTGGCCGTGTTAAGGACCTTCCGGGTACCAGGTACCATATTGTCAGGGGTACTCTTGATACTGCCGGTGTTGCAAAGAGAAGGCAGGCGCGTTCCAAGTACGGAGCCAAGAGGCCGAAGGACGCTAAATAATTATCATCCATTACTAAATTCTGCGGCCGATGTTTTGGCATCTGCTGCATAAATGCCGGGTTGATTTTTCATTTCCGATATCATCGCTCTCCCGTGTGGCTGCACTTGCGGTTTGAGTATAGAAGTGAATAAAACTAAGCATGAACACAGTAATGTGAGTACCGTAGAATTAATGGTCCGTGACCGCGGGCTGATATTAAGGAGGGAAGTAACGTGCCACGTAAAGGACATATTCAGAAAAGAGATGTATTGGCAGACCCGATTTATAACAGCAAGATTGTAACCAAACTGGTAAACAATATTATGCTGGATGGCAAGAAGGGAACTGCACAGAAGATTGTGTACGGCGCATTTGAACAGGTCAACGAGAAGACCGGCAAGGATGCGATGGAGGTATTCGAGGAGGCGCTTAACAATATTATGCCTGTCCTCGAGGTAAAGGCTCGCCGTATCGGCGGTGCTACCTACCAGGTGCCGATCGAGGTAAGACCGGACAGAAGGCAGGCTTTAGCGCTTCGCTGGATGACACTGTTCGCCCGCAAGAGGGGCGAGAAGACGATGATTGACCGCTTAGCGGGAGAGATCATCGACGCTGCGGCGAACACCGGAAACGCAGTGAAGAGAAAAGAAGATATGCATAAGATGGCAGACGCAAACAAGGCATTCGCACATTACCGCTGGTAATAATATTTTTGGGATCGGGAGGGCGAATGCGGAACTTAAAACAGCATGAGCCCGGAAGGTTCCTGAAAGG
>CAJTOR010000005.1:46367-127979 GCA_910577675.1 uncultured Lachnospiraceae bacterium
CGGACAGAGATTCCTTTCGCTTGGTCTTGGGACCGGGAGGGCGAATGCGGAACTTAAAACAGCATGAGCCCGGAAGGTTCCTGAAAGGAATATCTGGGAGCAGTGCGGACAGAGATTCCTTTCGCTTGGTCTTGGGACCGGGAGGGCGAATGCGGAACTTATAATAGGAGGAAAAATTCTTGGCTGAGAGAGAATATCCATTGGAGAGAACCAGGAATATCGGTATTATGGCGCATATTGATGCGGGCAAGACCACTCTGACGGAGCGTATCTTATACTATACCGGTGTTAACCACAAGATTGGTGATACTCACGAAGGAACTGCGACCATGGACTGGATGGCACAGGAGCAGGAGAGAGGTATCACAATTACTTCAGCCGCTACCACATGTCATTGGACCCAGGAGTATATGCATAAGAAAAAGCAGGGTGCCCTGGAGCACCGCATTAACATTATCGATACCCCTGGCCATGTGGACTTCACGGTTGAGGTAGAGCGTTCCCTGCGCGTGCTTGACGGTGCAGTCGGCGTATTCTGTGCAAAGGGCGGCGTTGAGCCACAGTCTGAGACAGTGTGGCGGCAGGCGGACAAATATAATGTACCGAGAATGGCATTTGTCAACAAAATGGACATTTCGGGTGCAAACTTTTACAATGTAATTGACATGATTAAAACGCGCCTCGGGAAAAACCCGGTAGCGCTGCAGCTCCCGATCGGGAAGGAAGATACCTTCAAAGGAATTATCGACCTGTTCGAGATGCAAGCTTACTATTATCTTGATGATAAGGGCGACCAGATCGAGATCAAGGAAATCCCGGATGACATGAAGGACGACGCAGAAACCTACCGGGCTGATATGATCGAGAAAATCTGCGAGACGGACGACGAGCTGCTTGAGATTTATCTTGAGGGTGAAGTTCCGGAAGAAGCAAAATTAAAGAAAGCATTGCGCGCGGCAACCATCGCCGGTTCAATTATCCCGGTATGCTGTGGTTCTGCTTACAAAAATAAAGGTGTTCAGAAGCTCCTTGACGCGGTTATCGAGTATATGCCTGCACCGACCGATATCCCGGATATCGCAGGCGTTGACGAGGACGGCAATGAGGTGCACAGGAGATCTGCAGATGATGAGCCGTTTGCGGCACTTGCCTTTAAGATCGTGTCCGACCCGTTCGTCGGAAAACTTGCGTACTTCCGCGTTTACTCCGGCACGTTAAACTCCGGTTCCTACGTGTTAAATGCGACGAAGAATAAGAAGGAGCGCGTTGGCCGTATCCTTCAGATGCACGCGAACAAGAGGGAGGATCTGGAAAAGGTTTACTCCGGTGATATCGCGGCGGCAGTAGGCTTTAAGCTGACCACCACGGGCGATACAATCTGTGATGAGAAAGCTCCGGTAATCTTAGAGTCCATGGAGTTCCCGGAACCGGTTATCGACGTTGCAATCGAGCCTAAGACGAAGGCAGGCCAGGACAAGATGGGCGAGGCACTCGCAAAGCTGGCTGAGGAAGACCCGACATTCCGTGTATCCACGAACGAGGAAACCGGTCAGACCATTATCGCTGGTATGGGTGAGCTTCACCTTGAGATTATTGTTGACCGTCTGCTTCGCGAATTCCATGTGGAAGCGAATGTAGGCGCGCCGCAGGTTGCATATAAGGAAGGTATCACAAAGGAAGTCAATATCGATTCCAAGTATGTGAAGCAGTCCGGTGGCCGCGGTCAGTATGGTCACTGTAAAGTTATATTCTCGCCTATGGATGTCAATGGTGAGAAGACATTCGAGTTTGAGAGCACCGTTGTCGGCGGTTCCATCCCTAAGGAATATATCCCGGCTGTACAGTCAGGTATTGAGGATGCGATGAAGTGCGGCGTGCTCGGCGGTTTTCCGGTACTCGGTGTCCATGCAAACTGCTATGACGGTTCCTACCACGAAGTGGACTCGAACGAAATGGCGTTCAAGATTGCCGGTTCGATGGCGTTGAAGGAAGCGATGCAGAAGGCAGCACCTGTACTCCTTGAGCCAATCATGAGAGTCGAGGTTACTGTACCGGAAGATTATATGGGTGATGTGATCGGTGATATCAGCTCCCGCCGCGGGCGCATTGAGGGAACCGAGGATGTGAACGGCACCAAGTTAATCCGCGGTTTCGTACCGCTTGCCGAGATGTTCGGCTATTCCACAACACTGCGTTCAAAGACCCAGGGACGCGGCGCTTACTCCATGTTCTTTGCCTCCTACGAGCAGGTTCCGAAGAACGTTCAGGAAAAAGTGCTTGCTGGAAAGGGTAAATAATAGGAATAATCCGCGACGGGCGAGGTTTTTATTGCTTATTTCAAAGAATTATAAGATTTCGCTTGAAAATATTTCTATTATGAAATATAATGTTAGCATGACAGGCTTCCCGTCCGGAAACGGGCGGGTGCCATATTTCCCGGTTGCGGGAACGAATTAGAATGTCGCGCAAAAGGCGCAAATAAAAGGAGGACATTAAAAATGGCTAAAGCTAAATTTGAGAGATCCAAGCCGCATTGCAACATCGGTACGATCGGACACGTTGACCATGGTAAGACCACTCTTACAGCAGCAATTACAAAGACCCTGAATGCAAGACTTGGTACAGGTCAGGCCGTAGCTTTCGACCAGATCGACAAGGCTCCGGAAGAGAGGGAGAGAGGTATCACAATCTCCACAGCACACGTTGAGTATGAAACCGAGAAGAGGCACTATGCACACGTTGACTGCCCAGGCCACGCGGACTATGTAAAGAACATGATTACCGGTGCAGCGCAGATGGACGGTGCTATCCTTGTTGTAGCTGCTACGGATGGTGTTATGGCTCAGACGAAGGAGCACATCCTTCTTTCCCGCCAGGTAGGTGTACCTTATATCGTTGTATTCCTTAACAAGTGTGATATGGTTGACGACGAGGAACTTATCGAGCTGACCGAGATGGAAGTAACCGAGAACCTTGAGGAGTATGGTTTCACGGATTGCCCGATTATCAAGGGTTCCGCGTTAAAGGCACTTGAGGATCCGAGCAGCGAGTGGGGTGACAAGATCCTTGAGCTTATGAGCAAGGTTGACGAGTATATCCCTGATCCGGTTCGCGATACCGAAAAGCCGTTCCTTATGCCTGTCGAGGACGTATTCACCATCACCGGTCGTGGTACAGTTGCTACAGGCCGTGTTGAGCGTGGTGCGCTTCACCTCAATGACGAAGTTGAGATCGTCGGTGTTAAGGAAGATTCCCGCAAGACTGTAGTTACTGGTATCGAGATGTTCCGCAAGCTTCTTGACGAGGCTCAGGCTGGTGATAATATCGGTGCACTTCTCCGCGGTGTTCAGAGAACTGATATCGAGCGCGGACAGGTTGTCTGCAAGCCGGGTTCCATCACCTGCCACAAGAAGTTTACCGCTCAGGTTTACGTACTGACAAAGGATGAGGGTGGCCGTCATACGCCGTTCTTCAACAACTACAGACCGCAGTTCTACTTCCGTACAACGGACGTTACTGGTGTCTGCAATCTTCCGGATGGTACCGAGATGTGCATGCCTGGCGATAACATCGAGATGACGATTGAGCTCATCCACCCGATCGCTATGGAGCAGGGTCTTGGCTTCGCTATCCGCGAGGGCGGCAGGACTGTTGGTTCCGGTAAGGTTGCTAAGATTATTGAGTAATTAGAATTCTGATGAATTCGTTGGTAAGAAGCTAGATTTTATAGGGCTTTCCTAAGAATAGGAAAGCCCTTTTTGAAAATTTGTAACAGTGAAGAAGTAGAGAGTGGATAATTTTCGGTTAGATATGCAAACTATAGAATAATATGACTTATATTGTTTTTGGAAATGAATAATGGTAAACTATAGAAATAACACTAAAACGAAGTGGATATTATGTATATTTATATTGGTATTGAAAACTTGGTAGCAAATGCGCTAATTGAATTATATAATCTGAAATAAAGAGAGGGAGCTTTCCAGAAAGTTATGGGAGAGTTCCTTTCTTTAAGAATATTTCTCTTTATAAAACTGCATAGGCGCTGATTGAGTGAAGTTTTAACATATGGCTATAAAATTATATAAATGGAGGTAATTAAAATGTTATTTGTACAATATCCGAAATGTACTACATGCAAAAAGGCGGGAGCATGGCTTGCAGGACAGGGAATCTCTTACGAGGACAGGAATATCAAGGAAGATAATCCGACAGCGAAGGAGCTGAAAGCCTGGGCACAAAAGAGTGGTCTTCCCGCGCGGAAATTTTTCAACACGAGCGGGCAGCGTTACCGGGAACTGGGTTTGAAGGACAAGCTGGATCAGATGACGGAGGATGAAATGTTTGAACTTTTAGCCACGGACGGTATGCTGGTAAAGCGCCCGCTGTTGGTTATGGAGGATGGTGTATGCATCGGATTTAAGGAAGCGGAATGGCAAAAAGCGGTTAAGACCCTGTAATTTTTGCGGGGAGCGATAAAACGGGGTAATTTTACATTGCATTTCCCGACAAGAAATGTTATACTATGACAGGTACAAAAATTTAAAAAACAGGAAAGCAAAAAATGGGGGAAGATTGCTTTGAAAAACTGGAAGCATGACCTGGTACTGCGCCTGATAAAATTGTTTGACGCAATACTTTTGACCATTCCCTTTGCCGTCTGTTGGTATGCCTATTATGCTTCCCGCATTGTGGAACCTTTTTATAATAAGGGGAACTGGCTGATTATCGCACTGTTTTTGATTTTGTATGCGGTATACGGGAAAATCTATGACGCGTTCCTCGTTTCGCTCAACAGCGTGGCAAACATGATATACAGCCAGGCTTTAGCAGCAGTGTTTTCCGATTTTATTATGTATGTGGTCATGTGGCTGCTCACAAAACACCTGCCGCCGCCACTGCCGCTTACGGCAGCATTCCTTTGCCAGTTGATACTCGCTGCGCTCTGGTGCCTGCTTGCAAGCAAGTGGTATTTTGCTACCTTTCCGCCTAAACGCTCCGCTGTAATCTGCGATGAACGCCAGGGACTGGAACGGCTTGTAAGCGAGTACGGGATGGATAAAAAATTTCAGATCTGCATAACCGCGGGAGTGGAAGAATGCCTTTTAAATCTTGGAATACTTGACGAAATGGAAGCGGTTTTTTTGAGCGGCATCCATAGCCGCGACCGCAATATTATCCTGAAGTACTGTATTGCGAAGGGAATCAATGTCTATGTTATCCCACGTATCGGTGATGTTATTATGAGCGGGGCAAGACAGATGCACTTGTTCCATCTGCCAATGCTTCGGGTGGGGAGGTATAATCCATCCCCATTCTACCTGCTGATTAAGAGGGTGCTCGATCTTGTTATCTCCGGGGCTGCGCTTTTATTGCTTTCGCCCGTGCTGCTCGCCGCGGCGGCTGCGATTTGGCTCGATGATAAAGGACCCGTTTTTTACAGACAGCGCCGTCTGACAAAGGACGGGGCAGAGTTCGATGTATTAAAGTTTCGCAGTATGCGTGTTGATGCGGAGAAAGATGGGATAGCGAGGCTTTCCACTGGCAGCGCGGACGGGCGGATAACAAGGGTTGGGCGCGTGATCCGCAGAATCCGGGTGGACGAGCTCCCACAGCTATTGTGCGTCTTAAAAGGTTCCATGACATTGGTAGGACCAAGACCTGAAAGACCGGAGATTGCGGCAGAGTATGAGAGGGAAATACCTGAATTTAAGCTGAGACTTCAGGCGAAGGCGGGATTGACCGGCTATGCGCAGGTATATGGCAAATATAATACAACACCATATGACAAGCTGCAGATGGATTTAATGTATATTGCGCATCCGAGTGTCATTGAGGATTTGAGGATTATGTTTGCGACCGTAAAGATTCTCTTTGTGCCAAAGAGCACCGAGGGGATAGAGCAGGGGAAAACAAATGCGATGGATGAGATAGCGGGAACAAAGGATAATAACGGATAAGGGAAGAAAACGAAAAGCACACAAAAGAAACGGGGCAAATATCCCTGGAAATCTAATTCACCTTAAAGTGCAGGGATGCATTTGGGGAGGATACAGGATTTCCGGCAGTGAAAATCGACTTATAATATGAAAATATCGACAAAAAATTGGATATGAAAAAAATGCGGCGAAGTTGGATGGATTGAATGAAACGGGACATCGCTGTTTTATGATAGAAAATAGAAATAGAAATTTAAAAAAATAGGATATGTTGAAACTGGAATATATTTTGTGAGAAAGATTATAGTACAGATATTTATAAGTTGTATAGATTCGATGTATCTTTGATATGTCAAAAATAGATTAAAATAAACTGAAAATAAATACTTTAACAGAATAAAGAGCGTTAAAAGAAAATTCGACTTGTAATATGATAGTTTCATGATTATAATAGTGGCAGGTAATGGATACGACTTATAATAAGAAAAACTCGATACATAAAAGAGCGCCAACGGGTAAAAGGTGCTTTCTTTTGCCATATAAGGGGCGGGAAATAAAATGAGGGAGAATAATAATATGGAAAATGCGGAACGTGCCGACAGCGGGAAAAAACGTTTCCACCATTGGGAATTTGTTGCATTTTATCTGCTGGTTTATGATATACTGGCTGTTAATATAGCATATTTTGTAGCACTCTGGCTGCGGTTTGACCTGAAATATTCCATGATACCGGCGGATTATATGGCAGCATTTATAAAATTTGCCCCGATTTATACGGTATTCAGTATTCTGGTCTTTTTTGTGCTGCGCCTGTACCGGAGTTTATGGCGGTTTGCCGGATTCAGCGAGTTAAACCACATCTTTGTGGCATCGGTTATCACCACCGCCTTCCACTGTGTGGGGATCACCATATTATTCAAACGTATGCCAATCTCCTATTATATGATGGGAGCAGTGATACAATTTGGTATGATTACCGTGGTGCGTTTTTCCTACCGTTATATCACAATGCAGAGGGCAAGGCGCGCAAAAGAACAGCTTGCACTCCACAACGCAATGATTATCGGGGCGGGGGCAGCGGGGCAGGTAATAATAAGGGAACTGAAAAACTCCGCAGAATCCACAGCGAAACCGGTCTGTGTGATTGATGACAATGTAAATAAATGGGGACGGTTGATGGAAGGTGTGCCGATTGAGGGCGGGCGCGATTCCATAATGGAGTCCGTTAAAAAATATAATGTGGATCAGATTCTGTTTGCCATTCCAACTGCCCCTGCGGAGGAACGGCGGGATATCTTAAATATCTGTCAGGAAACAGGCTGTGAACTGCGCACATTGCCAGGAATGTTCCAGCTTACAAACGGGGAGGTACTCCTTAGCCGGATGAAGCCGGTGGCAGTGGAAGATCTTCTTGGCAGGGATCCGATCAAAGTTAACATGGATGAGATTTTCAGACATATCAAGGGGAAGACCATCCTGGTCACAGGCGGGGGAGGTTCGATAGGAAGCGAGCTGTGCCGTCAGATTGCAGGACATGGACCGAAACAGCTTATTATTTTTGATATCTATGAGAACAATGTTTATGAGATTGAGCAAGAATTAAAAAGGAAGTATAAAGATAGCTTAAATCTTGTTGTGTTGATCGGTTCCGTGCGCGACAGCCGCAGGATCAATATGGTGTTTGAGGAATACCGCCCGGACATTGTATACCATGCAGCCGCCCATAAACATGTGCCGCTGATGGAGGGCAGCCCGAATGAGGCAATCAAGAACAATGTTGTCGGCACCTACAAGACAGCTTATGCAGCACTGATGCACGGTGCGCAGCGTTTTGTGCTTATCAGCACTGACAAGGCAGTCAACCCGACCAATATTATGGGGGCAAGCAAACGACTGTGCGAAATGGTTATTCAGAGCATGGATGCCATCAGCAAGGATAACCGGTTGGATCTGCTTCCGTTTTTGCATGCGCATATGGATAAGATGGTGGATGGGCAGGTGGTTCCTGACCCCGTGGATCATATGGCAGTGGATGGGGATGTGGCGGACAATCCGAGGATTGAGAGTGTGAAGAATAAAGACCGCAAAGGGACGCAGTTTGTGGCAGTGCGTTTTGGCAATGTGCTAGGAAGCAACGGTTCCGTTATCCCCCTGTTTAAAAAGCAGATTGAGGCGGGAGGACCGGTCACCGTGACCCACCCGGATATCATCCGCTATTTTATGACCATCCCAGAGGCGGTAAGCCTTGTATTGCAGGCGGGAACTTATGCCTGGGGCGGCGAAATTTTTGTGCTTGATATGGGCGCGCCGGTAAAGATTGATACGTTGGCGCGCAACCTGATAAAACTTTCCGGATATAAACCGGATGAGGATATCAAAATAGTTTACAGCGGTCTGCGCCCGGGCGAGAAACTTTATGAGGAAAAGCTAATGGCGGAGGAGGGGATGAAAAAGACGGACAACGAGCTGATCCATATTGGAAAGCCAATCCCGTTCGACACCGCAAAATTCCTGCGCCAGCTTGAAGAACTGGCTAAGGCAAGCTATGAGAACAGGGAAGATATTGTGGCTATGGTGGAAAAAATCGTGCCGACCTTCCATCCTGCCGGTATGGAGCCGGACGGGCAAAAGGAACTTGAGGTAGTACAGGAACTTGCGGCGGGCAATATGGCAGCGGGGATGGATAAATAAAAATATTGCATATAAAAAAGATAAAAAAACTTTATAATGGTTTTTTTATCTTTTTTTGTTATAATTAGGAGAAAGGAGGATATCTGGTTAGTTAAGACTAATAAAAGTGAACAGGAAAGGAAGGATGATGGAAATGGAAAATTTATTTGAAAAATATAGTTATGATATAACAGTTGACGGCAAGCTGATGGGTAATTTTTTGGAGGCTACTGTATCGGATGTTATTTCTGATACAATCGAGTACCGGGAGGGAGATTTTGCAGTTAATACAGAGGGAAAACAAGCAGGATTGATTAAATATGGAAACATTAACCTGAAACGGGGAGTGGTTAGTTCGATGGAGCTGTACCACTGGATGAAGGAGGTGGAGCAGGGAACGATTAAACGCAGGATGGTGTCTATAACCCTGCACGACGGCCTGCAGAACGAGATTGCGAAATGGACAGCGATGTCAGCATGGCCGACAAGGTATGACGCGCCCGATATGGAACTGACAGAAAACGGGATGGAGGCGGAAATGATTGAGTTGGCGCACGAGGGCGTGACACGGGATAGATAGGTTCGTTTTTATAAAGAGGAGGAAGATTGAAAATAAAAGTTTCAATCTCAAGTTTGAGTTTGCGCACTGTTTGAAAGCAGCGCAGAAATAAAGTGAAACATGCTGTTTCAAACAGAATATGATTTTACATTACTGCGCGGTTACATAGATGGGGAGGGGATATTGCACCAGCAGGGTGTGATGCGCCTTGTCACGTCACTGGATGAGATTGAAGCGATAAGGACTCCGATGGCAAAAAATAATTCAAAATATGTTTCAGTAATTTTACTTTCCCGCGTGATAAGGTTGGAAGAGGTGAGGTGTGTAACACCGGAGATAGTCAGTGCATTCTACACGGCGGATAGTGAGGACGGCGGTTGCCACAGCCATTTTCAGGAAAGGGGCGCTGAATCGTAACAGTGCCCCTTAGTGGAAACAGGAAAATGCCAAGGAAACTGCGCCTTTAGTTCTTTTACACAGTGTGAAAAACAGGGGATGATTAAGCGTTTTCTCCAGGCAGCCAGGGTGTTTTCATGGGGAGGAGTAGCAGTTAGAATCGGGTAGTTGATGGGGAGGATTATGGTTAAAAGCAGGTAGTCAAGTATACAGTAAAAAGAATTGTATTTTTTCTAATTATTCTTTAGATTTTTAATATTTAAATTCAGATTAAACAAAAAAGTTATATTAGAAATATAAGAAAGAAAAAGAACGGAAAAACATGGGTTTAAATTAATATTGACATATTGGGATTCCGTGGTATATAATAAGGGCGTTGCGACTCGACTTATAATAAGAATCAATCGATCATTAAAAGTATTGAGGCTGCTCTGTAGCAGATAACAGGGTCGCAGGGGACTTAGGTTTTGTTTTTAGCAAGATATCCGGATAGATTGTCGCATGGCGCATCTGGGGTGGATATTGGTCATATGGGGGGATGTTTCACGGGATGTAAGTTTATCCTGTGGAGTGGCGAAGCTTGCCCTTTTTGGAAAGGACAGATTTTGATGCCGTTCGTCAGAAGACGGAAGTTCTATTTTCCCGCGGTAATTTATAAACTGCGGGTACGGCAGGACGGGAGGCAAAATGCAAAATTGGTATGCAGTTCAGGTAATGACAGGAAAAGAGGATTCCACAAGTGTTGCCTGTAAGCGGGTGATAGACCCGCAGATCCTGAAAGACTGCTTCACCCCTAAATACGAGAGGATGAAGCGTTACCACGGGCAGTGGCACCGCGAAGAGAGGCCAATGTTCCCGGGGTATCTGTTTTTTATCACCGACAGGATTGATGAAATCCATTATGAACAGAAGCGTCTTCCTCAGTTGACAAAAATTTTGGGAACAGGGGCAGAATTTATCCCGCTCTCGGAAAAAGAAGTAGAGATGCTTGCAAAAATTGAGGATGAGCGGCACTTAGTCAAAATGTCGGAGGGTTATATCGTCGGCGACCAGGTAATTATCACATCGGGCCCGATGCAGGAAATGGGCGGGACAATCAGGAAAATTGACCGTCACAAACGGATCGCCACTATTCAGATGGAAATGTTTGGAAGAGTTATGGATGTGGTGATGGGGCTGGAAATTATAAGGAAAGAGTGAGGGCTAAACGGGTCGGGAAGACGCGATTTAACCTATCAAAGAAGGTCCTGCTTTTAAAGATAAAAGCGGTGGGCAAGGGAAATTTTTTGTGTCAGGTGGGGGGAAACCTTATCTTGATTAGCTGCGGGGGCAGCTTGGGGACATGAGGAAGTGGCAGAGCGGATTTCTTATGTCCTTTAATGTATATATAAGATGGACTAAAATGGAGATTGATATGGGAAAATTTGATTTACTCTCCGATCAAAGGTTTGCAGGGCTTGTACCCTTTACAAAAAAGGTGTGGCTTGCCTCGCCAACCATGCACGGGGAGGAGCAGAAATATGTGGATGAGGCGATAAGGACAAACTGGGTTTCGACCGTCGGTGAAAATATTGACGAAGTGGAGCGGATGGCAGCAAAAGAAATTGGCTGTGGGTACGCGGTAGCACTTTCCTCCGGTACGGCAGCGCTGCACCTTGGTGTCAGGCTCTGTGGGGAAAAACTTTACGGACAGCCGAAACTTGGGAGGGGGGCACTATATGGGCAGCGGGTTTTCTGTTCGGACATGACCTTTGATGCAACCGTAAACCCGGTGGTGTACGAGGGGGGCGAACCTGTTTTTATCGATACGGAATATGATACCTGGAATATGGATCCGGATGCCCTTTGCCGGGCATTTTCCATATATCCTAAGGTTCGTCTGGTTGTAGTGGCACATCTTTACGGCACACCGGGTAAACTAGATGAAATCTTTGCAATATGCAAGCAGGTGCGTGGGGAACGTGAAAGCCTTTATGTGACGGAGGAGAAAAAAGCTGTCCGACTGAGATTTTGGAAGTGCTTGCCTGCTTTAACGCGGAGGGCAGACCACTCTGGAAGTCGATGCATATGCAGGCAATTTACCGGATGAATGCGTTTATTACGAAAGAGGGAAATGGCAGGGGAAATTCAAATGCATATATTGATGGGGTGGGAAACAGTGATGTGGGGGCGAATCTTTTTGAGAGAGGACTCTGCCTGCCGAGCGATATTAAGATGGGGGGAGGAGGAACAGGAGAGGGTAATAGAAATTATTGCGGGGTGCTTTGGGATGAGAAAACTAAAATAGGAAATTCTCTAACTGGGACGTGAATGGATGAAGTAACAGGAATGGAGATGGGAAGATTAACACAACATCTAATCTTAAATGTTGTGGATTATATAGGAGAGAGAAACTCGATAAAGTGTGGGGGAAAAGCATTGGGATAGTATGGTGGACAGGAGTATCCTAATAGGGGGAAAAGATTTTTAGCTTGTATAAATTTTGTAATATGCCGGATGCAGGAGGGGAGAAGAGGGAGTTGTTATCAGATGAGAAGAGGTTGGGAAGGTCAAAAATCTCTAAAAGTAACAAGTTTGGATGAGTTGACAGAATTATATAATATAAAAGAGAACCAGACACAGGAATGCGAAATTGTGGGATATGCAGGGAAAAGATGGTGTAAAAAAGATTTACGCATATCTGACGGGGTAGTAAAGCATGCTCTTTTTTGAAAGCCATATTGGAACATAATAGGAAACTGGCAGTAAAACTTAATGAGAGGAAAAGAGGGATTGATTTGTTATCCAAAAGGAAGAAAGAATGTTATGTGAATGGGGAAAAACGATGGGAGTCGTGCGTGCTTTGCGGTAAAGAAACAAAAGTTTTGAGGAGTGCACCAATCGGGGAAAGAAAATATTACGTGGAGGCGGCGGGACAGCTTTGTGAGGCTTGCTACAGTAGAGTGTATGTCCCGGTGCACAACGACGATTATATAACATGATTAACATGATGGAAGAATTTTGCGTAAAAACAAAGAGGAGGAATGTATGGCGGATATGAAGCGTGAGTTGATCTTAAAGGTGGTTAAAGCCCTGGATGCTGTTTTGCTGGCAGTCCCTTTTGCAATTGCCTGGTATGGATATTATGCGACCCGTATAGTGGCACCATTTTTCCAGAAAGGAAACTGGGTTGTAATTGTGCTGTTCCTGATCCTGTATATTTTTTATGGGAATATTTACAATGGCTTCCTTGTATCTTTTAACCGAATATCGGAGATGGTTTTCAACCAAGCTCTTGCAGCAGCCGTATCGGATTTCATTATGTATATCGTGATCTGGCTCCTGACAAAATACCTGCCGAACCCACTGCCGTTATTTGCCGCCTTTCTTTGCCAGATTGTCCTTGCGGGATGCTGGTTTGCGCTTGCCAACCGATGGTATTTTGCCACTTTCCCAAGAAAGCGGACAGCGGTGGTTTACGATATGCGCGAGGGGCTTGACGGGCTTTTGCGCGAGTACGGGCTGGAGAGGAAATTTGATATTTTGATGACTGTTAATATCCAGGAATGTCTTGATAATATTGATATGCTAAAATGTATGGACACCGTTTTTTTAAGCGGGGTACACAGCAGTGACCGAAATATTATTTTGAAATACTGTATTGCATCCGGCATAAATGTGTATGTGATTCCAAGGATCGGGGATGTCATTATGAGCGGGGCTACACAGCGTTATCTATGCCATTTGCCCATGCTTTTTGTGGGACGTTATAATCCATCGCCCGGATATCTCTTTATAAAACGTGTGATGGATGTAATATTTTCCGGGGCGGCACTGTGTATTCTTTCACCGATTTTGCTACTTACAGCATGTGCAGTAAAATTGGAGGATGGAGGTGCTGTTTTTTACCGTCAAAAGCGGCTGACAAAAGATGGAAAAGAATTTAATATCCTGAAGTTTAGGAGTATGCGGATGGATGCGGAAAAAGATGGAATTGCAAGACTTTCCACGGGGGCGGAGGATGACCGGGTCACACATGTGGGGAAGTTGATCAGGAAGCTGCGGGTGGATGAATTGCCGCAGCTTTTATGTATCCTTTCGGGAACAATGACGATTGTAGGACCAAGACCGGAGCGACCGGAAATTGCAGCACAGTACGAGAAGGAAATGCCAGAATTCCGGTTGAGGCTCCAGGCGAAAGCGGGGCTTACGGGGTATGCGCAGGTCTATGGGAAATATAATACAATCCCTTATGACAAGTTGCAGCTTGACCTGATGTATATCGCAAAGCCAAGTATTTTGGAGGATTTAAGAATTATGTTTGCAACCGTAAGGGTTCTGTTTATGGCGGAGAGCACCGAGGGGATTGCAAAAGGGCAGGTCACAGCGGAAGTTTTGGACGATGGGATTAAAAAAACACAGAAAAATGCGGCAGCAGGACAGGGAATGGAAGCCCTGAAAGAGTTTGCCGCAGGGATGGAGAAAAAATAAGAAAGAAGGTTGGCGCGTGAAGAAAAGGGTATTGATGGTAGCATGTGTCCCCGTTATGATAAAGCATTTTAATATGCCGAATATCCGGATGCTTCAGGATATGGGATATCGGGTGGAAGTGGCATTTAATTGTTATGAAGATGAAATGTGGTCAAAGGGGGACTGGGAGGAATTTAAAAAGCAGTTGGATAGGGAAAAGATTTTAGTACATCAAATTGATTTTACAAGAAATGCAGCAGGCTTTGCAAAACATATAAAGGCATACCAGGAATTAAAAGCCATCCTGAAAAAAAGAAATTATGAGTTTATCCATTGCCATACCCCGATTGCCGCAGCCATCGCACGAATCGCGGCACACAGGACAAAAACACCGATTCTTTATACCGCACACGGGTTTCATTTTTATAAAGGAGCACCGTTAAAGAACTGGCTGCTTTATTATCCGGTTGAAAAATTGTTATCCTGGTGGACGGATTGTCTGATTACAATTAATAAAGAGGATTACAGGCGGGCAAAACGGAAATTTCATGCGAAAAGAACCGTGTATATCCCAGGGGTTGGAGTGGATACAAAAAAGTTTAATTCAGGCTTTATTGATATTGAGGCGAAGAGGGAAAGTCTTGGTGTTTTGAGTAATGATATTATGCTTCTTTCGGTTGGAGAATTAAGTGAACGAAAAAATCATGAGATTGTAGTTCGGGCGTTAAAGGAATTAAATAATCTAAGAATTAAGTATTTTATTGCAGGACAGGGAGAGTTACAGGAATACCTTTCTGGGCTGATAAAAGATTATGGTCTGGAGGATAATGTATTTTTACTGGGTTATCGAAATGATATTTCTGAATTATGTCAGGCAGCAGATCTATTTATATTTCCTTCAAAACAGGAAGGTCTGCCGGTTGCTTTGATGGAAGCAATTGCTTGTAAGACACCTGTTTATTGTTCTAATATCCGTGGAAATGTAGAACTGGTACAAAATGAAAGAACCATGTTTAATCCAAGTGATGTGGGGGAGCTGTCAGTCTGTTTAAGACGGTTCATCGGGAAGAAAAAGCGAAGGGAATTTAAGGAAGCGTGGAAAAAAGAAGTCGAAGCGAATTATAAACATCTACTCATGTATGATATACAAAATGTATGTTCTGATATGAATGGACTTTATTGTAATATTTCGGGGGGGGGGTATGACAAACTAAGTAATGTCTTGAAACGCAAAGACTTTGCGACGGAGTTGAATATCGATGTCGGGAATACTATTATCCTTTCAGTCGGGGAACTGAATCGGAACAAAAACCATAGCACGATTATTCAGGCAGTTGCCAGGTTGGGTGATTCGTCCGTTCACTATGTGGTTGCCGGGCAGGGGGAATTAAAAGAAGAACTTGAGGAATTAGCGGAAGGATTAGGAATTGCAAAGCAGCTTCACTTGCTGGGGTTTCGGGATGATATTGCAGATATTATGAAGGTGGTCGATCTTTATTGCCTGCCAAGTCTTAGGGAGGGGTTAAATGTAAGTTTAATGGAAGCGATAGCGAGTGGGCTACCATGGATCGCAAGTGATATTAGGGGAAATCGTGATTTATTTGGAAAAGGAAGAGGATATTTAATTACGGCGAATAAACCTGAGGTATGGGCGCAAAAGATAAGGGATTGCATCGGAAATGTGGAAGAGTCAGCCACAGTAAAAGAAGGCGGGGAAAAGGGGATTGGGTTATTTTCGCAAAAAGAAGTGTTGGGAAGAATGCAAGAAATTTATATGTTTTATAAGAAGGAAATATAATATGGGCACTAAAGTAGGTATGGAAATATTTCCGGTAGGTAAAGTAGAATGGGAATAATAAAAGGGAAGTGATAAGAAAATGAGAATCATACATATACTTAGTTCAAATAAATTTTCCGGAGCTGAGAGGGTTGCGATTCAGATTATCCAATATCTTGAAAAGAAGGGAATGGATGTATGGTATATTTCAGTCCAGGGAAAAATTGAGGAACAGTTAAAAAAAGAAAAGATCAACTATTATCTTTTTGAAAAAATGAATTTGGCTGGAATAAAAAATGTTGTGAAAAAACTGAAACCGGACATCATCCATGCACATGATTATCGGGCAAGCATCCTATGTGCATTCTCAACAAATCTTCCTGTTCTTTCACACTTGCATAACAATTCCCCTTGGATTAAAAAATATGGTTTGTATTCATGGATGTATGCTCTTTCTTCGACTCGTTACAAAAAAATTTTGCTGGTATCCGATGCAATTTTAAAGGAATATGTATTTGCAAAACAGATTATGAAAAAAAGCAAGGTTATTAGAAATCCTATCCAGATCGGTGAGATTTTGGAAAAGGGGAAAGAAAGTGTAGTGGAGGAGGAATATGATATCATTTTTGTGGGCAGACTGACCCCCCAAAAAAACCCCATCCTTTTGTTGGAGGTAGTGTATGAAGTGAAAAAATATGATCCGGGAATCCGGTTGTGTATAGTAGGAACAGGGGAGCTTTTGGAGAAGAGTAAGGAAACATGCAAGAAACTTGGGCTTGAGAAGAATGTGGTATGGAAGGGTTTTCTGGAAAACCCGTTCCCATATATGGTTCGATCCAAGATTTTTTTACTCCCTTCATCTTGGGAAGGCTTCGGGCTTGCCGCAGTGGAGGCATTGGTGCTTGGTAAGCCAGTAGTTTGTAGGAATGTCGGAGGTCTAAATAGCATTGTGAATGAAAAATGTGGCTTTCTTTGTGAAGGGAAAGAAGAATTGGTTGAAGCCTGCAAGAAGCTTTTGGAGGATGGAGATCTTTATAAAAGGATGGCAGCAAAGGCATTGTTAAGAGCAGAAGAAATGGATAATTATGAGAATTATATGGAAGGGTTGTGGAAGATTTACCAGGAAATCTACACAGGACATTAGTAAGAAGAAAATTGGATTTTTATAGGAATGGTTGGTGGAGGAATGAAGAACCTTACAAAAAATGAAAAAAGATGCATGGCGGGTATTGTAGTCCTATATGGGATGTATGATTTCTCGGTTCTTATGTCGGATTTATTCGGTATTATGATACAGATTTTGCTGGGATTCGTATGCTTTATTTTGCTTTGTTTTATCACAACAAAATGCATGCATATGAAAACACAGAATATTTTCATATTTTTGTTAATTGTTTCGGTTAATTCTTCCTACTACAGCATGGTTGGCGTACCATATAATCGTCTGCCGTTGACCTGGTTTTTATTGGCATCTGTTGTTATTATTGTTCTTTGCCACTTAAAAATTCAAAAAAATCTGGCATTGATTGCTACAGTGTTACTGATTATTTTCTTTAGTTTCAGTATGATATATTTGCGTAGTCCTAATGTGGTAGGTGCAGTTAACCAAGCTATCAACTTGATTTTATTTCTGCTGGTGTTTTCCAGTGTGAAACAACTAAAGCGCATGTGTGATGTAAGAATGGGACACTGTATGCAAATGCTTTATTTAGGAAGTGTTTTCATGTTTTCACTTATGGTTCTTTTACAAAAATATTTATGTGAGAGCAGGGGGATTAATATTGGAAATATAGGGAAATTTGCGATGCGTACATCATATGCTGCTACATTCAGTGATTTTAGTTTTGCAACATTATATGTTGCAAGTGGGTGTTGTATGTTATTTGCTGGGATATGTTATAAAAAACGTTTGCTTTCTTGGAAAAACTCTCTCGTCTTTATGGGGGTCTACATATATGCAATTTTGGTTATTAATGCGAGAACTGGATTAGTGGCTCTGGTCTTAGCATTGTTCTTTATGTTTGCTTATCTGATTATAAGAAGGAAACGTGTTCGGATATTGCTGGTCGGGATTTGTATGGTTCCAGTTGTTTTGTTATTGCTATTAGTTATGTCATCAAAAAGAGGAGGGATGTTAAATAGTTCAGGTCGAATTGATGGATATATTGAAGGGTTAAAATGTTTTATGGAGCATTTTTGGATTGGAAATGGTTTTGGAATCCAAAATTATGAATTGACAATACCACATAATTTAATTGTACAATATTTGGCACAGTTTGGAGTTATAGGGTTTTCGATTATTCTGCTTGGGATTTATCCAGTTTTGAAAAAGGTTCTTTTTAATAAGGAGAGTATCATAAGATGGACGGTTATGACTGTAATTATTGGGGCGATGTTTATTCCGGATATTGTAAGTTCACATTATTTAACAGTTGTTATTGTACTTGCGTTTTGTGAAACATATGGAAAGATTCAGCAGCCTGTTCAGGCTATTGAGGGTAGGTCAGAGAAGTGAAAATATTGTTTATTCTGTTTTACGGTATGCGGGAATTGTATTTTAAGATATAAAAAAGAATGATTATAATGACAAAATACAACAAATATGACGTGAAAAAAGGAGATATATATGTTAAAATTCAGTGTAATTGTTCCCGTATATAATGTGGAAAAATATCTGAGAACCTGTGTTGATAGCATCTTGTGCCAAAACATTCCAAAAGAGGAATATGAGGTTATTTTGATCAATGATGGTTCGATAGATAACAGTGGGATGATATGTGAAGAATACAAAAAATGTTATCCAAATATTATTTTGTTAAACCAGAAAAACAAAGGGGCATCCTTATCAAGAAATCGTGGTCTGGAAATTGCGAAAGGAAAGTATATAATTTTTGTAGATTCAGATGATCATATCCAAAAGAACACATTTTCTGCTATATTTCAGGAGATGGAAAAAGGTAAGTTAGATGCATTACTAATAAATAGTGATATTTATATGAACAATGGGAAATTAGTATCCGTCCTGAAACCTGGAAAACTTAAACCAGGGGAAGTGACAGATGGTGCGGATTATATTCTGGGGCATGGTTTTAGTGTTCCAGTCATGGTATGGCATTATGTTTACAGGCGGGAATTTTTGAGGAAGGAAAAACTTTTTTTCGCAGCGGGGTTATTTCATGAAGATCAAGAATGGATAGCGCATTGGTTTCCACTTTGTAAGAGGATTGGATATTTAGATATCATTTTTTATCATTATATGTTGTCCGATGTTTCAATCATGAGGAGTAGAAATATTAAGAAGTGCTTTGATTTGTTTAGAATTTTTGAATTAATACAAAATGATGCAGAAGAGTATAGAAAAAAAGGGAAGGCGGAGGTATATCATGTATTGAAACGTTATGCAGCAAGTATGATGTGGTTAAGTCTTAGGAGCTGCGTAGCACAAGGGTTTCGGATAAAACAATTGATTGTTTCAGAGGAGATACGGAAACAGATATTAAAATATGGCTATCTAGACAGAAGGCATCGGTTTTTTATCTTTCTCATCTGGATAAAAGCATATTGGCTAACGGAAATTTTAATAAGATTGGTTATTCTAGTGAGGGGGAAATAAAAATGAATATAGCAATTGTTCCATGGGATGAAGGAGCTTTAGGGAACCAGATGTTCCGGGAGAAACAACATAAATCCCATCCTCATGATAATAATGTGCAATGGTTGGAAAATAATGATCAAGTCCGCCTTTGGTTCGAGGATAGAAAGCATCGGTACGAAACTATTGATCAGTATAAAGACTGGGGGGAAATCAATTATATTTTGATTTACGCAGGTAGTATACACAAAAGGTATGTTTCAAAGTTATTGAAGATGGGTTATGAAAACAAGCTGATCTATTTGGCGGTGGAACCTGAAATTGGGTATAAGGAACACAGAAAAGAACAGATGCCAAAATTGTTGAAGTATTATAAATATATCCTGACATGGAATAAAGAAGCGGCAGATGGTAAAAGAATCTTTCAAATGGATCATTACTACACACTAAAAACACCGGGGGGGGGGTATTTTATTCTCCGAAAGAAAGCTTTTGGTAGCGATTTATACTGCTCATGGGAGTGGATATGGAGAAAAAGAGTTATATACCGAACGAAACAGGATTTTTCAGTGTTATGAAAAGTATGAAGGACAATTTGACTTATACGGAGCAGGATGGGTAGGATATCGAAATTACAGGGGAATTGCAGGGAATAAAGCGGAGGTTTATCGTAATTATCGTTTTGCAATTGCACTTGAAAATATGAAAGATGGAAAGGGGTATGTGACAGAAAAAATATATGATTGTATCTGTAATGGGGTGGTACCTATTTATTATGGTGCCAGTGATATCAGAGAATATGTTCCGGAGAATGTTTTTATCGATTATGGTCAATTTCATAATCCGGACGAGCTTTGGAATTTTCTGGAGGAGATGAAGGAAGATGTATGGTTAGGATATTTGGAGGCAGCAAGGTGCTATCTTGCTTCAGATCAGGCGAAGCTGGTGGATCCTAGAAGATATTGTAAGCAATTGGAACAACTTATGTTAACAGATCCTGCCAGTGATATCCGGTGCAGGTGGATTGATAAAACATTATTTACGTTCCAGTTTGGCATGCAAAGAATAATGCTGAAACTCTGGATGAAGATTAGAAGGAATAGGGCAGTGCGCAATTTGTGGTATAAACTAAAAAAGGCTTTATGAAAGTGCTGATCGAGGTGTGTGGAACTTCCGGGAAACACGGATGGAAGGAGAGGATCTTTGAAAAAGAAAATTGTGGAAAGAATAAAGAGTAACAAAACATGTTATTTCTGGGCGAGAATAATGAAATCTCGAAAAGATGAAAATTTTAGAGAATATATAAGGGGATTTCAGGGATCGGATATTTTGGTGATAAAGCATTTGGGGGAACTTTATCAGGAAGATATGGTGTATTATATAGATATTGGCGATATGGTTGGTTTTTTCGCAATGATGCAATTTACATTAGAATATCTGTTTTATGCAGAGCAATATCATTTTACTCCTGTAATAAATTGGAGAGGGGTTTATTCAGAAAAAGAAACTGATAATGTATTTGAATATTATTATTGTCCGGTTTCCGAAATATCATGGGAAGACGTTTCAAAATGTAAAAATGTTATTCTTTCTCATCATGGGCAACGTATAATGTGGGGGGGAGCAAATCTTACCTACAGAAGCCGATGGGAAATATATTATAAATATGGTGAGATATATAAGAAATATTGTAGATTAAATCAGAAAACACAGGACTATATCGATGGTAACTTGAAAAGGATTCTTTGTGGGAAAAAAACTTTGGGGGTTCATATTAGAGGAACAGATTTTAAACAAGATTTATATGCACATCCAGTACATATTATCACTAGTGATTTTATAGATCCAATAAAGAAAATGCTACAAAAATATGGATATGAGCAGATTTTTTTAGCGACAGATAGTTTGGAAGCAATTTCACTTTTAAAAAAGGAATTTGGAGATAGGCTTTCTTTTTATCAAGATGTTCAACGTTCAGATGGAAATATTGGTGTGCAGTATTCCGAAAGCAATCAAAAAAATTATCGTTATTTATTAGGCTTGGAAGTTTTACGTGATGTATATACATTATCGGCATGTGACTCTTTGATTGCAGGATTATCAAATGTTAGTTGTGCAGCACGGTATATAAAAGCAGCAAATGGTTTTGAGTACAAGGAAGTGGTGATTTTAGATCATGGACTTAATCTCAAATGATGTTTGGGAAAAGAGGAAATTTATGAAAACAGCATTAATCACGGGTATTACCGGGCAGGATGGTTCATTCCTGGCCGATTTTTTATTAGAAAAAAACTATGAGGTTCACGGAATAATTCGACGTTCATCTGTTGATAAACATGAGCGAATTGAACATTTAATCGGGGATCCACATTTCCACCTTCACTATGGCGACATGACAGATGCTATTAGTTTAGTCAGGATCGTGGCAAAGGTTAAACCGGATGAGGTCTATAATCTTGCCGCGCAGAGCCATGTCCAGGTTTCCTTTGAAGTACCGGAATACACGGCGGATGCGGACGCAGTTGGAACACTCCGTTTGCTTGAGGCGATCCGGTTGGCAGGTCTTACAAAAATTTGCCGGTTTTATCAGGCTTCGACCTCGGAATTATTTGGAAAGGTGCAAGAAATTCCACAAAGGGAAACAACACCATTTTATCCTTATTCCCCATACGCAGTGGCAAAACAGTATGCTTATTGGATTGTAAAGAATTACAGGGAAGCTTATGGGATGTTTGCAGTAAATGGAATATTGTTCAACCATGAATCTGAGCGCAGGGGTGAAACTTTTGTTACAAGGAAAATTACGATTGCTGCGGCGGGTATCGCCGCGGGAAGACAGGAGAAACTTTGTCTTGGCAATTTGGATGCCCTGCGTGACTGGGGATATGCAAAGGATTATGTGGAATGTATGTGGCTGATGTTAAAGCACGACAAACCGGAGGATTTTGTGGTTGCTACTGGGGAACAACATTCTGTGCGCGAGTTCTGTTCTTTAGCATTCCATTATGTTGGGATTGAATTAGAATGGAATGGGAATGGCGTAAAGGAAAAGGGGATTGACAAAGAAACGGGCAGAATTCTGGTAGAGGTGTCACCAGAGTTTTTCCGTCCAACGGATGTGGTAACACTGCTTGGAGATCCGACGAAAGCAAAGCAAAAACTTGGCTGGAACCCAAGAAAAACACCATTTGAGGAACTGGTTCGGCGGATGGTACAGCATGATATGGAAATCAAGGATAAAGGCTGAAAGGTGCGAGGAAATGAAGATCGTCTTATTGTCCGGCGGTTCGGGGAAGCGTCTCTGGCCGCTGTCAAATGATATCCGGTCAAAACAGTTTTTAAAGGTAGTACAGAACGGGGCGGGGGAAGCGGAGTCTATGCTTCAACGGGTGTACCGCCAGATGCAGGAAGCGGGGTTGGATGCGGATATCACGGTTGCAACAAGTATCACGCAAGTGGAACCGATTCGGGGACAGTTAGGAGATAAGGTTTCTGTGGTAGTGGAACCGGAACGCAGGAATACTTTCCCAGCAATAGTGCTTGCGGCGGCATATCTATATTTTGAGAAACACTGTTCACCAGAAGAAACGATGATAGTATTGCCAGTTGATCCATATGTTGGGGAAGAGTATTTTAAAATGTTAGAATGTCTGGATATGGCAGTACAGGATGGAGTTGCGGATATTGTGCTGATGGGGGTAAGACCAACATACCCATCTGAGAAGTATGGATATATTATTCCGGCAAAGTTAAGTGGAAGTTTGGGTAAGGGAGAGGAAATTCTGCCGGTGGTGGAATTCAAGGAGAAACCGGATATCCATATGGCGCAGAAATTTATTGACAAGGGAGGACTATGGAATTGTGGAGTGTTTGCTTTCCGACTTTCATATTTGATGAGTATTGTGCAAACTATGTTGGAATATGGGTGCTATGCGGATGTGGAGCATCAGTATGGGAAATTGGAGAAAACAAGTTTTGATTATGCAGTGGTGGAAAAAGCGGACTCTGTGGCAGTTGTTGCTTATAATGGGGAATGGAAGGATCTTGGTACATGGAATACTTTGACTGAGGTTATGGACGAGAAACCGACCGGGGATGTGGCAGTATCGGGAGACTGTGTCAACACGCATGTGATTAATGAACTGGAGATACCTGTTGTTGTGATGGGAACAAAGGATATGGTTGTAGCAGCAAGCCCGGACGGCATTTTGGTTGCGGACAAGGTGCAGAGTTCATATATTAAAAAATATGTGGAAGATCGTGACCTAAGACCGATGTTTGAGGAGCGCTCATGGGGGGAGTATACAGTGCTGAACATATCGGTGGATGGGGGCGGAAAACGTGCTGTTACAAAGAAAAAGTTGGTTCAGGCGGGCAGAAAAATCGAGGAAACAAAGCATCAACATCATCTTGAGGTTTGGACAGTGCTAAGCGGCAGGGCGGTGATTTCTGTCCAAGGGAGGAAACATGAAGCGCTTGCGGGGGATACTTTTACAATTAGGCGTGGAGTGGCACACAGCTTGCAGGCTGAGGAGGATGTGGTACTGTTAGAAGTACAGATCGAAGAGGACGGGGACTAAAAATGTAAGGGGGATGATAGAATGAAATATCTGCTGAGTGATGACACATGGGATCAAAACGAGTTTGCCGTGATCCAGGAGGTGCTTGATTCCAAGATGTTTTCGATGGGAAAGCGTGTGGCGCGATATGAAACGGAATTTGCAGAGAAATTTGGTGTAAAATATGCGCTTATGGTAAGTTCTGGTTCGGCAGCGAATTTACTCGCAGTGGCTGCTCTTGTTTATTCAGGCAGGATAAAAAGGGGCGATGAGGTCATTGTTCCCGCAGTTTCGTGGAGCACGACCTATTTTCCGCTGGATCAGATGGGTTTTAAGTTGCGTTTTGTTGACATTGACAAGGATACACTAAATATGGATGTTGAGAAATTTGCAGAGGCGATTACCAGTAAAACACGATTAGTTTGTCTTGTGAATCTTCTAGGAAATCCAAATGAATTTGAAAAGATCGAAGAGATTTGCGCAAAAAAAAATATTCTTATTATGGAGGATAATTGTGAATCTCTAGGCGCGGAGTATTATGGGAAAAAGGTAGGGACACTTGGTCTTGTCGGGACATTTTCAACATTTTATTCGCACCATCTATGTACAATGGAAGGAGGTATGGTTGTTACGGACGATGAGGAACTATATCATTATATGCTTTGCATAAGGGCACACGGATGGACGAGAAATTTACCGAAAGACAGTATGCTCTACAAAAAAAGTGGGATTCAATTTTATGAGAGCTATAATTTTATTGTTCCTGGATTTAATCTCCGTCCTCTTGAAATCGAGGGAGCATTGGGATCGGAGCAGTTGAAGAAGATGGATGGAATAATTGAGCAGCGCAGAAGAAACGCTGAATATTTCCGTGATAAAATGCGACAATTCAAGGATGTACGAATTCAGCAAGAAATCGGTGACAGCTCTTGGTTCGGTTTTGCAATTATTCTTGAGGGTAGGCTAAAGGGTAAGCGTGATGCGGTTGTGGAAGCGGTTACTGGGGCAAATATTGAAGTTCGTCCAATTGTAGCAGGGAATTTTACGCGCAACACTGTTATAAAATATCTTGATTATAGTATTTCAGGTGAACTGGTGGCAAGTGATGATATTCATGACAATGGCTTTTTTATCGGAAATCACAGTAAAAATATCATTGATGAGATTGATTATTTTATTGAAATTTTGGATGGTGCACTGAAGGATAACGGGTGAAATCTAATGGAGAAAAATGCAAAGATTTATATTGCTGGACATAATGGTATGGTTGGTTCAGCACTTGTTCGGCAACTGAAAAATACAGGTTATACTAATATTATCTGTAAATCTCACAACGAATTGGATCTTACAAGACAGTCAGACGTGGAGGAATTTTTTGCGTCTGAAAAACCGGAGTATGTTTTAATTAGTGCGGCGAAGGTCGGTGGAATAAGGGCAAATTCTGCCTATCCTGTTGAGTTTGCAACTCAAAACGCGTACATTGGTCTTAATGTGATTACTTCGGCACATCATAACGGGGTTAAAAAGTTGTTGTACTTAAGCAGTGCCTGCTGTTATCCAAATTCCGCACCGATGCCAGTAAACGAAACCGACCTGTTTTGTGGTGCACCTGAAAAAACAAATGAGGCATATGCTATGGCAAAAAATTTATGCCTGCGTCTATGTGAATATTATAAGAGTGAATATAACGATGATTTTATTGCCGTAATGCCTGCGAACTGTTATGGAGAAGGAGATTGTTTTGATCCACTTCATTCACATGTTATTCCTTCACTGATTATGAAATACCATGAAGCAAAACAAAACGGCATGAAGCAGGTTGAGATTTGGGGTACAGGAAAAGTACTGCGTGAATTTATCTATGTGGATGACCTAGCCGATGCCTGTATTTATGCTATGGAAAATTATTCTGGACAAGGACATTTAAATATTGGTACAGGCGAGGAGATTTCTATCCTTGATCTTGCAAAACTTATTGGTAGTACAGTAGGATATGAGGGCAGAATTGTCTTTGATACTACAAAACCTGATGGGAAGATGAGAAACTTAATTGATTCATCAAAGTTGTTGGATCTGGGCTGGAAACCTAAGTATTCAATAGAAAATGGGATAAGGAGGGTATATGACTATTTTCTCTCTAAGTAGGGGGGGGGATTGACAAAAAAGACGAAATAGAAATATCCTTAAAAAAGGTATTTCCACTGCTAGGGTTTGGAACAGCAAATCTGGATGGTGATATAAAGGAAATTGTGCTGAAGGCAATACAAAGTGGCTATCGTCTGATTGATACTGCAGCAGTATATGGAAGTGAGGAGAAGATCGGGCAAGCTATACGGGAAGCGATCAGTAGTGGGTTAGTGTGTCGGGAAGATTTAATCATACAAACAAAACTTGCCCCGAACAATCATGGATATTATAAAACCATAAAAGGGTTGGAGGAGTCGTTAAACAGGCTTTGCCTTGACTATATTGATGTATATCTCATTCATTGGCCAGTTAGTAGGGGTGATGAGGAAACTTATAGGGAAAAGAATATTGAAACTTGGCAGGCATTTTCGGAATTTAAATCCAAGCGCCAGATACGGCACGCTGGTGTCTGCAATTTTTTGGAACGACATCTGCTCCATCTGATTGATACAGGCTATGGGTGTCCAGAGATTCATCAATTAGAACTACATCCTGGTTATCAGCAGAGAGGGCTTGTGCGTTTTTGCCAAGAACGGGGGATGGTAATTGAGGCATGGTCGCCGATGGGAAGAGGGATTTTGGATTCTCCCAAATTTGTTGATATAGCAGCAAAATATGGTAAGGATATCGGACAACTTGCCTTACGTTTTAGTATACAGAAAGGGTTTATACCATTGACACGAAGTTCGAACTTAAATCGCATCGCGGGTAATATGAATATTTTTGATTTTGATATACAAAGGGAGGATATGGAGGAACTGGATATGCTGAATTCCAACAATGGCTATATGGATATCTGGAGTTATAAGAGACAGCAAATGTATTAGGTTATTTCTGGAGAGGAGGAAGTTATGCGGGTAAGTGATTATTTGGCAGATAAATTATATCAGGCAGGTGTGGAGGATGTGTTTTTGGTTACAGGTGGCGGGTGCATGTTTTTAACAGATGGTTTAGCCTGTCATGGAAAGATTCGATGTATTCCCTGTCTCCATGAACAGGCCGCATCAATGGCAGCAATAGGTTATTCGCAGTACAGAGAAAACTATGGTGCGTGTTTGGTCACAACAGGTTGCGGGGGGACAAATGCAGTTACTGGCACCTTGCACGCATGGCAGGATCATCTGCCAGTGATCTATATATCTGGACAATGTAACAGGAGCGAGATGATGTCCTCTGTTGATGTGCCTGTACGTGCAATAGGTATGCAGGAAGCAGATATTGTATCAATTGTAAAAAGCATTACAAAGTATGCTGTTACAATTATGGATGAGAAGGAGGCGGTTTACCATATTGAGAAAGCAATGTATCTGGCAAAGGCAGGTTGTCAGGGACCAGTTTGGCTGGATATTCCGCTTGATGTCCAAGAGGCGGTAATAGATCCTAAACATGTTAAACATTTTGACCCGGCGGAGTTAGAACCAATGAAAATAAAGCCAGATTTGGATGAAGTGGAGTATGTTGTCAACGCGCTGAATAAAGCTGAGCGTCCAATGATTATGTTGGGCGCGGGTGTAAGGTATGCAGGTGCACAACAGGAGTTTGAAACGTTGGTTCATAAAAACCAAATACCGTATGTTAGTACACGCCGTGGCTGGGATATCTGCCCGAAAAGTGATCCTCTACACATAGGCTTAACAGATATACGAGGCAACAGGGCTGCCAATCTGGCTATACAGAATGCGGATATGGTTTTGGTTTTAGGTAGCCGTTTATCATTGTTGACCACGGGATATAATTATGAGCTTTTTGCGCGTGGCGCGAAATGTGTAATTGTGGTGGATATCGATAAAGACGAGCATCGCAAAAATACGGTTCGTTTGGATAAAGTTATTAACTCGGATGTAAAAGAGTTCTTGGATGCTATTTTGGAGTTTGAGTTCCAACATAAGACAGAGTGGATAAATAAATGTACTCACTGGAAGAATCTGTTTCCTTCGGTTTTACCAGAACATAAGGATGATTCCCATGGGATCAGCAAATTTGCTTTTATTGATATCCTGAATCAGAATTTAAGGCGGGATAGTGTTGTGATAACAGATGCAGGTGCAACAACAGAAATCCCGATGCAATGTCTGTATTATACAGATAAGCGTCAGCGTTATATTGGAAGTGCTGAGCAGTGTGAAATGGGGTATGCACTTCCTGGTGCGATTGGAGTAAGTATTGCGCGCAGGAAGGAGGAGGTGTTATGTATTGTTGGGGATGGTAGCTTGCAAATGAATATACAGGAGCTACAGACCTGTGTAACCCAGGGGCTGCCTGTTAAGATATTCGTGTGGAATAATGGTGGGTATGCTACGATACATGCGCATCAGAAAAGCATTTTTAAAGGTAGGTTTGTTGGCGTGGATGAGGCATCTGGAATGATGTTGCCACCACTTGAGAAAATAGCCTGCGCTTATGGGCTCGAATATTATCAGGCGCGGACATTAAACGAACTTGAGAAAATTGTACAGAAGGTCATGGAAAGTTCGACCCCTGTTCTTTGTGACATAATATGCCTTAGAGATGAGATAGTTCCTATCCCACAGGTAAAAGCGAAATATCGATTATCTGATGGTAGTAGTGTTGCACTGCCTATAGAGGATATGTTCCCGCCAATTAGCCGGGAACTTTTTGAACATGAGATGTTAATTGAGCCAATAAAATGGTGGTGAAAGTATTGGGAAGGAGCAGATATGTTTGACAATATGGAACCAATTTTGCTTGACTGTACTCTGCGCGATGGAGGATATGTAAATAATTGGGAATTTGATACAGATACAGCAAAAGCTGTAATGGAGGGGTTGTATAAAAGCGGAGTGCGTTTTATTGAAATAGGGATCATGGGCATGGACGCGAAAGTAGGTACACAGACTAAATTCAACAACTTCCATGAAATGGAAAAACTTCTTGAATATCGTAGAAAGGATTGTAGTTATGCAGTGATGATCACCACGGAGAACGTAGACAGCTTTGAACTTCCGTACCGCAGTGAAAAGACACCGGATATCATCCGACTTGCATATTTTCAAAAAGATTGGAAAGAAGCCCTAGAAAATGTTAAGGTGTATCAGGAAAAGGGCTATTCCGTTTTTCTTCAGGCAATGGCAACCTTTATGTATCCGATGGCGGAACTGGAAGAAATGCTTAGGGCGGTCAATGTGCTTAACCCGTCTGCATTTTATATGGTTGATAGTTTCAGTACCATGTACCCCAGGGATGTAAGAATGATGCGCAACAATGTGCTCCAGTGTTTATCCCAAGATATTGCTTTTGGATTTCATGCGCATAATAATATTCAAATGGCGTATGCCAATGTTATGGAATTTTTAGATATTGGATCGTGTGACCACCAACTATTTGTTGATTCGAGCATATTTGGCATGGGAAGAGGAGCTGGAAATGTCCCGACAGAACTAATTATGGAGTATCTAAATCATCAGGGATGTCAGTTTGATACTTCCCCGTTGCTTTCCATATATCAGAAATATTTGGAGCCTATTTACTGCCAATATGGTTGGGGTTATTCGTTGCCTTATTTTTTGACGGCGGTACATAAAATAAACTCAGCATACGGGTGGTATTACTTAAATCATGGGGTGAACAAACTGACAATGTTAGATACTGCATTAGGGATGATACCAGAGGAGATGCGTTACACACTTAAAAAAGATGTTGCAGAAAAAGTCATAGAAGAGGTGGTCGGACTTGAGTGAGATAGATACTATGAAGTCACTGCGCAAAGAAATGATAACCCTTTCGAATCTAGGGAGGGACGGAAATCTACAGAGTTGTTTTTCGTCGCTTGAAATCTTGTGGGCATTGTATCATGGTGGGATGAATTATACATGTAAAAACCGGATGGGGAAAGAGCATGACCGTTTTGTTTTAAGCAAGGGACAGTCAAACCTTGCGCTTATGGTTGTGCTTGCGGAATGTGGTTATATTGGGCACGATGAGTTGAAGGATTTCTGTAAGTTGGATTCCCGAATATCAATGCAAGCAGATCGAACTAAGTTTGATGGTTTGATAGAGTGCTCGGCTGGTAGTCTTGGGCATGGCTTTCCAATCTCAGTTGGGATGGCGTTTGCAGCTAAGATATGCAATTTTCCAGGGCATGTTTACACACTCGTTGGCGATGGTGAAATGAGTGAGGGAACTATGTGGGAGGCGATGTTGTTTGCGGCTTCTGAAAATCTTGACAATATTACGATGATAGTCGATGATAATAATTCGGTAAGTAAAATGATTAGCGGTATGAACTTGTCAGAGAAGCTTTCGGCGTTTGGTTTTGCCGTGGAAAATGTTAATGGACATAATATCACTGAAATAAGTTCAGCATTGAAAAGAAAAAATGGCAAGCCAACCGCGATCATTGCCAAGACTATCCGGGGTTATGGCTGTAAAACATTGATGGAGGATCCTTCGTGGTTTCATAGATTTCCGAGTCGGGATGAGTTGCCAAGGTTGTATAAGGAGGTTGATGAATTTTGAGAAAAGCCATGCAAAAAGTGGTTAGCGAATTGGTCGAGGGAGATCCCTTGACATCCCTTTTCCTTGTCGATATAGGTGTATGGGCATTCAGGGATTTAATACAGAGGTATCCTGGTAGGGTAAAAAATATAGGAATTTTTGAACCTGGTACCATAAGTATCGCGGCTGGTCTGTCACTATCCGGGATAACGCCAATTGTTTATGGTATTTCTCCGTTTATCGTCCAGAGAGCTTTAGAGCAGTTAAAGCTTGATTTTATTTACCAAAAAACAGGTGGTAATTTTATCACAACAGGTGCGTCATATGATTTTTCAACACTTGGTTATTCGCATTATTGCCCAGAGGATGTGATGACATTGAAGACGCTTCCAGAATTTGAGGTACTTACACCAGCGACACCTGGGCAGTTCACTTATCTTTTTAAGACATGTGCCCAAAATGGTGTCCCTTCATATTTTCGAATGACTGATTATTGCAATAAGAATGAGATCCATGTTGATTTTGGTAAAGCAAAGTTGATAAAACAGGGTAAAATGGGGACTGTTGTGGTCTGGGCGGAAATGCTTGACGCAGTTATTGGGGCATGCAGTAATCTTGATGTCAGTATACTTTATTTCACATCTGTTGTCCCATTTGATTATGAAGCACTCAGCAGGTATGTTGACAAAAAATTAGTTTTGTGTCACCCGTTTTATGAGGGGACTTTTTCTGATGATATTCAAAAAATTGGAAGGAATTCTGGTATATGTGAGATTGCTGTGCCTAAAAAAGTGCTGCGAACTTATGGTACAAAGAGGGATAAAGATTTTGAACTTTCGCTGACCCCTGAAGCGATTAAGGTCAGGATACAAAATTTTCTGATCCAACCATGATAGGAGGAGAACACTATGAATTTATTTGAAAAGATGGTAGAGGAACTTAAAATATCAAATCTTCCAACAATATTGTATGGATCGGGAGTATTGTCGGTCATGGTCGATGCATATCTTGAAGAAAATGGCATTGTTGTTGCTGGTTTTGTGGTTGATCAGGAATATTACAAGGAATCCGCCCATAATGGGAAACCAGTTTACATTTTAAGCGATTATGTCACCAAAAATTCATGTAATATTGTCCTTGCTTTTTCTTATCTGTCAATTGAGTGGGAAAACAAACTTCGTTCTCTTGTAGCGTCTAAACCGGATACTAAAATATATTTACTGGACTTTCAGGCTTATCTGGCTCTCCCAGGAAACCATAGGTCATATGAAAGTTTTTATAGGGAGAATAGACAAATACTGGAAGAACTTAGGAATCAATTGTGTGATGGGAACTCAAAAAAGGCGTTGGATGATTTTATAGAACAGAAGCTTACCGGGATTTATAGGAAACCATGTTCGGACGGAGCTGCATTTTTTGACAGTGATGTGATAAAGTTTTCAGAGAATGAAGTTTATGTTGACTGTGGCGCATATAATGGTGACACGGTGATTGGGTTTGCGGAAAACTTAAAACGCAACGGGATTGACTCTTACGGGAAAATCTATGCCTTTGAGGCAGATATCCAAAATGTCCACGATATGGGAGAAAACCTAAAGGGGTATGATAATGTTGAGGTCATTGCAAAGGGAGTTTATGACCGTGCTAGAATCATGAGGTTCATCGCGCAAGGGACAGCGGGTTCCCATATTTCAGATGAAGGTGTGGAAATTGAGGTAACAAGTATAGATGAAGCTATAAAGGGGGGGGTCACATTTATCAAGATGGATATTGAAGGGTCTGAACTCATGGCACTGAAGGGGGCAGAACAAACAATCAGGCGTTTTAAGCCAAAACTTGCCATATGTGTTTATCACCGTGTTGAGGACTTGATAACGATTCCACAGTATATAAAAAGTCTTAATCCGGACTATAATCTGTATTTTAGAAAGTATTGGCCGAATGCCGTGGATGCTGTATTATACGCTATTTGAATAAATGGATGCCACAATCCCACTAGTTTTTAAACAATGGGTAGTGTACATAATTTTCAGGGGATTTGAGATGGTAAGGATATTAAAAAAATTTTATAAGTTGTTGAACCAGCATCAAAGAAACAGAGTTGTGATCCTGTTTTTTATGATGTTGGTTGGGGCTTGCTTTGAAGTTTTGGGAGTGTCCATGATGCTCCCACTTGTGGGTGCCGTTATAGATTCAGAGATCATAACAAATAATGCAGTTTGTGCGTGGATATGCAAAGTGTTTGGAATAGAAAGCCATATTAGTTTTGTGTTTTTCTGTATTGTTGCGCTTTTAAGTATTTATATAGTAAAAGCTGTGTATTTGACATTTGAATATTTTATACAATATCGGTTTGTTTTTAATAATCGTTTTATGACACAGGAAAAATTATTGCGAGCGTATTTAAGTCGCCCCTATGAATATTTCCTTGCAGCACAATCAGGGGAGATTGTACGTATTGTGCAGGAGGACGCGGCAAATTCATTCAATATGCTTATGACTATTATGGGGGTTGTGACTGAAACCATTGTCGCAGTTGCAGTTGTGATCACAATTTTTGTAATTAATCCATTTATGACAATGTTTGTTGCAGCAATGCTCCTGCTTGTAATGGTGTTAATCTCTAGGGGAATCCGACCGCTTTTGCGTAGGGAAGGTGAAGCTTACCAGAAAGCATATGCAGAGATGAATAAATGGCTTTTACAGTCGATTTCTGGTATTAAAGAAGTAAAGGTTACACAAACAGAAGATTTTTTTTATGATAATTTTGTATGCTTTGGGAAACGGCTAGTAGGGGCGGCACGTTGGAATAGTACCTTGCAGAATGTTCCACGTAATCTGATTGAACTGGTTTCAGTCTGTTCGATGATGCTTGTGTTTGGGAGCATGATTGCAATAGGATATCAGTTGGAGTCTTTGATTCCTTCTTTATCAGCATTCGTGATGGCAGCTATGAAGCTCCTACCTTCGGCAAATCGTATTATAGGGGGGATCACACAGGCGACATTTTATGAGTCTGCATTGAATAACATGTTGGAAAATCTTGGTGTGTTGGAGGAAAAAACAGGGATAGAGGAAGGTGATATTGCTAAATTGCATATAAGGAAAGAGATTTGCCTTTCTGGGATTGATTATACCTATCCCGGCGGAGAAAGAAAGGTTTTTGACCATGCGAATATGGTGATTCCTATTGGAAGTTCAGTTGGTATTATTGGGGTGTCCGGTGCGGGGAAGACAACTGTGGTGGATATTCTGCTTGGACTATTGAAACCACAAGCGGGGAAGGTATTGGTCGATGGTGTGGATATTGCGGAAAATATGCGGGGGTGGCTAACACATATCGGCTATATTCCACAAATGATTTTTATGCTGGATGATACGATACGTGAAAATGTTTTGTTTGGTCATAGGGCGGAACAGGGCGATAAAAATACTTGCAGGACAAGTGAAAATACAGATAAAAAGGTCTGGGCGGCACTTGAGGAGGCACAGTTGGCAGATTTTGTGCGTAGCCTTCCGGATGGCATTAATACTGCAATTGGAGAGCGAGGGGTGCGGCTATCTGGTGGGCAAAAACAGCGCATAGGAATCGCAAGGGCGCTGTTTACAAATCCGGATATTGTAATTTTTGATGAGGCAACTTCGGCACTTGACAATGAAACAGAGGAGGCGATTATGCAGTCAGTGAATGCCCTACATGGGAAAAAGACAATGATAATTATTGCGCATCGACTCACAACGATAAAAGAGTGTGATATCGTATATCGTGCTGGGAATGGGAAAATAGAGAGGGATGATGGGAGTATAAAATGGGGGGATATTGGAAAAGTGTAAAAGTGGTTACTCTAAAAGAATAGAGAGAAATTGTAGTATGGAGGAAAAGAAAGAATGAACGAACAAAATTATGAACAGGAAATTAGCCTAGGGAAGGTAATTTACCGTTTATTACGTGACTGGCGAAAAATATTTGTGGTGGCGTTAGTAGTTTCTATTTTTGTCGGTGCTGGGAACTATGTCCTTAAGAAGATAAAAATTTCTGATCCCAAATATGTCAAAACAGTGGAGGAAAATTATGCCCGTGAATTGACTGCATTCTATGCAAGAGGAGAAACCTTACAGCGCGAGATTACAAATCTGGAGGAAACACGTACTGAGCGAGAAACATACAACGCAAGTTCCATTTTGATGAAGATCAATCCATACCGAGAGTTTAATGCCTCACTACAGTTGTATGTAGCAACAGATTATCAAATTGTACCAGAACTGACCTATCAGAATATCGATTTATCAAACCGTATCCTGCGTTCCTATATTACTTATATGTTGAATGGAGATATGTATCAATATATCCTGAATCATCTGTCACAGCCTATAGAATTGCGCTATTTAAAGGAAATACTTTCCATTTCTGCAGATTATGATAACCGGATGGTAACACTTAGTGTGCGGAGAGAGGATGCGCAGAGCTGTGAGGAAATCCTTACCTACGCATTAGAAGGAATTCTGACCAAACAGCCAGAAATCATCGCGGCTATCGGGGAGCACGAGTTAAATTCTGTAAATCAGTCGGTATATGAGGCAGTGAACCTGGAGTTGGACACATGGCAGAAAAATAATCTCCAGTATGTTTCGGAACTAAGCATAAAGCTTCAGGAGAAAGCGGAGGAATACATGGATTGGGAAGGTACCCCTGAACCCAAAAAGGATTTTACTGCGGAAGCAGTTATAAAAAATTCTATAAAAAAAATGATTATTAGTTTTATAATTGGTGGAATACTTGCCACTATTTTTATTGCGTTTGCTTATATTATGTCTGACAAACTACAGGATGCAAACGAGTTAAAAGAACGTTTTGGTCTTCGGGTAATTGCACAAATTCCAAGAGTACATAAAAAGCGTGTTTGGGTTGGTCTGGATCGTCTATTTGCGCATATGGGTGGGCTTATGTTTAAAGAAAATGATGTGGGGGCACTAACCAAAGTTGCATCGCAGAGTGTCTGTGCGGAGCTTATGGTACGGGGCTCAGAATCATGTGTACAGGGAATGAAAAATGATCCAAAGATAAAGCTTGTATTTACAGGAAATGTATCGAAGGAAGAGAGCGAGGAATTTCTTTCTGGAATGAGTTGGGGGGAGGGATATTCTGTTCAGTGTGTTTCAAATGTCCTGCGCGACCCAGCGGCAATTCCCACAGTAACCAATGCAGACTATATTATACTTGTGGAAAAGCAGGAGAAGAGCACATATTCCGAAATCGGGCGTGAACTGGAAGCGTTTAAGGCATGGAAAAAGGAAGTGCTTGGTGTGATTGTGATCGGGGTGGATGCGATACCGTAGTTGGGGATTATATATCCCATTAATAATCATAATAATCCCCCCATTTTATAACCCGGTATTTCCTTTCAGAAATTCTCATTATAACTTAGGAGAGGTTCTATCTGATAAGGGAATACCGGGTTTAAGATGCCATCTCCCCCATTACCCGATTAACACGCTTTTTCCCTGAAATGCAAATCCATACTTTTTTATCCCCTCCGGCGCGATGCCTTCTTCCTCAAGGGCAACCGCATATTTTTTTTCTTCAATTTGTTTTAACGCTGCCCGTACAGTGTCTTTAAGGCTGCTTTCATTATCCTCCGGATCATATACTTTAAATTCTATAATGATTGCATTGTCTTCACTTTTCCGGGGTTTTAATATGACATCATAGCGACCAAGACCACTTTCGCGGTTGGATGTAATGATGTAGCGTTTTGACAGATCAACCATCAGCCCCAGTACAAAGCCATGATAAAATCGTTCTGGTTCTGTTTTTTCTGAAGGTTTATTTCCTGAATCAAAGAAACTAAAGGTTTTTAATGCGATATCATTCATATAATAATTCATTTCCCGCAGATTTCCCGCTAACAATGCCCGGATAAATGGATTGTAGTTTGTATTGTCATCATCAAACCAGTTGTGTACCATGTTTCGGAACATAAGCTTTACTTCATTGTTTGTTAGTTTCAGAACATATTCTTCATTCTCGTCGGTTTCGGCAGAAATTGTTTCTTCTACTTTTAAATATCCACTTGCAAGCAGTAAACTCCATATTGCATTACTGCGGTTTAGCTGGTTAAAAACAATCTGTTCGTCGATTTGGGTATGGAATGTTCCGCCATTTATCAATACCCCTGTAGTATGTTTAATATCGGGACTGCTTTGTCGGATCAATTTGCTGACAAGGCTGTTGCTGCTTGTATTTGCCCAGTAAGTATTAAATTTTTTTTCATCAAGAAAATTGGTGATGGACCACGGATTATAGATATCTGTTTTCTTTCCAAAAGTAAATCCATCGTACCAAAATTTCACTTTGTCTTCCATATCGGAAAGCTGGTATTCGGATAGGGCACTCGAGACTTCTTCCTGAGTAAATCCGAAGGAATCGGTATATTTGTTTGAGGTGGTGGTTACAACAGTGAGATTATTCAGGTCTGAAAAAATTGATTCCTTGCTCACTCTTGTAATTCCAGTTAAAATAGCGCGTTCCATATAGGGATTGGTTTTAAACGTGGCGTTAAATAAATTTCTGGTAAAAGATACAAGTTCATTTTGATACCCCTTTATATATGCTTCCTGCATTGGGGCATCATACTCATCGAACAAAATGATTACTTTCTTCTTGTAATATTTCATTAGAAGCTCGGAAAGCAGGTTTAACGACATCGTTGCAGTATTGTCATCCATATCCATTGAAATTTTTTTAAACAGTTCTTTGTCAGATTTACTTAGCGGACTATCTGCCCGGATTAGGAAATCATATTCATTGAATAATCTGTAAATCAAACTGATGATTCTTTTCCGGATGAAATCATAATCGCCTTCTTTCACATTTGCAAAGGAAAGACTGATAACAGGATATGTTCCTTGCAAGTTTCTGAATTTTTCATTCCCCCAGATATTCAGATTGGAGAATATTTCACCCCTGCTGGCATACTTTAGTGAAAAAAAACGTTCCGTCATATTCATGGTCAGTGTTTTGCCAAAACGTCTTGGGCGGGTGATTAGGGTAACACTGTCCATATTTTCCCACCATTCTTTAATAAAATTGGTTTTATCGACATAAAAACAATTATTTGTAATAATTCCCTCAAAATCCTGATTTCCAATTGAAATTGTTCTTGCCATATCGTCCTCCCTTGTTATTTCCCCGCTTCCAGTATTATAGCATACTGGCATGGGTTTTGCAATCTGTGGTGGAATGACAGTTCGCTATGCAAGTTAAAAAGTTTGGAAACTTCAAAATTATATAAATATTGACAGATCAGTAAAAGTTCTGTAGAATAGGGAGGTGAAAACAAAATGTCGTCAGGAAATGCAAAATGGTTCCGGGGAAATTCGGAAAAATTATTTAAAGCAATACTAATTTGATGAAAAATTATAAAAAATAAGTCGGAATAAAGTGAGATGGATTTTGGCTTATATTTTCACAATAATAAATAATATTAAGGAGAATTAAACTATGAACATACTAGTGACTGGCGGAGCCGGGTACATTGGCTCCCACACAGTGATAGCACTGCTCGAGAGCGGACATCGTGTCGCAGTAGTGGATAATCTGTCGAATTCCTGTGAAAAGTCTTTAGAGCGTGTACAGGAGATTACCGGGGAAAACATTCCTTTTTATCCGGTTGATATAAGGGACGGGGATGGACTTAGGAAGGCTATAAAGAGTTTTGGGGAGGAAACGGGGCAGAAGTTTGACTGCTGTATTCATTTTGCAGGGCTGAAATCCCCGAATGAGTCAATCCGCCTTCCGCTTGACTATTATGACAATAATATTAACGGTACGCTGGTTTTGCTTGATGTCCTGCGCGAACATGGGTGTAAGAACCTGATTTTTTCCTCCTCGGCTTCGGTGTACGGCGACCCGGCGGTTATTCCGGTGACGGAGGAATGCCCAAAGGGGCAGTGTACGAATCCTTATGGGTGGACGAAGAGTATGCTGGAACAGATTTTGACGGACATGCATACATCGGATCCGGAATATAATATAGTACTTTTGCGATACTTTAATCCTCTTGGGGCACACAAGAGTGGTCTGATTGGGGAAGACCCGAACGGTATTCCGAATAATTTGATGCCGTATATTACACAGGTGGCAGTGGGGCGCAGGGATGAGCTTAGTGTTTACGGGGATGACTATGATACGCCGGATGGCACGGGTATCAGAGATTATATCCATGTGGTTGACTTAGCTTGCGGGCATGTGAAAGCGCTTCAGGCAATTGAGAGAAAATGCGGTGTGGCGGTTTACAATCTCGGCACGGGCAGGGGATATTCCGTGCTTGAGGTGGTGAGGGCGTTTGAGGAGGCGAACGGTATTAAGGTGCCGTATGTGATAAAGCCGCGGCGCGCCGGGGATGTGGCGGTCAGCTATTCCAATCCGGCAAAAGCGGAGAGGGAACTTGGATGGAAGGCGAAATTTGATATTGTGGATATGTGCAGGGATGCCTGGAATTGGCAGAGGAAAAACCCTGACGGATTAAAATGTGAAGAAAATTAACTTATTTTTTTGTGGTATATGTCTTGTATAAGAAACTGCAAAATAGAGGCTGTTGTAAAATTTGGAAATTTAACAATATACGGTAAAGATGCTTTAGATATCCATACTATATATTGTTTGAATATACCATTTTGCAACAGCCCTTACTTTTTTAGAATTTTTGCAAAGTTTTATACAAAAACACAAAAACTATGCCGGGAATTAAAATTGTCTGGGCAGGGGAAAATCATTCCCCCTTGCAGTAGATGGAGATTGCTTTTCCTACAAAGTCTGTGCAGCCCTCACCTCCAGCCCGGTCGATTGCCTGCCGGAAGCGTTCGTCCTGCAAATACATTTGCCCTAGGCTGTACAAAACTTCTTTGCTGCAAGTATAATAATTATCTGTGATAAATTGTTGCAGGGCACCGATTTTTTCCTGTACTGTGGTGTCGGCGGGCAGCAGATTTTTCAGTTCACCAATTTTTGCAAAGAGCCCCATCAGTTCCCCGCCGCTTTTTGCGGTATCAAGTCCTTCCTTTTCCCGCTCTTTAAACTCTTTGTATTCTTTGGTTCCACCCCAGCGCACTGCGGCTTCCTTCTTAAATTCTTCTATTTCGCTTCGGTCAAATACATTAAATTCCATTGTGTTCACTCCTTTTTTCTGAATTTTTTTTGCAAATCGGATAAGATTGCCAAGGCGCTTATGCTCGAGCGTCAGGAGGGCGATCTGCTGTGAGAGCGCTTCATTTTGGTCAAAGTCAGGGCAGTCTAAAATCCGCCCGATTTCTTTTAGAGGGAATTTCAATTCTCTGAACAGCAAAATATTTTGCAGGCGCAACAATGCTGCATCGTCATACAGCCGATAGCCTGCGCCGGTTATTTCGCTCGGCTTTAAAAGCCCGACTGCGTCATAGTGGTGTAGCGTGCGCACGCTCACCCCGGTAAGTTTGCTGACTTCGTTTACGGTTTTTAATTTGGGCATCTCAATTTTGCTATCCCCGTGTTTTGAAGTTCTGCTATCCTCAAACTCCAAATTTAGGCTGTTTCCAGAATCAAAAATTTTTTCATTTCTGTAATCTGAAGTTTCAGAACCTTTCTCAGTCGAAATCCTTTCCCGCACTTCCTTAGCAGAATGCTGATTTTTCGATTTGTCTGCCATTGCGTATATCCTCCATTCCTTCGCCTTTTCTTACCCGGCAATTACATTATAAACTATAACGTAACGTTAGAGTCAAGTGTTTTTAGTATATCAATTATGTCAGGTGAGATGATAAGACCCATTTGACGGGCTGTGGTAGTAGCATAGGGATATGAATTTCCTTTGACTTCTATTTGTTGTCGGAAATCCGGCATAGTTCCTCGATCAAAATTCCGGGTTCGAATTTATTAAGGTTATCGCGGAATGCGTAATAGATGCCTTTTACCCGGTAGGATAGTTTCAGGTGAAAGGAAATATCCCCGATGTATTCCGGGTGGATATGAAAGACCAGAGTGCGGATTGATTGTTCAATCTGGTCTGCCAGCTTGTACTCCCGCGAGCCGGAAAAAAGAATATCAATTATATTTTTTTGTGCGAGGAAGGCGAATGCCAGTTCCCTGGTAAAAGCAGCCGGGTCTTCGATAATATTATCGGGGTTTGATATGCCCTTTACCAAATTTTCTATGATTTCGTTTCCGAGAGTGTCGGACAGATCGTAAATATCCCGGTAGTGCAAATAGAAAGTTGCCTTGCTAATTTCAGCTTCCTCGGCGAGTTCCCTGATTGTGATCTGCTCGATCTCTTTTTTTGAGCGCAGTTTTAGAAATGCGTTTTTAATACTTCGTTTTGTTTTGATTTCCCTTCGATCCATAAAGTTCCTTTCTGTGTTGTACCTGTCAAAGGAAATTGAGGAATTCCCCAGAACAAATTCAGCATACTTTATCAGGGAAAGAGATCGTCTTATCCCGAGGGAAGTGAATAAATTCCTGACACAATAAATTCCCCTTTCCCGCTGCTTTCGTTTTTACGATTTAGAAGTAGCGGGATCTCTTTGACAGATTAAATAAGATATTCTGTCCAATAATATTAATGGATATTTTCAAAGAAAAGTCAATTAATGGACGGATATAAAATATTATCAATAGTAATTCACCATGTTTTTTGTTATATTATAGTTAATGGTTGGACGAGCGTCAATAAATGAGAGAAAAGAAAAAGCAGGAAAACAATTTTAAGCATATGTAAACCATGTGCAAAAAGTCAACTGGATGGTTGAAAAAGGAGGGAATTATGGATTTCTACAATTTTTATACGGGACATGAGTTTGAGGCATATGAATTTTTAGGGGCGCATTACAGTAAGGAGGCAACGGTATTCCGCGTGTTTGCGCCGTCTGCCAGGGGGGTAGGGCTTCTGATCTCGGGAGTCGAGTATCCGATGACAAAAATATATAACGGGCATTTTTATGAGATCACTCTCCCGGATATCAAGGAGGGGACATGCTATGAATACCGCGTTTATTCTGGTTCCGGTTACACTGACCACGCTGACCCCTATGGCTTTGGCATGGAGTTAAGACCGGCGCACTGTTCTGTTGTGCGGGATATTAATTCCTATCGTTTTCATGACCAGAATTATATGAAAAGCCGCAGGGATACAAAGGAGCGCCCGGTGAATATTTATGAGATGCATCTGGGTTCGTTCCGGAAGCCTTCGGATAAGGCGGATGACTGGTATAGCTATGGGGAGATCGCGGATTTATTAACCCCGTATCTTCTTGAGAGCGGTTATAATTATGTGGAGTTTATGCCGCTTTGCGAGTATCCGTGCGATGAGAGCTGGGGTTATCAAAATACGGGGTTCTTTGCGCCGACGGCACGTTACGGGACGGCGGGGGAGTTGCAGGAATTAATTGATAAGCTGCACCAGAATAATATCGGTGTGCTCCTTGATTTTGTCTGTGTCCATTTTGCGGTGGATTCTTACGGGCTGATGCGCTTTGATGGTTCGCAGTTATATGAGTATCCGAATTCGGATGTGGGTGTGAGCGAATGGGGGAGCTGTAATTTTATGCATTCCCGTGGTGAGGTGAGAAGCTTTTTGCAGTCCGCGGCAAATTACTGGTTAAAGGAGTATCATTTTGACGGGCTCAGGGTGGATGCGATCAGCAGGATTATTTACTGGCAGGGTGATGAGCGCAGGGGGGAAAACAAGAATGCGATTGATTTTATCAAGGTGATGAACGGGGGGCTAAAGGAGCGGCACGCAGGCTGTATCCTGGCGGCGGAGGATTCAACGAATTACCCAAATGTCACCAGGTCTTTGGGGGAAGGGGGACTTGGGTTTGATTACAAATGGAATATGGGCTGGATGAATGATACGCTGGAATATTTCAGGACTGCCCCGGAGTACCGAACGAGGGATTACCACAAGCTTACGTTTTCTATGATGTATGCCTATAATGAAGATTATCTCCTGCCGTTTTCCCACGATGAGGTGGTGCATGGCAAGGCGACAATCACGCAGAAAATGAGCGGGTATTACGAGGATAAATTTCCGCAGGCAAGGGCGCTCTATCTTTATATGATGCTGCATCCGGGGAAGAAACTGAATTTTATGGGCAATGAGATCGGGCAGCTTCGCGAGTGGGATGAGAAGAGGGAGCAGGACTGGGAGCTTAGGAAGTACCCTATGCATGATTCCTTCTATCATTTTATTGTGGAACTGAATCAGTATTACCTGACGATGCCGGCTTTTTACAGCGGGGATTATGTGCGGGAAGGTTTTTTATGGCTTGACTGCCACCGGGAATCGGATTGTATCTATGCAATCCAGAGAAACGCATGCGGTAAGGATGGGGAAAGAGATAAGGAAGCAGGAAAAGCGGCGGAAGCCATCTGCGGTATTTTTAATTTTTCAAAAGAGGCAAAACAGTACCCGGCACCATTTATAGATGATGCAAAGTACCGTGTACTGTTAAATACGGACTGGGAGAGGTTTAGCGGGGGGACAAAGGAGGAGGCGGAGTCTTACTCGAAAGGGGAAATAATTTTGTTACCGCCATATTCCGGGATTCTGTTTTGCAGGGTGGGGGATGAGGTGACGGAAAAGGAGCAGCAATAAAATGGAAGGTGCTGTTGCAAAATCCAAATTTTGCAACAGCACCTTTTTTTGTTCCACTATATATTTTTAATTTCGCTGTGCAACTGCTGTAGTGATTTTACTTCACAGTCGCCGTGTTTTTGTACATACAAGATTCCTTTTGCGGTTGCCCTGGCGGCGGCAATCGTTGTCATGTAAGGAACTTTTTCCTTTATGGCAGCTTTGCGCAGGTAGCTGTCATCGTGCATGCTCTCCTTGCCGATCGGCGAGTTGATAATCAGGCTGATATCGCCGTTTGTGATTAAATCAAGGATGTTCGGGCGGCCTTCGTAGAGTTTCTTTACGCGCTCTGCCGGGATTCCTGCTTCTGTGATTAGGTCACAGGTGGTTCCGGTTGCAAGAATCTTAAATCCGGCTTCCTTAAATAATCCGGCGATTTCCACAACTTCAGGTTTGTCCTTGCGGTTGACAGAGATCAGCACCGTGCCTGAAAGCGGGAGTTTTGTCTGTGTTGCTTCCTGTGCCTTGTAGAACGCCTCGCCATAGTAGGTGGAGAGTCCGAGCACCTCACCTGTGGAGCGCATTTCCGGACCTAATACCGGGTCAACCTCCGGGAACATATTGAACGGGAAGACCGCTTCCTTCACCCCATAGTAAGGGATATGCTGCTCTTTTAATGCCGGGACAGGGGACGGGCGGGAAGTGAGTTCCGCCGTGATAATCTCGGTTGCAAGCGGCACCATGCGTATATTGCATACTTTGGATACCAGCGGCACGGTGCGGGAGGCGCGAGGGTTGGCTTCTAATACATAGACCCTGCCATTTTCGATTGCGTACTGCATGTTCATAAGACCTTTGACATGCATTTCCTCGGCGATCTTTTTCGTGTATTCCCTTATTGTCGCGACATTTTCCGGGGTGATGTGCACTGAAGGGATAATGCATGCGGAATCGCCGGAGTGCACGCCCGCAAGCTCGATATGCTCCATAACGGCAGGGACAAATGCATGTGTGCCGTCGCTGATAGCGTCCGCCTCACATTCCAGTGCATGGTTTAAGAAGCGGTCAATTAGGATAGGGCGGTCAGGGGTTACGCCGACGGCGGCTTTCATATATCCCTCCATGCTCCCGTCGTCGTAGACAACTTCCATGCCGCGTCCGCCTAGCACGTAGGACGGGCGCACCATCACCGGATAACCGATGCGGTTTGCGATGGCGAGCGCCTCCTCAACGGTGGTTGCCATGCCAGATTCCGGCATCGGGATGCCAAGTTTGTCCATCATTGCGCGGAACTGGTCGCGGTCTTCTGCAAGGTCGATTACAGAAGGCGGTGTGCCGAGGATTTTCACGCCGTTTTTCTCAAGTTCTGCCGCGAGGTTGAGTGGTGTCTGACCGCCAAACTGCGCGATCACGCCGACCGGTTGTTCCTTCTGGTAGATGCTTAGTACATCCTCTAAGGTCAGAGGCTCAAAATAGAGTTTGTCCGAGGTGTCGTAATCGGTGGAAACCGTTTCAGGGTTGCAGTTTACAATAATTGTTTCAAAGCCAAGTTTTTTGAGTGCCAGCGCTGCGTGGACACAGCAGTAATCGAACTCGATGCCCTGGCCGATGCGGTTTGGTCCACCGCCAAGGATCATTATTTTCTTGCGGTTGGTGGATACCGGGTTTTTGTCCGGGGCGTTGTACGTGGAGTAGTAGTAAGCGCTGTCTTTTGTGCTGCTTACATGCACGCCCTCCCACGCCTGTGTCACGCCGAGTTCGGTGCGGCGCGCGCGGATATCCGCCTCCGGGATTTCAAGGAGTTTGCTTAAATATTTGTCGGAAAAGCCGTTTTTCTTCGCTGATATAAGTGCTTCATCGGATGGAAGGGAACCCTTTTTTGCAAGCAGTGCTTCTTCCTCTGTAACCAGTTCCTTCATCTGCTCGATAAAATAGCGCTTTACCTTTGTGGCTTCATGGATTTCCTCGACGGATGCGCCAGACCGCAGTGCCTCGTACATAATAAAGTGGCGGTCACTTGACGGGTGCGCTAACATCCTCAGCAGCTCTTCCTTGGATTTATTATTGTAATCTTTTGCAAAGCCCAGGCCGTAGCGCCCGGTTTCCAAGCTGCGGATGGCTTTCTGGAATGCTTCCTTGTAGGTTTTGCCGATGCTCATTACTTCGCCGACTGCGCGCATCTGCGTGCCGAGTTTGTCCTCCACGCCCTTGAATTTTTCGAATGCCCAGCGCGCAAATTTGATTACGATATAATCGCCGTCCGGCACATATTTATCGAGAGTCCCGTATTTTCCACACTCGATTTCATCGAGGGTCAGCCCTGCGGCAAGCATCGCGGATACAAGGGCGATCGGGAAGCCCGTTGCCTTGGAGGCGAGCGCCGAGGAGCGGGATGTGCGCGGGTTAATCTCAATTACAACGATGCGGTCGGACACCGGGTCGTGCGCGAACTGTACGTTTGTGCCGCCGATAACTTTGACGGAATCGACAATGCGGTAGGCGGCATCCTGTAATCTTGCCTGAAGTTCTTTTGAGATGGTAAGCATCGGGGCGGCGCAGAAGGAGTCACCTGTGTGTGTGCCCATCGGGTCTATATTTTCGATAAAGCAGACTGTGATCATCTGCCCCTTTGCGTCGCGCACAATCTCAAGTTCCAGTTCTTCCCAGCCAAGGATTGATTCCTCGACGAGTACCTGCCCGACCAGGCTTGCAGCCAGACCGCGCGCGCAGACGGTTTTTAATTCCTCTTTGTTGTAGACCAAGCCACCGCCTGCACCGCCCATTGTGTAGGCGGGGCGCAGTACAACCGGGTAGCCTAAGCGGTCAGCAATGGAAAGAGCCTCATCCACCGAGTAGGAAACTTCGCTGCGTGCCATTTCGATACCGATTTCGTCCATTGATTTCTTAAATTCGATACGGTCTTCTCCGCGCTCGATCGCATCCACCTGCACGCCGATGACCTGCACATTGTATTTTTCAAGCACACCTTCCTTGGCAAGTTCCGCGCAAAGGTTTAGGCCGGATTGTCCGCCCAGGTTTGGAAGGAGTGCGTCCGGGCGCTCCTTTGCGATTATCTGCTCGAGGCGCTTTACATTGAGCGGCTCGATGTAGGTGACATCCGCGATCTCCGGGTCGGTCATGATGGTTGCGGGGTTGGAGTTTACCAGGACGATCTCGTATCCTAGATTTCGCAGTGCCTTTACTGCCTGTGTGCCGGAATAGTCGAACTCGCATGCCTGCCCGATAATAATCGGACCCGAGCCGATGATTAAGACTTTGTTGATATCCTCTCTTTTTGGCATAAGACTCTCCTTTTTATTTTTTTCTTAATTTTTCGTATCCTATTATAATGGAAAACCGGGAAAAATCCTATAGTTTTTTTGAGATTTTTGAAAAAGGAACCATCGTGGCGCGATGATTCATCGTGACGCGGTGATTCCTTTTTATTCCTACAGGGCTTATTTTGCCTTTGTTACCGATGTAATGTGCGGGTTTACGCCCTTGTACCAGTAAAGGAATCCTTCCATATCGATCACGTCGCCGACTTTCAGGGATTCAACTGCCTTGTATACTTCGGTTGTATTGTCGCATAAGTAGGATTCCACCGTGAAGGTGTAGGTTTTCCCATCTTTGGAAACATTAAAATACAGGTCGCTGTTATCTGCCTGTGTGCCGGAACCGTCCCAATTGTAGAGGTACGGGGCTTTGTTGCCATCCTTATCTTCGCTTTCCTCGACGGTCATACCCTTAAAGGAAACAAGCTGGTTCTGGCGTTTAATCAGGTTGTCGGAGCCGAGGTCGCTGGTAACGTCAACTGCCTTTGCAATATAGCTGCCTGTCATAATTTCAAATTTGGATACGTCCATAATCTCAATTTCTCCGGACCATTCTTCTTTAAAGCCTGTGACTTTTATCTTGGTTCCGGTGGTGAGTTTTGCGTATTCTTCCTCGGAGCATGGCATATTGTAGATAAAGTAGGCTCCGTCTTTGTCCTGTGTGTAGAGTGTGGCTTTGTTATCCCACCAGCTCTGTTTTGCCTGCACGTATGCTTCAATGGTTACTTCTGATTTCAGTTCTGCGGCATCGTACTCCGCGTAGGTCATTACGCCCTCGGACTTTTTGTCTGCATCGTCGCTCTTTCCGCAGCCGACTGCTGTGAATGCAAGTGCAAGGGAAAGTGCCATTGTCAATAACTTTTTCATAAATCTTTTCCTCCATTTTAAGTTCCGTATGCCCCCTCCCAGTACCAAGCACGGCAGAGAATTTTTTGTCCGCACAGCTCCCAAAAAATCCTCTGGGCACTGTCCGGGGGGCATACTGATTTAAGTTCCGTATGCCCCCTCCCAGTACCATGTAAGGCAGAGAATTTTTTGGGAGTACGGTGTGGGGGTATACTGATTTAGTTTATTTGAATCAATGACATTATACACGATATTTTTTATAAATCAATGGTTTTTTATGATTTCTTTTTCTTTTTTAATGTGTCGTATGTCACATATGAAATAATTCCAAACCATGTAATACCGAGTGCGAAGAGCAAAAACAGGGCGGTTGGCGGGAGTTTGCCAAGATCCTTTTTTCCTGCGGTGGTGCCCTCTTTTTGGTCGAGGCGGTAAAGGGAGGTGACATCGGAGAAGAGTTTTTCCATAAATGCGTCGTCAACAGCCCCGCCGCGCCTTATGGATTTGGCAACATTCTCTATCATCTGTCCGGCGGCATCGCGCAGGGAGGCGGAACCGTTAAAGACCGGAGTAACAAAAGTATTATCCATATTTTCAAGAAGGAGTTTGGAGGCCTTGATTTTTACATCATAGTAGGCATCATTGTCCTTTCCCATCTGGGACAGATAATCCTGATAGATGGCATCTTCCTGCGCCTTTTTTGTAACCGGGATATAGCCCTCCGTCCTCGCGTAAGCAATCTGTACTTCGTTGGTCAGAAGATACTGTGCAAAGAGCCAGGAGGCAAGCACCTCCTGCGGGTTCGCCTTGTTGAAAATGCAGACCGAAGGACCTTGTGAAATCATCTGCGGGTTTTTGGTGTCAAACTGCGGAATCGGCATGACAACGGTTTCAAAATCGACCAGCGCGTCCTTGCTGATATCCGAAAGCGGGGCATCAGAACCCATCCAGGAAGCTCCCGCGGTGGAATCAATCGCGAAAAGACACTGTCCGGCATTAAAGAAATTTCCAGGGTAGCTCGAAATCTTAAAAGTCGAGAATGACTCTTTTTTAACATGCTCCGCAATCCCGTAAAGCAGTTCTGTTGTGGTGTCATTGAAAATTTCGATTGTGCCGTCCGCCTTCGAATATCCTGCATCTTTTTGCCTGAGCATCTGGATCATCATATTGTCCGTCGATTTGTAAATAAATGGAATCATAACTTTCTGGCCGTTTACAATATAATTGCCGTCGGCATCCTTTGCGGTCGCAGCATCCGAAACCTCCCAGACAAAATCCCAGGTCAGTATATCGGGAATTGTGTAGCCGAGCGCTTCCACATAATCTTTGTTGATATAGCAGGCTTCTGTTGAACGCATAAAAGGAAGAGCATAGTAGTGGTCTTTAAATGCGCATTCGTTGAGGAACTGCGGGATGATCTCATCGGATGCCGCTGCGTCAAATAACAGTTTTTCGCCGCCGAGCCCATAGTCCGTGTCCATAAACAGTCCGTCCAATGGGACAACCACGTTGTTTCCGGTCAGGTATGTCGCGATATGATCCGGGTAAGTAATACATACATTTGGTGTTGTGCCCGTCGCTATATTTGTGATAACATCATTATAAATCCTGCCATAATCCGTATACAGGCGAAGGTTCACTGTGATATTCGGGTACAGCGAGGTAAAGCCCTCAATTGCATTTTGATAAATCTGGGTTTGCGTTTTGTTGGTATCATTTTTTGCCCAGAAGGTAATCTCGTAATTTTTTGAGGTATCAAACTCTTCAGGTATAGAAAATTCTGCAAGCCCGCGCGAACCGTGGCAGGCTGCCAGACAGGAAAAACTGTAAAGCGCCGCCAGTAGTCCCAGCCGTTTATAGTTCCGGTTCATAGAAAGCCCCCTTTTTAATGATCTGTCAAAGGAAATTCATATCCCTATACTGCTTTGCAGCTTGTCCGATGGGTTAAAAAATATCCTGTTGCTGTTAGATTAACCCTTCATACCGCCCCTTAAAACACCCGCCATAATTTTTTTGCGGAATGCGAGGAAGAGGAGGATTAGCGGCAGGGAGATCACGACGACCGCCGCCATCATCGCGGGAATGTTCTCGCGGCCAAAGCCGTTTTCGCGGATTTCCTGTATGCCGTTTGAAACAAGGTAGTAATCCGGGTTATCCGTGATTAACCGTGGCCAGACATAGGAATTCCAGCATTCGATAATCTTTAGGATGGCGACTGTAATCAGTGTCGGGCGGCAGATTGGCAGCATTACGCGGCGCAGGTAGCGAAGATCAGACGTGCCGTCCACCTTTGCGGCATAGTAAAGTGTGTCCGGTATCTGTGCAAAATTTTCCCGGAGCAGATAGATATAGAAAACGGAGGTGACGGACGGGAGAATCAGACCGGTAAAACTGTTGCGCAGCCCCGCGTCCGTAATGGTCACAAAATTTGTTATGATAACCAGCTCGTTCGGTATCATCATAAGGGCAAGAAACAGTGTGAAAACCAGGTTCTTGCCTCGGAATGAAAGCCTTGCGAACGCAAAGGCGGCAAGCGTGGTTACAAAGAGCATCAGCGCGGTTGTGACCGCGGTAAAGAGCAGGGTGTTTAGCAGGTATCTCCCGAGAGGCACCGAGATAAAGGCATCCGCGTAATTTTGCAGTGTCGGTGAGAGGGTAAAAAATTTCGGGATATATTCCGCATTGTAGGTGCCATAACTTTTGAGGGAGGTGAGCACCATCCAGTAAAATGGGAACAGCACCATAAGCGCCCAGAGAACAAGCATGGCATAAACAAAAATATTGCGGAGTATGCGGCGCGTTTTTGCAGATTTTTCTATTTTTTGGTAATCGGTATATGTTTCCATGTAAATCCTCACTTTTAGTAATGAACGTGCTTTTTGCTTACCAGCAAATTGATGCAGGTGATTGTGAGCACAATGACAAACAGGATGATTGCCGCTGCGGATGCGTAGGACGGGTAGCCGCCGGAGTCGCCGTAGAGCATGTCGTAGACATAGCCCACAATGGTGTTCATGCCCGCGGCATTCAGGTTCGTCCCAAAGAGTGCCACTGCGTCGGAGTAGGCTTTAAAAGCGCCGATAAAGCCGGTGATAACCAGGTAAAAGACCATCGGGGAGATCATCGGCAGTGTGATGCGGTAAAAGATGCGCCTGCGCCCGGTGCCATCCACGCGCGCGGCATTGTAATAATCCTGGTTCACCGAGGCGAGTGCGCCGGTTAGTACAAGGATTTTAAATGGAAGGACAACCCAGACCGTATAAAAGCAGAGGACAAACATTTTTGCCCAGTAAGGTCCCTCGATAAAATCCACGGAGGGACTGCCGAACCAGTGAAGAAAAAGGTTGATTAACCCGTCGGAGTACGCGGTCTTTTTAAAAAGGATCATAAAGACCAGCCCGACCGCAAGCGTATTTGTGACATAGGGCAGAAAGTAAATGGTCTGGAAGAGCTCGCGCAGCCGTTTGATTGAGATTAAACAGGTGGAGATTAAAAGTGCGAGTCCGGTTGAAACAGGTACTGTGATGATAACCAGCAGGAATGTATTTTTTAATGCCTGCAAAAAATAGGGGTCATGCAGCACATAGGAATAATTGTAGCTGCCGACCCCCATAAAGGTCTGGGAGGCTGAGTTATATCCCTCCTCAAAGGAGTAGACAAGTACGTCAATAAGTGGGTAAACCATAAATATCAGCAGGAAGAGGAGGGCAGGCAGCAGGTAGAGCCAGGCTTTCCGGTTTTGTTTTTCCATCATTATATTATACCTCCGCTAAGGGGATTGGATTGCATTCTATCCGCTCCCCTGTTTCTTTCCGGAACAGAAAGACTTTTTTGGGTTTGAGGGAGAAATGCACAGTCCCCGCACTGAATGAAGGGGTTTTCTCCGCATTGATAATCGCGCGGAGCGTTCCGTTTTCACAGGCGGGATTGGTGGAGATAACACTTACATCGCGCCCCATCACCTCAAGGCGTGTAAGCGCGCAGGATAGGGCACCGTTTTCTGAGAGCAGGAAACCTTCCGGGCGGATGCCGACTAATACTTCGCCTGCTGTGATGCCCGGTGTTTTAAGTACTGCTTCATCACCGATATAGAGCCTGCTATCCCTGATATTTCCGGAAAAAACATTGATTGGCGGCGTGCCGAGGAATTTTGCGACAAAGAGGTTTGACGGGTTGTCATAAACTTCCTGCGGGGCACCAATCTGTTGGATAATGCCATCCTTCATCACAACAATCAGGTCGGAGATGCTCATCGCCTCATCCTGGTCGTGCGTGACAAAAACAGTGGTAATCTGCGTTTCCTGCTGGATGCGTCTGATTTCCTCGCGCGTTTTAAGGCGGAGGCGCGCGTCAAGGTTGGAGAGAGGCTCATCAAGTAACAGGACGCGCGGCATTTTTACGAGGGCGCGGGCGATGGCAACGCGCTGCTGCTGGCCGCCGGAAAGTTCTTTTGGCCTGCGGTCCATCAACTCCTCAATCTGCACAAGTTTTGCCACTTTGTACGCGCGCTCCTTCATTTCCTCCTTGGACAGTTTTTGCGCCCCTTTTAGATTTTCGAGCGGGAAAGTGATATTTTTCTGGACGGTCAGGTGCGGGTAGAGTGCGTAATTCTGGAAAACCAGACCGACTCCGCGGTTTTCCGGGGCAAGTTTTGTAACATCGTCATCTCCGAAAAAGATTTTACCCTCCGTCGGGGCGAGCAGACCGCAGATTAAATTTAGCGTCGTGCTCTTGCCGCAGCCGGACGGGCCTAAAAGCCCCACAAGCTTGCCGTCCGGGATCTCGAAATCAAAATCGTTTACTGCGGTAACTTCCCCGCGGGATTTTCTGCTGCGGGCGGGGAAGCGCTTAGTCAGGTGCTGCAATACTATCTTCATTTGGAACCTCCGTATTCAAATGGTATTTGGTGGCGCTTATAGGGTTTAAGGCTCTGTCTGGTTTGCCGGCGGTGTCATACTGTATTTGTATGCCATTTGGTAAGCCTTCGGGCGCGCCGTGTCAAGCAGTTCTGCAATCTCTGCCCTGGCGCTTGCAACGGCATCGACGATGCTTGGCGAGAAGCGTGTCCCCCTTCCCTCAAGAAGCCTGGCAAATATCTGGTCGATAGAATTTGCTTCCCTAAAGGCGTTGTTTACTTCATTGCCGCGATACTCTATAAAATCCGCGACCGCAATAAGGTCAACGGCTATGGGGTCCGCACATTCTGCGCGCGAGAATTCTTTTGGGTATCCGCCCGCCTCGTTATAGTAGCGGTGGTGTCCGAACGCGACCGGCGCAAACTCCTCAGTGGACGGGGCGTTTTTAAGCAGCCGGTATCCCTGAAGCGCATGGGCTTCGCACATTTCTATTTCAAACGAGAGCCATTGGCGGTTCGGCAGGGAAAAGAGTTGGAGGAAAAAGAGTTTCCCGATATCGTGGAGCATTCCACAGTCATATATATAGGAAATGAGTGCTTCCTCATTTTCAGTAATCTCCGATGCCGATAACATGCCGCGGATACCAAGGAGTGCTTCGGGTGAAGATTTAAGCAAGTGTTTAAGTATTAAGACAGCAAGTTGTGCGACCGCGATGCTGTGCACGCAGGTGCCCAGGTGGCGACCCATAATAAACTCATGTGCAAACGCCTTTAGGGAAATCCCATTTGGATATTCGATGAAATTAAACAACATGGGGCGCAGGTATGAGTACAGGAATTCTGTGTGTGCCTCCGGTGGGGCATTGCGGACATAGCGCAGGGCTCGCTGGTAAATTAGCTGCATGATCGGGGTTTTGTTCGTGATATAGCGCTTATCCTTGCGCACGTACTCCGTGTACATGGCTGGCAGGAAAAGGTTTGTATACATGCCCTGCTGCGAATAGTCGGTCTGGGAAGCAGAAATATAGAGCTGTTCCAGGTTTTCGAAAAGTTTCGCAAGATTGTGGATGCCACAGTGGTAACATGCTGCATAGTAGGCGTAGAGCCATTGTGGCTGCATCGGTATATTTTTTTCCTGCGCGGCGAGAAGCTGTTCGTGGTGGACGTACTCGGCGGATTCCATCACTTCGTGCTGCTGTTCGCAGGAAGCGGTATCATAGCGCATATAGCCGAGCAATGTCGTGCGCTCCTGGTGCGTCTTTGTGATAAACAGTTTCCAGGGAAGCGACGGGGTTTTTTTCTGGAAGGAGGGATCTGTAAGGATCTGCAGGGCGCGGCGCAGCACGGCAAATTTTGGTTCCGCTTCCGATATGGAATTGTAGCAGAGCGCGAGGTTACTCATGGAGCGGTGGATGTAGCCGCGCGTTTCCGGGTTTTCAAGCTCGTCATAGTACCGGATGTATCCTGCCGCCTCACCAAAAAGCAGCCGCATTTTCCAGTGGTATTTGCCGGGGTCCGTCATCCGCATGATATTGTTATAATTGTACAGCGCCATTGCACTGTGATAAAGTGAACGGATCAGAAGGTCGCGGTCGTTGTTCTGGCGGGCGTAGACCGTGAGGGCACAGTTTATCTGGTAGTGCACGCCGTTGTCCGCCTGTTTTGTAAGTTTTACGAGCGCATCGTCAAATTCGGCAAGTTCCGCTATGGTTTCCGGCGTGGCTGCCAGGATATCGTCGAACAGCGGGATAAGAAAATCGCGCAGCACGGTCATGTTTTCCGCAATCAGCGGGCGCAGGGCGAGAGTACGTTTTGTACAGTCGGTGTAAAAAGCTTCTGCGCTTTCCGAAGCAGTGGGTGTTACGGCGACCAGCTTCATGATTTTCGAGGTATTGTCAAGATAGGTGGTTTCATATTTGTTCATGGCTATCCCCTCCCTCCCGCTTTGGCGGGTATAAAACCTGAATATGGAATTATTATTTGTGGGTTCCCTGGTTCAGGTTGTCCAGACAGGAGAGTACCTGTTCCACATCTAAAGGTTTTGTAATATGTGCGTTCATTCCGGCTTCTATGGAGATTTGCCGGTCTTCCTCAAATGCGTTGGCGGTCATGGCAACAATTGGCACCTGTGCCGCGTCAAGTCTTTTAAGTTTGCGGATGCGCCGCGTTGCTTCAAGACCGTCCATAACCGGCATCTTGATATCCATCAGGATGAGGTCATAATAAAACAGCGGCTTTTCGCAGAAGGTGGTAATAGCTTCCTCCCCGTTTGTGGCAGTATCGATCATGATATTGGTCATGGAGAGGATTTCTTTTGCAATCTCCAAGTTTAACATGTTGTCCTCCACCAATAGCAGGCGGTTTTTTGAGTAGTCTGTAACCCCGCGTTTTTGCTGCCCTTCTTTTGCGGTATGTCCTTCCTTTGTAAAAGGGTAGAGCGCTTCTGCCAGGCGGCTTTTAAAGAGCGGAAGCGGGATAAAGCTGTTGACACCGAGTTTGGTCATTAAATATTCCATCTCGGACCAGTTGTTTTCGGAAAGCATAAGGATCGGGAAATCCCGTCCCTTGCGCGCCCTGATATCCGGTAGTAGCTGGGCGATATCAATATCTTTAAGGTGGTCGGTGGTAAGCAGTGCAAAGTATTCCCTGCCCGAGATATCCGCGTCGTTAATCTTATCGATCGCCTGATTCCCGTCCGCAGCAATATCGCAGGTGATGTTAAGTCCTGAAAGCAGTTGGGGGAGTGTTGTAAGTTTGTTTCCGTCTCCCTGAATAATGAGCACATGACGGCCGGAGAGTGCGCAAAAGTGGGAAGTGTCCGCCTCGTAGCGCTTTAGCGGGATGGCGATTGTGAATTCCGACCCCTCGTTAAGTACGCTTGTCACTTTGATAGTGCCGCCCATCATCTCGATCAGTTTTTTGGTGATCGCCATGCCAAGTCCAGTCCCCTCAATGCGGCTGATCGTGGAGGAAGCCTCACGTTCAAATGGCTGGAATATTTTGGCTAAAAATTCCGGTGTCATACCGATCCCGTTATCCTTTACGCGAAACGTGAGCATAACGGAAGAATCTTCCATTAATTCCTGCTCGAGCGATATATAAATCTCCCCGCCCTCCCCCGTATATTTTACGGCGTTGGAGAGGATGTTTAAAAATATCTGTCTTAGCCTTGTGGGGTCAGCAATCAGGTTTTCGTGCTCGATATTGCAGAGGTTTAAGTGGAGCTTCTGCTTTTTTTCCGCCGTCTGCGGGCGGATAATAACCAGGATGCTGTGTATCTGGTCAGCCAGCTGGATATGTTCCTCATTTAAAACAACTTTGCCGCTCTCGATGCGGGACATATCGAGCACTTCGTTAATCAGTTCCATCAAATGTCCGGAAGCAGTCCGGATTTTTTTCAGGCAGTCCTCAACACGCGCAGGGTCTTCGGAATAATTGAGCGCAATATCGGTCATGCCGATAATCGCGTTCATCGGGGTGCGGATGTCATGCGACATCTCGGAGAGAAAATTGGTTTTTGCCTGGCTGGCTGCATTCGCGGCCTCAAGCGCCTCGTTCATGCGGCGCTGGTAGTCGAAGAGGCGTTCGACGGATGCCCGCTCCGCCTCGTTCTGGTCCAGGACAAAAACAAGGCAGGTATCCCCGTTAAACGGCGAGGCAAACAGGCGCAGCAGGCTGCCGTTTGGCTCGTGGCGAAACGGTCCTACATCCATACTGCCCATGGATGTGGAAAAAACTGGAAAAACATTGCCGAGCGTTTGTCCGGTGATCGACACAGAGGGAAGCTCTAGGATGGAAGCAGCCCTGTTATTTGCATATATAATGGTGGAACTGGAGGAGAAGGGAAGGGAAGTGACCAGATATCCCTGTGAACTCTCACCAAACATTTCATCGTATTCATTATAACTTTTCATAACCCGTCCTCCGAAAATTAAAACTATGTGTTTCTCATTTTATCATTTTATGGTTAAAAAGTAAAGTTGATATTCTTCTTCAAGTGCGTTATACTAATTTTTGAGTTTATCTGCTTGGGATTACACAGGAATATTTCTTTTGGTAAAAGTGCACAGAAAGGAGTTATCGGGGATGGTTGCAAAAAAAACGGTGGAGCTGTTGGTAAAGCGGGGATTTCGCATCTCATTTGCGGAGTCCTGTACTGGGGGGCTTGCCGCGGCGAGGCTTGTGGAAGTACCGGATGCTTCAAAGGTGTTTGATGTGGGTGTTATAACCTATGCAAATGAAGCTAAAATAAAATATCTGGGGGTTTTTGAGGAAACCATTGAGGAGTTTGGCGTGGTGAGCGAGGAAGTGGCCGGGCAGATGGCAGAAGGCGTGGCGCGCGCGAATATGGCGCAGGTCGGAGTGGGGATTACCGGGATTGCAGGACCGACGGGCGGGACAAAGAACAAGCCGGTCGGCATGGTCTGCTTCGGTTTTTATGTGGATGGGATGCTTGCCACACACACAATGCAATTTGGGGAAATTGGCAGGAATGCCGTGCGCGAAGCCAGCGTAGAATTTGTGTATGGGACATTGGAAAGGCTTTTGGGAAACGGGGAATGAATGCGGGGCGATACAGGAAAATACGGGAATGGTTTCTTTGTGCACCGTGGCGCATAAAGTTTCTTCTTATAGCTTACCGGGGGCTGCCGCTTTTCGTGGCGGCGGGCTATGCAGTCTGCCTGGCACTGTGTTTTTTTTGCAGGAGGGAACTTCTTTTTCGCGCCATCTTTGTGCCTGCCGCAATGTTCTTTTTGGTTTCGGTATTCCGGCATTTTGCCGATTTTCAAAGACCGTATGAGAAGGAGGGGATTGTGCCGCTGATAAAGAAGGAAAAATGCGGACACTCTTTCCCAAGCCGCCACGCGGCAAGTGCCGGCATGGTCGCGGCAGTCTGGACAGCCTACTGCCTGCCAGCGGGTATATTTTTTCTGGCGGTGGGGGTGCTTATCGCGGCGAGCCGTGTGTTTGCGGGGGTACATTATGTAAGGGATGTGCTTGTCGGCGGGGTGTTCGGTTTTTTTTCAGTGTGGATATTTTTTTTGTAAATACTTGACGAAACAGCAGATTGCAGGTAAACTAAATGTATGGTCTTTAAAGCCTGTAGAAGGAAGGGAGAATAGTGCTGTGCTGCGCCGGCATTAAAGCGTTTGCTGCTCCTTAAAATCAAGCCGCAGCAGGGAGGATAAGAAGATGGGTATTTTATCAAGGTTTAAGGATATCATGTCGGCAAATATCAATGCATTGCTTGACAAGGCAGAGAATCCGGAGAAGATGATTGACCAGTGTTTGAGGAACCTTCAGGAGGATCTTGGGAAAGTGAAATCCGAAACCGCCAGCATTATGGCGGAGGAGGCCAGGGCAAAGCGCGAGCTTGACGAGTGCAACGCCGAGATGGAGAAGATGCAGAAATTTGCGATCAAGGCGCTCGAGAAAAATAATGAGGACGACGCGCGCAAGTTCCTTGAGCAGAAGGCATCGCTCGCCTCAAAGCAGGCAGGTTTACAGCAGACCTACGATCTTGCACACCAGAATGCGGATCATATGAAGCAGATGCACAGCAAGCTTGTCGCGGATATCAATGAACTTGAATCGCGCAGGGCGATGATTAAGGGCAAACTTGCCGTTGCGAAGACGCAGGAGCGCATCAACAAGATGGGCGATTCCGTGAACAGTGCGAACCGCTCGATTGCAAGCTTCGAGAAGTACGAGGATCTTGCAAACAAGAAGTTGGATGAAGCGAATGCGATGGCGGAATTGAACAGGATGGAGAAGTCCGGCGATATCCGCGACCTGACTGCAAAGTATTCGCAGGGGTCGGATGTGGATGACGAACTTGCGGCACTGAAAGCAAGCCTTGGGAAAGCGTAAGTATGCCCGGGAATAAGAGTGGCCGGTTTAAAACAACGAGGTATGAGTGGGGGAAAGGGCGGCTGCGGATGGGTCCGCGGCCGTTTCTGTTTTTGGAGTGGGAATTGGATTTGGTGGGGGCGGGGAATACCTGCCTTACAGAAATGAGGAATTATGGTAGTCCAGTATAAATGCCCGAGCTGCGGCGCGGATATGCAGTATGATGCGGAATCAAGGAAACTGAAATGCACTGGCTGCGGCAGGCTGATGGCGGTTGATGCCATGAAACAGGGTGGGGAAAAAGAGGGGGAGGAGATTGCCCCCTTTTCGGCGGATGAGATCGAGGATGAGACCTCTTTCGGGCGGATTGGGGAGGAAGCGGGCAGCGGCGCTTTTGGCGATGGGGAAGGCTGCCAGTATGTCTGCAACAACTGTGGTGCAGTAGTTGTAACAACAACGGATACAACTGCTACAACCTGTAGTTTCTGCGGTGCGCCGGTGGTTCTTGGCGACCGTCTGACCGGCAAGAAGGCTCCGGTTTTTGTTATCCCGTTTAAGATTGGAAAAGAGCAGGCGATGGCGGCGTTCCGCAAATGGTGCGGGAACGGGAAACTTACGCCCAAGGATTTTATGACCGCCGACCGCATCAAAAACATTACGGGGATGTACGTGCCGTTTTGGCTCTTTGATATGGAAGGGACGGGGGAGGCGGACTGCACGGCAACGCGCGTGCGCACCTACTCGCAGGGGGAATATATTTGTACAGAAACAAAGTATTACCATGTATACCGCCGACTGAATATGGTCTATTCCAAGGTGCCCGTGGATGCCTCGGAGAAAATGAACGATGAGATGATGGACAAATTGGAACCGTTTTCTTATTCGGAACTCGCCCCTTTTGAAATGCCTTATCTGGCGGGGTATCTTGCGGAACAGTATAATTATGATGACAAGGAGCTGCTGCCGCGCGTGACGGAGCGTGTAAAGCGCTATGCGAGCCAGTATCTTGCATCGACAATCACGGGCTATTCGACCGTTACCTACAATCATAAAGAAATAAGGCTTAATCCGGTCAATGCCCGCTATACATTGCTTCCGGTCTGGATGGTCTGCTACGATTATCGCGACAGCGAACATATCTTTGCGATGAACGGCCAGACCGGCAAGATTGTCGGGAAACCGCCGCTCTCAAACAAGAAGATTGCCCTGTGGTTTACGGGTATCAGCGCGGCAGCCTTTGCGGTTATGCGTCTGGTTTCTATGTTCCTGGTTTAGGGGGAGGATGATATGGGAAAAAAAAGAAAAATAATAAGTTTCTTCCTGCTCCTCTTAACTTTTCTCCTTCCCGTGGGAAGCGTGTATGCATCCAGCTTTTCACAGCCGGTTGTGTCGGCTGTAAAGGGTGTCTATCTCTATGATGATGCGGGACTTTTAGATGACGACCAGAGGGAAAGGCTTTCGGAACACTTGAAAAAATGCGGGCAGGAAACGGGCTGCGGGATCTATGCGGTCACTTCCTCAGAACCCGGCGGCAGGACGGGCGATAGGTACCTGGAAGATTTTTATGACAATGGTTTTGATACGGGTCAGATTGATACGGACGCAGTATTGATATACCTTGATATGGAGAACCGCTATGTCAATGTGCAGGCTTATGGGAAGGCACAGAACAGGATTACGGACGGAGTATGTGATAAGATAATCGACGCGATTTATGATGACCTGAAAGCGGGGTATTATTACAATGTAATAGAGGTTTATGCGGACGAGGCAGTTGATTATCTTAACTATGTGCCGATTTATCTGCGGGCGTGGGTGCAGCTTATCGCGGCTCTCATTATCGGGGGGATTGCCGTTTCTGTGATGGCGGTGAAAAGCGGCGGTGTTATGACCGTGAATGCGGATACATATCTTGATTCGCGCTACAGCGGGATTCGTGCGAGAAGGGATGACTATATCCGCACAAGCGTGACAAAGCGCAAGAAGCCAAAGCCGAGTGAGGGCGGTGGCAGTAGCGGCGGAGGTCATGTCAGCAGCGGCGGGCATTCCCACTCAAGCGGAGGCAGAAGTTTTTAGATGGTTTTATATTAGGAAAGGGGCAACATAAAATGGGATTATTTTCAAATCAGTTTTCATCGGTGGTTGAGTGGAAGGAATTCCGCGAGGATATGATTTTCTGGAAGTGGCCGAACGCGGAGCTAAAGAAGGGCAGCCGCCTGATTATCCGCCCGGGACAGGATGCGATTTTTTTAAACACTGGCCGGATAGAGGGAATTTTTACGGATGACGGCGATTATGATATTGAGTCGCAGATCATCCCGTTCCTCTCAACTTTAAAGGGATTTAAGTTTGGTTTTAATACAAACCTGCGTGCCGAAGTTTTGTTTGTCAATACAAAAGAGTTTACAGTTAAGTGGGGGACTGCCAATGCGATTAATATTCCGGTGGCGGGCATGCCGGGCGGTATGCCAATCCGCGCTTTTGGCACGCTGAATTTCAAGGTGAATGATTATATTAAATTGATTGACAAGATTGCGGGGGTTAAGGAATCCTACCTTGTGGAGGATGTGAAAATCCGCGTGACATCCGTGCTCGACCAGCTTTTGATGAAGTGGATCAGCAAGGAGGGGAAGGATATGTTTAACCTCCAGGCTAATGCCTACGATATCGCCAAAGGGATCAGCGTAGATCTGGATATGGAAATATTTGATATGGGGCTTACGATTACGGGCTTCAATATTATGAGTTTCAATTACCCGGAAGAAGTGCAGCGCATGATTACAAAAAATGCTTCCCAGAGCATGATAGGCGATATAAACCGCTATCAGCAGGTGGGCATGGTCGATGCGATGGCATCCGGCAAAGGTGGCGCTGCCTCCGAGATGGCGGGCATGATGATGGGTATGAACATGGCAAACCAGATGGTGAATTCCATGAATGCAAATTCATTGAATACACAAGATTCTTCTAATTCTGTGAATATGCAGAATCCGCAGAATATGCCGAATAACCGGACTGATGCTGGGGCAAAACCTAATTTCTGCCCGAATTGCGGGGCTAAGGCGGGCGGGGCAAATTTCTGCCCGAACTGCGGTCAGAAGCTGGCTTAGGGAGATGGGGGGCAGGAAATGGCATAAGGTTATCTTCTTGGCGCTGTGTGTGTTCCTGTTCTTTGGCGGCTGCGGAAAGCATAAATGCGCTGTTTGCGGGGATGGGGCGAGCTGCAAGTTGATATTTATGGGGAAAGAGTTTGATCTGTGCCGCGACTGCTATAAAACCTATGTTGAGGAGCAGCAGTTATTTGATGGGGAATTGTAAGTTTTAATTGTAAGTTTTGTAAGACTGTTTTGACGGAAAGATTGCGGGCTCCTTAGATAGTTTTGGGGTGTGATTCTTTTTAACGTTAAAAAACTGCCGTAGAAAGGGGGTGTTGCAAAATCATCAAATTTGATGATTGAGTGATACCCTTGTTCTATGTTTACGGAAGAGGAGGTCAAAGCACTCTGTGAGTGGTTTCATATGAATTTTGAGGAAATAAGCGGTTGATACCGGAAATTTTGTGAATGATATGCGTAACCTTAAAACAAAGGATGATGCCTTGACTCTTTTGACACATCTGGGGTATCTGGCATACGATTCGTTAGAAGAGAGGGCGTTTATTCCAAATAATGAAATTATGGGTAAGTTCCGGCGTGCAATGAAAGCGGGCGGTTGGGAGAATGTGATAAAGGTGATTGCGGATTCCGAGAGTCTGCTGCAAAATACTTTGGAGGGAAGGGAAGATAAGGTTGCGGTAGCATTAGACCATGCGCTGTGCGGATATTGTTTTTTTGCCGCTGCCAGGGAGGAATAAGCCAGCTATTGTTGTAGAATTAAAATATAATCAAACGGCGCAGACGGCAATTTTGCAGATAAAAGACAAGAAATATATTGATGTGGTGAAAGATTATACGGGTGATATGATTCTTGTTGGAATAAATTATAATAAGGATAAGAAAGAGCAAGGACACAGTTGTAAGATAGAGCGTGCGAAATACCCGGAGGATGGCAAGTGAATAAAAATCGGTCTGATATAATTCCCAAACAGGGCAGCGGAGCAAGTGTTGACTATCCCGCTGCCCTGTCTGCTATCGCTCCATATCCTGCTTTCTGTGGGGTGGTTGCTCCTGCTCCATATCCTGCTTTCTGTGGGGTGGTTGCTCCCGCTGTTTCTGCTGCAAGATACTGTAAATGCCCTTCCTGTCTTCCGGAACATCTTTTCTTACCACTTCCCACAGACTTTTTCTGCACAAAAGTATATTTGTTTTCACAGGGTTCTGCTGAAAAGCGGGTACATAGTTGCCGATGATTTTTGTGTTCGCTCCAGACTTTATACTAGTGCGGCATCTTCTTTTAGTTGTCTGATGATGGTTTCCCTTACGGATGCGCCAAGATGTTTGCGCTCCTCCCTAGGGACATCGGCAGGATAGATTGGTTTGCCATAGTGGATGATGACATGTGCTTTTTTGACCCATGGTATATGGTTTTCAAAAACTGCCGCCGTGTTCGAGATGGCGACCGGGACAATACCACATCCCGCTTTTTCTGCCATTTTAAGGCTTCCTTCTTTGAATGGGAGCAGGTCAAATTCTTCGCCGCGGTTCCTTGTACCCTCCGGCATAATAAAGATGGAGTAACCTGATTTTAGCTGTTCAATTCCCTGCATAATTGTTTTTAAGCCTTCCTTCATATCGTTGCGGTCAAGAAAAAGGCATTGCAGGCTTTTCATCCACCAGGCAAAAAGGGGTACACGGCGGAGTTCTTTTTTTGCCACGAAGCCAGTCAGTGTCGGAAGGGTAATATAGCCAACCGGAATGTCAGCGAGCCCTCTGTGATTGCCGACATAGAGGAAGGATTCCCCTTTTGGAAGTTCCTCCCTCCCAAGTACTGTGATTTTTGTGCCGGCACAGAACATAACAAAGCGGAACGCGACCCGTACAATTGCCTGGGATGCGGCGATCCTTTTATGGGGGTTAAATTTGCCCACAATAAAGAGAATCAGATAGATCGGCAGGAATAAAATCAGAAAAACAACCATTGAAAGTACTACCAAAACAATGCGCATAACAACCTCTTTCCGCTGCGTGAAGCACGGGCAGGGAAAGTATAAAAATATGGTATACTGTGCATGCTTCCTATTTTATAACGCAGCATTATTTACATTGCATCAGTATACCACATTTTCAGGATATTTGGTAGACTTTCTTACAAAATCCTTACGATTTTTAAAAGTTTATATTTTGTTTATAAATGCGTGGAAGGACTATGCCGCAATCAGGGGGATTAGAGTGTCAGCTTGATATATTTTCCGTCCTGCCCCACATTCTTTGTGTATCCATCATCCATGTAAAGTTCGTAGGACAGCCCCATGCCTTTTTCACCCAACAGTTCAAACTTTGTGTAATCCAGCTCTTTGGTGCATTCGCATGGCGGACAGAGCGGCAGCAGGTGACCTGTGCGGATAAAGAAGGCAACTTCGTTCAGCGCACAGTCAATATAGTGCCAGCCCGCTTCCATTTTTGTAAGAGTGTATGTTTCAGCGGAAGTAAATTTTGCAAGGAGCATTCCTTCCGGCAGATAGACGGTGCGCCCTGTTACATTTTGCTTGTAGACCGGGGCAAGCATCAGGCTCTCGCCAAGCAAAAGCTGGTCTTCCACCTCACATGCCACTTTGTCCTGCGGCCATGCAAAGGCGAGAGGGGAGAAGAGCAGGGTATTGCCGAGCGCTGCTTTTACAAATTCACTGTAAATATATGGAATCAGGCGGTAGCGCAGCTTCAGGATTTCACGGAAATCGTCGAGCCCCTCAAACTGGTAGCATTCCTGTTCTCTTGTGCCGAGTGCCGCGTGGTTGCGCATCAGAGGCGTGAAAATTCCGAAAGCGAGCCAGCGCAGCAGCAGGTCCCTTGTTGTGTGGCTGCCGAAACCGCCAAGATCCGCGCCGCTGTAGAGGAAGCCGCACATATTTAGGGACGGCATCATCTTGATATTGAGGAGCAGGTGGCTCCACCAGGACTGGTTGTCGCCCGTCCAGATGCCGCCATAGCGGTGCATGCCGATGTAGGAGGAGCGCGAGAATAGCAGCAGGCGCTTATCCGGGCAGATGGTGTCAAAGGCTTCCGCCGCAGCGCGGGTCATATTGTAGCCGTAGAGGTTGTGCACTTTGTCGTGGCGGATTTTCTTCCCGCCCATATTGTGGTAAAAGCGCTTGTAATCCGCGTGGTCGTTGTTGATATTGAAAACATTCTGCATCGCCCAGAAATCATTGAGCTTTGGATCGTCCTTCACTTTTAAAAGTTCTTCGACCTTGGCTGCGGCTTCCTCGATTCCCTCCTCGGAGAAAAAGATTGCGGGTTCGTTCATATCGTTCCAGAAACCTTCGATACCTGAGTCGGTCAGGCGCTTGTAGAGCCCGCCGAACCATTTTCTTGCGTCGGCATTTAAAAAGTCCGGGAAATGTGTTTTGCCAGGCCATACACCGGCAACAAAATCCGTACCGTCCCCGCGCTTGCAAAAGTAGTTGTTTTTTACGCCGTCCTCATATACATCGTACCCCTTTTCAATTTTTACACCCGCGTCGATAATCGGGATAAAGTGCAGTCCCTGTTCTTTCATTTCAGCTGAAAGTGCGGTAAGATCCGGGAAACGTTCTGGATGGACGGTGAAGTCCTTGTAGTCCTCCATATAGTCGATATCCATGCTTATTGAGTCGAGCGGCAGGTGGTTTTCGCGGTAACCTTTTGCCACGCGGCGGATATCTTCTTCGTCCATGTATCCCCAGCGGCTCTGGATATAGCCGAATGCCCAGAGCGGCGGGATGTAGCTTATGCCGATAAGTTCCCGGAACTGGCGGGTGATGCATAGGGCGTGATGGGCGTGGGAGGATGGCTCTGCGCTGTCTGTGGATTTATGGGAATTATTTACAGTTTCATCCTCACAGGTAATCAGGTATACATCGAGGTTTGCGTCATCGACGGAGATGGTGAGTTTGTCCTGTTTTGTGTAGCCGATGTCATAGCGGACATCTGCCGGGTAATCAATAAAGAGTCCGAAGCTTTCTTTCCCGATTACCATCAGGAAATTATGTGCGCCGTAGAGGGATACTTTTTCTTCGGTGTGGTTCGGGTCATCGGTGCAGCAGCTTACATACTGGTAGCCGCGCTTGTTGATGCCGCGGTTTGCTTCGCCAAGGCCATACACTGCGTCGTCCTGCGCCATGTCGCGTGTGAGGGTGAATCCTTTTTCAAAGTCTAAGTTTACATACCGTGCTAGTGGTGCCGCGTCCTCTGTGCTGTTTACTTTGATGGCTGAAAGTTCTGCCACTGTGGCTTCGGTTTCGATGGGTGTTCCAAAACGAAATTTTTGTACCATGTTTGATTCCTCCTATTTTTAGTTCCGCAGTTCCCCTCCCAGTACCATACATAGGCGGAGAGATTTCTGTCCGGGGTGTTGCTGATTTTGGTTCTTGCTTGAAATTTTTGGTGGTTTTGTTATAATGACAGTATATTGTATTTTTTGGTGTAATACTTGCGCTATTGTGAGAAAAGATAACATTATTTTGACTTCTGGGGCATGTGGTGTTTCTTTAGAAGGGAGTGTGCGATGGGGGAGCAGGGCAATGCGGCGTACAGGGAGGGCATCGGGCATGGAACAGAGTTCCTGCCGCTTAAAGTTTATAGCTTTAGAGAGGAGTATGACCAATTTTTCGTTTCTCATCACTGGCATGAAGAAATAGAGATATTATTTTTTGAGAAGGGGGATTTTTTGCTTGAAAGGGATATGGTGCCGGAGGAAATAAGCTGCGGTGATATTGTTTTTATCGGGAGCTCCGTGCTGCACCAGCTTTCGGGCAGGGTGCTGCCGAGCCTGCATTATGCTGTGATCTTTAATTTTGATATGTTGAAATTTGACCGTTATGATATGGCGCAGGCTTCCATGCTGGCTCCGCTCTGTAACGGTGAGTGCTCGCTGCCCGGGCGCATCGGGAAAAATGATGCCGGTTATAAGGAAGTCCTAGCGGCACTGAAAGAGATTTTTACCGCGTGGGAGGGGAAGAAGCCGGGGTGGTATTTAAGGGTTAAGGCATTGCTTTTGTTGATTCTTTCCGTACTTGAGGAGCACGGGCACCTGCGGCATATGGGCAGGGCAGAAAAGGCGGAGGACAGCTACCAGATGAAGGAGATAAAACAGGTACTAAAATATATGGAAGAGCACTATAAGGAGAAGGTAACACTTTCGATGCTTGCGGGCAGGGCGGGGATGAACGAGCAGTATTTTTGCCGTTTTTTCCGAAGGATGACGGGGAAAACACCGATTACCTACCTCAATGATTACCGCATTGGGCACGCGGCGGAAGCACTGATAAAAAGCGATGCTAGGATTGTTGAAATCTGTTATGAGAACGGTTTTGAAAATGTAAGCTATTTTATAAGGAAGTTTAAGGAGGCGAAAGGGATGACACCTAAGGAGTATCGGAAAAGAGAAACTTTTGTTTGACCATTCAATGTGTTTATGGTATGATTTTGAACAAAGTAACCGCACAGTGCGGGGAAGGTGAGGATGGTATGGAAGATAATCTGAATTTGTATAATACTCTGACAAAAAAAGTGGAGCGTTTTATCCCGAATGAGCCGGGGAAAGTAAAAATGTATACATGCGGACCGACGGTTTACCACTACGCGCATATTGGAAATCTGCGCAGCTATATTATGGAAGATGTGCTGGAAAAATTTCTGCGATTTTCCGGCTACAATGTAAAGCGAGTTATGAATATAACAGATGTGGGGCATCTTTCGAGCGACGCGGACACCGGCGAGGATAAGATGTTAAAGGGTGCAAAGCGCGAGCACAAGACTGTTATGGAAATTGCAAAATTTTATACGGATGCATTTATGTCGGACTGCGAAAAACTGAATATAAAAACACCGGATGTTGTGGAGCCGGCAACAAACTGTATTCCGGATTTCATCCATATGATTGAGGAGTTGCTAAAGAAGGGTTTTGCATATAGGGCGGGCGGCAATATTTACTTTGATACGTCGAAACTTGACGAATACTATGTCCTTAGCAACCAGAATGCCGAGGAGCTGGCAGTGGGCGTGCGGGAAAGTGTGGAGGAGGATGAAAATAAGAGGAATAAGACAGATTTCGTCCTCTGGTTTACGAAATCAAAATTTGAGGATCAGGAATTGAAATGGGAAAGCCCGTGGGGCGTGGGGTATCCGGGCTGGCATATCGAGTGCTCCGTCATCAGCATGAAGCATCTGGGGGAAACCCTCGATTTGCACTGCGGCGGCATCGACAATGTTTTCCCGCACCATACCAATGAGATTGCGCAGAGCGAATCCTATCTTGGGCATAAATGGTGCAACTACTGGTTTCATATTTTACACCTTAATGATGCGACTGGCAAGATGAGCAAGTCAAAGGGGGATTTCCTGACAGTTTCGCTGCTCAAAGAAAAAGGCTATAACCCGCTGGTTTACAGGATGTTCTGTTTGCAGTCGCATTACCGCAAGCCGCTTGTATTTACTTACGATGCGCTTGACAATGTGGCGGCATCCTACGAAAAACTTGTGGCGAGGGTTGCCGCACTGACAGAGGATGGTGCGGTGGATGAAGAAAGGCTGGCGGATTTTAGGGGGCAGTTTTTGAATGCGTTAAACAATGATCTTACCACCTCCTCGGGGCTTACCGTGCTTTACGATATGTTAAAGTCGGAGGCGGGCGATATGACAAAGCGCAGGGCTGTTGCCATGTTCGATGAAGTTTTCTCGCTTGACCTTATCGCTGCGGCACAGAAAATGAAGGAAGAAAAAAGCGGTGCCGGAATGGACGGGGAGATGATAAGGTTTATAGAGGAGAAGATTGCGCAGCGAAAAGAGGCAAAGAAAGCAAAGGATTTCGCGCGGGCGGATGCGATAAGGGAAGAGCTTTTAGCTAAGGGGATTGCGATTAAGGATACGAGGGAAGGAACTATTTGGGAAAAAATGTAAAATAGTAAAGGGATTGGGAAAAGAAAGGGTGATACCATTATGGATATTAAGGTTGGGGATACGCTGAAATTGAAGAAGAAGCATCCCTGCGGGAGCCAGATGTGGAAGGTGCTGCGTGTGGGGATTGATTTCAGGCTTTCGTGTGAGGGCTGCGGACATCAGATTATGATTGCGAGAAAACAGGCGGAGAAAAATGTGAGGCAGATCATACCTGGCAGCGGGGCAAATGAATCCGCGGGGGAAAATGTGTAGGAAGAATTCTTGCAGTATCTGGTACAGGAGGAATTATGGAGAGCGGAAAAGAAGACTTAGAGGCGGAAACTAAGGGGAGCACAAAGGATGCGCCCCAGCGTATCTGCAAGAAATGCCTGCTGCGGGAAATGCAGGAAGGCGAGTATTTTAGGAATATGTACGAGTATATTGCACAGTTGGACCCGGATGTAAAGTCGGAGGAGGAGCTTTACGAAAAGCGGCTTGCTGCCTGCAAACAGTGCGGCAACCTGGTAAACGGGATGTGCCGGGTCTGCGGGTGTTTTGTGGAGATGAGGGCTGCCGTTAAGAAGAATTCTTGTCCGGCGGCAGAAAGGTACTGGTAGCGGATTATTGGGGTGAAAATATTTTTAGCATCAATGGTTTAATATCCCAAAACCATTTCCAACTTTTCCGCCATCTAAAAGATATTTTTTCATATTTTTCTGCAAGGCGGTCTGTTCGGGGAAATCAGGGATATGGTGTTTCCTTGTTTTAAATACCCATTCCGTGTACTCCATGCCGGAATAATCAACCGATGTCACAGTAAATCTCTTCTGGAAGGCTATGATATTGGATTGTGCAGGCAGCAGCGCGGATAATTCCGGTGCCAGAAGCCAGGAGTCGCAGATATATTTGCAATTTCCATATTCTGGAAAATACTCGGCAAAAAAACGATTTGCTTCCTCGATGGACCGGTCACAGTTTTCCGGTGTAAGAACGGAATCGGAGGGAATATGCATGCTGATTACCGGCGCATTGTTTTCATGCATCATTTCATATTCCAATTCCCCTATGCGGAACAGTATTCCGCTAAGCTGTCTTGCCGTCCACCATTCGCGGTCAAATGCGAGGATGCCCGTTATTTTTTCGCACTCCGAAATAAATCTTGTAAAGCATCGCATGGTTGCAAAGAAAACGGAGTCGGGAATGGATTTTTCCTGATACCATTCATATTGTTCTGCCGCGCATACAAGCATGCAGGTAAGGAGTTTAACCTGCTTTTCGTCCTCGCCCAACTGCTCTTTTAAAACTGATCTTGCAGCAGCTTCGGTTTTCATGTTTTTTAATCCGTTAATCCGGTCTTTGATATTATAAAAGGTTTCGGATTTGTAAAAGTCCAGGACTTCATTTTTTAGTTCCGGCTGAAGGTTGATACCATTGCATAAGGTTTCTAAATTCATGGTTTTTTGACTCCTTTAAGATTATTATGTTTAAACCTATCAAAAAAGTCCCCCGTTTCTAAGTCGTAAAGACGAAAGTGGCAGATAAGGGGGACTTTTTTGTGTCACATAAGGATATTGCTTTCGTTCCTTCCGCTTAAAAATCTTAAAAAAAATACAGGCGGAAACTCAAAGACATGGTTTCCGCCCATCAAAAAAGCTGATGACGGGAATCGAACCCGTGACCTCCGCCTTACCAAGGCGACGCTCTACCGACTGAGCCACATCAGCGAACTGTTTTTCAAGTCCGGGTATTATAATATCATATGAAAAAGAAAAATGCAAGCACTTTTTAAAAAAAATAATATTGGAAAAAAATTACAAATGCATCCGGGTTTTGGGAGCATTTTCCCGTTCCGGTAATTAATATCCACAAGTATAATTTTTTCCTTAAATTTTGCACGTATTTGCACTTTCAAAAACAATGGTTTTATGATATAATATATCTTGAAAAATTTATAAAACGGAGGCAGACTATGAACAGTGAATGGTCATTAAAAGAATTGTACAGCGGATACGACGACCCGGAATTTCTTGCGGATATCGGGCGGCTGGAGGAGTGCGTGGCAGAATACATAAGGATGGCGGGGGAACTGAACAGGGATCAGGCGGCGCAAAGTATACATAACCAGATTTTGGCATCGGATGCAGTAACGGAACTTTTTTATAAGCTCCATTCATTTTGTTCGCTTAATGAGTCAGTAAATAGCGCGGACAAGCAGGCAGCAGATTATCTGGAAAAAATTATCAAGATATTGCAGGAACAGACAAAGGCGGCTGTAACATTCGAGAAATTTGTTGCGGATGTGGATGACCTTGAGGGTGTGATTGCGTCGGATGAGCTGCTTTCTGAATATGCGTATCTGCTGATGAGAATTAAGGAGGGTGCGGCGCACAACCTCAGCGAGGAGACGGAGGAAGCAGTTTCAAAGCTGTCGCTTTCCGGAGCTTCTTCCTGGGAGAAACAGCGCAGTTATCTTACCTCCATGCTCAAGGTGGATTACAATGGTGAAGAACTTACACTCTCCGCCGTCAGGAATCTTGCATACGATAAGAACCAGGCAGTGCGAAAGGCAGCATATGAAGCCGAACTTTTAAGCTACGCAAAAGTCAGGGATGCGGCGGCATTTTCCCTGAACAATATCAAGCAGCAGACGCTGACCATGGCAAAACTGCGCCGCTATGAGTCACCGCTTGAGAAAACCCTCTGGCAGTCAAGGATGAAGCAGGATACGCTTACTTCCATGTTCACGGCAATGAAGGAGTACTTCCCGAAATTCTGGCAGTATTTAAGGCGCAAAGGGGAATTGCTCGGTCATAAGAATGGTCTGCCGTGGTACGATCTGTTCGCGCCGATAGGGGGGAGCAGCAGGCACTTTAGCGCCGAGCAGGCAAGGGACTATCTGGTTTCTGTATTCAGCGGGTTTGCGGAGGATCTCGCCTTAATGGTGAAGCGTGCATTTGATGAGGCATGGATTGACTTTTATCCGAGAAAGGGCAAGCAGGGCGGGGCGTTCTGCGCTGATTTATACTGTGTGGGGCAGAGCCGGATTCTGACCAATTTTGATGGGACATTGAGCGATGTGGTAACCCTTGCCCACGAGCTTGGTCATGCTTACCACAACAAGCAGATCTCTGGAAACCGCATCGGAAATACGGATTATCCGATGCCGGTAGCGGAAACAGCATCCACTTTTAACGAAAACGTGGTGATGGATGCGGCAATAGCGGCGGCTTCCAAGGAGGAGCGCATTGGCCTGATCGAGAGCCAGCTACAGGATGTAACGCAGATAATATGTGATATTTATTCCCGCTATCTTTTTGAATCCGCGGTTATTTCGCGGAAGGCGGAGGGATTTATGTTTGCCGATGAACTTGACCAGATGATGCTTGACGCTCAAAAAGAAGCATACGGGAACGGGCTTGACACAGAGTATCTGCATCCGTCCATGTGGATTTGCAAGCAGCACTACTATTTTGCAGGACTTGATTTCTACAATTTCCCTTATGCATTCGGGGGGTTGTTTGCGCGCGGGCTGTATGCGAAATATCAGGAGGAAGGCGAAGCATTTTTGCCGGAGTACCGCGCACTCTTAAAGGCGACGGGAACCTGCAGCGTGGAAGATGCAGCGGCAATGGCGGGCATTGATCTTTCAAAGCCGGACTTTTTCAGGAAGAGTCTTAAAAGTTATGCTGACAGGGTTGACGAGTTCTTAAAATTGACGGAAGGAATGCGATGAAACGTTTTTTACGGTTAAAACGGATATGGATTCTGCTTTTGCTGCCCATAGCGCTCCTGTCGCTGTTTGTAGCATCGCGCTCGCAGGAGGCGGCGGAGCATGTATTTGCAAGGGGGATTTTTGTCGGGCTTTCGTGGGTGATGTCACATATCACGGGGCTGCTGCCATTTTCTCTGATGGAACTTGGGATTCTCGCACTTTTGCCACTCACTTTGTTTTTTATAATATTTTTTGCCGTGCGTTTAATTATAAAGAAGGAAGACAGACCGTTTCGGATTGCAAAAGCGTTTTTAAATGTAGGCTGCATCTTCTCGGTGGTTTTCTTTCTGCTTGTGTTCGGCTGTTCCATCAATTATTATCGCTACCCGGTTGCAGCTTACCTGGGGCTTACGGTCGAACCAGCAACAAAGGAAGAACTTTATGAGCTTGTGGCAGGGCTGGCAGAGGAAACAAGCAGGGTGAGGGAGGAACTGTCCTGTTTTGAGAATGGCGACGGGGTCTATTCCCTCTCCTTTAGCAAAAAACAGCTTGGGAGGGAGGCAGTAAAAGCATTTTCTGAACTGGCGGAGAAATATGATATTTTTGGGGGGTACTGCCCCGAGCCAAAACATATTTATTTTTCCCGCACCATGTCAAAAACGGAGCTGACAGGAATCTTCTGTCCATTCACAATGGAGGCAAATGTAAATATTGATATACCGGACTATTCCATCGGTTCCACAATGTGCCATGAGCTGGCACATTTAAAGGGCTTTATCCGCGAGGATGAGGCAAACTATGTCGCATATCTTGCCTGCCAGGCATCCACAAACCTGGAACTTCGTTACAGCGGTCTGATGGAGGCGCTGATTCTCTCGGGCAACGCGCTCTATGCGAAGGATGCTGATCTTTATTATAAAGCGCGGGCGCTCTATTCGGACGGCGTATCGCGCGACCTTGCCGCGAACTCCCTGTACTGGCAGGAATTTAAGGACAAACCGGTCAGCAACGCGGCGCAAAAGATCAACGATGCGTATTTAAAAGCCAATAACCAGGAGGATGGCGTGCAGAGTTACGGGCGCATGGTGGATCTTTTGCTGGCGCAGTTCCGCGCGGAAAAGAAATAGCGGCATGTAAGATGGGGTTTATCCCCCTCCTGATATAAAGAAGTCCCCCGCTTTCGTCTTTACGAATTAGAAGCGGGGGATTTCTTCGATAGGTTAAATTAAAAACTCTTGACAAATGTTAAATCCCTGTATATAATATATTACGAAAATATTACAAAACAACGACGAATTATTACGGTACATCATAAATATGTAATAAATTCGAATCGGATCTAAAGGAGATTTAACATGAAGTTTAAGAAGCTGGTTTTGATGGGTTTGCTTTGTTGTACAGTAACTGCTTCAAGGGGGATTACAGCACTTGCAGCGGGGGCGGAAGTGGAAACTGACGGCGTGCAGGAGGATGTTGAGGCAGAGAAGGCAGAGAAAGCAGCGGACGGGACTGAGGTTATTGATAAGAAAGGCGAAGGAGAAAATAAGGGGGAGGCAGAGGAGTCCGCGGATGATGAGGCGGCAGTTTTGGCACTTGCCGCAGACGAGTTTCTGGAGGAAGTGGAAAATGTGACGGATCTTCTGGAAAATTCGATTACCCTCTCGCTCAGCGCGACAATCGAGAACGAGCGTGCCAAGCTCCCATCCTACACGAAAGAGGAGCTTATGTATCTTTCCTGCATTATCTACTGCGAGGCAGGCAGCCAGGAAAAGAAGGGGAAGATCGCGGTCGCAAACGTGATTATGAACCGCGTGGAGAGCAAAATATTTGACCATGTGACCACGATAAAAGAAGCGATCTATGATTGTAACCGCTGGGGGCGGCAGTTCAGCCCGGTCTATGTGAAATCGGGCGGGAAGTGGACGACAAAGGGAAGCAATTACGAGAAGGTACTTACGATGTACAAGACCGGAAAATACCCTAAGGAATGGCAGAAAGAGCAGATGCAGGACTGTATTGAGGCTGCGAAGGAGGCACTTACGGGCAAGCAGGTGATCGATTCCTCCTATCTGTATTTTAACATGGGGGTCAGCAGCGGGAAGGCGAAGTGCCAGAAGAACGGAAAATCTTATGCGGTGATTGGCTGCCATATTTTCTATTAAGGAATACCGGGATAGGAATTTTTATGGGAATATATGGAAGAACATAATCATGAGATAATAATTTGATTCGATAAAAGAAGGATTTCCTAATAAAAAAAGGAAATCCTTCTTTCTTTTCACTTTACGAAATCAAAATATTGTGATATCATATAAATAATATAGTTTTGTGGAGGGTGATGGAAATGGACGGGGAGAAAGAAATATTGGAAGAAAATGGAAAAATCTCCAAGAATTTTATTGAAACGATTATTGAGAAGGATATTAGCGAAGGGTGCTGCAAACAGGTAGTGACACGTTTCCCGCCGGAGCCGAACGGTTATCTGCATATCGGACATGCCAAGTCGATACTTCTTAATTTTGGCCTGGCAAAAAAATATGGGGGGAAGTTCAACCTCCGCTTTGACGATACGAACCCGACCAAAGAGAAGACGGAATTCGTGGAATCCATTGTGCGCGATGTCAAATGGGTGGGCGGGGATTTTGAAGACCGCCTGTTTTTCGCGTCAGATTATTTTGACCAGATGTATGAGTGCGCGGTGAAACTGATAAAGAAGGGAAAGGCCTTTGTGTGTGACCTGAGCGCGGAGCAGATTAAGGAGTACCGCGGCGTGCTTAAAATGCCGGGAAGGAACAGCCCTTACCGCGACCGCAGTATTGAGGAGAACCTTTCCTTATTTGAGCGCATGAGGGCGGGGGAATTTGCGGACGGGGAAAAAGTACTCCGCGCAAAGATTGATATGGCATCGCCAAACATGAATATGCGTGATCCTGTAATTTACCGCGTGGCGCATATCACCCATCACAATACGGGGGATAAATGGTGCGTTTACCCGATGTACGATTTCGCCCACCCGATTGAGGATGCGATTGAGGGTGTGACCCACTCGATCTGTACGCTTGAGTTTGAGGATCACAGACCGCTTTATGACTGGGTGCTAAGGGAACTCGAGTACGAGAACCCGCCAAAACAGATAGAGTTTGCGAAACAGTATCTTACCAATGTTGTAACGGGCAAGCGCTATATTAAAAAGCTTGTGGAGGACGGTGTGGTAGATGGATGGGACGATCCGAGGCTTGTCACGATCAGTGCCCTGCGCAGGCGGGGTTACACGCCGGAGTCCATCCAGATGTTTATAGATTTGTGCGGCGTTTCAAAAGCCTACAGCTCCGCCGATTACGGGATGCTTGAGTACTGTATCAGGGAGGACTTAAAATTGAAACGTCCGAGGCTGATGGCAGTGCTTGACCCGGTGAAGCTCGTGATTACGAACTACCCGGAGGGGCAGGTGGAGTATCTGGACGCGCAGAACAACCCGGAGAACGAGGCGATGGGGACACGCCAGGTACCGTTTTCAAGGGAACTTTTTATTGAGCGGGACGATTTTATGGTGGATCCGCCAAAGAAATATTTCAGACTTTATCCGGGCAATGAAGTCCGCCTGATGAATGCATATTTTGTGACCTGCACGGACTATGTGACGGACGGGGACGGCAAAGTCACGGAAATCCACTGTACCTACGACCCGGAAACAAAGAGCGGTTCCGGCTTTAATGCCCGCAAAGTCAAGGGTACGATACACTGGGTTAGCGCAGCGCATGCAGTGAAAGTGACAGCGCGCCTGTATGAAAATCTTGTCGATGAGGAGAAGGGCGTTTACAATGAGGAGGACGGTTCCATGAACTTAAACCCGAATTCGGTTACGGTCATGGAAAACTGCTATGTTGAGCCCGCGGTAAAAGGGGCGGCGGCATATGACAGTTTCCAGTTTTTGCGCAACGGCTTTTTCTGCGTGGACTGCAAGGATACCACAGGGGATAAGCTCGTGTTTAACAGGATCGTTTCATTAAAGAGCAGTTATAAACCAAATTAGTATTTAAGAAAGGAATTGATATGGGAAATTTATTTAATGGGCTGGATTCGCTGGGACTTGGAAAACTGTCAAGCATGGATGTTTATGAGAACGAGGAAAAGAAGGAAGTAAAACCGCAGGCTGCTGCTGCGGCGAAGCCGGAGATCAACGAGGCGGATCTGATTTTTGATAAAAATTATACCTGCCCGGTCTGCGAGAAGGAGTTTAAGGCAAAGGCGATAAGAACCGGCAAGATCAAGCTGGTTGCGGCGGATTCCGACCTCCGCCCGAAATACCATTCGGTGGACTCGTTAAAATACGATGTAATCGCGTGCCCGATCTGCGGTTATGCAGCATTAAACCGCTATTTCAACTATATGACTTCCTCGCAGGCGAAACTGATAAAAATGAATATTTCAAACAGTTTCAGGGGGCTTAGCCAGGAATCGGATGTCGTTTCGTATGACAGTGCGATTATGAAGCATAAACTGGCACTTGCAAATACGGTGGTAAAGCGCGCCAAGGCGAGCGAGAAGGCATATACCTGCCTGAAAACTGCGTGGGTGCTGCGCGGCAAGGCGGAGAGTCTGTCCGAGGATATGCCGGACTACAAGAAGGTGAAGGAGGAACTTGCGGCGGAGGAACGCGAATTCCTGCAAAATGCTTACGATGGTTTTATGGAGGCTTTTCCAAAGGAAGTTTTCCCGATGTGCGGAATGGATGAGAATACCGTGTGCTACCTGGTTGGGGAACTCGCGCGCCGCACCGGTCATATGGATGATGCGAAGCGCTGGGTGGCGAGGGTTCTGGTTTCAAAGACTGCGAATGACCGCATCAAGCAGAAGGCGATGGAACTAAAGGATAAGCTGACCTCGGAAGCCCAGTAGAATACCCGGCAATCTGGACGAAAGACTGCGCGGTGCAGGTGAGGGGGAAAAATGAAGGAACAGCTCTATACCATTCCGGTCAACGACGAGTTTGACAAGGACTGTGAATGCCCTGTCTGCGGGATGTACCATTCCCTGCAGGAAGCGGCGGTTGATTTTACAATGGGACCCTCCTATATGGAGGATGATATCCGTATGGAAACAAACAAGACAGGGTTCTGTGACAAACATGTGAAGCTGTTGTACAAGAACCAGAACCGGCTCGGGCTGGCGCTTATTTTGCAGACGCATACGGAACAGGTGATAAAGAATGCAGAAAAGCTTGCCAGGGGTGGCAGGGCACCGGGGGGGCTCTTTAAAAAGAGGGAAACTTCCGGGGTGAAAGCCTATATGGATGACCTGGATGCTTCATGTTACATTTGTAACCGCATGGCAAATACATTCGAGCGCTATCTTGTCACTATTTTTTATCTGTATGGGTCGGATGAAACGTTTAGAAAGAAGTTTGCCGCCTGCAAGGGTTTTTGCAACCGACATTATGCCATGCTTTACGAGATGGCACCGAGGCAGCTTTCCGGCAGGGACTGTGAGGAATTCACGGCGGTTTTAAACCGCGTTTATATTGAGAACCTGAAGCGTGTCCGGGACGACCTTGAATGGTTTGTTGATAAATTTGACCATATGCATGTCAATGATCCCTGGAAAAATTCCAAAGATGCCCTTCAAAGGACGATACAAAAGCTGAATTCAGTTCCGGCGGATACCTTGTAAAAAACTGAAAAAGGCTGCCCGGGAAGGTATCAGCGCAGGGCAGGTATCTTCCCGGGCAGCCTTTTATTACCGGGGCTTAAAGTGTATCCTTTTCCTTTTCACACAGGTCTTTTTGGGCGAGATATTCCTTACATATTTTTAGAACCTCGTCCATGGCAGCAGGTCCCGGAGCTCCGATTGTATTGCGCTTGTTCACACAGGTTTCCATACTGATGGCTTCATAGATGTCCTCCCCGAAAACAGGGCAGATTTTTCTGTATTCATCAAGCGGGAGCGCATCGAGGGAGCAGTCCTTTTCGATGCAGGTCAGTACCAGCCTGCCAATGATGCCGTGTGCGTCGCGGAATGGAACACCGTGGTTTACAAGGTAGTCGGCGGCATCCGTAGCATTTGTGAAACCGTTTTTCGCGCTTTCCTCCATTGTATCACAATTGAATTTCATGGTGGAGAGCATCCCGGTAAACAGCGCGATACAGCCCTTTACCGTGTCGATTGCATCGAAGGTAAGTTCCTTGTCCTCCTGCATGTCCTTGTTGTAGGCGAGCGGGAGTCCCTTCATGGTAGTAAGGATTGAAACCAGCGCTCCGTAAACCCGCCCCGTTTTGCCGCGGATAAGTTCTGCGATATCCGGGTTTTTCTTCTGGGGCATAATGCTGCTTCCGGTGGAATACGCGTCATCGATCTCGACAAAGCGGTATTCGTTTGTGTTCCAGATAATAATTTCCTCGCAGAAGCGGCTTAAATGCATCATAACAGTGGAAAGTGCACTGAGCAGTTCTATGATGTAGTCGCGGTCGGACACGGAGTCCATGCTGTTTAAGGTGGGACTGCCAAAGTCTAAAAGCGAAGCTGTATAGCAGCGGTCAAGCGGATAGGTGGTGCCGGCGAGGGCACCGGAACCGAGCGGGCAGGTGTCCATGCGCGCATAGATATCACAAAGACGGCTGCGGTCGCGCTTAAACATTTCAAAGTAAGCGCCGATATGATGGGAGAGAGTTACGGGCTGGGCTTTTTGCAAATGTGTGAAACCGGGCATGAAAGTGGCGGTATGCTCAGACATTAACTGGTATATTTCCTGCAAAAGATTTTTCAGGAGGGCATTGATGGCAACAACTTCGTCGCGCACAAAAAGTTTCATATCCAGCGCCACCTGGTCGTTGCGGCTGCGCCCCGTATGCAGTTTTTTGCCGGTTTCCCCGATGCGCAAGATCAGGTTTGCCTCGACAAAACTATGGATATCCTCCTGGGAACCGTCGATCTTGAGTGTCCCGTTTGCAATATCCTTTAAAATACCTTCAAGACCGGCGATGATTTTGTCGCGCTCCTGCCCTGTCAGGATACCCTGCTTTGCCAGCATGGTCACATGGGCGATGCTGCCCTTTATATCCTGCCGATAAAATTTCTGGTCAAATGAAATGGATGCGTTGAAATTGTGGACAAGCTCATCCGTTTCTTTAGTGAAACGACCTCCCCAAAGTTTCATATTTATTCCCTTCTTTCCTGCTTTTTTGGTTTATCCCTGTTAGTTTACCGTGTTTTCATCCATTATGCAAGCTGAACTTGTGTTTTCGGCGAAAAATGGGGAATGACCGTGTGTTTGAGGAGATAATCATAACTTTTTTGGCGGTAATAAGCGAAGGAATAAGATTATATGGTTCCGGGATAAGAGGGGACGGGAGTGCGGGTAGTATATGACAATAAATGGTAGAAAAGTGGAAGGATTTAGGATCTGCACTTCTTTTAAAATTTGGTATGGAAATTCGGATTTTACTTGTTGTTTGTTGGGAAAGTGTTAATTGAGGGACTAGTTTATTACATTTTTCGAGGATATCCAATAAAATAATTTATTGGGGGAGGACTATTATGGAAGTGGATTATGTAGCGATTGGGAAAAGAATAAAACAACTGCGCAGGGAGCAATATATGTCCCAGGAAACTCTGGCAATGCGGATTGATGTTTCAATTCCCCATATGAGCAATATTGAGAACGGAAAGACGAAATTCAGCCTTCAGGTGCTGCTCAGCCTGGCGGAAGCCCTGAACGTGACACCCGACGCGCTGCTGGTTGGCCTTGAGGACGGAAATGTAGCACGCAGCAGAATTATAAGGGAGATTATTACACAGTTAAAGGATTGCAATGAGGGGCAGATGCAGTTGTTAATGGATATGTTTAACAATTTCAAAAAACTTTTGCGGCGTTATGAGGAGTGTGTAAAGCAGCAAAGGGAATTGTCGGAAATTTCTGAACTTACAGGAAATTGTGCGAAAAGCCCACTCCTTTAGGTGTGGGATGGATAGCACAAAAAATATGAAAAGGTGATATTGGAATTGATATAGGAACCCGCACCGTTGCTCTTTCAAGTAAGTCTGATGTAAAAATATTAGAACTTGCTGATCGAGTTCAGAATATTGAGAATCAGAAACAAAAACTTCTTAGAAAGATGGATCGGTCAAGGCGGGTAACAAATCGAAACAATTATAATGAAGATCGGACGATTAAGAAACAAGGAAATAAAAAAGTTGCATGGATTAAATCAAACCACTATATGAAATATCAAAATGAATTAAAAGAATTCTATAGAAAGCAAGCGGATATTCGGAAATATCAGCATGAATGTTTAGCAAATTATATTATATCCCTTGGCAATAAAGTATATGTTGAAAAATGAATTTTGCAGGACTTCAAAAACGTGCTAAGAATACGGAAAAGAATGACAAAGGAAAGTTTAAGAAAAAGAAACGTTTTGGCAAATCATTAGCGAATAAAGCACCATCCATGCTATTAACTATCATAGATAGAAAATTAGGGTATTATGGTGAGAAATTGATTGAGATTAACACATTGGAAGCAAAGGCGAGTCAGTTTAATCATTTTGACAGAACATATACGAAGAAAACATTATCGCAAAGATGGGATGATTTTAATGGAATTCGAATACAAAGAGATTTATACTCCGCGTTTCTTATAATGAACATAAGTGATGATTTAAAGAATTTTAATATGGATAAGTGTAATGAAAGGTTTGAAAACTTTTATAGACTTCATAATATTGAAGTTGGTCGATTAACAGGTAAGAAAAATTTAAGTAGTATAGCAATATAAAATAGAAATAGGTTTTGACACGAGCCTTATGCTGTCGCAAATGGATACAAGGGTATCTTTGGTAGTGAAAGTCTTATAGAAAATCATTCGTCTTATATGCTTTCGAGTATATTTGGAAGTGAATGTATATAAGAACCCAACGTGCTTTAGCCGTTGGAGTGTCAGATAATGAGAGAGTGAAAGGTTTGATTTTTTTAAAATAAAGGAGCTGCCGCATATGTGGCAGTTCTTTTTTGATATAAAATGTAATGAAGTACTATACTTCATTACATTTTATATCAGAAATATATCCAAATACCGTACTTTTTGTAAACTCAGAAAGTCGTGGACTAACTGGAGGAATAATACCGGAAAGGAGCCGCTATATGGAAAATATCTTGTTTGAACATAACCTTAAAGCCTACGAAGCAGCTTCCTTACTTATGCAGGAAACGGGAAGGGCAGCAGTGATCCACCCGACAGGGACTGGGAAATCCTTTATCGCGTTTAAACTCTGCGCCGACAATAAGAATAAGAAAATTTGTTGGCTTTCGCCCTCCGAATATATCTATAAAACCCAGGAGGAAAAATGGCTTTCTGCGGGCGGGAAAAAATGTCAAAATATCAGTTTTTTCACCTATGCGAAACTGATGCGGATGGGCGGGGAGGAAATCCCCGTGCAGTCTTTTGACTACATTATACTGGATGAGTTCCACCGATTGGGTGCCGCGCAGTGGGGAGCCGGTGTGGAAAGGCTTTGGGCAAAGTATCCGGATGCACGCGTGCTCGGGCTTTCTGCAACAAATATCCGCTATCTTGACAATCAACGGGATATGGCATGGGAGCTGTTTGGCGGCAATATCGCTTCGGAGCTGACGCTTGGGGAGGCAGTGGCACGCGGGATTCTACCGGCACCAAAGTATGTACTCTCCATCTATTCATACAGGGAAGAATTGGAAAAATATCAAACCAGAATCCGGCATTCAAAGAACAGGGCAGTCCGCGACGCTGCGCAGAAGGAACTCGAGGCGCTGCGACGGGCACTTGATAAAGCGGACGGT
>CAJTOR010000006.1:0-103721 GCA_910577675.1 uncultured Lachnospiraceae bacterium
ACCTCGGCTGACTTCTGTACGTTCAGTATTATCTCACGATAATGGTTATCCCTTTCAGGACGTATCATACAGACCTCCCCGGGTACCACACGTTTCTTTCTCTCCATCTATCTGCCACATTTACCATACCTGATTCCGTGTAGTTATTGGGCTTCAACTTGTCTTGCAGTCTTACCCTCATGCATAGCCTGATGTGATTTCTGTTCGTCAGACCAGAGATTTGCCCATGGGTTAGTATATTCCCCATATCCGGCTTCCTTCAGATTCCACCTCACGATGGACACCCTTGCCTTCGGCTATATCCTTCCCACTACCGGGCGGATTCCGGACTTGCACCGGTTAGAAACGTGCGCCGCCGGGCGCACAAGAAAAGGACTATGTCTACCCATCGGTATTCACAGTCCTTGAGAAATTAAAATATCGACATATTATTTGACTCCAGCGTAAAATCTTCTTCCAATACAACTTCCACTTTCTTATCTTTCTTCTCTAAAAATCAAATATTTAACTGCTCATTACTCAAAGCATTTTTCCTATTAAAGTTCTCGTAATATTTTTGTTCATCTGGGTTTTTAACAAGTAGACGATGTTCACCTGCCGTATGCTGATAATCACACATATTCAGGAAATCATTCCCGATCACTGAAACATTACTTGCACCATTTATCATTACTCTTGCATGGAACTGTCGGAATCTGTATCCCAAGATTTCCTGCCCGCCGGATGACTTCATCAAAATGAAACTCGTAATAAAAATCCGACTTCCTGAGCGGAGCCACAAACCTAAAGTCCGTATTTTTGACACACATCCTTGCGTGCTCCAGAATATTTTCCCCGTTGACAACATAGCGGCTACTGTCATTTGCAAGGATCGATGCATTAAACGCATTGTTATGGTCATAGAGCGGGTGACAACCAAGAATCTGCATCGTATCACTATCATACAAAAATCCCCAGTTGCCATCATGCCGGTCACTGTTCCCAATAATGTAATCAACAATCCCCATTTTATACATCATATCCGCATCAATGCCAAACACTGTCTGTTTCTCATCCAAACTGTTATTTCGGCAATAAGAATAAAAATCCCGTGCATCGATTAAGCTCACTCTATCATCCGTCATGCACCTGCACTTGCTGCAGAAGACACCTTCCGATTCTGCCGGTTCATAAACCACATGCTTTACATTTGTTTTATCAAGTACGCGGGAAGCTTCAATCTCAAGCTTTGGCTCAAGCCCCCGCTCATTTCCTGCCTTAAACAAATACAGTTCACCATCAAGGCGTTTCCAGCATTTAGCATATGCCCCATGGGTGGTCAGTTCCGGTGTGCTGACTAACCCCTCAAGCGTCAAACTCGTACCATGCAAAGCCACCTGCGCCACTGTCCGGCTCAAACTATTCCTGCGGACATTGACTTCTTCCCATGTGACATTATCCCCCTCCAATTTGACCCAGTAATTATCCAACACAGACACTGCCCTGCACATCAATGATATCTTTGCTTTATCCATGTCAGACTGACTCTGTGTCAGCCTGACACAGTTTAGAATCTGTTTTGCATTTTTCCGATCAAGGGACAGAACTCTGCGGGACAGATACCCAACAAACAACTGGTAATTTCTGTTGATTATTGGTAATAATATTGTTAGGCTAAACCCATTCTGCATACCAGATGTGTCTACAATAGCCCCACGTAATTGGTATGGCATAAGCCCTTCATTGATAATGCGGTAATATCCCAGATCCATGTTTATGGACATTACTTCATGGTTTCCGCTCATTAGAATCAAATTCTTATCTGCCACCAATAGGTACCCCTTTCCAAATCCTGCTTATATTATATCATAAACCGCTCTTCCAAGCAATCCGCTTTTATGAATAATGCCTCTTTTGGTTCATCTTATTCATGGCTACTGTTGTTTCCTGACACTTAAAAGCTACTATGCAGAAGCTGTTTTCAGTATAAATCCATCGGCTCCTCTATTCCTTTAACTCTTCCCCAGAAAATCCCGGAAAGAATAAAGGGGGCTTAATTAATTCCGCCTGTCTGAATTTTTTCAATGCCTATCAATGTTCCATTTCCGGAAGCGTCTAAATTTGCAAAATCTCGAACCGTACAGATCTCTATAGTGCCGTCCGCACTGCTCAATGTGCGGATTGTTCCTTTAAATTTTCCACCCGTAAGGCTCTCACCGTTAGATGTCATCACATCCCGGAAAAAACGGACTTTTTCGCCGTTATAATACCACTGGTCTTCCCTTGCATTATAAGTAACACCAAAATCTGCATATTCTTTTGCCATCTCTTCCAGTTCCCTTGCAGACGGCAGCTCGCCAGCCACAGCAACAACGGGGGAGGGATTTTTGATTGCTTCGATATCGCGGGCGGCAAATTCTTCCGCTGTAAACTCCTTTATACCGACCAGTGTCCCGCCCGGGTCAAAGGAACCATCCTCCGCGCGCACAATATTGCTGAAATCACGGACTGCATAAATATCAACCACGCCGTTTTCGTTGAAGAAATCCCTGCCGACGCGCATATTATCCCCTACAGTGTAGTAGTCCTCAAACCATCTCACCACCCTGCCGTTATATTGCAGTTCATTTTTTTCAGCATCGTACGTCAGCAAAAACTGCTTATAAGGCTCAAATTGTTCCTCATAAGAAACGTCATTATATGCGGAAACATTATTGTCTGCCACTCCATCACAGGCTATAACATAGGGGGACGAATCAGATGCATTTGCAGAGTGCGCGGAAATCATTTCAGTTTGGGAAGTCCCCCCCTTTGATGCCGCCATAGCAGAGCCCCCCACCAGACATCCCCCAAGCAGTATCCCTCCAAAAGTCAATACAATTTTTGTGTTCATAAAACCTCCATTCTGAGAACGTTTACATTGTTGGAAAGAGCAGGGCTTATCTGCGACGTTCTCTGCACAAACAGCCATGTTAAACACCATCCTCTCTTTCAATCTATCTACAGGATACCACCCTTTTTTGTGATACATTTGGGATTAGTTTGTGTTTTATGTGTAGTTTATCATTCAGATAAAAAAAGAAAACTTCACTCCGGACTGCGTATTTATGACCTTACATTCACTCTTATGCTGCCGCAATATTTCCTGCACAATGTAAAGCCCCAGCCCGCTGCCGCCGGTAGTGCGGCTTCTTGATTGATCCACACGGTAAAACGCATCAAACAATTTTGGAATACTCTCCTCCGGGATATGCACACCGGTGTTTTCAATAGAAAAGCCTGTCCGTTCCTGTTCTCTAAATATAGAAATGCAAATTATTGCACCTTGGGGTGAGTATTTTATTGCATTCCCTATAAGATTTGAAACTACCTTTTCAAGCAATATTTTGTTCCCACTTATCAATACGGACGGCGGAACATCCAGATGTATCTGCAAATCTTTTTTTGCAATCAAATCTTGCGTTTCACCCAGATAAGATTTTATAATCTGAATACAATTAAAGCACTCGCCCGCAATGTCCGCACCCCCAGTTTCCAGGCGTGAGATTGTCAATATCTCCTGAACCATTGTTTCAAGGGTATTTGTGATTTCCAGTGACCTCGCCAGGTATTTCCCATGGTCTTTATAAGCACCAACGCCAAGGAGCATCCCTTCCAATTGTCCCTTGATAATTGTAATGGGGGTTTTTAATTCGTGGGATACCGCTGAAAAAAAATTTGTGCGGGCTCGATCGAGTTCTTTTTCATGTTCAATATCAGCTTCCAGTCTTCTATTTGCACTTTGCAGTTCCAATAGTGCGGCAGAAAGACTGCGCGATAAAGTATTAAGACTTTTTCCCAACGTTCCCAGCTCGTCAGTCCGCCGCTCTTCAACTTTCCAGTCAAGCTGTAACCTGGACATATTTTCCGATATGCGGCTAATTGACAACACCGGTTTGGTAATCAAGCAGGAATAAAGATAAGACATAACAGAGGCAACCACAAAAACAATAAGCAGAATAAGCGGGAAAACACGGATAAAGGACTGCTGCAATTGTGCGATTTGCTCCGCCTCCCCATAAACAATAAGCATATACCGGTCATTGCAATCCAAAAAAGAAAAGTGGTAACTGCTTGAGAGAACGGGGGTTATCTCAGGGCTCTTTGCAGTTGCCGCCTGCCCAATATATAAAATATTCCCTTCCCCCTCATTATTAAACATCTCTGTGGGTAAAGGTACTAACCCGCCTTTGTTATCATATAGTTCAATGGAATTTATTTCCATATCCTGAAGGAACTGGTCAAACAAGCCACCGCTATCTAAAAAAGCAGTTTTCTCCAGTTCGGAAACAAAACCCTGCACCCGCTTATCCAAAACCGCATTCAGTCGATTGGAATAGGTCTGCGGCATCAACCACGCCAGTAAACCAAATACCAGCAGCGATACGCACAACAACATAATCGATGTAATCAAAAATACCTTGACTAATAGGCTGCTTTTAATTTTCTTTTTCAATTTTATATCCCACCCCCCTGATTGTCTGGATAAAATCAATACCCAGTTTTTTCCGCAAATTTTTAATATGTGTATCTACCACGCGCTCATCCCCGTAAAAATCATAGCGCCATAATTTATCCAAAAAATTCTGCCGCGTTAAAATGCGCCCTTGATGGGTCAATAATTCCCTCAGCACTTCAAATTCCCGCTGCGTAAGTTCATGGGTACTGCCATCCACACTTGCCGTATAATTATCGCAATCCAAAGCAAGATTCCGGTAAGCAATTATTTTGTGCCCATCCTCCCCGGGCACCGTACTTCTTCTAAGGACTGCCGCAATTTTCCGAATTAAGATCGGCATGGAAAAAGGCTTTGTAATGTAATCGTCAATTTGTAAATCCAGCCCCCGGATTTGCTCCTCCTCACCGCTCAATGCAGTAAGCATAATAATGGGAATACAGGACTGCTTTCGAATCAGCTCACAGACGGCAAAACCGTCAATTTTGGGCAACATTACATCAAGCAGCACCAAATCAAACGGTGCGGTCAAAAACCTGGAGAGCGCCTCCATGCCATCGCCCGCCAAAACAATCTCATATCCTACTTCCTGCAAAAAATTTTTCAGCAGTTCCTGAATATCCGGGTCATCTTCAACAACTAAAATCCTATGCATAATAATCCTCCATTACAAAAACATTGCGTTCGGGAAAACACAAAAGAAAACTGCAAAACGTTTCGAACACAAATAATCCTGTACAATAAAACCTCCAGAAAACAGTATAACATGGATTTTTGTGATTTGTATGTAGTTTGCAGACAACCTCCTAAGAATAATTTCAGCAATTAAAGAACTTTTCCGCACCGGGCAAAAATACCCGATCCTTTTTTATTGCAATCCATACTCATCTATATAACCGGACTACATGACCAGATATATATTTCCCCATTTAAACATAATCGCAGAATTTTTTCACAGCAATCTGAATCAGGATAATAATCGCATTTTTTATCGTAACTTTTACATCTTACAACAAGAAACCACCGCCCCTGTGCAAAGTATGGATGGTGGAAATATGTCATGCCACTATGCAAATCCCTAGTAATCCGGCAGTGTTCTGTTATACAAATCTTTTTCTGTAAACTCTTTAATGCCGACCAGTGTTCCTCCTGGGTCAAAGGAAATTTTTGTTCTCACAAAAAACAGCACAAAGTCCCTGTAAAACCAGATTAAGTCCCCTTCTATCCTGCACTTTTTTTAACTTCTTTCGGTTTGCATCGGAATCTGCAAAGGACTCTATCAGATAAAACCACAATTCTTTCATGCGGAACATCGCATTTTTTTCGCCCATATACTGTGCATAGTCCGAAAACAGCCGATCAGAAAACTCCCTGATATAACCCACATCAGAAAACAGTGCGCTGTCTTTTTGCCCCTGCCTGCATTTTGCCACAAGCCACGGGTCGCGCAAAATACCGCGCCCAAACATAAATGCCCCTGTCTTTTTCTCCTCCTGCCCGTATTCTGCCCCCTCCTCTTTAAGACATTTTATGGACAACCCCCTTACATCTTCCACACAGTATAAGTCCCCGTTATAACAAAGTGGGTTTAGACTTTTCTTTTCGGCAAGAAAATACATATCCCGATGCGGAACCCCACTATAAAGCTCCTTCCCCACACGCGGATGAATAATCAGTTCATCGATCGGATACTTGTTGAAAATAGGGAGCAATTCAAGAAATTCTTCTGTTTCATACATTCCAAGCCTTGTTTTTACAGAGATGCGCACGCAGGGATTCTCAAAAATACGGTCAAAAAAAGCTTTGAGTCTGTCCGGTTCCATTAAAAATCCCGCACCCTTGCGCTTGGCTGTTACTGTTTTGGAGGGACAGCCAAGATTTAAATTGACTTCCCCATACCCCATCTTTTTAAGTTCCTTCGAGGTTTTAATAAAATCTTCCGCCTTGTTTGTCAATATCTGGGGAACCACATTTGGAATCCTGTTATTTTCCGGGCAGATATCACGGTATTCGCGCGGGGTAAAACAGATATTCTGGTTCGGTGAGATAAACGGCGTAAAATATTTGTCCATCGGCGCAAAGTAATCATGGTATGCATTCCTAAACACAAAACCGGTAATGCCCTCCATCGGGGCAAGATAATATTTCATAACAACCTCCATCGCATTCATCAAAAATAGTTTATTTCCATCCCTTTTCCCAAATTTATTCTTAAATTTCAATCATTCCCTTGTATTCTCCCCTGTTTCTACGTATAATTATCATAGCATGCATGCTCCATGCACGCAATGTAAAATTTTTATCCCAAATGGAGGATTCCCATGAATAAAAATCAATTTGCCACCACCCCGCCGATGGGCTGGAACAGCTACGATTACTACGATACCACGGTCACCGAAGCCGACGTAAAAGCCAATGCCGACTATATGGCGGCACATTTAAAACAGTACGGCTGGGAATATATTGTGGTCGATATTGAATGGTACGCACACGATGCCGGAAGCCAGAGGGATCGCTACCAGTACATCCCTTTCTGGAGTGTTGAGATGGACGAGTACTCCCGTCTTCTGCCGGACCCGGCGCGCTTCCCGTCAAGTGTGGGCGGCCTTGGCTTTAAGCCGCTTGCCGACTATGTACATAGCCTGGGGCTGAAATTCGGCATCCATATTATGCGCGGTATCCCGCGAATCGCGGCACACAACCACGGAAAAATCCTTGGCACGGATGTGACCGCAAACGAGATCGCAAACCCTTCCTCGATCTGCGGCTGGAACCCGGATATGTACGGCGTTGACCGCAGGAAAAAGGATGCACAGTGCTACTATGACTCCATATTCCAGCTATATGCCGACTGGGGGGTTGACTATGTAAAATGCGACGATATCTGCAATACAAATATCTATCCAAACAACCCTTATTCCGCAAAGGATGAGATTGAAATGCTGCACGAGGCGATTATGAAAACCGGCCGTCCTATTGTGTTAAGTCTTTCTCCCGGACCTGCGCTGATCGAGAAGGCATGGCACTATGAAAAATACGCGAATATGTGGCGGATCACGGACGATTTCTGGGATAATTGGGGACTGCTCCTAAATATGTTCGAGCGCTGTGAGCTCTGGCAGAACCATGTGTCCGAGGGATGCTTCCCGGACTGCGACATGCTGCCGCTCGGCTGGCTCGGGCAGGGCTTCCACACGGACAAACATACCTGGCACACAAATCTTACCGAGAATGAACAGCGCACAATGATGACACTCTGGTGCATCTTCCGCTCCCCTCTTATGCTTGGAACCGAGATGCCGCGGCTTGATGAGTGGACACTCTCGCTGCTTACCAACGCCGATGTCCTCGGGCTGTTGAAACACTCCCGCGGCGCAAAGCAGATCGCACGCGACAAAGCACACGCGGTATGGTTCTCCCATGATACAAACGAGGATGCGGACTATGTGGCACTGTTCAACTTCGCCGACGAGGAATCAAAAGTTTCTGTAAACCTGTCCGAGGAAGGCGTTGCGGGAACAGTTACAGGCCGCGAACTCTGGGATGGGGAAACCGCAGTTTTTGAGGATGGAATTATCTCCTCTCCAGTTGCGGCACACGGGGCAAAACTGTGGAAACTGACAAAGTAAAAAGCAGGAATTCCCAGTGACCGGCACAAAAAACATGGTATCAAATAAATGATACCATGTTTTTTTATCCCTGCCTGAAACTCGTAAGCATCTCCATCTTCAACTCATACAGCGCCGGCGACATATCCATATAGTGGATATGCGGGTTTTCAAAGCGCTGTTCCTCCGCCCAGATCTCATCGGCAAGTTGTTTTTCCACATACTCCCTGATTTTGGCAATTGTCTTTCTCTCCCCGATGGTTCTGCCGTTTTCCATCACCTTTATAAGCAGCTTTTTGCATGTGCAATTTTTAAAATATCGCACCGCCCACGGCTTTGTCTGGTCAATATAGCGGTACGGCTTTGTCAAATCAACTTCCTCATCCGCGCACGCAATAAGATCCGCAACGGACTTCCCGTTCTCGTCATAGACCCGGTACACCTGCTTTAATCCAGGGTTCGTAATCTTCTCCGCATTCTCCGATACTTTGATGCGCGGCGCAAAAGAGCCGTCCTTTTCCACAGCGACAAGCTTATAAACCGCACCGAATACAGGGTCTGATTTTGCTGTAATCAGCCTCTCCCCCACCCCAAAACTGTCAATTTTTCCGCCCTGCCCCAGAATCGAGGTGATCGTATATTCATCCAGGCTGTTTGAAACTACAATCTTGCAGTCAGAAAGCCCCGCAGCATCGAGCATTTTCCGGGCTTTTTTTGAGAGGTAGGCAAGGTCGCCGCTGTCGAGCCGAATCCCCTTTAAACGCTTTCCCATCGGCTCCAACACTTCCTTTGCTGTGCGTATTGCATTCGGGATTCCGCTGCCAAGTACATCGTAGGTATCGACGAGCAGGACAGCCGCATCCGGATATGTTTCTGCATATTTTTTAAATGCCGTGTATTCGTCTTCAAAATACATCACCCAGCTATGTGCCATGGTTCCGCTGACCGGGATATTAAACATCTGCCCCGCAAGTACCGTCGCTGTACCTGCTGCCCCGCCAAGATAAGCTGCCCGCGCACCGTACACCGCCGCATCCATATTGTGCGCGCGCCTGGCACCAAAATCGGAAACCAGCCTGCCGTCCGCCGCCTGCACAATACGCCTGGCTTTGGTGGCAATCAGGGACTGGTGGTTGATCTGCAAAAGGATAGCGGTTTCAATTAACTGCGCGTCGATCAGCGGTGCCACAACAGTTAACACCGGCTCATTCGGATACATAATGGTTCCCTCCGGGAATGAATAGACATCCCCCGTAAAATGGAAACTGCCCAGATAATCAAGAAACTCCTCTGAAAAAAGTTCCTGGCTTCTTAAATAGTCAATATCTTCTTTATCAAAATGCAGGGTTTCAATATAGTCAAGCACCTGTTCGAGCCCGGCAAAAATTGCAAAGCCTCCGTTATCAGGATTTTTGCGGTAGAAAACGTCAAATGCTACACGCGCTGTTTTTGCTGCGCCATCCCTTTTCCAATGTTCAAAATACCCGTTGCTCATTGTCATTTCATAAAAATCCATCACCATCGCCAGATTTCTCGCGTCAAACTGTTTTGATTCCATATATTTACTCCTCACTGAATATCCCACATACACTGATCTGGCAACTTCTCATCGTTTCAAGCGCCGCCTCATGTTTTTGCGGTGTCACACCGGCACAGCAATCTGCGTCCACAGAAATTGGCATTTCCGGCATATAAGCTTTTAACAGCAGCGCGTTCGATACCACACAGATATCCGTGCACACACCAACCAACTCAATGGAAGAAATCTCCTGCTCCCTTTTAAAAAGTTCCTTTGCAAGTGCGATACTCCCAAAGGTTCCCTTCTTAAAAATGCGCGCCCCCTTTTCCCCGCACAGTTCAAAAAGCGGCTCCTCAAGCTCATAGCCTGTCGTTCCCTCAACACAGTGCACAACAGGAAGTATCCTGCCCTCCTGCGTGTTTAAATAATCTTCCCCGTGCGTGTCCATCGTAAAAATTATTTCGCCGTCAAAATCCCGGACTTTTTTTACAACACGCGGCAGGATTTCCTCCGCATGGGTACTCCCCAACGCCCCCGTAACAAAATCTTTCTGCATATCCACAACAATCAAAATATCTCTCTTCATTCTTCCCCCCGCATTCCGCCATCACAAGCATCATTTTCACTTGATTCTACAGCCTTTGCCTTCTTTTTCCTTTTCCCGGCTCCAACCCCATACATATTCCCATTCTTTATCCCCGCCCCAACATCGTCATAATCCTTGCGTTCCGGGTCAGGCACGCCGTCCCTGCGGTACTCGTACAGCGCCACCCTCGTGCCGTTTCCTGCCACAATCCGCCCCTTTGTTTCCACCATCTTCCCCGGCTTAATATAGCGCGTTGTAATATTTCGCGTAAAATTTGATGCCGGGTGCGGCATGCCGGAAATCGCCTCATATGCCACCCGCAAATCAGCCATTGTAAAGCTTTCCTTGTTCTCCAGTATCTCAAATGCAATATCCGTATAGTTTAGTTTTCCGCGTATCCGGTTTATCCCTTCGTGTATGATTTTTGCATGGTCAAATGCCAGTTCATTTTCCGCGAACATAATCACCCAGTCTTCATTGATAAAGACAAACGAGCCGTCCGGACGCTGCTTAATCTGGAACAGGCACGCCTCCTTTGCGTCATCCCCCCCGCGGCATTTCCCCGTCAGGCTGTCTTTTGGTGCAATTCCAAGATATGCCACGGAAATCACGCGCATCCTCGGGTCACGCCCCACATCGCCGAAAGTGGCAAGCTGCTCCATATAAATATCCTTTAACCCGGTTTCCTCCAAAAGCTCCCGCTTCGCCGCCTCATCAATGCCCTCCTCCATATCCACAAAACCTCCCGGCAGCGCCCAGTGCCCCTTAAACGGATGGTTGCCCCGCTCAATCAGAAGCAGTGAGAGTTCCCCCCGCTCCGAAAGGGTGAATACCAGGATATCGACTGTGACAGACGGGCGGTCATAATCCGCCGGATTATAATTTTTCAGGAATTCTTCCTCGCTAATGGCATCAATAACTTCCGCTCTTTTTTCGCCCCTCTGCATAAAATACTCTCCTTCCTGTCCCGACAATATATCACCAGATAAATCAATAATCGCCTTCCTCCACACCTGTTTCTTCTATGATAAATATATAGTCCGATTAAACCCATAAGCATCTACACTATAATATTCATCACAAAATATTTTCCTGTTCAAATGCATCCAATTGTTCCTTCGATCCAATTATCATTTGATTATACAATTGAATAATTATATGATTTTCAATTGATTATCATTATTATAATCAATTGATTATGATATGTCAAGGATAATTTCTTTGATAATCTGCTTTACTTGCTCGATAGGTTAAACATAAATATGGTGTATGGGAAGCTTACCTCCCATACACCACAATACAATACTATATTCTTACCAGCTCATATTGATCCGTCCCAAGACCAATCTTTACCGCGTGGGAAATACAGGTTCTCCACTCGGTATCCGGATGAACCATATGGAAATGGTCATGCTTCCCACAACTTAAATTCCCGCCTTCCTGGGCATGTTCTTCGTGTGGGGCATGTTCCCCGTGCTTTGCAAGCTGCTCGCCCAGCTCGCTTTCCCGAACCGGCTCCGCCTGGTTACAAAGATCGGCACACACCTTATCAAGTGCCACCGGGTCAAAGGACGCTAACATACCGATATCCGGGATTATCGGGACATCGTTCTCCGAATGGCAGTCACAGTTTGGCGATACATCACAGATCAGTGAGATATGGAAGCACGGGCGGTCTTTACACACTGCAAGGCTGTACTCCGCCATCTTGTAGTTAAGCACCGCAACCGAATCCGCAAAATCCGCTGATATCGCATCCTTAGGACAGATCGCCAGGCAGCGCCCGCAGCCCACACACAGGTTATGGTCGATCTTTGCCTTGCCATTCTCAATTACCGGCGCACCGTGCGCACAGATTTTGCGGCATGCGCCGCAGCCCACGCAAAGTTCTTTATCGGCACTTGGTTTTCCCTCGCAGTGCTGTTCCATCTTGCCGGCGCGCGAGCCGCAGCCCATACCAATATTTTTGATTGCCCCGCCAAATCCCGCCATCTCATGCCCTTTAAAATGTGAGAGCGAAATAAAAATATCCGCATCCATAATCGCATGCCCGATCTTCGCCTCTTTCACATATTCCCCGTCTATCGGCACAATGGTTTCGTCCGTCCCCTTCAGACCGTCCGCAATAATTACATGGCATCCGGTCTGTAGCGGGGAAAATCCATTTACATAGGCTGTATCCATATGGTCAAGCGCATTCTTCCGGCTTCCGACATAAAGTGTGTTACAGTCTGTAAGAAATGGTTTTCCGCCAAGTTCTTTTACATAATCCGCCACCACTTTCGCATAGTTCGGGCGCAGAAATGCCAGGTTGCCATACTCTCCAAAATGTAGTTTGATCGCGGTGTATTTCTCCGCGAAGTCAATGGTTTCAAAACCTGCCGTCTTTATAAGGCGGCGCAGTTTATCTAACAGGTTTTCATGTTCGTTCGTCCTGAAGGTAGTAAAAAATACTTTGGATTTGTCCATGGATTCGTCCCTCCTACGGTGATATTTTTTCCTAAGTCAAAGGAAATTTCATATCCCTATGCTGCTTTTGCATGTCAGATGGGGCTTATCCCGCCATCTGACACAATTGATAGCTTAAAACATTTAGGAATATTATAGCAAGATCAAGAGGATTCGTCCATGTAGAATCCGATACAAAGTCTTCATTCTCAAAAATAAAAGACTTAACGCTTAACTGTTCCTGTACTTTTTATCATAGGCAACCAGAAAAACAGCGCCGCCAAGCAGAATAATCAGCATTCCTGCAAACAAAAACCAGACAGAATCCTTCAGGGCTGTTTTAGGAAGATCTTTATCATTTACACCCGCTGAATTATTTTTCTCCCCATCTTCCTTTTCCCCGTCCTGTTTCACTCCATCCATTATCTTATTATCGACCACAATAATATAGTCCGATGCATGGGTAAAACGAAGCCTTGCATTTCCTGCTTTATCAATTTTATCCGCGCAGATAAATTCCATTTCCCCTGTATCTTCCAGGTAGTAGAACAAATTTGCATATAGACCCGCATTTTCTTTTCCCAGGTTAATACACAGTACGGCAGTAAATCCAAATTCACCGCTGTGGGAAAGTGTCATATTTACAAAATAGCGCTCTCCCGTAATCTTATTGACAATTTCAATTTTCCATCCTCCTGTTACAAATATCCGGCCAAAATCCCCTTATTTCAACTGCATTTTAACCCCGCTCATCTCAAATTTTCCCGTTGCCACCATCGGATCCGGACGCATGCGGAGAGAAGACTTGATTAAATCGCGCATGCTGATGGCACCTTTTCCCTCGGTGTTTGCCTGCCTGGTTTCTAGGCGCACCAGGTTCTGTACCCTCTTTATCTGCAATTCCGCCGAATCTTCAATTGTGATAATGCGCTCATCCTCCGGGATAAAGTTGGATAGTGCATTGAGGAAGGTTGTCTTCCCGGAGCCCGTGCCGCCGCTTACAAAGATATTATATTTTGCGCGCACACAGCTTTCTAAAAACTGTGCCGCCTCCTCACTGACCGCTCCAAAAGAAATCAGATCTTCAAAGCTGATTACTTTTTCCGGAAACTTGCGGATCGTAACTGTCGCGCCGTTCAAGGCGATTGGCGGCAGCACAATATTGACGCGCGAACCATCTTTTAGCCTTGCATCACAGATGGGATTCAGACTATCCACCGTCCGGTTTACCTGCCCGACAATTTTCTGTATAATATCCTCGAGTTGCTTGTTGCTCTCTAACTTTTCGGGTCTGTGGTACAGCCTGCCCGCCTTTTCCACAAAAATGCAATCCGGTCCGTTTATCATAACCTCCGTAATTTCTTTGTCATCAAGAATGGGCTGTAAGATGCCAAGATGCCTGATATTATTCAGGACTGCACTGACCGCTGCGACACGCTCCGTCACCGTAATATACTCCCCGCCCAACATATTTTAGACCGGATCAATTACTTTTTAAACTTTAAGCACTGGACTTTGTACCGTCTTGCAAAAGAGTCCGATATCCCCTATTCCAGCCTTAATAATGTTTTTCTGCGGAATACCTGCCCGACCATCCCGACTCTCGAAAAAATTTGCGCCGGATTGGGCATCAGCCTTTCTGAATTTTTTTCATTTTGTGAGAATCCCCTGCACTCAGATAAACTTACAGCCAGGGAAGAAGAACTTCTTAACGCCTATCGACAACTTTCCGTACAGGATAAAGCATTGATTGAAGCATATCTGGATGGATTATGCAAAACATTGAAAAGACAAAAAGACTCTATCCATGAAGAAACCAACGAAAAACAGAAAAAGACCAGGGGTCGCCCAAAGCAGAAAAAACAAATATGATTCATCCGTTCCCCAGTATTTTAACGAAATTAGCACATAAAAAAAGCAGGATGCTTAGTCTTTCCAAGCATCCTGCCCTTTTCACACCATCTTTCTGCAGGAAAGTGCCATCTCACGGTCATCCATATGGTGCTTTACCCCGCAGATTTCCTGGTAATCCTCATGCCCTTTCCCGGCAATAATTATTACATCCCCCTCCTGCGCATTCTTAATGCAATACTCAATTGCCTCTTTCCTGTCGGGTATTGCAATATATGCCCCGCCCGATTTTTTCACGCCCACAATAATATCCTCAATTATATCTTCCGGTTTCTCATAGCGCGGATTGTCCGTTGTCACAACCGTCAAATCTGCATACCTTGAGGAAATCTCCCCCATCTCAAAGCGACGGTCGCGGGAGCGGTTCCCGCCACAGCCAAACAGACATATAAGGCGCTTTGGTTCATACTCCCGGATGGTGGTCAGCAGACTTTTTAGACTCATCGCATTGTGCGCATAGTCCACCATAACCGTAAATTTTTCCGATACCGGCACGGGCTCAACACGCCCCTTAACCTTAGCGTTAAGAAGCGCCTCTTTAATCATCCGAGGGCAAATCCCAAGTTCCAGACAGATTGCAGCCGCCGTCATCGAATTGTATACCGTAAACTTACCTGGGATATTTACTTTAACATCAAGTTCCATCTCCCCCGCAAGCTGGTAGGCAACAAAAAGCCCGCCCCCGTCTGCATGCAGACAGATATTTTCAGCGCGCAGGGCGTAGTCCGCACAGGATTCCTTCCCCTCCCCGATCCCATATTTCTTTACCGGGCAGTCCGCACCTGCAAGCACGGTTTCCCAATGCGCATCATCCGCATTAATAAGCGCCATCCTGCACTGCTTAAAAAGCAGTCCCTTGCACGCCATATACTCTTCAAAACTTGCATGTTCCCCCGGTCCGATATGATCCGGCTCAATATTGGTTAATACCGCCAAATCAAATACTACACCGCCGACACGGTACTGCCTAAGCCCCTGGGAAGAAACCTCCATAACCACACAGGTGCATCCTTCCTTTACCATCAGGTCAAAATACTGGTACAGCAGATAGGAAATTGGCGTGGTATTGTCGGAAGCAATGTGTTTTGTCCCGACCAGAGTTTCAATAGTTCCGATAAGCCCCGCCTTTATGCCCGCATGTGTCAGCACAGAGTATACCATGTAAGCTGTTGTTGTCTTTCCCTTGGTTCCGGTAATCCCGATTGTTTTAAGTTTCTTCTCCGGATGGTCAAAATAGTTGGCGGAAAGAAGAGCTAGCGCCCTGCGGGTTTCCTCCACATACACCACTGTAACCTGCGGCAGCTTTTCTTGCGTTAAAAGCAAAGATTCTGCTTTTTCCCGATTTTCCACTACCACTGCCACCGCCCCGCCCCTCACGGCATCTATCAGGTAATCATGCCCGTCACTCCTCACCCCGGCAAGTGCCACATAGACCGAATCCGGCACCACCTTCCTCGAATCATAGATAATATCCGATATCTCCATGGAAGTATCCCCCGATACCTCCACAGTTTCTACCCCGCTTAGCAAAGCTAGTAATGTCATATGCCACCTCATTTAAACCTTATAATTGATATCAAAAAACTCGTGGGCAGGCTCCCACGAGTTTTTAAAAATTCCTGCGGCAGCACCCGACCAGGTTTTCTATATGCGCAACTTCCCTCTATGTAACCGTTTCCGGGCGCTGCAGTGCAGCCTCTGCCGTTACATCCTGTTATACAGATCCTCATATTTTCTCGCGGAAGCCGACCACGAAAAATCGGCTGCCATCCCACGGTCAATGATCTTGTTCCACTCGCGCCTGTGATTGTAATAAACATCTTTTGCATAGCGGACGGTACCAAGCATCTCATGTGCATTGTAATTGCAGAAACCAAAGCCCGTTCCCGTGCCCTCATACTGGTTGTACGGCTGTACCGTGTCGCGAAGCCCGCCGGTCTCACGCACAATCGGCACCGTGCCATAGCGAAGACTCATCAACTGGCTCAATCCGCACGGCTCAAAGAGCGACGGCATCAAGAATGCATCGCACGCCGCATAGATGCGGTGGGAGCGCTCATTGGAGTAGAATATATTTGCCGAGACGCGGTTCGAATACTTCCACGCAAAATGGCGGAACAGATGTTCATACTTCTCCTCGCCGGTACCCAGCACAACGAGCTGTGTATCCTCCGCACAGATTTCCTCGATCACATAATCGATCAGATCGAAGCCTTTCTGGTCGGTCAGGCGAGATACAATACCGATCATAAATTTCTTATCGTTCACCTCAAGACCTAATTCCTCCTGGAGTGCACACTTATTCTTAACTTTCTCCTTGCGGAAATTCTTTGCATTATAATGCTGTACGATGAACGGGTCTGTTTCCGGGTTATATTCATTGTAGTCGATACCGTTCACTATGCCGACAAGACGGTTCGCCTTGGCGTTCATCAGGCCATCGAGTCCCTCACCGTAGAACGGCATCCTGATCTCGTTTGCGTAGGAATCACTTACGGTCGTCACATAGTCCGCATAGACAATACCGCCCTTTAAGTAATTCGCGTCGCCGTAAGCCTCGAGCTTGTCCGGCGCAAAATAATAGTCGCCAAGCCCCGTAATATTCTTTATGGTCTTCTTGTCCCAGACTCCCTGGAATTTCAGATTGTGGATCGTCATAATGGTCTTGATCCCGCGGAAAAACTCGCCGCCCTGGAAACTGTCGTGCAGATATACCGGCACCAGACCTGTCTGCCAGTCATGGCAATGGATGATGTCCGGGCGGAAATCAATCACCGGCAGCGCCGAGAGGCACGCACGGCTGAAAAATGTAAATTTTTCGATATCCTCATAGATATTGCCGTATGGCTTCATCCCGGAAAAATAGAATTCGTTGTCAATAAAGTAGAATGTTATCCCATCCACAACGCTTTCCAATACCCCCACATACTGGCTGCGCCAGTTCAATTCCATATAGAAATGCGTCTTATACTGCATATTCTGCTTGAAATGATCCGGGATCATCATGTATTTCGGGAGCATGACCCTGACATCAAACTGCTCCTTATCAAGATATTTTGGCAATGACCCCACAACATCCGCCAATCCACCCGTCTTAACAAACGGCACACACTCGGAAGCAACAAACAGTACCTTTTTCATCCTTCGCCCTCCTGTTTTCTTGTAACATATACGCCTTCCCCCTCATTTTGCCATGTCCCTCGTCCATATTCCCACCGGGGGATGTGCATGATTTGCCTGAGAAGTTATCCTCCATACTGGAAGTGACAAATCGGCGCTGGTATAATATCTGACGATATTATACCATGTCGTCCCGACATGATTCCCTCCGGGGGATGTGCATGATTCGCTGTAGAAATCTTTCTCCCTTTGGTCGAAAGCGAATCAGCACTGGTATAATATCTGACGATATTATACCATATTCTCCTCTCTTGGGAAAGGGGGAAATTGACTTTTTTTGTGCGCGGGCTGATTCTTACGAAAACATCCCCACTTTAAAGCCCGGCACTTTTATACTCGAGCCGGATTTTGTCGGCGATCAAAGCTACAAATTCGGAGTTGGTCGGCTTTCCCTTGCCATAGCTGACCGTATATCCAAACAGGTCATTGATGGTGTCCATTTTGCCGCGACTCCAGGCCACCTCGATTGCATGGCGGATTGCGCGCTCAACACGGCTCGGCGTAGTTTTGTGGCGCTTTGCGATGGATGGGTAAAGCTGCTTGGTAATGGAGTTAAGCATTTCATGGTCATCCACCGACATCATAATCGCGTCGCGCAGGTACTGATAACCCTTGATATGCGCCGGCACCCCGATTTCGTGGATAATATCGGTGACATCTGCCTCAAGGTTATGAGGACGGTTAACCGGGGATACTTCACATGCGGACAATACGCCCCGCTTCTCCAAAATATGCTGGCTCCCCCTGCCGCCTACCTGGCGGATACGGCTTAACACCACACTGCCCTCAAATGGTTTTAAGATATAATAACTTGCACCAAGTTCAAATGCATTCTCGGTCACGCGCTCCTGCGCAATTGCAGAGATTACTATAAATGCAGGCACTTTAGTGAGTTCCTTATCCTTCTTAATTTTCTCAAGTACCCCAAGTCCATCCAGTTTTGGCATAATCAGATCAAGAAGAACAACATCCGGCTCTTTTTCTTTTATCATTTCCAGTGCATCCAGCCCGTTCTCCGCCTTGCCGATCACGGTCATGTCCTCGTCCCCCTGCACAATCTCTTCCAGCATAGCCACAGTGCGTGCATTATCGTCCACGATTAACACATTGATTTTTTCCATCTTCTTTCCTCATTTCTGCCATTTTTTTGCGGCCCTTTCTTCATCTTAAAACAGAAAATTATTGATGATTCGCTATCAGAATCCATATATTTCCATGACAGGGTTTATATTACACTAGAATCCGAAAAAAATCAAGCCCCTAAATTAACAATTTTTGTAATTTATTTAAATATATTTACTTAGATATAAAGAAAAAACTCGTTATTCCGGGAATTCCAGCATATTTTCTATAAATGTGCCGTAACCGCGTGTCGCGTCCCTGACGAATACATGGGTCACTGCACCAATCAGCTTTCCGTCCTGCAATATCGGGCTCCCCGACATCCCCTGGACAATCCCGCCGGTTTTCTCTATCAGTTTATCGTCCGTGATATGGACTACCAGACCTTTACTCTGTTTGGTGTTTGCATAGTCCACATGTTCTATTTCAATATCGTACTCGCGTATCGCATCATCGACCTGACAAAGTATGGTGGCGGGTCCCGTTTTTACTTCCTGGCGCAGTCCAAGTTCGACCACACCATATTTGCTCATTTCTTCAAGTCGCTCCCTTACACCGTTTTCCACACACAACCTGCCAAACACTCCGCGCGAGGTATTAGCAGCCACGCTGCCCAGGCGCGTAGCCTCGGATTTGCGGATTACACCGGTAAGTTCACCCGGTGTCCCCGCCTTCCCTTTCGTGATAGAGAGGATTTCCGCATCATATATATCACCTCCTGCTGCCGTCATCAAAATCCCGGTGTCCACATCGGAAATCCCATGACCGAGCGCCGCATACCTGCCGTTGGTCGTGATAAAGGTCAATGTCCCGATCCCCTGGGTATCATCCCTCACCCAGACCCCGATCTTATAATCTCCCGCCGCTGTCCGAACGCGCCCAACCTGCACTTCAAACTCTTCTTTTCCCCGCAGGACGGTCAAAATCAGGCGATCCTGTGCCGCGGACTGGATTGCCTTAATTAGTTCTTCCTTGCCGTCAATTTCCACCCGGTTGACCGCGATAATATAGTCCCCCGTCATAAGCACCGAGGAAGCAGGCTCCACATTTCCGGACTCTGTTGTAACAACTCCTGTTCCAAGTACCAGCGCACCCTTTGTTTTGATGGTGATACCGATCGGGTTCCCACAGGGGATAACCTCAATATTATTCAGCACGTCAAGGGATACCTGCTTTAGCTGGATAAACCCAAATAATTTAACATCCAGTTTAAAACTTCCTGTCTGCTCCGAGCGAAGCGTAAATTTATCCCTCAGGTTAATATGCAGGCTTCCCGCCGGGATATTGGAATCGTTGACGGAAAGAACCCCGACATTTTCCCGCGAAAAATCTGCCATAAGCGGCACATTCAAGTCAAATTGTTCGGTTTCATTTACGAGGATTCTCACCTTGTCGGGGATCAGGTTCCACATTCTCCAGTATCCAAAGGCAAGCAGGAACAAAAAGGAAAGTATGGCACACCATGTGAGAATCCGCCGATAACGCTTTTTTGTTTTCGCTTCTTCCTCCCTGGTTTTCGGCACCGTACAAAAAAGAATATCGCCTTTCCGCACCGCCCCCATCCGGCTCTTTTTCCTCTTGTTATCTGGTCGTTTCCGTATTTCATTTTCCGGATATTCCATAGTCCCTTCCTTTCCGCCCGCTGGCAGGTATTTATATAGCGCTTAATTTTCTTCTTAAAAACACATAGTCCTGTACCTTTATGAAGCACCCAGGCTTTACACAAACTTCCGCTGACATTTTCCTTACGGGTGCCCATGTGCAAAAGATCTACTTGCCGCAATGCCCGCGCTTCGCCACAGCATCATACTTTCCCTGCACGGGTCCGTACATAAAAAAGAGGATATACCGTTATGGTATACCCTCAATCCTGCTTTCTAGTATGCGCAAAAGCCCCGTGTATAAACTAGCATTTTTCGTTTTCTCTGGCGAATACTTCCTGCTTTTTTTTGTCCGCCATCGCCTTCATCTCCGACGCACTCTCAACCACTTTATCTGTAATCTCCACACCCCCAAGCATGCGCGCAATCTCCTGCACTGCGCCCTCCTTCGTCAGTTCGCGTATCCCGGTTTTTGTCTTCTGCCCGTCGGTTGTTTTCTCTATAATGAAATGTGTGTCCGCCATCGAGGCAATCTGCGGCAGGTGGGTGATACAAAGAATCTGCCGTTTCAGCCCAAGACCCGCCATTTTCTCCGAAACCATCTGCGCTGTCCGCCCGCTTACCCCGACATCAATCTCGTCAAAAATCATTGTTTCAATCTCGTCCCTCCCGGAAAAAACAGACTTTAACGCCAGCATAATCCTTGAGAGTTCACCGCCGGAGGCCACGCGCGCCAAGGGTTTTAACTCCTCACCGGGATTGGTGGAGATCAGAAATTCCACATCGTCCGTCCCCTCCGCCGTGTAATTCTCGCATGTCCCAAAACTTAATGAAAGGCGCACGTCAAGAAAATTCAGATCGCGCAGTGCCTGGGTAAGCCTGACAACAAGCTCTTTCGCGCCCTCCCTGCGCAGCGCGGATGCCTGGCTGCAAAGGTTTTTCAGTTCTTCTTCCTCTTTTTTACATTTTTTCTCTAAATTTTCTATATACTGATCGTAATTCTCATATCTCTCTATTTTTTCACGGCATTCCTCAGCGTAAGCTAAAACTCCCGCAACATCCATACCGTGGCGGGTGGTAAGGCGGTTTACCACGTTGAGGCGCTCCTCAACCTGTGCAAAGCGCTCCCCCTCGTCCTCACAATCATCCAGATAAGCATTTAATTCCCGGTTAAAGTCATGTACCATCCCCTCCACCGACTCGAGGCTTGCGTACAGGTCGGACAGCCTGCTGTCATACTGCTCTATCTTTGCGAGCTGGCGCACGGCGTGGCCTAGCTGTTCCGCCGCGGAATCGCCGCCCTCCCCGCTCAGGCGGTAAACAGTGGAAAGGGTTTCCTTAATCGTGTTCGCATTTGCAAGTCTTCTGTGCTCGCGGGAAAGCTCCTCCTCCTCCCCCGCTACAAGCTTTGCCTTCTCAATCTCGTCCAACTCAAATTGCAAAAAGGACAGCTCCCTTATGCGCTTTTCCCCGTCCACTTCCGCCTCCGATAGTTCTTTTTGCAGGGCGCGGTAGCGAAAAAAGCTTTCTTTCAATTTCTTTTTTACCCCGTCAAGCTCCCCCGCTACAAAGCGGTCAAGCATCTTTAAATGCTTTGATTTATTTAAGAGCGACTGGTGTTCATGCTGGCCATGGATATCAATTAACTCCCCCGCCAGCTCCTTTACAAACGCGCCGCTTACTACCTCCCCATTCACCCGGTAAAGCGTTTTTCCCGTCGAGGTAATCTTTCTGGATATCAGGATCTCGTCCTCCTCCATACTAAGCCCCTTTTGTACAAGCATGTCACGCACGCGCTCCTGCCCCGTTTCGAACACCAGTTCGACCAGTGCCTGCTCACAGCCCGCTCTCACAACATCCTTAGGCACCTTCCCGCCAAGTGCCGCATTGACGGAGCCGATAATAACTGATTTTCCCGCGCCGGTCTCACCGGAAATAATGTTCAAATGTTCCCCAAAAAATACTTCAATCTCATCGATAATCGCAAAATTTTTTGCGTGAAGACTTACCAGCATAGCCTAATTGTTCCTTTCCTGCCCTCTCCCATTCTGTGCGGTTTATGCTAAGTTCCCATCCTTTAAAATTCCCATTTTTTTAAAGAGGAATCTTAGAGGAAACGAAATTTTTCTTACAAGAATGGATAATTCTTAATAAAACATGGATTACTCCCATTTATCCGACAGTTTACCACAAATTTTAAAAAGATACAAGCTTAGAATAACGGAGATTTTTTCCGTTGGGTTTTGTGCAAATTTTAAGGAATATTTACAAAAGCGAAAAAGGAAGGACTGCGCCTTTTAAGCAACCCTTCCTTTTGCTTATTTAACTTATAGTTAACTTCCAGTCTATCTTCGAATCTTTTCCACCGTGACGCGGCACGCAAGCTTCCTGCCGTTTACCACCGCATACACATAGGTGGTTCCTAACGCCTTTCCGGTAATATTGCCGTTGCGCACCTGCGCAATCCGCTCGTTATCAGAATACCAGCGCACATCCAGGTCGGATTTTGACGCGCCGTAAACTTCAAGGCTAATCAGTGTTGAAGTATAGCGCTCAAGAGTAAGCGCGGTCTTACTTAACCCCACCACATAGACCTTGATGGAAGCAGAACGCCCGGATTCCGCAAAGATTGTGATATTGGCTGTTCCCATCGCATTCGCCGTAATCATGCCCGAAAGCAGGTCAACGCTTGCCACAACAGGGTTATCGCTCGACCAGATATATGCATCCGTAAAATCGGATGGAAGGATCGTAAATCCTACTGTCCTGCTCTCGCCCGGTATCATAACAATCTCCGACTCGGAAACTGCTATATTTGTAACCGGGACAGGGTTGCGCACATGGACAACGCAAATAGCCTCAACACCACTCTCGTCTTCCGCAATCGCCTTAATCTGCGTATCCCCGGCTTTCAGTGCAGTTACCTTCCCCGTCTGTTTATCCACCACCGCGATTTCAGGGTTCAGGGATTCCCACACAACACCGTAGGTTGCATTTTCCGGCCGCACGGTAGGCACAATCGTCCTCACATCGCCGACCACCATATTCAGGTAGCTGTTATCTAACGCAATCTCCTTAATCTGCTCGCAAACTTCCACTTCGCAGTAGCCGACCGCCCCGCCGTCATCTAACGCCGTACAGGTAATTACTGCCTCGCCCACGGAAATACCCTTAATCTTACCTTTTTCATCTACAGTTACTATTGCCTCATTGCTCGAACTCCACTCCACTGCCTGGTTTGTCGTTTCCGCAGGGGTGAATACAGGTGTGAGCTTCAACGTCTTTCCAACACCCACCTGGCAGGATTCCGGGTTGATCGTAAGGTCTTCCGAGTCAACAATATTCGGTTTAACCTGGATTGCACAGTAATCAACATAACCGCCGTCCACCGTTGTGCAGGTGATAATCGTAAGCCCTTCTTTAAGACCTACGACACGTCCTTCCTTGTCAACGGATGCTACACTTTTATCCGATGAAGTCCATTTTACATCCTGGTTTGTCGCGTTTTTCGGCGATACCGTGGCGGTAAGTTCCCACTCGTCCCCAATATATATTTCCTCTTCATGTTCATCCAGTTTCAAGCCGGTTACACCCTGCTGCACGGTTACGGTACAGTAAGCCGTCGAGCCGCTCTTTGTTTTTGCCATAACCACGGAAACACCGACTTTTTTCGCAATGACCTTCCCGCGGTTGCTGACCGCGACAACACCCTTGTCAGAAATCTCCCAGGTCAGGGTTTTATCCGTGCTGTCCGCAGGGGTGATGGTTGTTTCAAAATTATAATAATCGCCCACATTTAATACAATCGAGGTCGCATCCAGCTTGACCGCCGTTGCCACACGGTTGACATTGATCAGGCAGGTCGCCATATAGCCGCCCTCGTTCGTCTTTAAAATAATTGCTGTCTGCCCCACACCCTTGGCAGATACAAGACCGTTCTTATCAACCGTCGCAACCGATTTGTTTGTTGTTGTCCAGGTCACTGCCGGATTCGATGCATTCACCGGAGCGATTACATAAGTCAGTCGGAAAGTTTCGCCCACATTCATCGTAACATTTGACTGGTCAAGCTTAATCCCCGTTACGTTCTGTGTAATTGTAACACGGCAGCTTGCGGCAATCGTGCTGTCATTCCTTGCAGTACAGATAATGGTCACCGTGCCTGCCTTGCGCAGTGTCACCAGACCCTTCTGATCCACTGTCGCGATGGACGGGTCAGAAGAGCTCCAGACAATCGGCTCATTCTCCGCATCCGGAGGAGTGATTGTAGCGTAGAGTACCAGGGTCTTTTCCGCCAGGGAAGTGGTCACATTAGTCTGTGACAGGGTGATCTTCTTGATCGAATGGTCACCCTTTACCGTAACCATACAGGAGCCGACAACCACGTTCTCCTGGTTGATCGCAGTGATTACCGCAACACCCTCGCTCTGACCTTTTACAGTGGTGGAAAGGTCACCCTGCTGCTCCAGGGAAACAATCTTCGCATCCGATGTAATCCACTTTAAGGACGCACTGTTAATATTCGGTGTTATTTTTGCATTGATGGTAAGCAGGTCGCCGATCCCGATGGTTTTTGAGGAAGGATCAAGTTCAATCTTCGTGATCGCTCCCACAACCCGGATCGTACAGGTTGCCGTCTTTGTAACCCCGTAGATGGTCTGCGAAACTTCCACTTTCGCAGTACCCTCTTTCAGCGCGGTTACAAGACCATCCTCATCGACCGTAATAATATCATCGCTCTCCTTGCCCGACATATCAAGGGTACGCCATATCAGTGGCACACTCCCGTTTGACGTGATGGCGCGCAGATGCAGGGTACTTCCCACCGCCATCTCCACACTTGTGATGTTAAGTGCAATATCGTCGATAACCGTGATAGGGATATAGTACGTATCCTTATACATAACTACATTTTGACCACCAATATTAATACTCTCCCCCGGCTTTACCGAATCCCCGAAAATATCTTTATCGGGATTCTCCGCACCTTTATACCGCAAAATCAACCACGCCTTGCCCTCCCGTTTAGCTGTCAGAATTCCGCTGGTATAGTCCACTACAAGTTCGCCAACCCCGTTATTTGTAATAATCGGGTCTTTTCCCGTTTCAAATTGTACATCATCTACAATTTTGCCTTCAAAAAGATATTTGTCAAGGATATTTGCATTCAGCAAAACGTCGTAGGTATCCTTAACATTCATTATTAATTCGCGCTCCTGGATACCGATTGGTACAACAAGCTTAATAAATACTTTCTTTACATGGCTGTTATTTTCTTCATATGCTTTCTGTGATCCAACCAGATAATAAACGCCCGCCTTCATCTCCGATAAGGTCAGCACACCGTCGTTCTTGCTGATTCCGACCTTCATATACGGGTTATCCTCAAGCTTTACGGTATCCGCGGTTGTAGAATTTTTAAGGCGCAGTGTCCACCTTAAATTATCCGCGATCTTCGCGTTGGTTTCAAGCGTGATGGAATTCGTTCCGACCGGCAGTGCCCACTCGACATAATCCGCAAACTTTCCCTCTCTATTTTTTACCCTCGGCGCAACAATAACGGTAATCGTTTTCGACTGTTTTCCGTCCAGTGTCTTGTAAGTCACCTCGGTTGTACCAGCACCCACCGCGGTAATATAACCGAAATCGTCCACGCTCACCACATCCGGGTCTGTCTTTCCAAGATCAATGGCATAGGGCAAAAATTCTGGATTATCAAGTTTCAACAAGTTATTGCCGTTTCCGTTTTCCGGAGTAAAACTGTTTACATTATCCTGATATTTTACAAAGTGGAACATTGGCAAATAATGGGAATATCTTTCATCATCCCCGGGAGTGGTAAGCTGTATCGATTTTTTCTCCTCGGTTTCATCCGCTGTCACCTTTGTGATCATACCATACTGATTATTTAAGCTATCTCCTTTATTTTCCGTATCTTTATCCGACTTTACCGGCGCATTAATCTTATCTGCTTCCTTCCCGGTAATCAGCTCAAGCGGCACCTGTATCTGGGTGGAAGCATAGTAGAAACGGGTTTCTTCCCCCACAGTAACAGTGATCTCCACACGCAGGGAAGCGGTTCCGATCCGGTTTGCACTAACTTCCAGGGCAAGATTATAAGCATCCGGTTTTTCCGGATTACCCGGATCACCCGGATCACCCGGATCACCTGCCTGTTTTACAGAAATAATCTGATCCTCCGAAGTTTCCCATTTCGTGATCTTCATATCGGATGTGATATACCCTAAACTTGATCCAATATAGACGTTTTGTTTATCCGTCCCCTTCTCCATCTCTATCAAATCCGGCTGTTCATAATTATCCGGACCGTTGATAAAGAAAAACTTGAGATTATTCAAATCAGTCACATTAATAGGCGGGGTAGGGGTTGTCGCCCCGTCCGTCCCGGTCGGTGTCGGCGAAGTAGTTGGGGTCGGTGTAGACGTTGGTGTATCTCCTTCCGCCGCATATGCCTTTACAATCCCGTCACTGCCCGGCTGCGACATCTCAATTTCCCGCTGTATGCCGCCTACATCCCCCACTTCATCCGGAGCAATGTCCGTAATCTCAATCTGCGGGGTTTTCGGTGCCATCCCCGGCGCGCCCTGCAAAACTAAAGCCAAGGCCAGCGCAGCCGCAATCTTTTTTCTTAGCTTCATAACATTTTCCTCCATTTCAAAAACACTTTCCTATGTAATTTGCCTTCCTGTACACTTCCTTACATCACAGCAATACCATCAATTCCTTATTGCACCATTCTACTGGATTCCTTTGACAAAACTGTGTCATTTTTCTATTTTTCTTCCCCTATTTTTCGTAAATTTTATGCACTTTCCTTATAATTTTTCTGAAAACTCATTCCCGCCATCTGCGAATGATAAATCTTTTACAGCCGCAAAAAACAAAACCGGAAGATACATCCATAATAATATCGGCTGCTTTCCCCAGTCCCGTTATACCCGCCGGTCAATTACATTATATTTCCAGCAGGGTTTGCTATTCCCCGTCCTATTCTACTGACGCACTTTTTTATCCAGATATCCTTCAAATTCCTCTTTTGTATAAGTATGTATCTCCCTGAAATATAAACTCTTATATTTTTCCAAATCAAATCTTATCAGTTCACTCCCGCCCTTTTTCAAAAAATATTTTGCAATCTCTTCCCTTGAAGGAGATTCCTGCACCATCACTCCTGTAAGCTGGTTCGGCAGGGGATTTTTATCAAAATTATATACAAGGACAAAATCTGCTTCCCTCCGGGTATCAGAAATACTTTTTGATACAATATCGCAGAAAATTAACAGGCTGTCACGGATTTTACTTTTTATATCGCGATTAACCACTTTCCCGTTTTTAAATTCAATAAATACCACCCTGCCCCCATGAAAAATCAGTGCATCTACAGAAGCAGCCGATTCATCCGACAATCCGAGTTCTCTTGTATATGCTCTTTTTACACCATCAAAATCGACCGCCTCAATCCCCGATTCTGTCACGTAGCAATCCTCCGCACCGCTGCCATCCCTCGACAGTTCCCTTAACCTTCCCCGATTCTGGCAAAAAATCGGATATTTATCAAAATCAAGCATTTCTGTACCTCTCATTTTCAAGTTCCTGCAGCGGACTTGCAAGTTTACTGTAAATCAGTTCGATATGATCCGTCACATTCTCAAAAGCTGCCACGTCCTGGCGCATGGATGCCATATAATACCTGCACTGCTTTGCCACATCGTATCTGGCAGCATAGACTTCGATTGCATTAAGAAAATATGGGCTGTGGGTGTTAAGCAAAATATCCATATGGAATTCCCTATGCAAAAGTATTATCAATTCAGCAAACAAAAGCTGCCATTTTGGGTGAAGATGTATCTCGGGCTCATCCAAAATTACCATGCTCTTTTCCCCGATCCGCCCGCAGGCAAGCAATCTTTTCAAAATAACAAAGGTCTTTAATCCCATGGATAGATTTCTTATGCTTAACACCTTGTCGCTGCCCGCTTTGCGATAGCCATAATGCAGCCGCTGATCCAAAACAATGGCTCCTTCACAGACAGAGGATATTATCCTGTTAATTTTTTCAAGCTTCTGGGCTGCAATCGCTTTGTCCGCCGGATTGATTTCCTCCTCATCACTCTTCCTTAAATTTTCCAACAGATGGGAACGATGATTCCCGGAAAACCTGCCCTGATAAAGATTTAATTCATCTAGCACCAAAGGATCATCAATATAAACAGCCTCATTGTAAAACCGGATATTGTCCGGGTCTGAAATCGCTGCCACTTTATGATCTACAATATCAACCGAAAGCTCCCCCACATCAGTTCTAAGTCTGATCTGCCCGCCTCCAGGCAAAAAAATATTATTTATCTGGTTATCAAATTCCGACACCAGCCTGTTTTCCAGAACCACCTGAAAAATTTTTTCCCCGGGAATATTCAATCGTTCGATAATGAACCGAACGAGATCATCAAAGTATTTTTCGGAAGAAATCTTTTCTATTTCCTCTTCGGAAAATGTGCGAACCAGTTCATTCCTGATTAAATCCGGATTACTTTTATACTTATCCATCTGATATACAAACTTTGGTGCAAGCATTCTGCCAGCCCCCGAATATTCCAAATCCCATCCGATGCGCCTTCTCTCGATTAATCCCGCGATACTCTTAATACGAGCCTGTCGGACCTGAATCTCACTGTCACAAAAGCTGTTAAACACAGCAAAAAGTGCACGTCCAACCGTACTTTTTCCCGTATTGTTCTCCCCGGCAATCACCGTGATACCATCAATCACAAGAGAAGCTTCCCCGATTTTCCCAATATTTTTCAAAAATAATTCCATAATTTCCCCTCCCTAAAACACACATGAAAAAATAACTACAAAAACCCTCCTCACACTTTAAAACTCCTTTCTCCCAATACACTTCCCACCGGATTTCCCACAGTATATCACAAAGCCCATCCGTTTACCATAAAAATCCCACCCTATATTTCGCACTTTCCCCATAAAGTGAAAAGGCAGCCATACTGGCTGCCTTTTCTGAGGGGGTAGTATTTATGAAAAAAAGTCCAAAACTTAGATGTAAGCAATTGTTATCTGTTCCTCTGATGTTTTTATAATACCCCGCTTTTGTGACTTCCCTGTGGCAAAATTGTTAACAATTTGTGAATGATAATCTAAAATATTTTACACTTTTCCAAAATGCTTCTTTTCCCGCTTTTATTCTTACTTTTTTTCCACTTTTCCACAGCGCTTATTTTATCCATTCATATTCACCCCATCAGCCTTTATCTGACAATCCGGTAATCCCATCCCCCGCAATCATCCCAAAAAAGTATTCCTACTCTTCCTCCGGCATATCCCAGTTGTGGTACACATTCTGCACATCATCGTCCTCGTCAAGCAGGTCGAGGGTGCGCCTCATCATCTTGATATCGTTATCGTCGGTCAGTGTCACATAGGTCTGTGGGAGCATGGTGACTTCCGCCTCGAGCATTGCAACACCTGCGGCTTCAAGTGCCTCGCGCACCGCCGAGAAGGTATCCTCCGATGTAAGAACCTCGAAACTGTCCTCCTCCTCGTTAAAATCATCCGCGCCGGCATCCAGTGCAATCATCATCAGCTCGTCCGCATCCTGTGCACACTCTTCTTTATCAATAATGATCTGCCCCTTGGTATCAAACATAAACGATACACATCCCTGGGTGCCCACATTGCCGCCGCCCTTTGTAAAGGCATTGCGCACATTTGCCGCCGTGCGGTTCTTGTTGTCCGTCAGCGCCTCAACAATAATCGCAGTGCCGCTCGGTCCGTACCCCTCATAGGAAACAAACTCATAATTGACATTGCCCGCATCCCCCGCCGCCTTCTTAATACTGCGCTCAATTGTTTCGTTCGGCATATTGTTCGATTTCGCCTTTGCCACAATATCTTTAAGCTTGCTGTTATTGTTTACATCCGGTCCGCCCTCCTTGACCGCAACAGCGATTTCACGGCCGAGCCTTGTAAAAATTTTCCCCTTTGCCGCATCGTTCTTTTCCTTCTTATGCTTGATATTTGCAAATTTTGAATGTCCCGACATATTGATTCTCCTTTATTTTTCTTACAGAATATTTTTCATCCACCAATTTTAGCACAGTCGCTTCCCCGTTGCAAGCCCTAAGTTTAACCTGCATTTACAAGCTTTGAAATCTTATCCATCACCCGCGGAGTATCCTGCGCGTACCTTACGGCGCACATAACCGTATCATCACCTGCTATGCAGCCGACAATCCCCTCGATATGAACCGCATCGATTGCAGCGGCAACCGCCATCGCCATCCCGGAAACAGTCTTTACCACAAGGATATTCTGCGCGGTATCCATCGAAACCAGCCCGTCCCTTAGGATGCGCACATATTTTTCAGCCAGCAGATTTTCCTGCGGCTGCAAGATAGTATATTTATGCTTTCCTTCACCCGCCGCCACCTTGGTCAGTTTCAGCTCACGGATATCCCTTGATATGGTCGCCTGCGTCACGGGATAGCCCGCCGCAAGCAATAACTCCGCTAATTCTTCCTGCGTTTCCACCTCATGTTCCGCAATAAGTTCAATAATCTTGCTCTGCCTGCTTAACTTCATTTTCCCTCTTTCCAAAGCGCCCGTGCGCCATGTTCCCATATTTTTCCATCTAAGCCATATCAGAAAATTCCCATCCGGGAAATCTCCTTCACATTCCTTCTAAACCCCATTAAGCTTTGCCCGCAGCACCTGATAAAAACTTCTGCCCGAAAGCCTCACCAATTTAACCATACATCCCGCGCGGCGCACCTTGATATAATCCCCCGCCCTAAGTTTTGCCGACGCGCCGCCATCCACCGTCGCGATGGCTTCCTCCTCCTGTGTTTTCTTGCTCTGGCGCACTTTTATCGTCACTTCATCCAAGTCTGACACCACAATACTGCGCGCGTTCAGGGAATGCGGACAGACCGGTGTAATGACCATCGCCCCGGCAGCGGGCGCAACTATGGGGCCGCCCGCCGAAAGGCTGTACCCTGTTGAGCCGGTCGGAGTTGCCACAATCACGCCGTCCCCCCTGAAATCACTTACCAGCTCCCCGTTTATGTACACCCCCGCCCCAATCACCCGGGAAAATCCGCTTCTTGTAACCACAAGGTCGTTGAGTGCATCCGGCAGTGCACTCCTTCTCCCCTCCGCATGCACTGTGACTGCCAGCATCATCTGCTCCTTTACGGTATATTCACCCGAAAGCAGTTTCGACAGCGCCGCGTCAAGTTCCGCCACCTCGGTTTCCGCAAGAAACCCAAGTGTCCCCAGATTAATCCCAAAGATAGGGATTTGCCTTGCGGCAAGGTCATGCGCCGCCTGCAAGATCGTCCCGTCGCCTCCAAGCACAAGCGCGCACTGAGTATCCTCCGGGATATCCTCCGCCCTGGTGTAGCGCGCACCGCCCCCGCGGTATTCCTCCCCAGCCAGATAAATCTTACCCCCGCGGTTTTCAAGGAAGGCTGCAATGCGGTTTGTCACCTCCATGCTCCCATCTTTTTCGCGGTTTGTGATAATACAAAATCGTTCCATATACTGTCCCCGTATCAAAAATATCTTCCCGCAATCTTTTCCTAACTACGCCCGAAATGCCCTGTGTGCCTCATCAACCACACGCCCAACCTGGGCGAGCAGCATCTTTAAGTCCTTCCTGTCAGATTCTTTAGCATTCCCAGAAAAGTCCACGCGCTTTTTTGCGTGCAGCAGGTATTCAATATTGCCCTCCGGTTCCCGCACCGGCGAAAATGTGAGATGCAAAAGTTCAAAGCCGAGTCCCGCGGCAAAATCCGCCACCTTTTCAATCACCCCGGCATGAATCCTAGGCTCCCTCACAACACCTTTCTTCCCGACTTTCTCCCTCCCTGCCTCAAACTGCGGCTTAATCAGACAGACAAGCTCCGCCCCGTCCTTCATAAGCATAAACACCGGAAAAAGCACCAGTGTCAGGGAAATAAAAGCGACATCTATCGAAACAAAATCCACTGGCTCCCCGAATTTATCCGGGGTTAAATAGCGGATATTGGTCTGTTCCATTGAAACCACCCGCGCATCTTGCCGCAGCTTTAAGGCTAACTGGTTCGTCCCAACGTCAACTGCAAAAACCTTTGCCGCACCGTTTTGCAGCATACAATCGGTAAACCCTCCAGTCGATGATCCCACATCCATGCAGACCATCCCGTCAAAGTCAAGCCCATATGCTTCCACCGCCTTCTCAAGCTTTAAGCCGCCGCGGCTTACATATCTCATCAAAGCGCCGCGCAGCTCAACCTGCGCCGTAACGGGAAACATTGCCCCCGCCTTATCTCTTTGAATGCCGTCCACAAAAACATTGCCCGCCATAATAAGCGCTTTCGCCTTCTCCCTCGACTCAGCGAGCGCATGCCTTAAAAGTAGTAAATCAAGCCGTTCTTTATCCTGCTTTTTTCTCCCCGCCTCGTTCGGCTCTTTCTCCCGCCCAGAAGCTTCCTGTGTAACCACAAAATCCATTGCCCCGCCCGCTCCTTTCCTCCATATCGCACTGACGCTTCCCCCGCGTTTTAAAAGGCTAAATCATGTCCGCCCCCGCCATGGTTTCCCGCACGAGTTTTGCGATGCTTTCTGCATCAAGCCCACAGGCTTTTCTTAATTCCGCCTGCGTCCCGTGCTCTATAAATCGGTTTGGCAAAGCAACCGGCAAAAATCTGCCGCCATAGCCCCCCGCTAAAAGTTTTCCCGCCACTTCCTCCCCCAGACCGCCTCTCATAACATTTTCCTCCAGGGTGACCACCATCGGGTAGGAAAGCGCATCCTTTAACATCCGGGCATCGAGCGGGGAGAGGAAACGCAAGTTGACAAGCGCCACATGTATTCCCTGCGCATCCAAAATACGAGCTGCCTCCTCCGCCTCCTTAACCATACTTCCCGCCGCAAGAAAAAGTACCTCCCCTTCCCGCCTGATCCACTCGCACTCCCCGAAGCGGATCGGAGCCCGAAAATCAGTCAGCTCTTTAAATGCCTCCCCCCTTGGATAGCGGATGGCAGTGGGCTCCGGGCAGGTCATACAAAATTCCAGCATATCCTTTAATTCCACCGCATTTTTCGGTGCCATAACCACAAGCCCCGGGATATGTGTCAGGTAGGAAATATCAAAAATCCCCTGGTGTGTTTCCCCGTCACTCCCTACAATCCCCGCCCGGTCTACCGCAAATGTTACCGCAAAATGGTTTAAGCAGACATCGTGCAGTATCTGGTCGTAAGCTCTTTGCAGGAAGGTGGAATACACTGCGAACACCGGGTGGTAGCCACCCGCTGCAAGCCCTGCTGCAAAACTTACGGCATGTTCCTCCGCAATCCCCACATCAAAGAAACGTTTCGGGTACTTTGCCTTAAACTCTGCAAGCCCCGTACCGTCCGGCATCGCCGCCGTGATCGCTACCAAATTGCGGTACTTTACGGCAAGTTCGTTCATCGTGTTGGCAAATACGTCCGTGTAGGTGTCGCCCTGCTTTTCCTTTAAACTCTTCCCCGTTTCCACATCAAATGCATCCACGCCGTGGAATTGCCCCGGGTCATGTTCTGCGCACTCATAGCCCTTGCCCTTCTTTGTTATAACATGCACAAGCACCGTGCCGTTCTTTCTTGATGCGGCTAAAAATGCCTCGTACATCTGTTGGATATTATGCCCGTCAATGGGACCCACATAGGTGATGTTCATCTCCTCAAAAATCATGCCCGGGATCATAAGCTGTTTTAGGGACGCTTTGGATCGTCTGATCTGGCGCACCAGTTTCTCACCAAAACACGGAATCTTTTCAAGCGTGTTTGCCACATCATCTTTCAAGTCCTCATAGCGCGTGCTTGTGCGGATTTTTCCCAGATAACTTGCCATACCGCCGACATTTTTCGCGATGGACATTTCATTATCATTCAGGACAAGGATCAGGTTGCTCTTTAGCTGACCGGCATTGTTTAACCCCTCATATGCGAGCCCGCCCGTCATCGCCCCGTCCCCGATCACCGCGACAATCTTCTCCCTGCCGCCGCTTAACTCCCTTGCCCGCACAAGCCCGCAGGCTTCGGAGATCGAGTTGGAACTGTGCCCGGAATCAAACAGGTCGGTATTGCTCTCGCGCCGCTTTGGGAAACCGCTCATCCCGCCGTACTGGCGCAGCTTGTCAAACCCCTGTGCCCGCCCTGTCAGAATCTTGTGCACATAGCACTGGTGCCCGACATCCCAGATCAGTTTATCCTTTGGGAAATCAAGGAACAAATGAAGCGCCATCGTAAGCTCGACCACACCGAGATTTGATGCCAGATGCCCGCCGGTCCTGCTGACATGCGCTATCAGAAATTCCCGTATCTGCCCCGCTAATGCCTCGTACTCGGAAGGGCGCAGATTCCTTATATCATTCGCTTTTTTTATTTTTTCAAAGGTACGCATTTTTGCCTCTCAATCCATCGGTCAGCTTTCCCGCTCCGACAGCAATTCCACCAATCCAATCAAAAAATTTGCATCCCTCCCCCTCTTCTTATCAAACTTTAGCAAAATCCGCACTGCCTCCCCCGTAAGCTGCTTTACCGCTTCTTTTGCTTCCTCCACCGAATGCATGGTCACATAAGTAGTCTTATTATTTTTCTCATCGCTGTGTGTGGGCTTTCCAAGGACTTCGTCATTTCCAGTGACATCCAGGATATCATCCTGTATCTGGAATGCCATTCCGATTGCCCCGCCCATATTTTCAAGCAGTTTAACTTCCTCCTCCTTAATACCCGCTAACACCCCGCCGACCATAACAGCAGCCTCAAGCAGCGCCCCTGTCTTTAGGCGGTAAATAAAATCAAGTGTTCCTTCTTTAAGGGACTGCCCCGTCTTTTCCACATCCACGGACTGCCCGCCAAGCATCCCCCACAGTCCCGACTTTACTGACAATATGGAAAGTGCCTTCGCGCCCGCTAACACCCTTTTGGGTTCCCCCTCCTTTGCCAGCGCCGACGATGCTGTTTCAAAGGCGAGATTTAACAGCGCATCCCCCGCGAGAATTCCCATTGCCTCGCCGTACTTTGCATGGGTTGTAAGCTTTCCCCTGCGGTACATGTCATTATCCATTGCCGGGAGGTCATCATGTATCAGCGAGTAGGTGTGGATCATCTCAATCGCTGCCGCAAACGCTGCTACCAGCGGGTCTTCCATTCCGCCGCCACCGCACAAAATATTTGTTTCTATCAATAAAATCGGACGCAGGCGCTTGCCCCCCGCATTCACACTGTAATTCACCGAGGAGATCACCGTGGCCTGCTCACCCCCCTCCTTTGGGAGAAACCCTGCTAACAGCCCATTTATATTTTCCGCCTTATTTTTCAAACTCTGTCCAATCCCATCCACCGGGGCGGTTTTCATATTCCCCTTTTCATCCATCCGTTCCATTCCTCCTTGCCCGGAGCTTATTTCCATATTTTCTCTGTCCATGGTATAATTACCAATTTTTTACATTTTATAACCAATATTAAAGGAAACTCATTAATTCCCCCTGTTCCCGCATTTCAGACGGGGCTTGCATTCTGCCTACACGCCCTCTTCCTCAAGCAGGATCAACTGTTTCTCCACCCGGTCAATGGAATCGTTGCACTGTTTGACAAGCTGCATCCCCCTCTGGTAGAGTGCAAAGGAAGCTTCAAGGCTGATATCTCCTTTTTCCAATTCACCCATCACCGTATCAAGTTCCGCAAACGCCTCCTCAAGTGTCTGCTGTTTTGGTGCCGCTTCCGCAGCGCTTTCCTGCTTCTTCCTTCCCGCCATCAGTAACCTCCTGCCTTTCTTTCCCGCCCTCTTTTTTTTCTTTTTGCACCGGTTTTGTTCCTGTTACCTTTGCTAAGATATCACCATCCCGCACGGTTACAATCAATTCCCCGCCTTTTTTTACATCCTTTACGGATACCACTCCCTTCCCGTCCGACGAAACGTAGGAATAACCCTGTGCAAACCGGGCAAGGGGTGATACTCCCTCAAGTCTTGCCGCCGCAATTTTAAGTCGCTCACGCTTTTTGTCAACCGCAGTCAAAATACCTTTTCTAAGCCGATCCGCCACATTAAAAAGACGTGCCCGCTCCCATTTTACAATCTCTTCCATCCGGCGCTCCAGGCGCTCTTTTCTGCTATTCAGCCCTTCTTTCTTTTGCGCCAGCCCCCTTGCCGGGTTTTCAAGGGCAAGCCTTTTTGCCCTTTCCCCGACTGCTTCCCGGTATCCCTGCACCGCGCCAGACATTGCCCGCGCCAGTCTTTCATGGCAGGAGGCAAGAAAATTATCGAGCGCCGCAATCTCATAGACTGCCAGCTCGGCAGCCGCCGACGGAGTGGGAGCGCGCAGATCCGCCACATAATCCACAAGCGTTATATCGGTTTCGTGCCCGACCCCGGAAACTACCGGTGCCACGCAGGCATAGACGGCGCGCACCACTATCTCCTCGTTAAACGCCCACAGATCTTCGATCGAGCCTCCCCCCCGCGCCACGATAATCAGGTCAACGCCGTACCGGTCAAGCTTTTTAATCCCCCTTACAACCGATTCCGCAGCTCCGAACCCCTGCACTTTAGCCGCAGCCAGATAGAGCTGTATATAAGGATTGCGCCGCCTTGCGATATTGCAGATATCCTGCAATGCCGCCCCCGTACCCGCAGTTACAACCCCGATTTTCTTAGGGAAGGGCGGGAGCGGTTTTTTGTGCTCCGCATCAAAGTACCCCGCATCCCGCAATTTCACTTTCATCTTCTCAAGGCGCTCGTAGAGCTGGCCTACTCCGTCAAGCACTATCTTTTGGGCGTAGAGCTGATATTTCCCATCCCTCTCAAAGACCCTGATACTCCCCGACGCAATAACCCCATCCCCCTCGCGCATTCTGAAAGTAAGCCCCGCACGCGCGCCCGCAAACATAACGCAGGCGATCTGGCTTGTCCCATCCTTTAACGTAAAATAGATATGCCCCGAGGTATGATACTTGCAGTTCGAAACCTCACCCTTGATTGAAACCCGGTTCAGGAGCATATCTTTTTCAAATATATTTTTAATGTAACCGGTCACCTGTGACACGGTATAAGCTTCTTTTTGTGACAATGTGCCAAATTCCCCCATCTGCCGTCACTTCATTCCCGCGCAAGTTTTGCCAACACACCGTTGACAAAACCATAGGAGGCATCCCCGCCAAATTTTTTTGCGAGCTCAACCGCCTCGTTGATCGCCACTTTCCCCGGGATTTCCTCATCGCAATTCATCTCAAATACCGCGAGCCGCAGCAGGGAAAGCTCCACCTTCCCCATGCGGCTTAATTTCCATCCGCTGGTCGCCTCAGCAAGAAGTGCATCGATCGTCCCATAGTTTTCCCTCACGCGCGCAAAGCGCCCCACAATATATTCAATCTCTTCCTCGGAGGCGCTTTCCACAAAGTTTTCAAAATAAAGCCCGTTCTGTGCTTCCACTTCCGCCGCGTCGTAAAATTCCCCCTGGAACAAAAGTACAAATACATGTTCCCTGATTTCCCGTCTGGTCATTTCCTTACCATGCCCTTCCCTTTCGTTACTTGCTCTTCTCCGTTTCCACGCCGACAATCCGGATATTGACACTTTCCACATCAAGCCCCGTCATATTTTCAATCGCTGTCTTAACGCGGTCCTGGATCGCGTTGCAGGTCTTTGGGATGCTGTAGCCATAGCGCATAATCACCGAAAGTTCCGCATGTACCTTCCCGCGCATCAGCTCAATTTTGACACCTTTTGACAGATTCTTCACCCCGAGTTTTCCCACTATCTCATTTGTCAGGTTCCCCTGCATGGAAGCCACACCTTCCACCTCGGTTGTCGCAAGCCCCGCGATGGTCGCAACCACATCGTCCGCAATCTTTACCTCGCCGATCTGGCTTTCCGTTTCCATTGTATATCCGTTCTGATTCTCGTTTTCCTTGCTCATTTTATTACCTCCTGCTACTTTGGTTCCTCCAAAACATGGCGTTTTACAAAGTCATATCCATTCTTTTCTTTATTATACCAAAGAAGCATTGGGAATGTAAAGGGAAATTTCAAATGGAAATTTCCCTTCAGAAATTTCAAATGGAAATTTCAAATGGAAACTTCCCTACGGAATTTCTAATGGAAATTTCGATTTAACATATTTTATTTTGTTATTCTTCCATGATTACGGTGGTGATTACTATTCCGTCTGCGCCGATTCCGGTTTTCCGGCTTACGATGTCCTCGATCTGCGCTATTTGCTGTTCTGTGATGCTCTCGGCATTTACCACCACATCAACTTCACTCTCCAAAAGCGTGACAACAACCCCGCTGTAGCCTTTTGCTTCTAGCAGGATCTCCGCTGCATTTTCACATTCAGCGCGCGCAGTCAACGCAATGATCTCATCAATCGCCTGCTGTTTGAGTTCGTCCGCCACAGCGCTGTCCGAAACTACGGACATCAGGAGTTCCTTATTTTTTGCCCTCATCTGCTCCCTGGTTAGCTTTGCATTGGAAAAAAAGCCGTTTTCGATGGTTACGCTTGTAAAAACCGCTTCGCCCGGCACTTCGCCGCCATCCGTCTGAGTGCTTTCCCCATCCTCCGTTTTCTTATCCCCTTCCTCTTTCTCTCCATCACCCGTTTTGCCACCGGTTTCCTTATCTACATCCTTGCTCTCCTCTTTCCCTGTTTCCCCTTTATCCGCACTGCTATCTTTTGAATCTTCCTTATCCTTCCCATCTTTTTCTACATCTTTCTGGTCGGATACACTGTTACTGTCCACCTCGTCGCTCCCGTCCGTCTTTTCTGCTGCCACCCGGTTTTCCTTTAGTACCATCTCCCCATTATCCGACATCTGGTAGGTAAAATAGGTGTCTTCCCCCAGGTCTTCCGCCGACAAATCACCGTAATCCTCGCTGTCCGTGTAGGAATTACCCGCTGTCAGCTTCGCTTCATTCTCCTCCTCTTTCTCGGCATCTTTTGCAAAATTCAGATATCCTACCACCGCAATCATGATGGCAAGAGCCGTGATGATAATCTGATTCTTCTTAAATATCGCTTTCATTATGTAGTCCCCTTTCTAAACCTATTTCATTTCCAATACCACAATCCTATGCGCCGGCACATTAAATAGTGCTTCCGCTGCAGAAACAATGTCCATCACAATGTTTTTATCCGCGCCGCCCTCACAGACAATAAGCACACCTGCCACCTGTGCGGTGTATTCCTTTGTCACAAAAGGGATTTCACTATTCTCATATACTGTTTCCTCCTCCTTTTCCGAAGTGGTGCTAACCCTGCTGCCGCCCGCACCGTCCACCTCATTGAGGGACTGGGTGCCTGTTTTCTGGTCTTTCAGCACAATTCTTTCCCCCTGGTCTGCAAGCGTGATCATGACTTCCGCCTTCCCCACGCCCTTGATATGGGAAAGCAGTTCTTTTAACCGCCCCTCGAGTTCCGCCACGCTGTTATCGGCTATTTCCTGTGACGGCTCCTTAACCGGTTCTGGCATCTCCTCCTTTTCTTTTTTACCGCTCCCTGCCGCTATGGAGAGCGCAAACAGCCCCGCGGCCAACAGAAGAAGCCAAAGGTTTCTCGTTCCAAGCCCCGCGCGCAGTGCTTTCAACTTTTCTTTCCACGGCAACATGCTACTCCTCCTTAATCACATTTATATGCGTTATATCCATATCATAGAAGTCCGCAATCCGCTTCCGCGCCACAAATTCCACGACGGAATCCCCATCCGGCTCCCCGCCATCTTCCCCATCGAGATTTATAATAATTTCTGTTATGGAAATTTTTTCCATATCCTTTTCTGTCCCGCCCTCTTCTTTTTCCTCTTCCACCCACACACTCATCCCCTCAATTACTCCGTCCGAAAGCCAGAACTGCACTTTTTTTACGGTGAGCGAAAGTCCCTGTAACAATTCGTCAAGCTGCTTTTTTACGGTTGTTTCATATTCCGCAAGAACCCCGTCCCGCCAGGCTCCCTCCCCCTCGATTTTTTCCGGCATAAACTCTATCCTTAGCTGCGCTTCCCGAAACATCTTTGCAAAATCAAGCCCCGAGAATTTTTTTAACAGCGGGGAGGCAACTAAGAACATCAGGCAAAGCCCCACTGCAAGTTTTAAATATTTGCGGTATTTTTCGTTTGCCAGCCGGGTCAAGAGTTCCGTTACCAGAAGGAATACAATAATCTGCCTCATCCAGCCATACAGCCCGCTTAACATCCCCCACCTCCTATTTTTAGTTCCGCAGTGCCCTGTAACTCGCCCCCTACCCGGAAGAGCTTCCCTTCGCTCCGCTACAGCAACCTCTTCCCGTCTCCTTACACGCCACTGCTGTTTTTTAGTTCCGCAGTGCCCTGTAACTCGCCTTCTTATCTTCTTATGAAGTGGCGCGCAGGAGTACTGCGAAGATAAGCAGAAAGAGCACTGCACCTGCAAAGAGAGTTTGAAAAAGCATTGTGATGCCCTCCGCCGCATCAGTCAGGCAATTCACAATCCTCCGGTCCGCCACGGGCTCCACCGCCGCGGCTCCCGCACGGTAGCAGACACTGGCAAGAAGCACGCGGCCAAGCGGGATAATACAGATTAAAACAACAACGATCATTCCTCCCGTACCGACTGCGTTTTTAATAATATTCCCAGCGCCAAAAACTGTTTCCGCCACCCCTCTGAAAAGATTCCCAAGCCCCGGGATCATCTGCGATACCTTTAAGACCGACCCCCTCTTTAGCGCGTCGATAGCGGGCGTTACCAGTCCTAGCAATGTGCTTGCGGCAGCCACGATGGAAAGGGCAAACTTTAAGAAAAACCTCACGCCCTTTGCCAAAAGCTGCGCTGTTTTTCCGAGCGGTTCTTCCTTAGCCAGGTGGTTTGCCAGAACCGTCATCATATAGATGTGGATAACCGGAAGCAGAATGGAAACCAGAAAATAATCCACTGCCGCAAGCAGCATAAACAGCACTGCTGCCGCGGACTGCGAGGTAATACTCCCGGTTGCAAATGCGATAGTACCGCAAAAAACAGGGATTAGCACCTTCATAAACCCAAGCAGGGTGTTTAGTGTATCCTCCGCCACGCCGCTCATCGAAAGATAACCCGATGCCAGCATGGAAAACAAAAGCAGGTAGGAAACATAATAACCGCTCTCCGCCACCTGCCCGTCCCGAAACGCTTTCGCAAAGCCGTTAAACACCGAGGTTAAAAGCACCAGCGCAATCAACTGTACAAAATCCCGTCTAAGCCCCTCCACCTGCCCCACCATCCCACGCGACACTGTTCTTACAAAATCCGAAAATGAAAATGCCGTTTCCCCGGAAAGCACTGCGCGGATATAGTCGGTCAGGCTGAATTTTTCCGCATGGAGAATCTGTTGTACCCTTTGCTCAAGCGCCGCATACTCCTCTCCTCCCATCAGCTCCTTAACATATTCCTCCCCCGCCTGCGATCCATTTACAATTATTTCCTTCCCATAAAAAATAAAGAAGAACAGACAGAAGCTAAATAATACTGCAGTGCATATTAATAATCCCCTTCTTTCCGAATTCCGCTCTCCCATCTCCCCCTCCTTCTTCCCAACCGCTTACGCCAAACCTAAAAGAGCTTTCGCGCCCAAAACAAAAATCAAGGCAAAAATCCTTCAAGCGCTTCAAGAAGCCCTATAATAACAGGGAGGCTCACCGCCATAATGGTCAGTTTTCCCGCCAGCTCCACCTGCCCCGCCACCGCGGAAAACCCCGCGTCCCGACACAGATCAGCCGCGAATTCAGCAAGGTAGGTAATTCCCACAATCCTGAGCAAAATGGGCAGGTACTCACTGCCCGCCCCGAGATATCCCTCAAGCCGCCCAATCGCCGTAAGGATCACTTCAAGTTTTGAAATACCGAATAAAAAAATCATCAGGCAGCCCGACATACTGATAAAAACCGCATACTCCGCTTTCTCATTCTTTAACAGCAGGGCGCAGAGCACCACCACAATCCCCGCCAGCGCAATCTTAACCATCAAACCCCTCCTAAAGCGAAAAAAGCTTCTGTATTGTTTCAAATAATTCCGCGATATAGGGCACAATCCAGAACAAGACAACCAAAAGCCCCGCAAGACTAACCAGAAACGCCTGATCCTCCCGCCCGGAATGCTTTAAAATCTGGTTGAGTACCGATACTAAAATGCCGACCGCCGCAATTTTAAATATTAACTGAATGGTCATATCCTACCTCATTTCCTACAGCAATAGTACCAGCAAAAAAATACCGGCAAGAATCCCCATGCGCTTTAAAAGCGCTGTCTTTTGCACATTTTCCCGGGCAAGCACATCAATTTCCTCCCCCGCCTGTTCAAGATACCAGTCAAATGCCGCCATTGTAAGCTCACCATCCATCTGCCCGCACATCCCGGAGAGCTGTTCTAAAAGTGCGATATCCTTCTTCTTTAGCGCGCTTTCTTTCGCACATTTTCTAAGTTCCTCACAAAACACCTGCTCGAAACTCCCGTCCTCATAGCGGTAGAGCCGCCTTGCAACCGCATCAAAAAAAGCAGCGAAATCACCCTGTTTTCTGCCCGCCATCAAAAAAGCTTCGGGCAGGCTGCTTTTGCGGTAGCGGATATCCCCCTGGATTAAGAGGAATGATGCGTAAAGTGACCTTAACTGTTGCTCCCGCCTTTCCACCTCGGAGGCCGCAAAAAAACCAAAACCCGCACAAGCCAAAAGCACGGCAGCACTCCCGGCAATTTTCAAGAGCATAAACGCCTCCCCTCCCCGTCAAGCGCCTCCCTTATCCGTATCTTCCCATCCTTCTTACTAAGAATCAGGAAACGCCCGAAAATCCCGGAGCCGCAAATTTCTTTAAGCCCGGGCTTTGCCCTTAATTCCGACAACTCTTCCCCGTGCACGGTGGCTAACAGCTTGCAGCCGCAATGCACCGCATGCCGCAGAGCATAAAAATCCTCCTCCTTGCCAATCTCGTCCACCGCGATCACTTCCGGAGCCATGGAGCGGATCAAAAGCAGCATCCCCTCCGCTTTGGGACAGCAGTCGAGCACGTCCGTGCGCATCCCCACATCAAACTGCGGAATCCCCATACTGCACGCCGCAATCTCGGAGCGCTCGTCCACCACGCCCACAGTCTTCCCCCCGTCGGAGAGCTGCCGCACCACATCGCGCAGCATCGTTGTCTTGCCACAGCCCGGCGGCGCAATAATCAGCGTGTTATGTATCCCGTCCCCCGCCTTAATATGGCGCATCAGCCCATCCGCACAGCCAGTAACCGGGTGGGCGAGCCTGATATTCAGGCAGGTAATATATTTCATCCCCCGAACCTGCCTGCCCTCAATTACCGCCTTTCCGCAGATTCCTACCCGGTGTCCGCCCGGCAGCGTAATATATCCCTGCCGCACTTCCTCCTCAAACGCGTATAGGGAATAATTGCTAATATATTCCATTGTTTCACAGATTTCATTTTTCCGTACAATATAGCCGGACTCCGCCCGCCGCGAGCACTGCCCCGCCCCGGTCACAAAGTATTCCCCGGACATGGTGTGAAGCAGCAGGGGCTTTTCCGCCCTCAAACGTATCTCAAAAATATTTTTTGCATCCAATTTTCTAAGGATTGTCCTTAAATTTGCCGCCAAAATTTTCAGTACCGTTTCCATGGCATCCCCCCAACTGTTGTGCTTGTCTAAATATATGTTTGTCCGCGGGGAATATGCCGCTTTTTTTGCATACGGGTGATCTCCGTTTTTAACCTATCATATGAAATTTCCTTTGACTTGAATTTTACAATGCAATATGCTAGACTTGTGTAAGTCAAACTGTGAAATAACTTTAAAATCAAATGAAACTGGAGGAGATTATGGAATACGGACTGATCGGTGAGAAATTAGGGCACAGCTACTCAAAACAAATCCATGCTGAATTTGCAGATTACCATTATGAGCTGCTGCCGTTAACCGGGGAAGAATTCCCGGTATTTATGGAGAAAAAAGACTTTCGGGCAATCAATGTGACCGTCCCATACAAGCGCTGCGTCCTCCCATACCTGTCTTTTCTTGACCCGCTCGCAAAGCGTATCGGTGCAGTAAACACCATAGTAAACCGGGATGGCAGTCTGTACGGCTACAATACGGATTACTATGGCTTTCTATACCTGCTTGATAAAAACGGGATTTCGGTCAAAAACAAAAAGGTTCTCGTGCTTGGGAACGGCGGCGTGGCACAGCCGGTTTTTCTGGCACTTTCCGAGCGCGGTGCCGGGGAAGTGATAACCGTAAAACACAGGGCTGGGGACGGTGTCCTCACTTACGCGCAGGCAGCCGCAATGCACGCAGATGCAGATATTATCATTAATGCAAGCCCCGTCGGCATGTTCCCGGATGTGGATGCCACGCCGATTGACCTTACCCCCTACAAAAATCTTAGCGCCGCGGTCGATATTATCGCAAACCCAAGAAAGACGCGCTTTCTTCTTGAGGCAGAAAAAGAGGGGATAAAAACGGCGGACGGGCTCTCCATGCTTGTTGCACAGGCAAAATATGCAGTTGAACTCTTTCTTAATATTACAATTGACGACGCAAAAATTGCACCGGTTGAGGAAAAGATTGCCCTTTCCATGGAACAAAAGAACTGAAGGTAATATATGGGAAAATATAGAAAAATATAGAAAAAACAGTAAAATATGGAGGAGCCATCTGGCAGATTGTTTTATGCCAGATGGCTCCTCCATATTTTTTAACTACCCAAAGCGTCCAATTCTTATACGCGCTTCATATACTCCCCGGTTCTTGTATCGATCTGGATCTTGTCCCCCTGGTTTACAAACAGCGGTACATAAACCGTAGCGCCGGTTTCCACCACCGCCGGCTTCGTAGCCCCCTGTGCCGTATCACCCTTAAATCCCGGCTCGGTTTCCGTGATCTCAAGCTCCACAAAAAGCGGCGGCTCGATCGAAAATACCTGTCCCTGGTGGGAAAGCATCTTCACCATCTCGTTCTCTTTCACGAACTTCAATGTATCGCCAACCTGCTCCTGGGTCATCCCAATCTGGTCAAATGTTTCCACATTCATAAAATTATAGAAATCACCGTCATTGTAGAGGTACTGCATGTCCGTCCTCTCAATATGCGCCTGCGGGTACTTCTCCGTCGGGCGGAAAGTCTTCTCAATCACACCGCCGTTCTTAATATCCTTTAATTTCGTCCTTACAAACGCGGCACCTTTCCCCGGCTTCACATGCTGGAACTCAATAACCTGGTACACTGCATTATCAATTTCCAGTGTAATGCCGTTTCTAAAATCGCCTGCTGATACCATATGAAAAATTCCTCCTTAAAATTAACTACCACATAGTCTATATGATTTTGCCGAAATTTTCAACTATTTTTTTTCAGAATTTTGTCCTTCCTGCGCGAAACCCGCCAAAAGTCCGTATACAAAACCCCTCTCAGTCAATGCGCATCCCGATTAATGCATCAATTGCAAGCAGGTATCCCTGCATGCCAAGCCCGACCATCTGACCGGTGCAAACCGGGGCGATCACGGAAGTATGGCGGAATTCCTCCCTCTTATGGATATTGGAAATATGCACCTCGATCACCGGGCAGGTAAGCGATACCAGCGCGTCGCGTATTGCATAGCTATAATGCGTATAAGCGCCCGGGTTAATCACAATGCCGTCCACCTTGTCACGGTATGCATCCTGAATCCGGTCAATCAGCTCCCCCTCACTGTTGCTCTGGAAAACTTCCAGCTCAATATTGCGGGACTTCGCCTTATCCTCCAGTGTCTGGAGCAGATAGGAATAATCCTTATTTCCATAAATTCCCTTTTCCCTCACCCCAAGAAAATTAAGGTTCGGCCCGTTCAGCACTAAAATTTTCATTTTTCTTTTCCCCTTTCCTTCCGGTCACGTATTGTCAGGCGGCGCTTTATTATCTTCCACACTCAGATTAATGCCACCTGTTCAATCTCCTTTATTATCTCATAAAAGGACTTCCCGTCCGTTTCGAGCATGTAATGGGCTGCCGCCCCGTAGAGCGGCATGCGCTCCTTTAGCAGGCAATGCACCCTCTCCTTTAAGTCCCCCCCCGCCAAAAGCGGTCTGGTTGTATCCCCCGAAAGTCTTTTTATGGTTTCCTCCTCAGACGCTTTCAGATAAATAACCGTACCAATCTCCCTCAAAAGTTCCGCATTCCTTGAAAAAAGCGGCATCCCGCCCCCCGTTGCGAGCACCGTTCTTGTAAGTTTCTCTAAGAGGTCACTTAAAAGCATGGTTTCCCGCCTTCGAAACTCTGTTTCCCCCTCTTTTTCAAAGAACTCCCCGATGGTACAGCCAAATTCTTCCTCTAGCAGCTGGTCGGTATCAAGGAAATTATAATGTAACGCCCTTGAAAGCTTCCCGCCCACGCTGGTTTTGCCGCTGCCCATAAAACCTATCAGTACAATATTATTCTTCATCAGCCCTTCCCCGCCTTCCTGCATGCCCTCCGGTAAAAAAACAGCACGATGCGCTCGAGTTTCCGCTTCAGCACAATCTGTATTTCCTCCCGTTTTGCCAGGGGCTTTACGAGATAAGCGTAAATCCCCGCGCGCTTTGCACCCCAGATATCGGTAAAAAGCTGGTCGCCGACAAACACCGTGGTTAAAGGCTCAGTCCCCATGCGCTCCATCGCGCGGATATAATTTTTCGGCGAGGGCTTTTTCGCCTTGCAGATATACCCCGCCCCAATCTCTTTGTTAAAACAAGAAACCCGCTCCTCATCATTGTTTGACAGAAACATTATGCGAAACCCAATCTTTTTCAGGCGCTCCATCAGCGCAAGAACCTGGCTCGTCGCATCCGCGCCATGCCCGGTTAAAGTATTGTCAATATCGAACAAAAGCCCCCGCACCCCGCGCCCATATAATTCTTCATACGGAATCTCCCACGCTGATTCCACCGCTTCATCCGGGTAAAATTTTTTAAACATGCTTCCCTGCTTTCCTGCTATAACGCAATGCTCTTGTCCTATTATAAACGATCCTGGCAAAAAGAGCAAGAAAATTTCTTCCCCCTACCATATATAAAACTTTATCAAGCCAAAACCTGAAAAGAATCCTATTATTTCCTTGATTCCCAAAATCAGATGGATTATAATAAAAGGCAGGAAGCCACTGGAAAATATGTACGGTTTCACTTTTAAGGATTACTTAATGGAGGTTGTACGATGAATGATTTTGCTAAAAATTTCTCCCTTGAGGGAAAGACCGCGCTGATTACCGGTGCATCTTACGGTATCGGTTTTGCGATTGCAAAAGCCTATGCCGAAGCGGGTGCGACAATTGTATTTAACGATATCAATCAGGAACTTGTAGACCGTGGTCTGAAAGCTTACGACGAATGTGGTATCAAAGCGCACGGCTACGTATGCGATGTTACGGATGAAACAGCGGTCAATGCGCTGGTTGCAACGGTAGAAAAGGAAATCGGTGTGATTGATATCCTGGTGAACAATGCCGGGATTATAAAGCGCATCCCGATGTGCGAAATGACTGCGGAACAGTTCCGGCAGGTGATCGACGTTGATCTGAACGCACCTTTTATAGTATCGAAGGCTGTAATCCCATCGATGATTAAGAAAGGACACGGAAAAATTATCAATATCTGTTCCATGATGAGCGAACTTGGCCGCGAAACGGTTTCCGCCTACGCTGCCGCAAAGGGCGGGCTCAAAATGTTAACCAGAAATATTGCCTCCGAGTACGGTGAATTTAATATCCAGTGCAACGGCATCGGTCCCGGCTATATCGCCACCCCGCAGACTGCACCGCTCAGGGAAATCCAGCCGGACGGCTCCCGCCATCCGTTCGACCAGTTTATTATCGCAAAAACTCCTGCTGCCCGCTGGGGTGAAGCCGAAGACCTGCAAGGACCTGCCATCTTCCTCGCATCGGACGCGTCAAATTTTGTCAACGGACACATCCTGTACGTTGACGGCGGTATCCTTGCCTATATCGGAAAACAGCCACAGTAATTTAAATATGTTTTTATCAGAATATTATTACAAAAACAAAATAGTTTTATTAAAAATATTATAGTATAACAACATCTTATCTACCTTAGCTGACAGAAATAAAAAATCCCGTTAAACGCTGATCTTAAAGACCTGCGTTTAACGGGATTTTTACGATTTCCCCTCTAAACCGCTGTGTCCCTCCCCCGGTTAAAAATTTTTCACCTTGAGAGATACTCCTCCATCGCTTTCATCCGCTCCTGCATCATGGAACATCCCTCGTCGTAGAGTCTTTTGAGCCGTTCCACATCCTTTTCAATCCTTGAAATTAAGACCGGCTTTTTCGGGCGGATCACAAAGAGCCTGCCCTCCCGCTCAAGTTCCGAAATCTCCTTCTGCATTGCATTGTAATTCTCCGGCACCCCGATCAGACGTTTTACCAGGGTAGGATACTTTCTATAGTACCTGGCATAAGTGAGTTTCATCGCCTTTGAGGTCGGGGGTTTTTCATACCCCGCCTGTCTGGTCAGCACAAGCACAACTTTGTTATAGCCCTGTTCCATCGCACGCCGGTAAGCAATCGGCACCGAAATCCCGCCGTCAAGATAGCGCTTCCCGTTTAAGTGTATCATGGAGGAAATGACCGGCATACTGCTTGAGGCTGCGGATGCCCGCATAATCTCCGCCTCCCTGCCCTTCTCGAAATACTCTGCCTCCCCCGTCTCACAGTCCGTCGCAACCACTTCAAAGCGCTGCCCCGACGCAAAAAATGTGCGCGCGTCAAACGGCACCAGCTCATCCGAAAGTTCTCCGAACAGGAAACGGAAATTAAAAATACCGCCGTTGCTCACAATATTCCTCACGCCGAGATAGCGCGGGTCATTCACATAATCAAGGTTGATATCCCGGCTGCGCCCTTTCTGTTTCGAAATATAATTAATTCCATTTAAGGAGCCGGCAGAAACCCCATTTACATACGCAAATTCAATTTCCCGCTCCATCAGCTCATCCAGCACGCCCGCCGTAAACATTCCGCGCAGCGCGCCGCCCTCCAGTACCAAAGCTGCATCTAGCATAAAACTATAAATCCCCCCCAAAACATTTTTTCCACTCCTCAAAGCTTTTTACTTCGGACAGGTAGGCGTTGCTGAACGCCTCCTCGCAGCTCACATCCCTGCCGAACCACTCAGGGGGCTCAAACGCCTTAGCCTCCGCCTCAGTTTCAAATTCTACCTCCACAAAGACCAGACCATAAAGCCCGCCCTCAAACACATCAAGTTCCGCCCGCTTCCCACCGTCAAGCGGAAGGACATAGCGGGTTTTCATAACAAGCTCCCCGTCAATCTTTTCCTTTAAGTGGATGTAGGCTTCCGCTGTCAGAGGCAGCTCAACTTCCTCATTTTTTATAGCAATATCCTGCGAAAGACCGGCTCTCGACTTATAGGTCAAAATATAGTCCACATTGCTTTTCCTTATCCGCACCACAGGTTTTCGGCAGAGATATCCCTGCTCAATCTTTTTTACCTGTGCCCCGGAAAGATCCGGCATAAATTTCACCAAATATTTTCTCTCAATTTCCACAATCCCCCATCCTTTCCATTGTTTTTGTCCCCGCCCCCCATGTATAAATTATAGCTACACGCAGATAATATTCTTACTTTTTAAGGACATTTCACCCTAGGAGGCTGATATGAAAAAAAATTTTGTTACTGATTTTATGCGCTGCGGCGCTTCCGGCTGGTGTATGGAATGTATGTGGACCGGCATGGATTCCATTTTTTTCCATAAAGACCGACAGCTCTCCTGCCGCACTTCTGTCTGGATGTTCCCCATATACGGTATGGCAGCCTGCTTCTCCCCCATGTGCAAAAAGCTGGGGAAGCATAATTCTTTTATACGCGGCACAGTCTATATGCTTTGCATTTACGCCGCGGAATATACCACTGGTTCCCTCCTTAAAAAATGGGATGCCTGCCCCTGGGATTACAGCAGGTCAAAATGGAATTACCGCGGTCTAATCCGCTTTGATTATGCGCCTGCCTGGTTCTGTGCCGGGCTATTTTATGAAAAGCTTCTGGGGCGTGTATAAAATCCACGCCCCAGACAGCTTTTTAAGGTCTAATCATTATCCTCATCCTCCGAATCATCGTTCCCCACGTCCACATTGTAACGTGTCCTGCGGCGCAGTCTTGCTTCTTCTGAAGCGTGGATGATATATTCCTTGATCTCCTTTGAATTCCTGATATGTTTTAGTTCAAGCGTCGGGTCTGTGGTATCCCCCGTATAGCAGATAACAGTGCCAAGCTTGAACATCCGCTCCATCATGGAGCGGGTTAAGCGCACATCCTGCACTTTATACATATATGCATCATCCTCGGTCGTTGTCAAAAAACCCCTGCGGATATTAATCTTTTCCTGGCTGATCGAATATTTTGTGAAATACAGCGGAAGCCCCAAAAACTTTGTTCTCTTCTTCTCGATATAAGCAAACTCGGAACCGCTCCCCCTGTTTTCCATTATCCCCTCGTTTTCCTGTCCCATGAACATTCCTCCATTCTTTAGAATACCCGCATTATTTCTTCAGCGCTACAATTGAAGTGTAGGAATCCCTCGAAACAATCACGTTCCTCAAGTTTTCCTCCGCTTTTTCCGGTATCCTGAAAAGCACGAACCCCTCGCAGCTCTCCCCCGCCGAAAGCGTCGTTTCCATATAGAGCATATCCCCCGCCAAAGCGGTAATCATCGGAGGGATAAAATTCTTCTCCTTGCAGTCAAGCTGGTAATTAATACTTTGTTTCGAGAAATCGAACGTCTGTTCGATTCCCGCCGTATTTTTCAGGGTGAAATTAATTTTGACGACCTTTTTCCCCTTCTCGTAAGGAACGACATAACCGCCCGTTTCCTCTACCTTATCCAACACCTCAAAGCTATCGTATGTAACCGAAAGCCCCGCAAGCCCGTAGACATCTTCTAAGGTGGCATTCTCCTCCACCTTATCTTTATCCCCCTTGCCCGAGCCGCTGTTTCCTTTATCCCCCGGGGCTGTCGTAGGTTCCGGGGTAGGACTTGGCGCAGGCGTAGGACTCGGTGTCGGTGTCGGGCTAATCAGCGCTTGCGTGTAGCTTGAATCACTTCGCAAAAGCACCCCCGCCGCATACTCTGCAATAATATTCTGTTCCTCCTCCGTCAGCGGATAGGTATCCGCCAGACAACCATTCAATATAACAAGCGAGGCTGCTGCCACTGCCGCCGCCATCCATACTCTTTTTCTCATAAGGCACCCCTCCAAATCCTTAATACACCTTATCATACCACGATTTCAGGATTTCGGCAATCGTTATCTCGCAAATAATTTAATTTGTCCGCACAATTTCCAGACATTTACATCCGCAAACCTTTAAAAACCCACACAGCCTCACTTTCATCTTCCCACCGCACCCTTTGCGCTGGCATCCAGCTCACACCAGAATTCAACCCCGCTCTCATGGTTGATTACACCACATTCCCGGTTGTGCGATGCCATAATTGCCCGCACAATGGAAAGACCGATCCCACTGCCGCCATATTCCCTTGTCCGCGCTTTATCCACCTTGTAAAACTTTATCCAGACCTTATCAAGCTCCTCCTCCGGGATGCGCTCACCGGTATTGTAGACTGCGACGCGCACAAGCTCCCCCCTGCGCACCAGCTTGATCTCAATAATATTCTCGCCGGATACATGGTTTATGGCATTGCTGACATAATTGGTAATAACTTCCTCTATCATATACTCATCCGCCCAGATATACAAAGGCTTCGTTTCCGCAAAGATCACCTTCACCTGCTTCTGCTTTATCAGGATATCCACCGACTGCAAAATCGACCTGATTAACGCCACCACATCAAACCGCCCCATCTCCACCTGGTTCTGCCCGAATTCAATCTGGTTTAAGGTAAGCAGTTTTTTTACCATCTTGTTCATCTTCTGCGCCTCGTCAATAATTACATCACAGTAGAACTGCCTGCTCTGCGCATCCTCGTTGATATTGTCCTCAAGCCCCTCCGCATATCCCTGGATCAGGGCAATCGGGGTTTTTAACTCATGCGTTACATTGGAGAGGAAATCCTTGCGCATCTCATCTATCTGTATTTTATTCTGGATATCCGATTGCAGTTCGTTATTCGCGCTTTTAAGCTCGGAAATCGTCTGCTCGAGCCGCTCCGAAAGCTCATTCATGCTGTTGCCCAACAACCCGATCTCATCCTTTGTCCTGCCCTTGTACTTAACATCAAAATCAAGCTGCGACATTTTTTTGGAAATTTCTGCCAGTTCCAGGATGGGCTTTGTAAAATTCCTGCTGACAAAGAAGATTACAATGGAGCCGAGCACTGCCACAATCCCCCCCACATAGGCGAGGAAGCGGCTCGCGATCCTGGCACTCTCCTGGATACTCTCATAATTAGTCCGGATAAAAATCTCCACACCGTTATCTAAAACACTGTACAGGTCAATATAATTCGCATCCTGGCGCTTATCGTACTGGGAAAAGACATCATATTCCCCATCGGAATACAAAAGCTCCACATCCGAAATCTGGTAGCCGGGGTTGATCCCGAACACGTAGGTAATGCGCGAGTAAGTCATGCGCTCCCTCGCCGTTTTTGACGTGTTTGAACCGGCAACAAGGGAATCCTTGATAATATACACATCAATATTGTTTCCCGAAGCAATCTCATTTAAGCGCTCGATCTGCACATCCGTAAAACCGATTATCTGGTCAATTTTTTCCTCGACAATCAGGTTTTTCACTTCCCCATAGCTGCTGCCAAGGGTACTGACCTTGGTATGCCGGTAATAATCACCCAAAAAACCCCGGTCCAATATCCAACATAACAAAATCATCATCGCCATGCAGAAAACAAGCACAAACGTAATTTTAAACCGCAGTGAATGCCTCAAAGCCCTCTCTCCTTACCGCAACCCTTGCCACATCATACCGCTTTACACGGACGTTTCAAATTTGTAACCCATGCCCCAGATGGTCTTGATAAAATCACCCTTAGCCCCCATCTTGCTGCGCAGTTTCTTCACATGTGTATCAATCGTGCGCGCATCTCCAAAATAATCGTAGTTCCAGACATTGTTAAGAATCTTTTCCCGCGAGAGCGCCACGCCCCTGTTAATCATAAAATACGTAAGCAGTTCAAATTCCTTTACGGACAGGTCAATCTCCCCGCCATCGATTGTCACCCGGTGCGCGGTTCTGTCAACCACGATGCCGCCCTCCTCAAGTTTCCCCTCCTCCGCCTGCATCGTCCGGCGAAGAACTGCATCCACGCGCGCCACCAGGATTTTGGGGCTGAACGGCTTTGATATGTACTCGTCCACACCCATCTCAAAACCCATAAGCTCATCCCTCTCATCACTCTTAGCCGTAAGCATAATAATCGGCACCTGCGAATACTGGCGGATTTCACGGCAGAGCTGCCACCCGTCCATCTTTGGCATCATAACGTCCGTAATCACCAGCGCGATATCATTCTGCTGAAAAAAGACATCGAGCGCATCCTCTCCATTCTCGGCTTCAAGCACATAATACCCGCCTTTTACCAGAAAATCCCTGACAAGTTTGCGCATGCGGCTCTCGTCATCCACCACGAGTATCTTTAACTGTCCCATATTTATTCCTCCATTCCCCGCATCCTATCTCCGGGAATTCACCTTGTTATACCAAGTTCACGCTCCTTCTCCTTCACTGCATCCTCGCGCTCTTTAAGCTCCTGCTCCCACGCGGCATACTTATTCTGCGCTTTCACTTCCGCATCCTCAAGGGGGGAGTTCGGTCCAAACACTGCTATCAGGAACATAACCACAATCACAAATCCTAAGAAGAATGTCACAATCCTCATGTTCCTAAGCTTCACCTGGCACTGCTCGAGAAGCAGACGGCTCTTGTCCTCAAGCTCACGCGAAAAATCTTCTGCGCTCTTTTTTTTCCTGCGCGGCAATGTGACCGGTATGCCGGGAATTTCTCCCGCCTCCTTCCCCGCGCGCAAAAGCCCCGCGCGCAGTTCCAGCAAAAACGCAGTTCCGACCGGCGTGGTAAAAGTCTTTTTTTCCACAAGACCACAATATACCTTGTACACGGTCTGGGGATCGGAAAGGTTGGTTTTTGCCCTGATATACTGGATGGACTCCTCCTCCCTCTTCGCTTCCTCCCATTCCGCCTTCGTCCCAAATGAATATTCATCCACTACAAAACGCTCTTTTTCCTTCATACCGCCCCTCCCTTCCCGCTTTTCACTCTGTCTGGTACAAAAGCACCTCTATGGATTCAATCACAACCGGGGTAAGCGGTTTGGCATTGTCATCCGTTTCCACACCCGCCACGGCATCTAACACATCATATCCTGAAAGAATCTGCCCAAATACCGTATGGTGGGAAAACAGCCACGGAGTTCCCCCGTATACCTCATAGCGCGCCGCCTGCTCGTCGGTAAGCTCCGTATCGTACCCCGCCTTAATATACTCTTTAAGGGTCATCCCCTCATACTGGGCATCAAGAAGTGTTTCCATCTGTAAAATCGTATCCCCGTCCGCCTGGACAATAAAAAACTGACTTCCGTTCGTGTCCTCCTTCTCAATGTTTGCCATGCACAGCGCCCCGCGGAACGGATGCAGCTCCTGGTCAAACTCGTCGGCAAAGAACTCCCCCCAGATGCTTTCGCCACCCATCCCGCTTCCGTCCGGGTCACCACCCTGGATCATAAAATCGTCTATCACACGGTGGAACGTCACGCCATCATAATAACCGTCTTTCGCGTGGGTAATAAAATTTTCCACCGCCAGCGGCGCTTCTTCCTGGAAAAATTTTACTGTTATTGTCCCATAATCCTTTATGTTGATGCGGGCGTAAGTATCCCCTTCCTCAAGGTCTGCAAACTGTTTTAATTTTTTGGCTTCATCGGTAAGCGCAGGTTCCACTTTCTCCCCGTCTTCAGAACCGTCCGGGTCTTTATCTTCCCCCGGCTCCTTATCCGCCCCCTGTGTGGGCTCTTTTGTTTCCTCCTCCTTTTTCCCACATCCGCCAAAGGCTAAACCGGCGGCAAGCAAACCCGCCGCACAAATAAATACAAATTTTCTCAATTCCTCATCCTCATTTCTGCGCTGCCATACTCCTAATCCATCTCTTCTTAAATGTGGACTGCGGGCACAGATAACGGCAATTTTTCCTTGCTGCACCCCGAAAAATGCTCCCGTAAAGTATCCGATACGGGATTCACTTTCCTTCCCCGTTTTCGCCGACAGCGCGCCTGCGCTAACGGTTCGCTCACCTGTATCATATCGCTTTTTCCAGAATTCCACAAGTATTTCCCTGTGAAACATTTTCTAAAATTTTATGAAGTTTCTATGAAGCTTGGAAATTCAGAATCCGCTCCGATATTCCCCGTTTTATAAACCGGGGCAGCGCCAAAAGCATACCCCGGTTTCATCAAACCATTACCTTACTGAATCTTCACCTCGTTCACCAGTTCCTTGCCGGTAAAATAATCATTGAGGTTCTTTAATGTCACCTCGGCGATATTGCCCAGTGCCTCCGCAGTCAAAAACGCCTGGTGGGAGGTCACAACCACATTCGGCATCGAAATCAGGCGCGCAAGGATATCGTCCTCCATGATCCGGTCCGAGCGGTCCTCATAAAAGAAATCGGTTTCCTCCTCGTACACATCAAGCCCGGCAGCACCGATCTTGTGTGCCTTGATCCCCTCAAGCAGCGCCTCGCTGTCAATCAGTGCACCTCGGGAGGTATTAATCAGTATCACGCCATCCCTCATCTTCGATATTGTATCCGAATTAATAATATGCTTTGTTTCCTTGGTCAGCGGGCAGTGCAGCGAAATCACACTTGAATCTTTGCAGAGCGTATCCATATCAACATAAGTCACACCCTCCCTCGGTACCGGATACGGGTCGTAGGCAAGTACTTTCATACCGAATCCAAGACAGACATCAATAAACGCCTGCCCGATCTTCCCAGTCCCGACCACGCCAATGGTCTTGCCGTGGAAATCGAACCCTGTCAGACCATTCAAACTGAAATTATACTCCCTTGTGCGGTTGTAGGCGCGGTGGAGTTTGCGGTTTAGCATCAGCGCCATCCCCATCGCATGTTCCGCGACCGCATACGGGGAATACGCAGGGACACGCAGGATGCGGATGCGGTCTTTCGCAGCGCTGAAATCAATATTGTTATACCCCGCGCAGCGCATGCCAACCACGCGGATCCCGAGCTCATAGATTTTATTCAGCGTCGGCGCGTCGAGTGTGTCGTTTACAAATGCCACCACCGCATCGCTGCCCTCCGCCATGCGCGCGGTGCGGCGGTTTAATTTCTCCTCAAAATAATTGATTTCAAAATCGTACTGCCCTTTTTGCTTATCAAAAAAGTATTTGTCATAGGGTTTCGTGTCAAAAAAGCTGATTGTCTTCATATTCCTGATACCTCGCTTTAAATTTTTAGATTAGTCTAGGAAAGCCTCCACTGTTATTTTCCGCCTAAACGCCGGATTTATTCGATTTTTTTATTTTCTTTGCGTGTGGATATCAAGGGATTCCCCATCGGTTTTTATCGTGATTACCCCCATGGTATCCGTCCGGTAAATCTGCATATCCATATCCTGGTAACGCGCGATCACCTCGCTGTGCGGATGACCATACTTATTATCCTCCCCGCAGCTAATCACCGCATATGCTGGATCAATGGCTTTTAAAAATGCCTCCGTATTGGAAGTTGAACTCCCATGGTGCCCCGCCTGGAAAACATCCACATCCGGAAGTGTTGAAAGCCCCAGCATCTGCTCCTCGCTTTCCTCCTCCGCATCGCCGCTGAAAAAGAATTTTCTCTTTCCAAACGTTATACACAGCGCCACCGAATAATTATTCGTATTGTTATACTCCATTTCCTGCGGCGCATAAATTTCTACCAGGGCGTTCCCAAATTCAAAGGAAACCCCGGGCTTTGGCACGATTATCTTCGCCCCGCTTTCCTTCACCGCATCATTAAAATCCCCGTAAATCTTGCTGTCGTTATCCTCCTTCCGATATACAACCGTCCCCACCGGGAAAGCGCGGATTACCTTGGGCAATCCCCCGATATGATCCTCATGGCTGTGCGTGGCAACCACATAGTCAAGTTTTTCAATCCCAAGCCCCTTGGCCGCCTCAATAACCTCTTCCGCCGTTCCCCTGCCGCCGCCGTCAATCATCATCGTATATCCCCCACACTGTAAAACCGTGCAGTCCGCCTGCCCGACATCAAGGTATGTAACCGTAAGTTCATCGCCCCCCGTATCCCTGAAACTTTCCTCCCCTTCCAGAAAACTGTAGAAAAGTCCCTTTACACCGCCTGGCAGCTCTTTCCCAAACAACAGGGAAAACAGCGCGATAAACAGCGCGATACAACCGGTCAGCAAATATCGTTCCTTGCGCTTACCTTTCTGCCCGCCCGAGCTGGACTGCCCTTTCTTTTGATTACTGCTTTTTTGGCTCATGTTCTTTCCTCCTGGTTATATTTGTCCCCACCCTCCTTTCTTTTCATTTGTTTCTACCCATATTTTATCTTCCCGTGTTAATCCCACCGCCGGTTTATTTTATGCATTCTCCCGCCGGTTTATATATTTAATCATAGCAGAAAAAGCCGAAAAATGGAAGAGGAAATGAACATATCAACTCCGCCGCAATAGAATAAAGGACGAAAACAGTTTACTGATTTCGCCCTCTCTTTTCATAAGTTCTACGGTTTTAATTATTTATGGTTAGACGGATAAATACAAGAACTGGCATGTTACGGGCGGCACTGCCCCAGAAACGGTGTGCTCAAACATTCATCATAATCTCTTTGCGCCTCCTCGCCCCATCCTTCCGATCCTGCTCCCCCGCACGCCTTACAATCCGACGCTCCAACATCAAAAAACAAAATCCGGTAAGCGCCGATGGCATACAGATATCCATATTAATTTTCCCCCCTTCTTCCCCTTCACGAAAAAAGAGCGCAAAAAAATTTGGCGCTCCTGCTTGCATTTTCTGTTTTGTTGTGGTATAGTGACATTAAAGAAGGACACCGCCCACAGAGTGGGTTGACCTCGTGCGAAATAGAAACTCCACCCCGCTTCTGGTCAAAGTTTTGGGGTGGTTTTTCTATGCCAAAAGCATCAGTGACAAATCATGTAAATAAATGTCAGCAACGCTAAGATGAACATACCAGAAGCAAACATTATGAGGATGGGAGGATAAACGGACTATGTAATGAAAAATGTATATCGGCACGCTATGGAAGACAAAGATAAGCAAGAACAAAAAGAAGCAACTGAAAGGCTTCAACATGCAATTTTCTCCTAAGATTCATGACAAGAAATTAATTTTATTAATTCTAATAAGATATTAGTTTTACAAAATTTCCACCGACAAAAACAGCCGCAAACCCTTGATTTCACTATAAAATCCCCGGTTTGCGGCGTTTTTCTTTTCATGGAGATAATGGGACTCGAACCCACGGCCTATACGTTGCGAACGTATCGCTCTCCCAGCTGAGCTATATCCCCGAATTATTTGACCACTTTTAGTATATTTCGAAGAAGTCGATTTGTCAAGTAAAATCAGGGAAAAATAACAGCTTTTTAAAATTTGCCGTCGAAATTACAATATTATCCTGTTTTTCCTGCATTACTTTTAAAAATGCAGAAAAAACATTTGACAAAACGGATGATATCCCATATACTATAGGGCAGACGGATAAAGAATCCGCCAACCGCAGGTTTTCATACGGACAAAACGAAACCTGCCTGCAATTTCAGCGGCAAACCGGGCTTGTACTGGTTTCGACGGGGGTTTTGAAGTTGCGGAAGCCATCCGTGGTCCGGGACCACGTTAAAACTCGGAATTAAAATTAAACGCTGAAGACAATTTAGCACTCGCTGCCTAAGGGCAGCTGTCGGCCTTAAACTTCCTGCGGTTTAAGCACCGGCATCAAACTTGCAGGGCACTCTGGCTCCTAAGCTTTGCGGAGCCGGAAGAAACCATGAAGCTACTAAAGTCCGGAGCCTGTCAGTTAGCGCCGGATGGAGGGAATGACAAAGAACTGACTGTGATGGAAGATGCCGCAGTGGATGGGCTTTCGGACAGGGGTTCGACTCCCCTCAGGTCCACTAAAAGCTGCTGCCAGTATAGTACAGGATAAATATCCTAAGATATAGTATCCTATACTGTACTGGCAGCAGCTTTTTCTTTTCCTCCCACCACAATTAATAATCATGCATTGATTGCCGCCACAATCGCCGGGATCATCTGCTTTTTGCGCGACACCACACCGGCAAGCAAAATCCCCTGCTCTTTCACCTTCCCATGGAACGCATTTTCAAGAAGACTCTCCGCACCGCTCCCTATATAAAGCACCTCCGTCGATTCGCGGATGATATTGGTCAGCATAAAAAATACCATATCAACGCCCAGCTCCCGGTAAGCCTTTTCCATATATGGCAGCAACCGCTCTTTTAACTCCGCAAGTCCAAGTGCGTTCATCGAATTAATCTGCCCCACACCAAATGTAATATTTCCTGCTGAAAATTTCTTAAAGTCCTGATAGAAAATTTCTTCCGGGGACTTTAGCTTTAGATCGCTGCCCGCCTCAAACATCTCCCCCGCAAATTCCGTGACATCCAGTTTCGCGATGGCTGCCAATGCTTCCGCTGCCGCCCGATCCACCTCCGTACAGGTTGGGGAACGGTACATCAGCGTATCGGAAATAATGGCAGCGCAAAGAAGACTAGCTATCTTCTCATCCACCTTAACACCATTTTCCTGGTACATCTGGTAGATAATCGTCGCCGTACAGCCAAGTGGCTGGTTGCGGAAAAAGACAGGGGACATGGTTTCAATCGTCCCAAGCCTGTGATGGTCAATAATCTCCAGGATTTCCGCCTCATCCACGCCGTCCACCGCCTGTGTTTTCTCATTGTGATCCACAAGTACCACCTGCTTGCGCCGCATGTTCAAAAGGTTTCTTCGCGAAATCATCCCACAATAGTTGCCTTTTTGGTCAAGAATTGGAAAATCTCTGTTGCGCTTCTGCGCCATCACATTTTTGATTTCTTCTACAAAAGCGTCTTTCTGGAATGTATTAAGGTTATCCCTCACCATAAAATGCTCGATCGGCATGCTCTGGTGAATCAGGCGCGCCACCGTATATGTATCGTGCGGCGTGCCGATCACTGTGCAGCCATGTTCCTTTGCAAGCATCTGGATCGTGTGGGATACCTTCGCCCCCTCACACACAATTATGCACCCCGCCTTCATCTCGATTGCACAGAGCTGGGATTCATAGCGGTTGCCCAGAATAACAAGGTCGTGCTCCTCAATATAATCTTCCATCAAATCCGGGTTCGCCGCCGCAATAAGTACTTTTCCCCGGTCAAATACCGCGCCGGCATCCCCCACCAGCATTGTACCGTCAAGTGTTTCCAGAATATTGGCATACGGTGTCCTTGCTTCGGCCAGTATCCTGCTGTCATAGACCTCCATATACGAAGTTGCGATATCGCTGATGGTAATCAGACCTGCCAGCTTCCTTCCCTCCGTGATTGGCAGTGTTACCACATTCTGCTTCTTCATCAGCATCCAGGCTTTTTTTAGCGATATCTGGCTGTCCACCCCCGCCGTCGTGCGGATTTCAATGTCGCGCACCTGCGTGGATACATCCGCAATATATTCGGGCACTTTAATCCCAAAACGTTTCAGTACATACTGTGTTTCGGCGTTGATTTGCCCCGCCCGCATTGGTACATATGACTTACCAGTTAAAATTTTCTTTAAGTTTGCATACGCGATTGCCGAGCAGATAGAATCCGTGTCCGGATTTTTATGCCCAACCACAAATATTTTTCTCTCCTGCTCTGCCATGGTGCCTCCTATTATTAGTTCCGCATGTTTCCTTCCCCCACCCTCTTCTAGGAGGGATTTCTGTCCGCAAGCTTCCAGAATTCCCTCCGGGTGCTGTCCGGAAACATGCTGTTTTAGTTCCGCATGTTTCCTTCCCCCACCCCTCTTCTAGGAGGGATTTCTGTCCGCAAGCTCCCAGAATTCCCTCCGGGTGCTGTCCGGAAACATGCTGTTTTAGTTCCGCTAATATAAATTTTTGATTTTAAAGTCTTTTTCTGCTTCGCGGCGCTGGTCTTTTTTTGCGATTGCTTCGCGCTTGTCGTAGAGTTTCTTGCCGCGCGCTAAGCCAACTTCAACCTTCACCAGGCTGCCCTTAAAATAAATATTGAGCGGCACCAGTGTATAACCTTTCTCCTTGATTTTTCCGAGCAGCTTGTTAATCTCATATTTGTGCATTAAAAGCTTGCGGACACGAAGCGGGTCTTTATTAAAAATATTACCCTTCTCATATGGGCTGATATGCATACCGTACAGGTACACCTCCCCCTTTTCAATGCGGATAAACGCCTCCTTGATACTGCCCTTGCCCATGCGCAGGGACTTTACCTCCGTCCCCGCAAGTGATACTCCCGCCTCGTAGGTTTCCTCGATAAAATAATCGAAGAAAGCCTTCTTGTTGTTGGCTACAATCTTCTTCCCTTCCTTGCCCATACTATCCTCATTCCTTCCGAAACATTGTTCCAGACTCCTTTTACACCAGCAGCATATCAATCGTTTTTAACGCCTTGTCCGCGCCGACCACTTCAACCTTCACCCTCTGTCCAAGCTTATAAGTGCGCCTTGTGTGCTCGCCGACCAGCTGGTAAGCCGCCTCATCAAAAATATAATAATCATCATCCATATCTGAAAGCCGCACCATGCCTTCCACTGTATTGGGCAGTTCCACATATATGCCGTGCGAAGTGACACCCGAAATCACACCCTCGAAAACCTCACCGATCCGGTCGAGCATATACTCCACTTTTTTAAGCTTCTCAACCTCGCGCTCCGCCTCATCCGCACGGCGCTCCGCACGGCTTGTCTGTTTCGCCACCTCCGAAAGGATATCCTGGTAGTGGGCAATTCTTCCCTCATCAAGTTTCCCGCGCAGGTTTTCCTTAATAATCCGATGAATCTGCAAATCAGGATAACGCCTGATCGGCGAAGTAAAATGACAGTAATATTTCGCCGCCAATCCAAAATGCCCATCACAAAAATCCGTATATTTCGCCTGCTTCATGGAGCGCAGACAAAGCCTTGCAATCATTGGCTCCTGTGGTGTACCATCCACACTGCAAAGAAGCTTTTGCAGTTCCTTAGGATGAATTTCCTCCTGCCCGATATGGATGCTGTAGCCAAAATTATTGATAAAGATACCGAGTTTCTTTATTTTCTCCAGATCCGGATTCTCATGCGTCCGGTAGAGAAATGGAAGTTCCTGCCAGTAGCAGTCCTCGGCAACCGTCTCGTTGGCAATCAACATAAAGTCCTCGATCAGCTTTGTTGCGCGGTTGCGCTCGTAAGGCTTAATATCAAGGGGATTGCCCTCCCCGTCCACAACAATCTTGCACTCCTGGAAATCAAAATCGATGGAGCCGCGCCGCCTTCTCTTTTCCCTCAAAATTCCAGCCAGGGTATCCATCTGGGAAAGCATCAGCACAATATCACTGTAAGCCTCACATTCCTCCTCATCATGATCCTCGATAATCTTTTTTACAGAGGTATAAGTCATGCGGTAATCTACATTTATAACGGTTTCTGCAATCCGATGGCCGATCACATTCCCCTTCCCATCAATCTCCATCAGGCAGCTAAGTGCCAGGCGGTCCTGCCCCGCATTCAGGGAACATATCCCATTAGACAAGCGGTGCGGCAGCATCGGTATAACGCGATCCACCAGATAGACGCTCGTTCCCCTCTCGTAAGCTTCCCGGTCAAGTGCCTGTCCCTCCCCGACATACTCGCTTACATCCGCGATATGCACGCCAAGCTGCCAGACATCCCCCTCGCGGCTCAATGTCACTGCATCGTCAAGATCCTTCGCATCCTCGCCGTCAATTGTGATGGTGGTAATCCCTCGCAGATCAAGCCTTCCCTGAAGTTCTTTTTCGCTGACCTCCTCTGGGATACGCCCCGCCTGAAGGTAAACTTCCTCAGGAAAATCAAGCGGAATCCCATAGCCATAGACAACGGAAAGCACATCCACTCCCGGGTCGTTTATATGGCCGAGCACCTTGATAACTTCCCCTTCCGGGTTCTTTCTCTCATCCCCGTAATTAGTAATATTTACCAAAACCTTATGCCCGTTCACCGCCCCCGCAGTTTTTTCCTTGGGAATAAAAACATCGTAAGCAAATTTCTGGTTATCGGGGATCACGAAACCAAAACTCTTTCCGCGCTGGTATGTGCCGACAATCTGCGTCGTGCCGCGCACGGTAATCTCGAGCACCTTAGCCTCACAGCGCTTTCCCGGCACGCGCTCCTCCTGCACATAAATCAGGACGGTATCCCCGTCAAGCGCCCCCTTTGTCCCGAACTCCGGGATAAAATAATCCTCCTTCTCCCCCTCCACACTTACAAAGCCAAATCCTCTGCTTGTCCCGTGAAAAACGCCGGTCTTTTTATTTGCGTCCGCCGCCCGATAGCGGCTTGACGAATCCACGGTAATCTTGCCTTCCTTAATCAGCTCATCGAGCGTCTGCTTTAATTCCCCGCGCAATGCCTTCGGCACCATAAGGAGCACCGCCAACTCCTTAAACCGCAGCGGCCTGTAACTCTTATCCGTAATCAACTCGTAAAGCACCTGCTTTTTATCTTCCATCCTACCTCATTTCCACATCCTGTACGATGTACAAAAAATTCCAAAAACAAAAGAAGGGACACGCTGAGGCCAGTGTGTCCCTTGTCCCTATGGTTCCCGCAAAAGCGCTGTCCTATCCGCGCAAACCTTAACAGTCTTTACCAGTTCATCGCCAAAACAACCGAGATGATGATGAACAACGCAGCAAGAATTTTCGTGATCTTCTCCAGGGTTCCCTCGATTGAGCGTCCCTTATTCTTGCCCCAGTAGGTATCCGCCACACCGTTAATCGCGCCTGAAAGCCCCGCTGACTTGCCCTCCTGCATCAGTACGACCACAATCAATGCGATACAAAGCAACACATAAATTACGGTAACAATTCCTCTTAATACTTCCATGGTTCCCCGTTCCTTTCCTTGTCCTTATAAGCATATTCCGCGCGGAAAGCGCCACGCTTTTCCATCCTTTTCGGCATTTACGCTCCCCCGTCCACAACTCTGCCAAGCGCTGGCAAAGTCACGGCTTAGATTATAGCATATCCGTTACTGAATTTCAAGTATTTTCTTATTCTCAGCAGCCTTTTATCCGTACATGTTCTAAATTCACCGCTATTTCCCAAAAATATTTAGCACTACATTTTTATATATAATCAAAACAATCTATAATATGCAGCAAAAACTCGGAATCTGCTCCGCTGCTTTCTCATATCCCCATGCCGCCCGCATGCCGGATGGAGTTTATCCCCCCACCTGACACAAAAAAGGGGAAAACCGTCAGCTTCTCCCAGTTCTCCCCTTTTTCTCAATCCTGATCCTTATCCTCCATCCCATCTTCATCCGATGCAGGCTTGCCCACTGCTTCTTTCAACTTCTTTTCATATTCCATCAGAAGTTTCTTTTCATTGCAGAAAGCTTCCCCGAGCATTTGCATCTGTACCTCGGTACAGTCCGCAAGCTGGGCTTCGATCTCCTCCAGTACCAGGGCGCGCATCTGTCCTTTCTCGCCTATCTGGTCATATAAAAGCGCGTCCGGACGAACTGCCAGCGCATTTGCGAGGCCAACCAGAATCGGAAGGCTGAATTTCGTTTTTCCATTCTCGATATTGCACATATGCGGCACGGAAATATCGATCTCTTCCGCCAGTTCCTCCTGGGACATTTTGCGCTCTTTCCGGTATGCTTTTATTCTTTTTCCAATTGCTAAATAGTCGATATCCATAAGATTCCCTCCAATTTAATTTTATTGGATAAGCTCGAAAAATCAAATAAACGGAAACATAATTTTAAAACTTTTTTACTCTACTGTGTGCTAATTTTCAATTTTTTTAGAGGCATATCGACAAATAACAGTTTATTTCCATGCGAATTCTTTCCTCACTCCAGGTTTTCCTTGAAAAACTCACATAAAACGACTATAATAAAATGGATGCAATACTGTGGGTTATCCCGCGGAATGCACGGGTATATGAATGACAATCAGAAAGGAGTTACCTATGTGGTGCCCAAAATGTAAAAATGAATACCGTGCGGGGATTACCGTATGCGCGGACTGTGGAACAAAGCTCTTGGAGTTTCTTGACTGGACACAGGAGGACAGTGAACTGCTGCACGCTTTTTCCGAGGAAGCGGACGCAAAAAAACTTATTTCCTATCTGGAATATTCGTCCATTCCTTCCCGCTGCGAATGGATGCAGGAGGAAGGCGTTTACGGTGTCTTTGTCGATAAAAAAAGCTACAAGCAGGCAAGAAAGGCGTTTTCTGCATTTTTCACGGTGGAAACGGCGGAACAATATGAAAAACTTTTGTCCAAAGAAACAGATCTTTCCCAAAAAAATCACTGCGAACCGGAGGACAGCGCGGATTGCGCCGCCACAAAAGACGATGATGGGGAAGAAGAAAAAGAGGAGATAATGGAAGAAATCCGCTCCGCCGTATCTTTTGCAAAACAGGGAAGTTATGTATCAAAAGCGGATAAAAGTGCGGACTATCGCTCCTCCGCAATTACATTCACAACTTTTGGCGTGGTGGGGCTGATTGTTATGGGCTTGCACTGGGCGGGCGTTTTCACTTTTTTCACCACCCTCTCCTCCGTTATTATCACTGTTATGTTTGCGGGCTTTTTATTCGTTGGGATTGACAGTTTTATCCGCGCAAAAAAAGCAAAAGCCGAATCCGTGGAGGAGGAGCGTTTTATCGGGCAGCTAAAAACATGGCTTGATGATAACCTGACTCTTGGTGCACTTACGGCAGTTGACCAGGCAGACCTGTCAAAAGAAGCAAATTTCTTAAACGAGATGAACGAGATGAAAAATATTATCACAAAACAATTCGGCGAACTGGACCAGGCATTCCTTGAACAGTTCACCGAAGAATATTATAACGAACGTTTTGATAACCTGTAGGTTACTTTTTTTCCTCCAAAGTTAAAAGTTCCTCCACAATATCAAATGCGACATCGGAAATATTTGGATTGAGGATCTCCTGTGCATCGGTCACAGTAACGCTGATATGGCGGTTCCCCTCATACCAGGTATATACCGTGTTCACAAAATCCATGCGGCTGATTTTAATATCGGCCGCTTCTTTTCCTTTAATAACAATATCCCTTAAAGTAAGTCGGTATTTAATTTCCAAAATTTCCCTTTTCTTTACAGCAGCCTTTTCTATCTGGAGTTTACTCACCGACGCTTTTTTTGCATTGTAAGCGGTCTTCCAGTTTTCTTCCAGTTTATCCTTTGTGTAGACCGAGGACATAACCGCTGCCAGCAAACCATAATCCTGCGCCCCGTCCACCTTATCAATAATAACCTGGATATTGGAAACTGCACTTTGCCCGTCCTCCTTTTCCACCATGGCAGAAAATGCAGTGCGTTCCTTACCCTTCTCAAAAATATCAAGCTCATAGTCTTTTGGCAGGTTCACAGTGTAGTCCCCGATCTTATGCGCCGTTTTTTTATAGTTTGTTGTTGTCACCGTAACGCGGATTTCATCCTGCGCCAAAATATAATCCGCATACTTTTCACTGTCCTTCTCCCATTTTTTGTACTGTTGGTCGCTCTGGAAGGCACAGGCGCGCACAAGATAAGTGCCGGTACTCTTTGCCAGAAAGTTCCCCTCAGCATCCACCGAGGCATCTTTCACCGTTTTCCCCTCTAAGGAGAGCACTTCATAGTGGATATAATTATCAATATTTTTATTCGTGCCCGCGACAGTCTTGCAGGTGTAGGCAAGCGCGTAAGACTTATTTTTATGGAGCGCATTTTTCTCCACATCCTTTACGGAGAGCGTGATGGCTTTGATATTGTCATATACCCTCACAGTTGCCTTTTTTACAGTTTCTTTCCCTTCCTTATCCGTCACCGTGCAAACAAGTGTGGTCTTCCCCGGGGAAAGTGCCGAAATCTTACCCTTTTCATCCACGGCAGCAACAGAAGCATCTTTTATGGAAAATTCCACTTTACTGCCCTTTCCCGTCCCCGATACTTCCATGGAATAAGTATCCTTCCCCTCCTGCCCCATCAGAAGGATTACATATGTTTTTGACAGTTCAGCCGCAGCCTGCACCTTCCTGCAAGGTGCAAGCACAGCCAGAAAAACAATGCAAAAAACAAGTCCCCAAATTTTTCTCCTGTTTTCTTTTCCGGTTCCCATTGCTTTTCCATCCTTTCTAAAATTATAAACTAAAAATCTCATTTAATTCTTCCCTTGTCAGCTTATTGACAAAGACCTCCTTCGATTTGATAACCGAATCGGAAAGATTCTTTTTCTTTTCCTGCAACTTAAAAATTTTTTCCTCGATTGTCCCCTTGGTTAAAAGTTTCATTACATGGACTGTGTTTTTCTGTCCGATACGGTAGGCGCGGTCAGTTGCCTGGTCTTCCACTGCCGGGTTCCACCACGGATCATAGTGGATCACGGTATCCGCCCCGGTTAAGTTAAGACCTGTGCCGCCGGCTTTTAACGAGATCAGGAAGATGGATTTCTCCCCCCCGTTATAACGCTTCACATAATCCAGGCGCATCGCCGCAGAAGTGGAACCGTCCAGATAAAAATACTCCATTTTCCTCTTAATCAGCTCGTCCTGTATAATTTTAAGCATCGATGTAAACTGCGAAAAAATCAGGACCCGGTGCCCGTTTGCCAAAGCGTCGTCAAGTATCTCAAGCAGCAGTTCAAGCTTCCCGCTCCCGCCGGAATAATTGCCAAGGAAAGTGGATGGATGGCAGCATATCTGGCGCAGCCTTGTCAGTGCGGCAAGAATCTGCAAATTGAGATGATCCATGCCTCTCTGCGCAATTTCCGAGTTAAGTTCACTCCGTATACTCGCCATATAGGACAGATAAATCTTCTTTTGTTCCTCCGTCATCTCGGTTACAATCTTCTCCTCAATTTTTTCCGGCAGTTCGTGCAGGACATCCTTCTTCATCCTGCGCAGGATAAACGGGCGGACACGGCTGTTTAAGTGTGCAAGTGCCACCTTGTCATCATTCATGATTTTCTTCTCAAACCGCTGGACAAACTTGGCGTGGCTCATCAGATAGCCCGGCATCAAAAAATCAAAGATCGACCAGAGTTCCGACAGCGAATTCTCCACCGGTGTACCGGTCAGGGCAAAGCGATGGCTGGCTTTTAAGAGCTTTACGGACTGTGCACTCTGTGAGGTCGCATTCTTAATAAACTGTGCCTCATCAATAAAGATCGTATCAAACTGGATTTTCTGGTAAAATGCGACATCCCTGCGCAAAAGCGGGTAGGAGGTGATAACAACATCCCAGTGGCACTTGCCCGAAATTATAACCTGGCGGTCGGCGGGAGCACCGTTGCACACCGCCACTCTCACCTTCGCTGAAAATTTCTCAAACTCATCCTGCCAATTGTAAACCAGGGAGGACGGACAGATTACCATATATTTCCCGCCTCTGGAGCGAAGCTGCGATGTGATATAGGAAATAGCCTGCAATGTTTTACCAAGACCCATATCATCCGCCAAAATCCCGCCAAGACCATCCTGGGCAAGCGCTTTCATCCATTCAAAACCTGTTACCTGGTACGGTCTAAGCTGCGCTGTAATCTCCTGCGGAAGCCTGAACTCCCTTCTTTCCTGATTCAGAATCCGCTTGACAAGCAGTTCGAAATTATCGTTTTTTTCGACCACAAAGTCCGCCCCCCGCAGCACATCCTCCAGAAAAAATGCACTGCTTGTATCAAGCCTAAGTGGTTGTCCATTCAGTTGTTTTGTGGTAACATTAAGGTTTTCTAGTATATCGGACAGGTTTCTTATATCCTCCCCATCAAGGCTTAAAAAGCTCCCGTCTTTTAAGCGGTAATATTTCTTTTTTAGCTGGAACGACCGGAATATACTGTGCAGTTCCTCCTGGGAAATCCCCTCGTGGGAAAGATCCATCTCAAGCAGATCAATATCCTTGCTGACCCGCAGCCCGATATGGAATTTCCCGCTGCTTCTTATCGTAAGTTTCTTAAAGTCGTTGGAATAAAATAGGCTGCACCGCTCGGACAATACCCCGAGATCTCCCTGCAAAAAAGAAAATATCCCCCCCTCATCCTTGAGGATATAGAAACTTGAGTGCGGCTCAAACCCCATGCCCTCCAACAGTCGCATGATTTCTTTTTCCTTCTCCGGCTGCCGCACAATTATATAGCCCGGCACATGTGGTTCCTCGAAGCAGTTAAACTCATACTCCCCATAACCAAATCGCAGCTCCGCCTTGATGGCATCATTATAGATATCAAAGTATATGCCCGGTTCGAGATCATAATGCAGATAGCGCCCCTTTAATTCGTCCGGCACCTCAATCATAATTGTAGAATGCAGTTTTGGCAGAACTTCCTCGAGGAAACGCTGTTTGTTTTCCCCCCGGAAAATAAGTGCATTTTTTTCCCTGCCGAGATTGTTATAAAAAGGGACATAATTGCGTAAGAACCTGCGGTCCGGCTCATAGAGTACGCCGCGGTAAAACAAGATCTCGCCGCTCTCAGTCAGTGGGATAATCGGCTCCTTAATCTCGTAATCAAGTGAAATCGCATCTTCCGACACGTCCAGATCATACTTGATCTCCGGGTTTCCCCGCACAAAACTGGTATTCTCGTAAATCTGTCCATAAAGTTCAAGATTAAAGCGGTTGCCCTCAAGCACATGTAAAAGCTGGAGGAGCATCCGTTTCGAGAGCGAGAGCTGCTGTTTAAAAAAGAGTTTTGAGGCATTTGGATGATCCGTAATATTTTGTATCTCGGCAACGTTGAGCAAAAAATCGAGCAGCCGCACCGAATCCCGGTCAAACTCACTCTCCGTCGCTATATATTGAAATTCCTTGCCGAGGGCTATATTCTCCCCCTCCGCGTAATCCATAAGGAATTTTTTTAACAGTTGGACTTTGTAATACCGCCCTCCCCCCGCCATAAGTGACATAAACGCCTTTCCATCCGCCCCCCGCATCATGGAGCGCAGTGTGATGGTCGGGTAAATATGAAAAATATTCCTGGTAAACTGTACTTCGGATTGATTAGCAAAGTACTCAAGTATCTGGTAAACCCTCTGTTCGTCCGGGTTCTGCGGTGCTTCCATCGTGGATTTTTCCTGGTATTTCAGCAGGAACATAAGCGCCGCCACCACATGTTTGCACGCCCCCTTTTCCCTGACATGGGACGGACAATTACAGCTATGCTCAAAAGAGCCATCCTCATTTTCCGTAACCGTGACATTGTAGCTGTAATTTCCCCTCACAGTCATCCGGTACTGGTGGCTTGTCTTTGAATATGCCACGTTTGAAACCCGTCCGGACTTATAATATTGCAGCCCACGGGAATAAACGGTATCATCGGTCGCCAGATTCCGGATACCGGTACGGGATAGTACTAACATGCTTTCAAGACCTCCTTTATAACCTTATTCTTACATTGTACCATATATTAAATGATTTGTGTATCCAATTTTTAGATTTTTTGTAATTTTTTTGCATACAGTATAATATGACCTTTTTCGCTTCCGCTGTTTCCCCAAAAACCGGATAAAAAAAGATGCAGTCCCTTAGGGCTACATCTCTTCTTATTATTGCACGCCGCTGTTCCATTTTGTTATAACATACCGCAGGCAGTACCAGAAATCAATTTCCGGCACCTCCTCCACGGTGCGGATAAAGCAGGAAGCGTATTCCACGCTGTCTATATAATATGTAACGGAGCCGACCACCTCGCCTTTTGCCACCGGCGCGTCTAACTGCTCTAGATATGAAACTTCTATGGAAGGCTGTTCCCAGTCAGCGAGCAAAAGCGGTGCAGGGATTTCTCCCTTAGGCTGCGCCGCAACAAAGTCGGCAGTCCCCCCCGTAACCGGGATTGTAATCCGCTCTTTTTCTATATCAAACTCCCCGCTTGCCGTCTCCTTCCCATTAACTAAAAGAACCGCCCGCTCCTTGAAAGGAACGCGCCTGAAATGCTCTAACCCGTACTCCATCAACTTCTTCGTATCGCTCCATTTATAATTTTTGTTCGGCGGCCACCCGCAGGCAAGCATGGTGGCAATCAGGGTATGCTCCCCCCTCTTTAGCGCCCCGACAAAACAATATCCCGCCTTCCCGGTAAACCCCGTTTTTATACCGATTGCCCCGTCCATCATATAGAGGAAACGGTTTTTGTTTGTAACGGAAAAGGAGCGGTTGGTAGTCAGCTCATTAAACTGATAGCTTGTCGTATTGGTAATTTTGATAAATTCCGGGTTCCTGATGGCGTAGGAAGCAATTTTCGATAATTCTATTGCTGTTGTGTGATGATTTTCCGCATCCAGCCCGTTCGGCGTTTCAAAACAGGTATCCGAAAGCCCAAGCGCTGCCGCCTTGGCATTCATCAAAGCGCAGAACCCCTCAACACTGCCTCCCACATGCTCGGCGAGCGCCACGGCAACATCATTATGACTCTCAAGCATCAGGGAGTAAACTAAATCGCCCAGCCGGTACTGCTCCCCGGAACGTATATTAAGCTGGACATCCGGCTGTGCCGCCGCATTTTTGGAAACGGTCACGATCTCATCCATCGATGCGTGCTCCAATATAACAATCAGCGTCATAATCTTCGTGGTGCTCGCCATCGGCAGCGGCTCGCTGCCATGCCGTTCAAAAAGCACGCGGTCATTATCTGCATCAATCAGGCAGGAGGCGTAGGAGTACAGCCCCTGCAGCTCTACTTTTTCTGCCCGACCATCCTGCCCTAAACCAGGGTTGTCAGCATCATCCCCCGGCGCAGCCGCAAGGAACTTCCCCCCGCTTTTAATCATCAGCTTTCCAATCCAAAAATCTTCCTCCCCCTTTGCGTGGACAATGCGGGGATTTTCAAATATAAGTGGGCAGAGCACGCAAAAAAGGCACAGACGAAGCAGTTTCTTTTTTCGCAACAGTTCCATATTCCCTCACTTTATCGTTTTGCCATCAATCCAGAATATGAACGGAACGCTTTGTCTATGCCTTTATTTTATTGTTTTTAAATTTTTTCTATACCGCCGATATTGGGCAATGCCCTTCCCACATACTCATATTTCCTCCCTGTTTTCCACCGGGCGGGCAATGTAGACGGTCAAATTCCCGTTGCGGCAGCGCACCGCGTCAATAAATTCTTTCTGGTTTGTCCCCGGGATAAATTCCGCTAAGTAGGTCAGTTCAAACATACTGCCCATATTGGTGGTCTTTACCCTCTCAAGCGACACGTTTTTTAAATACCTCGCAAATAAATCGTCGAACACACCGGTAAAATCAAGGCTCTCCGGGATGGTGATTTTGATCTCCCTCGCATCCTGCCGCCCCTCCCCGAATTTCGAATGGTCGAGCACAAAAAGCAGAAGGCAAAATACTACAGTCACAAACAATGCAAACGTGAGATATCCCATCGCGTTGGTAAGCCCGATTGCCATCGCGAGGAAAATTGTGCTGATCTCCTTGGCATTTGCTGGCTGGGAACGAAAGCGCACCAGGCTGAACGCACCCGCTATCGCAACGCCAGTACCGACGCTGCCGTTAACCATCATAATCACGATCTGGACTACCGCTGGCAAAATTACAAGGGTGATTGCAAAACTCTTTGTATATTTACCTTTTGACATGTAGGTTACCGCAACCAAAAGCCCGAACACAACAGAACACAGTGTCAAAATCACTACATTAAAGATTGTCATCCCGTCCGCAGCATTAATTATACTGGTAAACATTGTTAACCCCTCCTTTTACAAAAAACTCTTCCCTATACATCCGCTTAAATCCGCCCCCGCAATCCTCCCGGCATGGCAGTCTGCAAATTCTTTCCTGTATATAGTTCCGTATTTTGAAAAGGACACCGGATAAACATCAAGCTCCCCCAGCATCTTGACCAGCCACATCGGATAAGCTCCCGCCGCCTTAATTTCAAGCAACCGGTACTCCTTTTTAAACAACTCCTCTGCCTCATCCCCAAACATCAGACTAAGATGCTCCCTCCTGCTGCGGATATGGGCATCAAAGGTCATTCGGAACTCTTTATCCTCCTTACCGTACCATGCCATCCTGTCATAAGCAATATAAATCCTCGGCTTTGTCCGGTAAAAAGAGATAAAATAGTCAATCTCGCGCAAAATCTGCGCCTCAACCCAACGGTTTGTATTTTGCTTCTCCTTTAAATCAGGCTGCACCCCGGAATAAAGATATGCCTCCGCGTCCGCAAGGCGCAAGGCAACCCTTCGCTTATAGACAACATCCTTATATTTTTTCTTTAGTTCAAGATAGACCACATCATCCATCCCCGGGACACCATAGCTGCGCAGACGCATTTTTTCCTTGTACACAGGTTTTTCATTTGACCTGCGCACAAGCTCGTCATCAGCCGTGTCAAAATAGATATTGCATATTTTTGACAGCCCGTACTTATCAATTGCCATATAGGGCTCAATCGCGGTAATAAAGCTTTCATACTGCTCTTTTGTCAGCATGTATTTCTTCTCAATCCGCTGAAATATGTAAGCATTCCCCGACATTTATTTTCCCCGCTTCCGCGCTCCTAAAACTTTCGGAACCCTTTTTATAGACCTAATATACCGCAGGGTTGTGTATAAACTGTGTAGGGAAATTGTAATCTCTGTGTAAGTTAGTAGACTCTAACTCCGGCTTGTCCACCAGTTTTAGTCCCAAATCCTAAAATCCTTACGGTTCAAATTCAAGCGTAAGCTGTATTTCCTCCTCCGCTTCCGTCTTAAAATCCTCTAATTTATCTTGGTTTACCACCGGCAAATCTTCCAGGGATGCAATGCCGAAACTGCGCAGAAAATCCTCGGTTGTCCCAAACAAAATCGGTCTTCCGGGCGCATCCATGCGCCCCACCTCACAGGCAAGGTTATACTCGATCAGCTTGTTGACCGCGTGGTCACTCTTCACGCCGCGGATGGCCTCAATCTCCTGCTTTGTGATCGGCTGTTTGTACGCGATGATGGAGAGTGTTTCAAGCAGGACATCCGTTAAAACATGCTTCTTGGGGACATGGGCAATTTTTATCAGATGCTCGTACATGGAAGCTTTTGTGCACATCTGGAACGCCCCCTCAATCTCAATAATCTGGATACCGCGCCCATCCTGCTCATATCGCTCCATCATGCTGCGCACCACCCTGCGCACAGTATCCGTATCCTGCATTAGCGCGGCGGCAATCCTTGAAACTTCCACCGCCTCCCCCATTGTAAAGAGGATCGCTTCCACCGCCGCCTCAAGTTCCTTTATCTCCATAATAGCCCCCCTCAAACCTCAAGCGGCGCGACATCCTCCGCCAGATAATCGATCTCAATATCCTCAAACAATTCCTTCTGGCTGATTGCAACGCGCCCCATCTTCATCAGTTCAAGGATTCCCAAAAATGTGACAATAACCTCCATCCGGTCGGCGGCACCGGCAAGCAGCCCCCTGAAACTGAAATGCCGGTGCATCATGCCAAAATGCTGGATCTGCAATATCTTATCCGAAAGATTGACTTCCTCCCTCTCAATCCGCCCGAAACGACTGCGGATCGGGTCAATCTTATCATTCTGCCGTTTGATGACCGACTCAAAAACAGCATGAAGCTTTGAGAGCGTCAGACCGGCAAGCAGGTCGGCGGCGCGGATCTCCTCCTTGTACTCCTCAATCTCGGAAGGCAGCGTCCGGCCTTTAAAGAGAAGCATTGCCGCATCCATCTGACGGTCTTTCAGTTCCTGTGATATGTATTTGTACATTTTATACTCAAGCAGCCGCTCCACAAGTTCCTGCCTCGGGTCAACTATCTCGCCATCCTCCTTTATCTCACGGGGCAGAAGCATCTCAGACTTAATCCTTAACAGGGTTGCCGCCATTACCAGGAACTCACTCATAATATCCAGCTTCTTCCTCTCCATCTGCCGGATATATTCCATGTACTGTTCCGTGATCTGTACAATCGGGATATCATATATATTTATTTTATTCTTGTCAATCAAATGCAGGAGCAAATCGAGCGGTCCCTCGAACGCCTCCAGTTTTACCGGTATTCCCATATTAAATCCATTCTGTGCACCTTATTTTAATCCTCTAACAATATACTAATTTTTTATCCTGTTGTCAAGATTGTTTCTTATTTATAATATGCCCCGTTATCAGCGCCCAAAGTACTGCTTCCACACCGAAAACAGCGCGTCCGAATATTTCGCTTTTGCCACGGCATCCGCTGTCACAAGACGGATATTGCCAATTTCTTTCCCCCCGTATGAAAAAGTTACGCTCCCCGCGGGCGCTCCTGCTAAAACCGGAGCCATCAGCCCCTCCTCGTATGTGTAGGTGATCTCAATGGCATCCTTTTTGACATCCTTTGAGCAAAGTTTTGAAAATACCCCCTCCGGTTTAAGCGCAATCTCCTTTACAACCCCCGCCTTAACCGGCACATTCCCGATTTCCGCCCCCTCAAAATCATAGGTAAAAAGCTGATAATTGGCAAACCCGTAATTTAAAAGTTCCGCCGCCTCCTTAAACCTTGTTTTTGTGTCCGGCGCAGCCATCACAACTGCAATCAGGTTCATGTCATCGCGCCTTGCGGTTGCTGAGAGGCAGTACTTGGCAAGCCCCGTCGAACCTGTTTTCAAGCCGGTAATTCCCTGGTAGGTTTTAATCAGCTTATTTGTGTTAGTCAGTCCAAACTCCGTCTGTCCCCTTGAAGTTGTATGTACAAAAGTATCCATCCACACCGTTGAATAATTGCTGATCTGGGGATATTTCATAATAAGCTCACGCGACATTTTCGCCACGTCGAGCGCGCAGGAATAGTGGCCGTCCGTATCCAGTCCATAGCAGTTGACAAAGTGGGTATTCTCCATGCCGAGCTCCGCCGCCCTCTCGTTCATGCGCGCGACAAAGGCTTCCTCCGAACCCGCAAGGAATTCAGCCATCGCAACACTCGCATCGTTCGCACTCGCAATGCTGATACATTTAATCATCGTTTCAACCGGCTGCTTCTCGTAAGGCTCAAGATAAACCTGGGAACCACCCATTGAAGCCGCGTGTTCGCTGACTCCCACCTCGTCGGTAAGGCTTATTTTCCCGCTTTCCACCGCCTCGAAAATCAAAAGCAGCGTCATAATTTTTGTGATGCTTGCCGGGCGCAGCTGCTTGGTCGCATCCTTCTCGCAGAGTATCTCGCCGGTGGAACCTTCCATCAGCACATACGCTTCACTCGTTAAAGTAGGTTCCTCCGCCACAGTCCCCCACACGGGAAACACCCCTGCAAACACCACCAGGGCACAGAAAAAAGCAACTCCCCTCAACACTCCTCTTTTCGCCGCACCGCACCGGATAATAACCTTATTGCCCCCGGCTTTTTCTTTTGCCACCTGTGAATTTACAATATTCTTCATACTACCACGCGCCTAAATTATATCTTGCCATATTGTACGGGCGTACCGGATAATTTATGCCTTATTTTCCAATTATTTGCATATTTTACTATATTTTACCATATAAGATATAAAAAACGGAGCTGCCGCATCAATGTCCCGAAAGTCCCAAAAACACCGCATGCACCCACTGAAAAAGTATCTCCTGCTCGCTTTAGTGCTGATACTTCTCTCCCGCTTCAGACCCCTGATCTATTTTACCGGATGGCATTTTCCGTTCACCCCCCATTTTACAAAAAGCTATGTGCTGCTTGCCCCTGGGGAAACTTACACATTGAGTGTCGGCGGTTTCCCCGCAACCATTAGCTGTAAAAGTTCCGTCCCGCTTGTTGCAGCGGTTACACCTGGCGGCACCGTGCACGCGCTCAAATCTGGAAAAACAGTAATCACGGCAAAGCTTTTGGGGGAGGGCAAAAAAATAAGCTGCCTTGTCCACGTAACAAATCTAAACCAAACAAGCCTGGTACTTAGTGTGGGCGAAACGGAACGTCTTTATATCAAGGGATTCTTTTTTGGGTTCGGTGTGAAATTTAAAAGCGGTGACAATTCCGTTGCCAAAGTATCCAGAACCGGAAAAGTCACCGCTGTTTGTAAGGGAAATACCACCATAACTGCAACTTTAAAGGGAAAAGAATTCAGGTGCAGGGTAAAGGTGGTGGACTAGGATATCAGGCTAATTCTGACATCACTATATTCTTTATTTTCCGGATCAGTGTTGCCGCCCGCCCGATCCCGATCTGCTGTGTGCCAAACAGCATTGTAATACCACAGGATGGTTCATTGGAAAAGAACACTCCAAGCCACCCGTCCCATCCATATTCTCCCTCCCCGCTAAACAATGTGGTGCGGCTTCTCTCCCTGCACACCCGCATCAGATTTCCGTAAGTGTAGCCGGAAAGACATGGCCAGCCCTGCCACAAATACTTATCCTGCGACACTTCAAGCCCGCCGTGCGTAAGGTAATGTACCGCAAATTCCGGCAAAATCTGCTTTTTCTGCCACCTTCCGCCCTGAAGTAACATCTGTGCAAAATTTGCATAGTCATCGAGCGTGCCGCATAACCCGGCACCGCCGGACTGGAACGCAGGAACCACATCCCTGTTATAGCGCAGCCCCAAATGATCCGTAGGGCACTCACAAAGCCCCGCACTGCCGTAATCATAGACCTTTGCAAGCCGTCCCCGCTTTTCCTGCGGCACATAAAAATCCATATCTTTCATGCCGAGCGGCAAAAAGAATTTTTCCATCAGAAAATCCCTGAAAGACATACCCGCCACTTCCTCCACAAGCGCGCCCAGGATATCCGCCGACGCGCCGTAACGAAACCTTGTCCCCGGCTCAAAAGCAAGTGCAGCGCCCGCCATCTTCTCAGCAAATTCCTTTGTTGTCATGGGCTGTGCTCCATAAAGCCGCTCCCCCAGCTCATAAAAGACCGCCCCGCTCTGCCTGCCCGCAGGGGAATCATCCGGATAGGATATCCCCGAAGTCATATTCATCAGATCGCGCACCATAATCGGATTTTCCACCGGGACAAATTCCCCGTCGCGGCAGACCTTAATATCCTGGAACTTGGGAAGGTACTCAAACAGATAACCGCCAAGGTCTATCTTTCCCTGTGCCACCAAAAGCATTACCGCCGCAGCCGTTATCGGTTTTGTCATCGAATAAAGCCGGAAAATAGTATCCCTTGTAAGCGGGGTTTCATTCTCAATATCCCTTAATCCGCATTCGCAGTAAGCCTGTTCCTTCCCATCCTTTAAGATAAGCACATTGGCTCCTGAAACATCCCCTTTTTCCACAGCGCGCGCAAGCGCCTCACAAATTTTTTTCTCCATGTTGCCTCCATTCGCTCTACTGCCTGAAAATCATATAATTATATAAGGTCCATCCTTCACCCATCCCTCATAGACCAGCTCCAATGAGCGGATTACTTCCCCTTTGGGGCGGATTGGAAATTCTTCGTGGCTTAGCACAAAGTATTTCACGTCAATCCCTTTTAATACCCCGATCATCTCCTTGAGCTTTTGCGCATTGTAGACGGATTTCACCACATGTTCCGCCCCATCCCCCCTAAAAAAGCGCTTGTCCCCCGTATAGAGGGCATCCCCGCAAAAAGCGTACTCCCTCCCATAACAAAGCACCACACAGCCCTTCGCATGACTTGACGGAAGCGGTACTAAACGGATCGGGATATCCGCCCTTAAAACGGTCTCCCCTATAACCTGCACTCCAAACCCCATATGTTTTATTGTTTCCCGCCCCGCATACAGCTCCTTAAAATGAATTTTTAAAAGATTATCCGTATGGTCGGCGTGGAAATGGGACAGCACAATGATCTTATCTTTTGTGATCCCTTCTATCCTCTCCCTCGCCACCACACAGCTCCCGACATCATAAATAAACACCGCGTCGTCCGATTCAATAAAAAACACATCTGCGGAAAGCGGTTCTAACGTCGCCGGCAAATAAGTAATCTGCCCGCATATCCGTCTTACCTCCTGCTGCATAAAACTCCTCCCCCACTCGAGTTAAAGTTCCTCCCCAAATGCCGCCCTATAGATCGGAAGCATCCACCACCTTTATCCCGCGCTGTCGAAGTGCCTTTGCCAACATCCCCTCGCCTGGTATAAGCCTCCCGGTAAAGCTGCCGTCATAAACCTGCTTTGTGCCGCAGGAAGGGCTGCGCGGCTGTAGGACTGCCATGGATATTTCCTTCCCCTCAATTTTCTCAAGGACTTTCTTAACCCCCGCCCGAAAATACCCGTCAACATCCTCACCATTCTTGTTGACAGCAACGCCGTTTTTAAGTTCCACACATGCCCGCGGCACCGAAAGACCGCCCATCACCTCCGGGCAAACCGCAATAATCTCCTTATCTTCAAGGTATGAAAGCACTCTGCTGCTGTAATTATTTTTTCCATCGTACTTACAGTTCTCCCCCAGAAGGCAGGCACTGACAAGCACTTTTTCTTTTTCCATTTTTTTCCTCCTGTCAAAAGGTATTTTCGGTCTATCTATTTCGTTTCCGGCTCCTTTTCCAAAAATTTGGGGAACAGCATGTACAAAAGCGCCCCGCCCGCAACAATCCCAATCGAGATAATCTGTGAGGTGGACATCCATCCAATACTTCCGCGGTAATCGTTGCGCAAAAATTCCACAGCAAAACGCCCGATCCCATACAGTACCAAATATGCTGATGCAACGCGCCCATCCCTCGGATTCCTTGCGGCATAGAACAGGAGTATCCCGCAAATTAAAAAATCACCTGCGGAGGAAATCAACTGAGTCGGTATAAGCTTAACATTATTCGGGGCAAATTTCGAATTGCGGAATGTAATCCCATACCAGGCATCTGTCTCCCTGCCGTAGCAGCACCCCGCAAAAAAACAGCCGAGCCGCCCAAGCCCCTGCGCCAGCGCCACCGCCGGCATCACAAGGTCAAAATATTTAAGGAAACTTACCTTCTTTTTGCGGCAGTAGAGAAAACCCGCTAAAACACCGCCGATAATGCCCCCGTAAACTACATACCCGTTCTTAAAATCCCACAAGATCGAAGGATCCTTAAAAATCGTCGGCAATTCCACAATATAGTACAATAACCTGGTGCCGATAAGCCCCCCCACAATGGCACAGCACAGGATTCCCCACAAAATATCTTCGCTAAGCCCCCGTCTGCGCCCGCGGTATACACACAGATAGTAAGCACTCAAAAAACCGAGGGCAATCATCAGCCCATACATATGGATGGTTACCGGTCCGATTGGAATATCATTAAACATTGTTTTTTCCTTTCTACTCTATACTTTTCAGCGATTCCACCATATCAATCTTCTTTAGCTTAAAATGCATCATCACACCGACCATAACTGCAAACAGCACGGTCAAAAGCCCGCTGTAAAGAAAACTTACAGGCTTGATAAGATGGCCGAACATCATCATGTCCACCTCGCAGGTCGTTATTACAAAGCCATGCAGAAGTTTTCCCCCCGCCATTCCGAGCAGGATGCCAATCAGCGTCATCAGCACGTTTTCGCGGTACACATAACCGCTGACTTCCCCGTCATAAAAACCGAGTACTTTCAGTGTTGCAAGTTCGCGCCTGCGCTCCGTAATATTGATATTACTCAAATTGTACAGGACGATAAAAGCCAGCATCCCCGCACAGATAATCAGCACATAGACAATGATATTCAAACTTTTTAACATGTCGTCAATCTGCTCTTGCAGTGTGCTGGTAACAGAAACCGAAGCCACATTGCTGTTCTGCTTTAGGATATCGGCTGCGACCGCCTCCTCCGCAGCGGTGCCCTTCTCCTCAAAAATTAAGAAGCACTCGTTGTATTCCGGCATCCCGCCAAAAACTTTTTCATAGACAGCCTGCGTCATAAATACATAGTGAAAAATATAATTCTCTGTCACCGCCCCGATTTTTACCGGGTAAAACGAGGACTCATCCTGCTTTAGCAGCACGGTGTCCCCCGCTTTAACACGCAGGAGTTTTGCAAGCTTTTCCGTCATGATAATCCCGTCATCATCGATCTTCCACACATCACCCGTTTTGCGGTCACGGAAGCAGAAAAACTTGTCAAACGCATCGGAATTTGGCAGTACGACAAGGCTGATACTTTTTGCCGCATCTTTTCCTGCAATGTCCATCGCTGTTTCATAGGCCTTTGAAGCATCAGCAATCGCATTATTCTGCATAAAGCTTGCAAAGAGTTCCTCTTTTTCTTCCTCACCCGCTGCCGGGGAAACTGTGACGCACCCTTCATAGAGCCACAATTCCCCGTACTGGATATGCGCCATGGCACCGATGGAATCCTTCAGGCCATAGCCTACTAAAAGCAGCGCCATACAGCCCCCGATCCCGATCACCGTCATAAAAAAGCGCTTCTTGTAGCGGAACATATTGCGCAGCGATGCTTTTCTTGTAAAACTTAAATGCTTCCAGATAAACCCGACGCGCTCTAACAAAATCCGCCTGCCCTCCTTGGGTGCCACTGGGCGCATCAGCGCCGCAGGCTGTTCTTTAAACGAGCGCATGCAGGCTGTGAGTGTTGCTGCCAGGGTGCAGAATACCGAAATCAGTATCGCTAACACCGAATAATACACATGGATCGGCATCACAGCTCCCGGCAGGCACGGGTACATCAGTTTGTAAGTTGTAATTACAATATATGGGAAGACTTTTCCGCCAAACAACACACCAGCAATGCTCCCGATCAGTGTCGCATACAGGGCATATTTTATATATTTTTTTGCAACTGCATGGCGGCTGTAACCGAGCGCCTTTAAAGTCCCGATCTGCGTGCGCCCCTCATCGACCATCCGCGTCATCGTGGTCAGGCTCACAAGCGCCGAAACCAGGAAGAAAATTGCAGGAAAAACTTCGCTGACCGCATCCATCCTGTCGGCATCCTGCTCAAATCCCACATAGGATTCAATTGTGTTGCGGTCAAGCAGATACCATTCTGTAAGTTCCATCGCATCCACCTTTGCGCGGTTTTCCTCAATCTCCCTGTACGCATCGGCAATTTTTGCGCGGTTTTCCTCCAGGGTGGCATAATACTCCTGCTTATTTCGCGCCAGTTCCTCCTCCGATTCCTTCAGCTTTTTCTCCGAAGCATCAAGCTCCTCTGCCGCCCTGTCAAGTGCAAGGAGTGCTTCTTCCTTCCTTATGGTCAACTCTTCCTCCTGCTTTTTTAACTCCTCCTCCTGCCCTTCAAGCTCCTTTCTTAAAGCAGCTACCTGCTCCTCCGACTCGATGATCTTTTCCTCTGAAATCCCCATTACCCCAAGAATCTGCTTGATATCCTCGGGTCCTTGGCTGATCTCCTTTAGCTGTTTGACATAGGCATCGTACTCCGCCCTCGCCTCAGAAACTTTAGTCTCTTCCTTCTCAAGCTGCGCAAAAGCAGCAGAAAGTGTCTGCTTCGCCGCTTCAATCTGCTCCTCGTACTCATAAAAACTTCCCGGCAAGGCTTCCTTTTGTTCCTTTAATTCCTTCCTGCCCTCCTCAAGCTTCACATAGCCATCCGCAATCTCTTTTTCGCCGTCAAGAAGCGCCTGCTCCCCTGAAAGAAGTTCTTTCTCATTCTCCCCGACCTTTTTCTTTGCATCAAGAAGTTCATCGTATGCCTGTTTTTTCACCTCATCAAAACGCGAGAGAGCGCGGTTATAAGCCACCTCTTTAAGTGAAGCTTTCCCTTCCTCAACCAGTGTGTCGTACTTTGCGCTGTAGGAATCCAATTCTTTCGTACCCTGGAATACAACACACAATTCAGAGTAATAGTCCATTGAAAAACTATCCGGCGGCAGTACCAGATAACCTGCTATCTTCCCGTTCCCGATTGTTCCTGAGCCGCGCGCGGAAGACATATACCGCCCGGTTGTCACAGCGCCAACCACTGTCACAGTATCCACATTCAGTATTTCGGAAAGTTCCGTGTCCGTCCCCGTCTGGAAAGTAATGGTATCGCCGACAGAAAACCCATAATTTTCCATAAATCTCTGATCCATGACGCACTCCGTCCGCTCTTTAGGCATCCTTCCCTCAAGCACCATGTAGGTGTTGACCGCTTCCGTATTTGAATACAGGCGCACGGCAACATCGGCATCCCCCTGGCGGACAAGCATATCCGCCGAATAAACGCCCTCCGCCGCAAGCACCCCCTGCGCCCCCCTGACCGCTTTAACATCCGCATCTTCCATGCCATATACTGACACGGCACGGACATCCATCATATTGGTCTTATCATAAAATAAATCCGCTGTCAGCAGCATGTCCGTCTTGCAGGCTCTAAGCCCTGCAAACATCGCCGCGCCGAGCGCCGAGAGCAGCAGGATCGAAATAAAACGCTGCAATGAGCCGCGTATTTCCCTGTGAAATTCCTTGCGCAAAGCATTCTTCATATAAAACCATCCTTATCTTCCTGATTGCCCTTAGCTACCACTCAATCCCCATCACATCAACCGGCTTCTCATTCTTCTCTATCTCACCCACCTTGCCATTCTTTATGCGGATAACTGTATCCGCCATCGGCGCAATCGCCGAATTATGCGTGATAACAATGACTGTCATCCCCTTTTGTCGGCTGGTATCCTGCAAAAGTTTCAGGATCTGTTTGCCCGTATTGTAATCGAGCGCCCCGGTCGGCTCATCACACAAAAGAAGCTTGGGATTTTTGGCGAGCGCACGCGCGATGGAAACACGCTGCTGTTCCCCGCCGGAAAGCTGGGCTGGAAAATTCTCCATGCGGTTTGAAAGTCCCACCTCCGAGAGTACTTCATCCGCCGAGAGCGGATTTTTGCAGATCTGCAAAGCTAACTCCACATTCTCCTTCGCTGTCAGGTTCTGAACCAGGTTATAAAACTGGAACACAAAACCGATATCATTGCGGCGGTAGGTGGTAAGCTGCTTTTCATTGTATTTGCTGATATCCTGCCCATCCACCACCACTGCCCCCCCGTCGCAGACATCCATCCCGCCAAGAATATTTAACACAGTTGTTTTCCCCGCGCCGGATGGTCCCGCCACCACGACAAACTCCCCCCTCTCCACCGAAAAACTGATCCCGTCGGAGGCATGGATCACCACATCGCCCATCCGGTAAGTCTTCCTCACATCCTTTAATTCCACAAAAGCCATATAAAACCTCTTTTCTGCACCTTTTTCAGCCGCCCTATCATCCCTCACCACCGTGAATTACCGCGAGCACATGCGACATTTTTTCCACTGTTTCCCCCGAGATTTCCACCGCGGCAAGCATGCGTCTTCCCGCTTCCTCCACCCCCGAAGGATCATTTGTATAAAGGGTCGCGAGCACATCCCCCTCCTCCACATAATCACCGATCTTTACGCGCATTATAATCCCTGCGGACAGATCGATTTTACTTTCTTTTGTCTGCCTTCCCGCGCCAAGCAGAAGCGAAACCATCCCGATCTCCTCCGTCTGCATCCGGCATACATAGCCCGCCCGCTCTGCCCTGACCTTTGTTTCAATCCCGGCGCGCGGAAATTTCTTCGTCCCCTTCGCATAGCCATCATCGCCGCCCTGCGCCCGGATAAACTCACAGAATTTTTCAAAAGCGCTGCCGTCTGCCACCGCTTGCTGCGCAAGCCCATAAGCTTCTTTTAAATCCCCCGCCCTGCCCGCACCGACAAGCATCTGGGCAGCAAGCGTAAAAGATGCGTCCATCAGATCCTGCGCCCCCGCTCCGTGCAATGCCGCTATGGCTTCCTCCACCTCAAGGCTATTGCCAACATTATATCCAAGAGGCTGGCTCATATCCGTCACAACAGCACAGGTTTTCCGCCCAGCCCCATTTCCGATCTCCACCATCGTTTTCGCGAGCAGGATGGCATCCTCCTCCGTCTTCATAAAAGCACCGCTGCCCGCCTTCACATCGAGCACTATCACATCCGCCCCCGCAGCAAGTTTCTTGCTCATTATGCTGCTGGCAATCAGCGGGATACTGTCCACGGTCGCAGTCACATCCCTCAGGGCATAAATCTTTTTGTCCGCCGGGGCAAGATTGGCAGTCTGCGACATTACGGCAAGTTTTATCCGGTTTACCTGCATAAAAAAGTCCTGTTCGGAAAGTTCTGTAACAAATCCCGGGAAACTCTCAAGCTTATCGATGGTTCCCCCGGTATGCCCAAGTCCCCTCCCCGACATCTTCGCCACGGGGACACCGAGCGCCGCGACAATCGGTCCTACAATCAGTGTTGTTTTATCCCCCACCCCGCCCGTACTGTGTTTGTCCGCTTTTTTCCCAACAATAGGCGATAAATCAAGCATATCGCCGCTTTTTGCCATCGCCATTGTAAGGGCAAGTGTCTCTTCCCCCGTCATGCCTTTTAAGCAGACTGCCATAAGAAACGCGGACATTTGATAATCCGTAATACTCCCGTCTGTAAAACCATCCACAATATACTCAATTTCTTCCCTGTTAAGCTCCCTGCCCGCTTTTTTTGCCAAAATACAATCATACATCCTCATAATAATCCATCCTCCAAAACGGAAAATTCCAATTTCATTTTATAACGAAGTACCCGAATAATCAACCATTTAAGGAAAATATACGAAAGTTCATAATATTTTTAAGATTGACATTTCACTAAAATAAGACTACAATGTGCCTGCAATCATAGAATCACAGAATATTTAGAAAGGTTGGAGAAAAATGAGTTTTCGGTTTATACAGGAGGTTATGTCCCCGGAAGAATTAAAAAGACAGCTTCCGCTATCGGACTATGCCGCAAAAACAAAGAGGGAAAGGGATATACAGATTGGCAGGGTATTTACCGGGGAATCGGACAAATTCCTTGTTATCATCGGTCCGTGCTCCGCGGATAATGAGGATGCCGTACTTGATTACATGAACCGTCTGGCGAAGGTTTCCGAGCAGGTATCTGATAAGATACTTATCATCCCACGTATTTACACTAACAAACCGCGCACCACCGGGGAGGGCTACAAGGGCATCCTCTCCCAGCCAGACCCGGAGAAAAAACCGGATTTCCACGAGGGGCTGCTTGCTATGCGCCGCATGCATCTGCGCGCAATTGACGAAACCGGTCTGACCGCCGCCGATGAAATGCTCTACCCGGAAAACTGGCCTTATGTTGACGATATTCTCTCCTACGTGGCGGTCGGTGCCCGCTCTGTCGAAGACCAGCAGCACCGCCTTACCATCAGCGGAATGGATATCCCTGCGGGCATGAAGAACCCTACAAGCGGCGCGCTTTCCGTTATGATGAATTCCGTTGTGGCTGCACAGAACAGCCATACTTTCCTCTACCGCAAATACGAAGTAGAAACCAGCGGGAACCCGCTTGCACATACCATCCTGCGCGGCGCGACAAACAAACATAACCAGAATATTGCCAACTACCACTATGAAGACCTGATGCGCGTGCTTGAAATGTACGCGGAGAGGGCACAGTTAAAAAATCCTGCCTGCATTGTGGATGCCAACCATTCAAACTCAAACAAGCAGTTTGAGCAGCAGCCGCGCATCGTGAAGGAAGTCCTGCACAGCCGCCGAATGAACCCGGATCTTTACACATTGGTCAAGGGCGTTATGGTGGAGAGTTATATTGAACCGGGCTGCCAGAAAGTCGGCGGGCATGTCTATGGCAAATCCATCACAGACCCGTGCCTTGGGTGGGACATGACGGAAAAATTGCTGCTCGAGATGGCGGAAATATTATAAAATCCCCTGCAAAGATCATATCATAACTTCCAATGCCTTTTTAAGAAACCAGGTGCCAATCCAGACCTCAAGCGCACTCTCCGCAAAGCAGCCTGCCATAACCCAGAGAAACCGCTTTCCCGAGAGGTTGAGCAGTTTGAATTTGTGCAGGCTTAACACGCGGTCAGCATTATATTCCAGGGTGCTTTGTTCTTTCCATACATGCCACGCCAGCGTAAAGCAGAAACCCCAGAGTGGCACCGCAACCAGAAATTGAGGGAAATAATAGGCAAATACCACCCACAGACCTTTTAGATGGTATTGCGGGAGCAGGCACGAAAGCAGATATCCCATAAGGAATCCCTGCCGCAGCAATAAAAATGCCGTATATGGGAGGTTCAGCCAGGTTAGCGCCAGCAGAAAATATAAAAACATATTTTTTAGTTTTATCCACACTGTGTACAGGTAGAGATCAAATCCGGGTACCACCCCCGCAATCTGTTTTAAATATGCCTCGTCCACCTGAATCTTTTCGCCTCCCGCTATGACACCGATCAGTTTGAGGCACAAAAATCCAAGCAGGACTCCCAAAAGAAAAAGAACTGTAACCGCCGTTGCCAGTTCTTTTTCTTTTATTTGCAGATTCCACCTTGCCATACAATCTCCCCCGTTCCCGACACAGTAAAAAGCCTTTTTATTCGGGAAGAACCCTGCCACATCCTCAGGTTCTTCCTGTCTTAGACATTGTATGTGGCGGGGGAGCCGCCTATGACTGTTTTTCCTGCATCTTTTTTGTATTGTAGGCAAGGAGCGCCGCAATTGTTTTTGCATCCTGTATCTTGCCCTGCATTATCATTTCGATCAGCTCGTTTAGCGGATGCACTTCCACATTGAGGAACTCATCCGGGTCAAGGTGCTGCTTTGCCGGGGTGAGTTCTTCCGTGTAATAAATGCCAATCAGCTCATTGCAGAATGCCACCGTTGTGTAAAGGTCAAACAGGTGTCCCACCTTTCCCGCCCTGTACCCGGTTTCCTCCTCGAGTTCCCTGACCGCTGCCGTTTTCCGATCCTCCCCCGGATTTAACGCGCCTGCAGGGATCTCCAATGTATAGCGCTCCGGCGCGTTGCGGTACTGGCGCACCATAATTACATCGCCGTTTTCTTTTAGCGGCACGATTGCCGCCGCCCCCTTATGTTCGATAAAATCCCAGACTTCCGTATTTCCATCAGGAAGCTGCATTGTATCGCTGTAAAATTTCACAATTTTCCCTTCGAATTCAAGTTTTCTGTCAATCCTTTTATGATCCGCCATATTCTTAATCCTCCTATTATTAGTTCCGCAAATTCCCTTCCAGAGCCCTAAACCCGAAAGCACTTTCTGTCCGCTCTGCTCCCATAAACTGCTTCCAGGCTCTGTGCGGGCATTTGCTGTTTTTTATTTTTTTAGTTCCGCAAATTCCCTTCCAGAGCCCTAAACCCGGAAGCACTTTCTGTCCGCTCCCCTCCCATAAACTGCTTCCAGGCTCTGTACGGGCATTTGCTGTTTTAATAATTTTTTTTGTTCATGTTTTCGGCTTTTTCGTAGCAGGCATCTACGGATTTTAGGACGGCGTTTCTTAGCCCGTGCTCCTCAAGGGCTGCTACACCGGCGATTGTGGTTCCGCCGGGGGAACAGACTGCATCCTTGAGGCTGCCCGGATGCTCCCCCGTTTCAAGCAGCATCTTGGCGGAGCCAAGCACGGTCTGCCCGACAAGGCGGTAAGCCAGATCACGGGGAATCCCGTATTTCACTGCCCCGTCCGCAAGAGCTTCCATGAACATATAGACAAATGCCGGTGAACTGCCGTTTGCACAGATCGCCGCATTCATAAGTTTCTCCGGGATCTCCTCAATTTTTCCGACACTTAAAAACAGCTTGCGCACCACCTCTTTTTCAACCTCCGTAACCGCGTCCGAATAGCTGATGCAGGTCATTCCCTCATTAAGCCTTGCAGGGGTATTCGGCATGGCGCGCACAATTTTCACCGCGCCAGTCTGCTGCTTTAATTCATCTACCGTAACACCCGCCATCACGGAAACAATAATTTTCTCCTTTGACATGGCAAGTTTCAGATCCGGATATACTTCCGCAGCATACTGCGGTTTAACGGCAAGCACAATTATATCCGACTGCATCACCATCTCAAGCATACGAGGCGCATAAGGCACACCAAGCTCAAGAGAAAGCGCCTCCTCATGCTCCCTCCGCTTTGTATGGAAAGTGACATTCGCCGCCCCAAAAGCCGCCACCGCCCCCTTTAATAGCGGATAGCCCATATTTCCCGCACCAATAAACGATATTTTCACCTGTTCCTCCTCCTAATCATAAAAAACTCACTGGTAAAATAATGTATTTGCTGTCACATATGAATTCCATAAAATTCATTCCTTTCATAGTTTTTCCATGTGCCCGCCCCATCTTTTCAAAGAAATCCCCCGCTTCTAAAACGTGAAGAAGAAAGCGATGGATAAGGGGACTTCTTTGTATCAGTTGGAAGCAATCCCCATCTGACATGCGAGAGCAGCATAGGGATAATTTCCTTATAACAGGAAGAGCCTGACACCTTATTCCTTTGTCTTATATAATAATTCGACTCCTTTTTTAATGGTTTCCGTTATAGTCTGTTGATGCCTTTCAGAATAATCCCTCAGCTTAATGTATTCCTTGTCAGACATTCTTATTGATACAATCTTATCTTTAATTACATCTGATTTTGGACGACCCATTTTGCCCATGGCATTCCCCTTTCTCTCACCTGCTGATATTATACTTTTTGTAATACAAAATGTCAACTACTTTTCTGCCGGGAATCCAAACATTTTCACTCCCCTTTTCACAGAATATATTTTATTTATACCTTCCGGACTGCATTTCAAACATATTAGCATAAATGCCATTGTTCCTTATTAACTCTTTATGCGAACCGTCTTCCAATACCCTTCCATTTTGCAACAGAATAATCCAATCCGCCATTCTGGTTGTCGATAGCCTGTGGGAAATAATTACAACTGTTCTTTTAGGCAGCATATTAAACACCAGTTCATTAAAATCACTTTCTGCTTTAGGGTCCAAAGCACTCGATGGCTCATCCAATATCACAAGTTTTTTATCCCCAAGCAGCACCCTTGCAAATGCGAGCTTCTGCTTTTGTCCCCCCGATAATACCACACCGTTACTGTTGATTTGTAGTTTTTCAAAAAATTATTTTTCATAGACGCACCTCTTCCTCACATATTTATTTTTCTGCGAATCTGCTACAATCATAAAAACTTCAACAACCGACGAATGGATAAATCTGGTTGTAAGGTATTTTAATTCCTGCCCGTGTCACTTCCCAAATTGCTTTAGTTGTTTTATCACTCTGCGGCAACCAGGTACTCCCCCCCAGAGCATATGTAATTCAATCTTTATTTTTATTTTCATCCAGCTTCCTGCGCGCAGTATAATATACCTTCCTGACTATCCAGGCTATCTTTGTAATTACCATATAAACCACCTTTCAAAGTCAAAGGAAATTTCATATCCCTACGCTGCTCTCGCAGCTTATCAGATAGGGCTTACTCCTCACCTGACACAAAGATTTCCCCCTTCCCCGCCGCTTTCACCTCTCAACCTGGCAGCGGGGTGCTTCTCTGATAAGTTAAATTTTTAAACATCTTATCATAAATCCAAAAAGTGGTGTATAACTATAAGGTTTATACATTTCCCATTTCCGTATGCAAACTATATAAGGTTTATACTTTTGCTGCAAATAAAATCATATACCTCCAAATTCCACTCCTATTTCATAACAAATAATACTGTTTAGCACTCCAAAACAATAAAAAAAGCCATTGCAAAATTGCATACTCAAACAATATATAGTATGGATTTCTAAGATATCCTTACCATATATTGTGGAATATCCAAATCTTGCAACAGCTCCTTACGTTTTTTCAATTCTGTTTAAATATCCTGTCCTCGTCCCGCTAATTATACAAAAACCTTCACATTAACGGGGCAATTTCGGGCATTAACCCATCCTTAAATTCCTCGATCATCAATCTCCTGAACTTTGGTTTACTCAAAGCGTCCTGATGTTCTTGCCTGTAGGCTGCATAATCCGCACTGTCCTTTAATTTATTCTCATTTGCAAGTTCCCCGTTCCTGAAATGGAATGCTTCATACCTGACATCCTCAAATTTCAGATACCATTTTAAAGCAAATTTCCTGATTTCTTCATCTATAGCAGAAGAACGCTTCTCATTGATAAAATCATAGATATCCTGCCCAAAAAGTATGTTCCTGTCCTTTTCAATCTCCTCCACAGCCCGCGAAAGCAATGCACTCAGTTTCGGATTATCCCCCGCAAATACCGCGATTATCTCTTTTATCTCCTCTAGTCTGGCTACCTTTTTTGCTTCATTTTTTGACGAATTCATAAATTCCTGAAATTCCCGCAATAATTCTACTATATATTCATAATCAATTTTTAACTTGCTATAGGCAACCAAATCATAATCGTCCCATATCGGGTCTTCTTCCGCACCCGGATTATCATCTGGCTGCCTAAGTTCCTCCATCACATTTTTATACATTGCCGCATAGTTTTCATATTCCTCTTCGGAAAATCCGAATTCATCAAGCATCTTTGGTTTATATACCGTAAATGATTTTAAATGTGCAAAATCGTGATCCAGGGCTCTGAAAAGTTTAACATACAGCTTTTTTTGCTTCCTTGACATGCCCGCGATATCCTTGGGAGAGCGGGCGAGATTTCGGATTTCTTTAAGGGAAATAAAAAAGGAAGTTTTCACATCATCCCAATCCTCCGCAATGGGATTTCCCTCCCCGTTACGCGAGTACATCCGGATTGCGTTATTGATTGCAGCCTTATATTCGTTCGGAGCCTGGAATGTTACAATATGCCCATACTGTTTATAGTCGTCAAACAATCTATTTGTGCGGGAAAATGCCTGGATAATATTCTGCGGGGACATGGGCTTCCTATCCATATACAAAGTGGAAAGACACGGCGCATCAAACCCGGTCAACAGCCTGTCAACAACAATAACCAAATCAAGCTGCTGACTCCGATCCCTATATTTTGTTCCTTTTCTTGCCAGGCGTTCATTGAGATTATTGTTATAAGCGCCAATCTCTTCTATTTTATAGCTGCATCCAAACATTTCCTTATAATCTTCCAGTGATTCTTTCATTTTTGCCTGGTTGACCATGGAGGATTCCTGGTTTTCTGACAGAGAGTAGGTGATGGCAAACTTAGGGAAGTCCGGGAGGGCTTTATGTACACTATCACAGATCTTTAATTCATCCTTTCCCTCTTTCACCCTCTTTAACAAATCATAATACTTCTGTGCCTTTGGAATTGAACTGGTTGTAAGTATCGCCTCAAACGTTTTTCCCCTGCCCAAGTTCATACCAAATTTACTATATGACTGGTTTAAGATAACATCCAAAACTTTCCGCATATGGGTTTCAGAATTATAAGTTTTCTCAGCATCTTCGGCACTTAAATCTTTCGCCCCGAGATTCTCGACCATAAATTCCAAAACTGCTTTATCATGAATTGCTTCTTTTATGGTGTAATTATGCAGGCATTCCCCATACAATTGTTTTGTTGTCCGGGGCAGATCCCCCTTCTTTTCATAGCTGTTTTCCTCAAAAATAGGTGTCCCTGTAAAACCGTACCATAATGAATTGGTGAAAAATTTCTCAAGTTCCCTCTTAGCCTGGGGCATTAAAACCCTGTGGCATTCATCAACAACAAAGGCAACTTTCAACGATTTAATCTTATTGTAGTCGCTGCTTCCTTCTTTTAGCCTCCGATTCACCATAATCTGCATTTTCTGTCTGGTTGTTACAATCATCTGGCGTTTACCATCTTTCATTTTCTTAATAAGGGAATCAACATATTCTGTATCATCCACATCGATGGTATCGTTCTGCGCATAGGACTTAAAATCCAATCCGGTCTGCCGATCCAGATCCTTTCTGTCAATCAGAAATACTGTTTTCTCGATTGACGGAATATCCATCAGCAAATTCCTGGTAGCCTTATAAGAAGTCATTGTTTTCCCGGAACCTGTTGTATGCCAAATATATCCGGATTCTCCCCTTTTTGAAGCCGCCCTCATCGCCCTGATCGCATGAATCTGATATGGGCGCAATATCAAAAGTTTCCTTTTATCATTGTCAAGAACGGTGTATTTCGTAACCATCTCATGCGCCATTGGTATCTTTAGAACTTCTTTAGCAAATTCAATATAATCACAAACCGGTTGATTTTCCTTATCAAGCCACCCTGTAATAAATTGGTGTTTTAATTCCGTATCTTTTGCAGCGGAAAAATATTTCGTATCAACAGCATTGCTTACAACAAACATCTGGACATTTGAAAATAAGCCACGGAATTTCCCTTCCGCAATATATTTTTTTATCTGACGGTAAGCATCCATATACGAATGTTCCTTATTTTTCAGTTCAATATGAATCATGGGAATCCCATTGATAAGGAGTGTTACATCAAAACGCCGGTTCCTGCTTCCTTCCATATCCTGCGACTTAAACGCCCGATATTGATTGATAACCTCATATACACTCGTACCGCCAACCACATGCTCGTTATTCAGTACAACAAGATGCAGCGCTTCATTCCCTCGCTGGATATGGACATATACCTTGCCACTTTCCCCAATCAGCCATTTCCCGGCATCGTAAAACGAAGCGTGCGATACGTCATTCTTAATTTTTGAAAATTCTGACTCACTTAGAGGAGTACCGTTTAGTACCGCCTTGTTATTCTGTTCAAGGATATATTTAAAATTATTCCACAGTTGGTCTTCTGTTCTGATATCGGGTCTGTAAGTCCATTTTGAATCATCACAGCAGAGCTGGTCGATCAATTTCTTTTCAATAACAGTTTCTAATTCTGCCATATGTTATCCTTTCTGTGGGAACATGTTTTGGAGCATAAATTTTTTGAGGTCTTTAAGCTCGTTACACTTTCGTTGGTGGAGGGTGATAAGGTGGTCGAGGTTGGTAAAAAATATTCCAATTTCGATTTGTTCCTCAATACATGGTATAGGAATGGGCATCTGAAAGAACACGGAATCCTTTATCGAAAACCGATCTGATCTTACTCCAGAATCACCATAAAAAATCATAAATGAATGCCAGCATGCACATTTAAAAAAGTATTCCAAATATGTTGCATCAATATCATGCGGACGAAACACAGTATATAAGGGTGACATCACGCCTGTTCTACCTAGCTTATTACGATTTATCGGTCCAACTGGAGCAGAAACAGAAATGCGAGGATTATAAACAAAATCGTCATTTCTTATAATATAATAGCCATCTAAACTACCCATTTTGGATATATCATGGTCAAAAAAATCTCTTTGACTAATTATCCCAAACTCTGCGGAATTTGTAAATGTTTCTATATATTGTAATCCTATATTTTTCTCTGTAACCTTATCAGCAATCTCCCCCAACTTCTTCTGTTCCCAATCGCCAGTAAAACCCGCAAACCGAATCTCTGGGACTTTCTTACCGTTTTGAGGAAATAATTTTTTCAGCATATATTTCTTTAATTCTTTTGTTTCATCACATTTTTTCTGATGTAAAATAATAAGATAATCAATTTTTTCAAAACACTTTACAATTTTATTCTGCTCAATGATTCCCGGAAAAATAACATCACCCTTTAATGCATTTACAGCAGATACTTTCATATCATTTTTTGCACCTTTATTTACCAGTGGATGCATATAATTATTCATTCGCGCATCCTGCTCAAAGTAAATCTGAACAAAATAAGGATCGGTCAATGCAGTAGGCTTATAAACAGCGTATAAAGTAGATACAATTCCTGCATTTCCTTTATTTGTTTTAATAATTCCATATGGATTAGATTTAAGTGGAGATTTTGTATATACAACATCCCCCGTTTCAACAACACCATAATTTATAACAGATTCTCCGGCAAATGACCGACCTTGAAATTCAATCTGATTTACTATTCCATAATCACCAGAAACCGATAGTACATCCTCTTTGCCATATACTTTATCCCTGTTTTTTAATGTGGACACAGTTAAGTAAGCCGATAACCTCCTCCACTCCCACTCCTCCCCGAACCCTTTAAACCTAACCTTAGGTGTGTTTGACATTATCACACCTCCCTGAGAACACTAATAAACTCTTCAACTGCATCCTTCGTTTCAGAATCCGCAAAAGTTAGCTCCCCAAGCATTTCAAGCAAGGAAGCAGTCCCCGCTTTGATTGCCTGATCGGTTTCCCTTATACTGCAAGAAAGCTGTCTGATATCCACTTCCGGTTCTTCCTCGCTGGTATCGACATATCTTGGGATATTTAAATTATAATCATTTGCCTTGATTTCCTCAAAGGATGCAAGATAAGCTACTTTATCGACCGTCTTTCTGTCACTATACAGTTTTAGTACCCGGTCAATATGTTCCTCGTTCATCACATTTTGCTTCTTTTCCTTATCATACAGTTTGGACGCATCAATAAATAATATATCACGCCCGTCCCTGTGCTTTTTTAATACTACGATACAGGTAGGGATGGAAGTATTATAAAACATATTGGAAGGAAGCCCGATCACGGCATAAACCGCCCCATTTTCAAGAAGAATTTCACGGATTGTCCCCTCCGCAGCGCCCCGGAACAAAACGCCGTGAGGAAGGACAATCGCCATTGTACCGGTCTGCTTTAAATGATAGAATCCATGCAGCAGAAACGCATAATCCGCCTTTGATTTAGGCGCAAGCTTTCCGCCGTAGTCCATAAATCTTTCATCCTGTTTAAACCCTTCCGCGGCAGACCATTGTGCCGAGTAGGGCGGATTCATTGTCACAACATCAAACTCGGTTTCCTCATCCGTTGGCCAGTCGGCATCGAGAGTATCCCCGTTGCGCAAATGCTGGTTTTCCGGCAAAACCCCATGCAGGAACATATTCATGCGCGCCAGGTTATAAGTCGATGGCATAAGCTCCTGCCCGTAATATTTTATATAATCCGGCTCTTTCGAATAATTCCTGCAGCTAAGCATAAGCGAAGCCGACCCCATGCACGGGTCGTATACCTGCAGCCCTTTTTTTCCTTCCTGACCGGATATGGCAATCCGGCAAAGAATCTGCGCCGGACCATGCGGCGTATAAAATTCCCCAGCCTTTTTCCCTGTTTCCGATGCAAATTGACCGATCAGGTACTCATATGCATTTCCCAGGACATCCCCCTTTGTATGGATTATATCCACCCCGCCAAGTACCTTGATTAATTCCGCTATTGTAGCACTCTGCTTCTGGTCACCGGTACCAAGCCGGTTTGAATATAAATCTACATCCGCAAACAAACCGTTAAATAACTCATCCGATTCTTCTATACGGTTAAAAGCTGCCTGTAATTTCTCCCGGATAAATGAATTATTTTTTACTTCATTCAACATGCTGATATAAGTCATATCCGGATCAAGTATATAATGCTTTGATTCCTTTATCTCTGCCAGCAAATCTTTGGCATCCTCGGATTCCATCGCCTCTTCATATGCGCGCTGCGCCTCCTCAAGACTATCCGGCTCCGCATCCTCAAGAAGGTCATACACCTTTGCCAGATACGAATCCGATAAATATTTATAAAAAACCAATCCCAAAAGGTACGTCTTGTATTCATTTGCATCCATCTTCCCCCTGAGTACATCCGCACCACTCCACAGTACCTGCAATAAATCTTTTCCTTCCGCCATAACTAATCTTCCTCCGTTTTGTTTATCAATGCCATCATACACGAATAAAAAGCCCTTTATAAATTCCCACTGGTACTTCCTCCCCAAATAAATATTCCATCATAGTATCCTTCTCAAAATTATATACCACCACTCTTTTTTTCTCCGGGTCAACCACCCAATATTCCCTGACCCCTGCTGAGCGGTACTTAAAAAGTTTTCTAAAATAATCCATCTGACGGCTGCTTTGGGACACTACCTCTATCACCCAATCCGGCGCACCATGGCATCCCCTGTCATCAAGTTTTATTGGGTCGCAGATCACACAAAGGTCAGGCTCCACATAGGTTTTATCACTGTTATCCAGAAAGACAGCAAAGGGAGCAGGAAATACTTCGCACTTCCCTTTATTCTTTTTAATATAATCCTTTATTAGATAGTGCATTTCTGAAACCAGTCTTTGATGCCCCATACTGGGCGGTGCCATATAATAAATCACACCATCAACCAACTCCGCCCGCTCTCCCTCCGGCAGGGCATAAATATCTTCCAACGAATAAATTTCTTCTTTCTTTAAAACGCCCATCCAACCCCCTCCTTCTTCTTCGTATCAAAGCAGACTTTTATAAAATTATAATCTGTATTCCTCCCTTAGTCAAGAAGATTAGTTAAACCTTAGCTTGTAAACGGGAGTATTAAATAAAAGCGCATGGAATAGTATCCATGCGCTTTTATCATGCCCAACAGCATTTCGTACTTGCATCAGTCTTCCTGTGTTTCTGAAAACCGCAGTAAATACCCGTCCGTGTCCTGTATCAGCACTTCCTTTTCTTCGTAGTGCTCCTTCCCGCACTGATATGAACTTGTAAAAACATCCCGGAACAATACTGCACCTTTTTCCTTGATATTATGCACAAATCCTTTGATATCTTCAATGTCTATCTGGAAATTAACCCCATTTCCAAACGGATATTTCAATTCGCCGACCGTCCAGTTCCCGTTGATCTCATCCAACATCAGTTGTGCTTCCCCTATGCCCCTTTCACACTTCACTGCGCCTCTTTGTTACTAAAAAAGAACCGGATAAATCAACCTTTTTTCTGGTAAACTCTCACGTAATCCACCGCCATCTCATACGGCAGGTCTTCCTCGTGGATCTCGCCGCCCAAGCCCCCGCCTACCGCGATGTTTAAGATCAGATAAAACGGCTGGTCAAACGGCCACGCACTCTCCGTCCGGTCTTCCTCATCGTCCGTCCTCCGGTAAACACATGCGCTTTCTCCGTCCACAAAAAATTCGATTGCCCCGTCCGTCCACTCCATCCCGTAGGTATGGAATTCGGAACAGACATTTTCATATTCGCGGATGGTCGTGTACTGCTTTGTATCCTTCCTCGTGTGGTTGTGGCACTCGGAGTGCAGGGAAAACCAGATGCTGTTCTCCCTGCGTCCGATATGCTCCATAATATCGATCTCACCGCAGTGCGGCCACGGATTCCCGCGCTTTGAAGAATCCGGCATCATCCAGATGGCAGGCCAGGAACCGTGCCCCTTTGGAAGTTTTGCCCGGATCTCAAAATAACCATACTGCCATGAATGTTTCCCCGCCGTCGTGATGCGCCCGGAAGTGTAATTCCTTATGCCGCAGGTTTCCCTGCGCGCGGTAATATAAAGTTTCCCGTCCCGCACGCAGACATTGTTAAGCGAATCCGTGTATGCCTGCTGCTCGTTGTTCGCCCAGCGCTCACCGACCTCCAAACTCCAGTCCTTCTCACACGGGCTTCCATCACAGTCAAAATTTTCTTCCCAGACAAGCGTGTAGCCATCCAACCTATTTTCCTCCATGCCAAAAATTCCTCCTGTCACTCTCCTTGTAAAAGCTCCCTGCATTTATTTCCCGTTTTCGCTATACTTAAACCACTGCCATCCATATCTCTTGTTTTATTGTACAGCGAAAAATCCCCTTGCATATTCGCGATACTGCTTAAATAAAAATCTACCTGCCCGATGGGAAGAAAAACCTGAAAACTACTGTTATCTTCCTGCCAAATCGCCACAAATTCCCGATATGGCTTCCTGCTATTTTTCATGCAGCACAGTCAAAATACTGTGTGCTTTCGCCACAAAGGAAATCCCTTCCTCGCCTTCGCGAAGCGACAGCCAGATATCCTCCCCCGTGCGGTTCATCAGCACGGTTACCCTGCTCCCATCCGGGTTTTCAAACGCTGCCGCCTCGATCTTGTCCGTAAATCTCGTGGTTGCAAGCCGCACTGCACCGCGGCGGATATAGCGCGAAAAATGCCCGATATAATAATACGAGAGACGCTTTTCCACCATCCCTTTTGTCGTATCGCACATCATCGGAGCCGCACAGTAATTTTTCACATGGTTCGGCCCGCCGAGCTCATCAAGCAGCAGGTTCCAGTCCAGATAACCGTTTGTCCCGGCAAGCAGGTTGCCGAGGATATCGTGCGCGTACATCTCCGCTTTCGCCACCTCGCTGCTGTCCGCAAAGCGGCTGTATTCCACACAGCCCTCGGTAAATATCAGCTCTTTGTCCGGGTACTTTTCCCTCACAAGGGAAACTGCCTCAAAATGATCGCCGCCGTACCAGTGGAATGCCACACCCGCCGTATACTTTGCGGCTTTTTCGTCGGAGAGTACACCATTTGCGCGCTCAAACAGGATTTCTTTGTTGTGGTCCCACACAAAAATCCGGACATCCGAGAGCCCCTCCCGCTCAAGGGTCGGTCCCAAATAATCGCGGACAAAAACCATTTCTTCCTCTGTTTCGTAGATACAGGAATCCCAGGTCTGCACCGCCATCGGCTCATTCTGTACGGTAATCATGGAAACCGGCACACCAGCCTTTTTGTATTCCTTTAAGAAGCGTGCGATATACTCCGCCCAGCGCGCGCGGTATTCTTCCTTTAATTTCCCACCGTGGTTCATCTCGCCGTTTGTCTTCATATAAGCCGGCGGGCTCCACGGGGAAGCGAGGATCTCAATCTCCTCCCCGGCTGCGTCCTTCGCGCGGACAATCATCGGCAGGATGTATTTTTTATCGCGCCCGATATCAAATTTCTCAAAGGAGGCATCCGCCTCATCCTCATCGTAAGCATAATTCCCAAGCGCAAAATCACAACTGTTGATATGTGTGCGGCCAAGGTTATAGCGAAGCCCTTCCTGCCCGAAATATGCCTTTATCACTTCTTCCTGTACCGCTTCCGGCAGTCTTGTCAGGTTGTAGCCCGACGATTCGGTAAACGCCCCGCCGAAACCGCGGATTTTCTGGTAGCGGCATTCCGGATAAACATTGATGACACGCATCATTTCCACGCGGTTTTCATAATCCGCCTTCTCCTGCCAGAAATTCTTGTTTTCATAATCCGTTTCAACTATTTTCCAAGCCATAATCCTTTTCCACCTCCGATTTATTCTTGTCCGTTTTCATATCATCACAAAAAATCCTTCCGGGCGGGAGCACCCAAAGCTCGCCTTCTCCCGCCCGATTCAAAGGAATATCCCTATCTTAGAAACGGGGACTACTTTGATCGGTTAAATTCCTTCCACAAAAATCTCATGCTGTTTTTGTGCGTCCCAGCGCTCAAGTTCCGCCCTCGGGATACAGTTTTTGCGAAAAGTCTTTCCTGCGGCGCAGACGCGCATTTCGCCGGAAACATCCTTCCCCTTCACATAGATCACCTTGAGTTTCTTTCCGGCAAACACAAATTCCACGCTTGCCCGTCCGTCCGCATCAAACTGCTCTCCCATAAGCTTAGGCTCAAAGACCAGGTCGCCAAAATATCCGCGGATACCGAACATTTCCGTTAATACCGTCATCAGATACCAGCTCGCTGCACCCGTCAGGTAATGGTACATGCCCCTGCCCCGGTCATTAAAGTATTCCGGGATGCCCGGATAAATTTTACTTTTCTCAAAATCTGCTGCCTGGCGGTACAAAGAAATCAGCGCCTTATAGCCCGCCTTTGCAAACCCTCGCCGGTAGAGCGCATTTCCGTACATAACCGCCATATGGGAGAATACCGCCCCGTTTTCCTTATGCCCGTAGGCAAATCCGAACATGCGCCCGAGATCATCCTTCACTTCATTAAAATCCGTATTCAGGCAGTAACCGCCCTCGTTTTCCCGGTAAAGGAGCGCGTCCGCCGCGCGGATGATCTGCGCCGTCTGTTCCGGTGCCGCAACGCCGGATTCCACGGCAAAAACCTGGCTGGTCAGCATCATGCGGATTCCCGCATTTTCCTCCCCTCCGCCCATGTCCGTCTTCGGTCTTCCGTCCGTAACCTGCCACTCCGTATTCTGTGACGCATCCGTTGTAATGCAATCCGCGTCCATTGTTTTGTCCGAACCCACATTACCGCCGTTGCTGCCTGCACAGCTTCCGGTTCTCTCCACCCTTCTTCCGTGGTCATCGTAATATCCATTAAAGAAACTATACTCCCCGGAAAGCCATTCTTCCTCCCGCAAGGTTTCCACCCACCAGTCTTGCATACCGCCGAGGATATCGCAAAGTTCCTTCACATCAAATTTCATCTTCCTGCCGGAACACTCGTGCGCAACCGTGCGCCCGTACTCAAAAAGGAGCTCCTGCTTTGCCTGCACATTTGCATAAAGATTTTTATCACGGCACAATAGCACCAGAAGTTCTTCCGCCAATTCTACCTGTGTGGTTCCCCCCTGCAAAAGTGCGGTAAGAAGCCCGCGAAGACGCGAAAGGTTGCCCGCGTAGGCAAACGTAAATGCCGCGCTCTCCCCACGCCTCCCCGCCATATCGAGCGCATCGTTCCAGTCCGCGCCGCGCAGGCGGATGCGGTTATGTTCCCCGACATCGTAAAATGCGGTCAGATTCTGCACAAGGATATGTTCTAATACTGTACCGCTGGTGAGGGAGCCGTCCGCATCTTTTTGCTGTGTACCGTAGGAATCATCCCATTTCCCATCTTTTTCCCCGCCTCGCATAATCTGCGCGTCCTTAAAATATCCCACCTCTTTTAACAGAATATTAAGATCCCCTGTCTGGTGGATATAAAATGCCGTCGTGTGCAGCGGCCAGAAACCGTGATCCATCCACACGCGCGCAATATTATTGCGGTCGGCAATAAACTGCACTGCCCCCGCCTCTTTCCCGCTTCCGATAATCGTTGCATTGGTACCGTCCATGCGCACGCCGCCGAAATTCGCGGTAAGCATTTCCCTGACCCCGCCCGGATTCATCAAAAGCAGCGCCAGACAATCCTGCCAGAGGTCGCGCCATCCCCTGCCGCCCCTTCCGTAATCATGATGCGGCAGGAAGGAACAGCCGTATATCCTGCGCAGGATAGGCTGGAAGGCAACCCAGCGCATATATTGGTCAAAATCTTTATCTCCCGAACAAAAATGGATATTTACCTGTTCCTTCCAGTTTTTTTTCGTCCGCTCAAAAACCGCGCGCCAGTCCAAAACCTTTTTTCCGGAAAGTGCATCCTGTGCCTGTTTTGTCGCCGCATCCGCACAGATCCCGGCGCAGAGCACAAAACTTTTTTCTTCCCCCGGCAAAAGGGTGCATTCCGCAAACACCAGCATCCCGCAGGTTTCATAGCCCGAAAGTGTGTCCCCGGCAAAGGAAAGTTCAGGAAGTTTTCCGAATACCGCACCCGGATGAAGGAAGCTTCCGCCCTCCCCGACCACATCCTCCGTGCGCGGCACACAGCCGGCCGGAGGGTTCCCGCTTCCATCCACGCCGTATACATAGTAGGTCATCCCGTTCTTTTTGTGCCCGCGCTCGTCAAAGGTAAGCGTCGGTGTCACCTTCACACCGTATCGCGTCACAAAACTGCGGTGCAAAAGAGAAGTTACATGACGGTGGTCGCGGATATTGTCCGCGGAGCGCGCGTATATTGGCACGACTGCCATCGGCGTAAACGTCAGGGGGGTACTGCCCGTATTCCGGATGCCCACAATGGTAACTTCCGCCTCCGGCAATTCATCCGGCACAAAGGTCGTTATCTCGGAAGCCAGTGGAAAATCCTTTGCCGTCCGCTTTAATGTGTGCCACATAAAGCCAGCCAAAAGTTCAGACTCCCCGGCATCCCCCGTCAAGCGCACTGCTTCGTCCGCGGCGGAAGCCCCCGTTAAGGAACAGGCACTCCCCTCCCCGAACCGACACCAGAAATTTCTGGTGCTGCGGTTGTTATGTAAGTTCTCCGCGCTGACCGGCTCATACAAAAAAGTATTCTGGTCTTTTTTTGCGTCCCCGCCAAGCAGCGGTGTAAGGCAGGAACGGATACCGTCCTCCCCCGCAACCGGAAAATACAGGTAGCTGTAGTCCTGTGGATTTTTCAGGCAAAAACTGCCGCTCTCATCAACAAACTCAATCTTTCCCATCCATTCCTCCCTTCTTTGTTGCACGGGCGGGATGAGCATCCCGCCTTGTCATACCCATCATATTTATATTACTTTCGCGGGGATGAGCATCCCGCTTTGCCATACCCATCATATTTATATTACTTTCGCGGGGATGAGCATCCCGCCTTGTCATACCCATCATATTTATATTACTTTCGCGGGGATGAGCATCCCGCTTTGCCATACCCATCATAA
>CAJTOR010000006.1:103786-124192 GCA_910577675.1 uncultured Lachnospiraceae bacterium
CGGGGATGAGCATCCCGCTTTGCCATACCCATCATATTTATATTACTTTCGCGGGATGCTGGAGTCCCGGATGATTATGGAGGTGGCGAGTTTCAGGCTTTTTCCTTCGGGTTCGCCCTCCCCCCGCATCAGGCGGAAAAGTTCAAGCGCGCCTTTTGTCCCCTGTTCCTCGACCGGGCTTTGCACGGTGGTCAGCGCAGGGACAAAATACTGCGCCAGATTGATATTGTCAAACCCCGCCACACTGACCTGTTCCGGCACACGGACCCCGGATTCCGCAAGCGCCCGCATACAGCCTCCTGCCATCTCGTCGTTTGCACAAAAGAAGGCATCCGGGATGTCCCTTTCCCGCATCAGGAATTTGCGCACTTCCTCATAGGCTTTTATTTCCTCAAAATCCGCGTACAGCAAAAACCTTGCATCTATCGGTAAGCCATTCCGTTCAAGTGTCTTAGCGTAAGCGCGGAAACGCTCACAATCGTCCCTGCACTCTACACCATGGATATAGCCGATACTCCGGTGTCCCTGCCTAATTAAATACTCCATGACAAGTTCTGTCCCCATATAATTATCAATTGTCACGCTCGAAATTTTTTCTCCCCGGCATTCCCGTTCCAAAAATACCATCGGAAGACCGGTGCGCGCAATCCTTTTAATATGGTCACTCTCGAGGCATTCGTTCATAATGATAGCTCCCTCCACACCGGAGGACACAATCATACCGTAAATTTCCTCACTTGTATTCTCATTGCTGACATAAATATTTAGCATAAATCCCGCCATTTTACATTGCAAATGGATTGCCTGCGTCAGCACGCGGTAATAATCCCCCTGGATGCTTGAGAGAAACAGGCCGACGGTGTTCTTCTTGTTTGCTTTTAATGAGCGCGCATTAAAATTTGGCACATAATTCATGTTCTCCACCACAGCCAAAACTTTTTTCTTCGTTTCCTCACTCACATTGCCCACATTATTGATCACATTGGAAACCGTGGAAATCGCTACACCGGCTTCCTTCGCCACATCCTTAATCGTTACCATAACCTGCTCCTTTTTTACTGCCTGATTTTCTCCGAATACCTGTTTTTTGTCTGGCTTTTGCAAAATGTTGTGCGGTTTAGCTAAGCGCACGCTCCTTAATAACCTGCTTTCCCACGCGGTCCACACCAAAGATCCCCCAGTGCTTTTCTGGCTCCTGCGGCGACGGTCCACCCTTCCACGGCTCGTCAAATGCCTCGAACAAAAATACCGGGATGTCCATCGATTTTGTCCAAAGCAGCAGCTCATTTAAATACTTTTTCTGCTGTTCCTCTCCCACCTGCGACGCGTCCATCGACGAGTTGCAGGTGGTTGTCCAGCCGCATTCCGTAAAAATAACCTGTTTGTCGGGATAAAGAGATACCACTTCACGGTAATCGCTTTCATTCATCCGCACCGCCTCTTTCAGGGTTTTCCCGTTCCAGAGCGGATAACTGTGGATGGAGATAAAGTCCAGAACCTCCGCCAGTTTTCCCAGATTTTTCCATTCCCCCGCCCCCTCACAGTACGTTACCGGAAGTCCTGTCTTCTCCCTAAGCGTTGCCGCAAATCCGACCAGCCGTTCCTCCGTGACCAGATCAGCTCCCCAGGAAGGGCGGTTCTCATTCCCGATGGAAACCGCAAGAAAATATTCCTTATACTCGTTTGCCAGTTCGGCAAGCATCTGAATCTGGGCATCATTATACACCATATTTTCTTCCAATTCCAGAGTTGTTTTTTCTGTTTTTAACCATGGACAGCCCTTGTTATTGTACTCCGCCCTCGGGTCAATGCCCACCATAACCGAAAACGGCAGGGAATGTTCCTTAATCAATTCCAATACCCGCCTCGCATGCGCGTTCGGGTCGTACATCCTGAGGTAGGAAAACCCCTCCTCTTTTAACAACATAAGATCCTCAAGGATTTCCTCCTTTGTCGGGATAATCCCAGTTACCGGGCTTTGCCCCTCCCGGTAACCGGAATAACAGATTGCTTTTTTCCATGCGATTTTCATCGTAACACCTCCTGACCGTTTTCCTTTCTTATATCTTTATACCTGCCCCTGCAACGAAATACTGTGTCAAAGGAAAGTTGACAGGTTAAAGCCACACCCTGCCACCTGTTTTAGGAAAGACATACCGTAATACAGTCAATCTTTCCGCAGCGCAGCGCGGCAGCCTGCTCATTTCCCAAAGTATCGCCCGATATTTTTTCCTCCCTGCCATCCGTATAATGCAGGGTAATTTCCTCTACTCTTGCCGCACCTTCCCCGTAAGTTGCCTTTCTTCCCGCGCAGTGGTAGGTCACAGTACAGCTTGAGAAAAGTGTAAAGGCGGCATCGCCGTTATCGTCAAACATCCAGCTAGAAAGTTTCGGTGAAAACCGGAAACCAAGTTTGCCGTCTTCCGTGAAAAATCCGCCCTCCCCAAGGAACATACGAATCCAGATGGAAAGCATTTCGGTGGTCGAGCCGCTTAACCTGGCTACAAACCCTCTGCCGTGTACCTTCGGATCCGGATTTGCGCTCGAAGCGAGGAAGGAAGAATTTTCCAGTGTGCTCCTCCCATAACGTTCCGGAGGTAAAAACGGAATCAGCGCGTCATGCATCGCGGCATAAAATTCCTCCACAAGTCCCGCGCGCAAAAGCCCCAGGAGATATTTATATTCCATATGTAAAAATACGCTCTCCCGCTCCAGCCAACCCGGTGTGAACGCACGCACGCGCCCGTGTTCCATGGAAAGTTTCTCGATTGAACCGGAAGTTTTGTACATTTTTAGCTTTTCGTCATACATGTCACTGTTTTTTATCGACTCACACATGCGCCGTTTTTCTTCTTCATATCCGTCAAGACAGGAAAGCATCCGGGCAGGTCCTTCCAAAAACGGAACAACGGTATGGCAGACAAATTGTTTCGCATGCACGCCCGGCAGCCCGTAAGGGGTAAGCAAAGGATTGCCATTCTCGTCTTTCCTTTCCTCGTACTCCGTCACTTCATAAGTGAAGTAGGTCGGCATCACGCCGTTTCCAAGCCGAAGTGCTTTTTCCACGCCCTTAAGTACTGCCTTGCGGCAATCCATGACCACGCCCCAGATGCGCTCTGCGGTCACGGTGACGATCTCCCCCGACATTCCGGCATAAACCACCGCCCGGTAAGATTCCCGAAGACTTGCCGCGGCCTCCCAATTCTCCAGCTCCGAACGGCTGCCCTGCTCCCTGAAAAGTCTTTCCATGCTCTCAAGAAGGGAAGCAATCTGGAACGGAAGCTCAATCTTCCCGGCAATGCTGCCATCCTTATAGCTTTCCTCAAGAAAAGCGAGCAGGCGGTTTAATTCCAGTGTTTCCGCCATACTGCTGCCAAGAAGCCCCGGAAGCCCGTTCATCGCATCGTTCCAGCCAGGCTTTCCTCCCTCCATCTCGATGCCCATGCCCTCCTGGTCAAGGAGCAGGAACTTATTCAGTGCCAACGTCAACATTTTCCCAAGCAATGTCGTAGTGATAAAAGCACCGTTTTCGTCCTTCATCCAATTGGTTCCGCCCGCCACAAAACCTTCCTTCTTTTCTTTTTCCGTGTTGTGGAAAAGCGAGCCGTACTGCCTTACCTTACCCTTGCTTAACACATAGGTTTCCCGCCTCGGCCGCACCTGTCCTGCGCTGTCATAAAAACGGTAGTCCGCCCGCCCATTCAAAAGTTCCTTCTTCCGATCCGGGAAAACAAGGAGATAATTTTCCACCAGATCCATCAGGTAATCCCAGTGGTCACTCCAATAGCCCTCGCCAAAGCCTGCCTCAAGCTGTTCGGTGGAAAGCTCTAAAAGTTTCGCAACCAGCGTTTCTTGCGAAAACGTTTTCCCGGAATCTTTCTTCATCTCCATGCCATGTTCCGCCATAATGGTGCAGATCTGCCCCGGTGTGAATTTCCCGCGAAGAAGTTTTAACAATGGCTCTTTTTCCCCGCAAACCTGCTCTTCCACAATTTCTTTCGCGCGCACCGCATTCTTCTCCTCTATCAGGAAGGTGCACGGGCGGATTTCAAGCGGGTTATAGCCGTCAGCCTGTATAAAGTTAAAAAAGCTATAAACATTGAAATCATCGATCTTTGGGTGGAAAAATACGTCGCTTCGGCGGTTCTGGCAGACATCGCGGAAATTGCCGTTGCCCTGCGAATAATACTCGCCGGAAATCGAGAAGAAATTGTAATCGCGTTCCGGGTCACCGTGTTTGCGGCTGAACAGATGCACTATGTTTTTCTTTCCCTTCCCTGCAAACAGGTACGGATAACCGCCGCGCAGGAAATTGTCGAGATAGCATTGTTCCATATACTGGTCAAACACCGGATTTGCTGTTTTCGTCGCAACATCTTTTACAAGCGCGTCAATTATGCCGGCTGCCTCCGCTTCCTTCTTTTCGGCGTAATCTTCTGCCAGAAATCGCTTTGTGTTTTCATTGAGCTGCTCCACCGTTCCCGCATAGCCGATATAGGAAGTAAAGGTGAACGCCTCCTTATCCCCCAGTTCCTTTTCAAACGTCGTAAAACCGCAAGGCACCTTATTTGCAAAGCACTGCTCTCTCTTTCGCACACCGCAAAGCCCCTCCTCCATAAATACGACCGGAGCGGCGAGCGAACTCTCATAATCAAAAATCACTTCGGCATCGTAGAGCACCGGAAGAAGTTCCCCGTTTGCCGCCGTACAATAAAAATAACCTCCGCGGATTTCCGATACTTCCGCGGAATCGTCGCTGGAAGCGCGCATTGCGTAATATGGCGCGCGGTGTTCTATGTTTTTGATATCCGTCCAGCTTTTAAAAAGATTAGACATTTCCTTAAACTGCCCGTTCTGTATTCCGTAAGGGATGATTTTCGGCAGACCGTCAATGCCTTCGAGCTTGCAGGCTTTCCCGGAGATATTTTCAATCTTTACGCGCCGTACCAAAGCCCCGATTTCCTCGGTCGGGAGCACAAAGTAGGAGACGGTGACCCGCAGCCCCCGCTCTTGCTCGGTGACAGAAAAACTATTCTTCTGCACGCACATTGTGCGTTTTGCCGTTTTGGAATACCCGCAGAAGGGTTCAAAATATTCCCCGTCCTTTTGCAAAAAGGTGCGGAAGCCCTTGGTTGGCGTATTTTCATAGGCGGTGTTTGCGGGGTTAAACTCCATAATGGCATTTCCCTTATGATGGATGCCGAAGCTGTTGACCCCCTGTCCGCGGTTTGTATAAAATACCCACAGCGGAATCCCGCTTATCCCAGCTACTCCCGGCAGGAAGCTTGAAAATGCCGGAAGTTTATCGTAGTCCTTAAAATAAAAGCGGTCTCCTTCTAACTGATATTGACCCATAGACGTAATCGCCCCTTTCTTATTATGAGTTCCGTATATGCCCTCCCAGTACCCCTCACCCGCAGAGGAAAATCCGTCCGCCCCGCTCCCGGATTTTTCTCTGGGTACTTCCCGGGCATATACTGTTTTAACTTTATTTTTTGGTGGTAAGTTCCGTTATTTCCGGGCTCTGGTACACCCGGACATAATCAATGACAAACTGCTGCGGGAAAATTGTTTCATCCACTCCCTGTGCACCGCCCCAATCCCCGCCGACTGCCAGGTTGATTAAAAGGTGCATCCGCTTGTCAAATGGCCACTCGTTTAATGTCGGCTGGCTCTTATATTTGGTCGGCTCAAATGTATAATACTGCTCGCCGTCCATCGACATAATAATCTTATCCGGCAGCCATTCAAGCGTATAGACATGGAATTCCTCGCTCACGCCCGCGACACGCTTTGTCGCAGATTTCTGTGTGCCGATGGAATGGTTGTAGGATTTCGTGTGAACGGTGGCATGGATTAGATCCTGGTCGTAGCCGACATGTTCCATAATATCAATCTCCCCGGAAGCCGGCCAGTCCCCGTAAGCCCAGTCCGTCGGCAGCATCCAGATAGCAGGCCATGTCCCCCTGCCCGTCGGCAGCTTCGCACAGATTTCAAACTTTCCGTACAGCCAGTCGCCCTTGCCGCGCGAAACAAGCCTTGTCGAAGTGTAATCCATCCCCCCGAGTTCTTCCTTCCTTGCCTCGATGGTCATAACCCCGTCCGCAACCACTACATTGTCACCCTCCGTATAGTTTTGCAGCTCGTGATTGCCCCACCCGGAACCACCGACATCGTAACCCCATTTTTCCTCATCCGGCGCACCTTCATAATCAAACTCATCCGACCAGACCAGCTCATAGGTCAGGGCATTGTAATCATATTCAAATCCCTTCGCCTTAATACTTGCCGGATCAATGGTCGGCACGGCATCCGGGTCAACATAGGCATCCGAAACCTTATTTCCCGTGCGCCACCCTCCCGACTCCGTCGGTGCAACCGTCGGGGTCGGAACCGGTGTCTGGCTGACCTCCTGTGAAGGCGAAACCTGTGTGGGGGACGGTTTCGGTGTTTCCTCTCCCCCCTCCTTCCCGCAGCCCGCAAGACATATCGCAACCGCCGCAGGAACAAGCAATCTTTTTAACCGCAGCTCCATTCTCCTTCTCTCTTAACTTTCTCATATATTTTGCACAAAAGCCTATATTTTCAGCGATTCATGCAATGGTTTATAAAGTTACAACAATAACTCCGCCTTTCATAATAGGCAAAAACAGTATCATCCAAGATTCTGCCATCATAAACATCACAACGCCCAGCCCCCGCGCGGAGCAACCAGCCATTGCAACCGCAATGTGAAAGGGGTCACACCCCAAACCCCTTTCGCAAAACCACCGCCCCTTTCACATTGGCTCCCATTTCACATTATTCACCAGTGATACCAGTATTTTCAATCCCCTGGATAAACCTCTTCTGTACAAACGCATACAGCACAAGAAGCGGTGCAATCGAGATAAACGTTGCTGCCATCTTGTACGCTTCATTGATCTTGAACGCGCTTCCGGACGCGGATGCCATACTGTCAAACTCCGAGTTAAACAGACTGAGCTTTGACGGCAGCAGCTCGATGGAATTTCGAAGCAGCGTCCCCGTGATATAGGTTTCGTTCCAGTTCCACACAAAGGAAAACAGGAACACAACCAGTATCGTGGAGAGCGACATCTTGATTACCACATGGTAGAATACCTTGAGCGGTCCAGCCCCGTCAATCATCGCCGCCTCGTCAAGCACATGCGGGATCATGTTGAAGAAATTGTTAAAAATCAGGATCAATACCGTCGAGTACACACCCTGTCCAAGTAACGCCATCAAAACCTGCGGGATCGGTGTCCCGATCAGGGTGAATTTAATCGCTTCCTGGAAGGAAACAAACATCATCAGCCTCGGCACCATCAGAACCGGCACCGGAATGATAAACGCGAGCAGTATCATCACAAACCAGAAGTGCTTAAAACGGAAATTAAAACGCGAGAGTGCATAGCCGGTAAGCGCTGAAACCACCGTTTGGCAGATTGCCAAAAGCCCGGAAAACATTATGGAATTCAACAGAGTTTTGTTTATCTTTAACACGCTCGCTGCCACTTTCAGATTCCCGATGGAAAACTTTTTCGGCAGCCATTCCACCGCCGGGTCAATCACATCCGCCGAGCTCATAAAAGTTTTAGAAATAATACCGAAAATCGGTTTCAGGAATACGAAGCTGATGCAGATCAAAACAAAGTAGATCAGAAGCTTTTGGATTTTCGGGAACACATTTACTGCCCTGTTCTTCTTTTTCATGCCCTTCATGCTCATACTCCTCTCTTCTTTTCTTTCCTGTCCTTAAAGATCAGGAAGGCAGCGCCGATAATCAACAGCACAATCAGGCTGTAAATCCAGGCGTAGGTCGCCGCGTAGCCAAGACCGCCGCTCATATTGCCGGTTGCTGTCTTAATCAGGCCGTAGACCGGGTTCGTATCGTAGGTTCCGAGCTGTGCGATCGTAAAAATCGTACATACCAAAGCGATCGGCTTAATCATTGGGATGATAATCTTCCACAAAATCTGCCAGCTATTCGCCGAATCGATCTTCGCCGCTTCAAACAGGCTCGGATTGATTTTTTGAAGACCATTGATAAATAGCACGATCGGGATTCCGGTAAACCACAGGATCACCGAAAGCTCGTCGAGCACGCCGCCAAGAGTATGTGCAAACTGCGGCGAGTAACTCTCGATCATATTCATGATAAAGAGCCCGTCATAGCGGCTGACCTCCTCCATATGCTCGGACACATTCGCATCCAGGATCTGTGACATAACCGGTCCTGACATAATGATGACCGGCAGGAAATAAATCGTGCGGAACATCCCGCGGAATTTCGTCAGCTTGCTCATCAGGTAGGCGATGATAAAAGAAACGATAATCACCACAAAGGTGTACGGGATAATCATCGCAAGAAACTCAAGCAGCGCCGGGACAAATTCCGTGTTCTTAAAAAATGCAGTCACATAATTTGCCATCCCAACGAAATCAATCTCCCATCCGCGCACGCTCGTGCGGACATCCGTGAAACTCAGATAGATTGTCGCGACAAACGGAAACAGGGTGAAGATCACAAAGCCGATAATCCACGGCAGCATGAACAGGTAACCTAAGCGGTTCTGCCTGCGCTTGTAGGCATTAACCTTCTTTTTGTTGATCTTAACCGGGGCAGCCTCCTGTTCCTTCCCGCCCTGCATTTTCGTTTCTGCAAAAGCATTCTTCCCCGCGGCTTTCGATTTGTCCTTTTCCTGCTTCTTTTCTGCCTTACCGTCCACTTCAGCCTTTGCCATCTCTTTTGCCAATGTATTTTCTTTCCCGTCTTTCTTCATCATCTCACCCCTTCCCCGGAAATTACTTCTGCGCTCAAACCGCCGATTTCATTCCCCTGCCAGGATACCGTATGATCCGTGTAATTGATCACCACATACTTCATATCCTGACCGTTCTGGTAAGTATTTAAAATCACGCCGTCCTCAAGCACCGTGCGGTCCGTCCACGCATAGCCGGAAACCTTTGATAACACCTTATTGACGCTGTTGTAGATACTTCCGATCAAAGTTTCGTACTGCGCGAATTCCGTCGAGTACAGGTCGGAGGAAACCGTGTCCGCAAGATAGTACGACGGCTCTTTCGATAAAATGAAGGACGGCGACATATTGTAGTCGATCATCTTCAAAATATCGGACTGTGCGTAGAACGAGAAATTGGAGTACGGCGCATACATTTCCATTGTCCCGTGGAGCACAAGCTGCAAGAACGGTACGGTATCCGTTTCAAACACGTACTGCGAGGTTCCCGCCGGCATCTGTAAAAAGCGGTCGGTATATTTCCACAGGTACATATTCGGGTTAACCAGATTGACCTTCAGATCATTCTTTACCCCCGCAAGCGTATCCTGATAAAGTGCGATTGCCTCCGTAATGGAGAAGTCCACGCCGTCGCGGTCATAGGTTCCCGTCAGGATATTGGATATTCCGTCAAGCGTAATGGAAGCGCTGGTCTTCTTTAATTTTTCCGCGAGTGTTTTTGTCCATGCCGCAACCTTTTTCGGCGTTGCGCGGCTAAAATTTGCCACCGGCACATTCTGCGGCAGGATCATACTCTCATCCACCTCGACATACCAGGTATTGACATGCTTTGCAGCGGTATTGTAATAACCCGTCATCTCCCGGTTGATGGTCGCCATCTCGCGCGAATAGGAAATATCAATCCCCTGTTTTTCATATTTGGAAAACAAATCTTTAAAATCCCCGGAACTTCCGATTTTCCCGGAATATTTCACCTTATCCGGGCGGGTCAGGGTTTCACCGTTTTTCTGCCAGCCAATCAGCCCGGCGTTCATGTTTTTGATACCGTCCTGCACAAGAGTATTTAAAATATCATCCACATCCTGTGCCGTCGTCACGACCACCTGCTCATTGCCAAGCAGCCCGCTCTTTGCATCCGCCATAATAAAATCAAGCCGAAGAGGGATATCCCCCGCCCCGTCAACAGGGGTCAGAACGCCCTGCTCCATCAGGTGCGCGCGGTAAGCTGCCGCCATCCCGGTATAGTCCGCCGCAAAGCTTTTCCCGTCGCTGCCGTCACCCTCAAGGAAGGTGTAAGTCATGGAAACATCGACATGCTGCGGTTCTGCCATCATGGAGAAATACCCCGCCCCCTGCTTGTTATAGACCTGGAAATACGAGAGGTTGTACTCAAAGCGCGGGTAGCCCCAGGTATATTTTACCTTTTTGTTCTCATCCGGGCGCACGATAATCTCCATATACTCCGCCCCGGATTCCGCGTATGCGACAAACGCCGCCTGCGAATCTCCGTGCGCGATCCCGAACACCGGCATCACCGGGTTCTTTAGCGGTACGGCATCGTTTCTGCTCGTGGTGTAATAAGGCTCGGTGCTAAGATCCGGTCCGTACACATCCCCGATGTATTCCGTGAAGGACACCGCATTGTCGGCAAAGCGGATCAGCCCGCCGCAGCCGTCCGGCACAAGGACATAGCCCGGCACCATGTATTTCTTTTGGTTCTCCCCATACTCCCCGGTTTCCGGATCCCAGAAAGCCGCCTCGCCGCCCGATGCGCCGAGGAACGGGGTAAGCAGCACGGATGCCATCCGGCTCTTTCCTGCACCGGAAATCTCCTCGTAAGGAATCTCGTAGCGTATGGAATCTTCAAGGAATGTAATATACACTTTCATTTGCAGGTCGATCGCCGAAAAATCCACGTCAAGCCGCCTTGTTGCCGGGTTGTCGTTCAACATGACAAGTTTGGAACTTGCGCCGTCTTTGGAAGCGGAGCTAATGTTTTTTACGGTGTCGGACTCGTAGTATTCCACGGTAACTAAGGAATTGGCAATCCCAACATAGGTTGCGTTCATGCTTGCCTCCTTCGGCTCCGCCACCGCCGCCTTCTCCTCTGTAGTTTGTGCCGCTTTTACGGCGGCAGTAAGATCGGCAGAAAATGCGACATCCGCGCCTGTCTTCCACACATAGCCGCTCCTCTTATCCTCCACCGCGATAATATCGCGGTCCTCGCGGTAATAATAGCGCATGGTATCCGTTTCGTAAAGCAGTTGGTACGCGTCAAGCTTTACAATATCATACGTTACTTTATCCGGCGGCAGCTTTGTATCCCTTCCCGTCGGGAGGTAGGTTTTTGCGTAAGCCACCGTGGTGATCCCCAGAAGAAGACCCGCCGAAACAAGCGCCGCTATGATTCTTTTCTTTTTACCGGTTCCAGACATTGCGCAGCACCTCCTGTCCTACTGTGTAGAGGAATTCATACAGATCCTCGCACATAATCATTACGATTAGCACCATGACCGCCGCAATCATCATAAAGATAACGGTCAGGATAATACTTTTTACGGTTTCCTTCCCCGAATAGTCGTGCACGGTCAAAAATCCAAGGAAAATCAGGATGATGGACCACGCCGCGCCCACTAAGAGCATCAGTGTAAGCAGGAAGGATTCGTTGTATGTCATTCCGTAGGAGCACACTGTAATCAGGAAAAGTGCCACCAAAAGCGGCAGCGACCCGTATGCCGGTATCATGTACACCTGAGCCAAAGTCCCGTCCCCGTCCGTGATGGAAGTCACCAGCCAGTTGCAGAAGATAAACAGCAGGAGCAGGACGAAAAATCCCACGACAATACCGCCGATATCCATATCCTCCACCGCCACATACTGATAGATAAAGCCCTTCTTTGTCTGGTAGAGCATGTAGATGACAAAGAAAATAACATAGATTGCCGTAGCGCCGAAAACACTGCCCGCCCGGTGCCTGCGGATTTCATAATACATATTGGAAGGCGATTTGCAAATCTTTTTGGCAAACTGCAAATCCCGCAGTACGGGAAGTTTTGCAATCTGCGCCGAGAGTGCTCCTTTTGCATTCTTAATCCTGCGCTTTTTGCGGTCCAGGAAAGAAACCACCTTCATCAGGATAAACAACACGACCACAAGGATAAATGCCACCGGCAGAACCTTCTGGATTTTTGCATTGCGCACTTCCCAGAATGCCTCGGAATAGTAGGAACGGTTTCCCGCAACCTTGAAATGTTCCATCGCTTCCTCGTAGCGCCCTGCGTGGAAATATGCCTTGCCGACACCGTCGTGCGCGAGCACCGACATCTGGTTTAAGCGCAGCACCTCGTTCCATTTGTCCATCGATTCCTCATACAGACCCTGCTCGTAGAGTGCCATCGCCTCATAGACCATCAGCGCGTAATCGGTCGGCCGAAACGAGATCAGATAACCCTTATCGCCATCCGCCGTCCACACATTGCCTTCCATATCCACCGCCACGGTCGGCAGGGAAGAATAAAGACCTGCCACATCCATATTGCTCTGGTTTGAACCGAAGGAGAAAATCAGCTCGCCGCTCGGCGAATGGACATCCACCAGACCGGTCGTGGAACAGGAATAGATAATCCCCTGCCCGTCCACATAAATATCCGCGATATTCTCGCTGATGCTAAACACCGTTTCCTTAAACATATTGCCGCCGGAAGTGTTATGCTTTTTCACGGCGTTGCGAAAATCCCCCATTGTTGTGGTGTAGACAATCCCCTGATGATCAAGGAAGACATTGGAGAATGTTGTCGGTACGACATCGAGCATGTTCTCAAGCTGTTCCCTTGAAAAGATCAGGCGCTGCAGGGCTTCCGAAAAATTAACTTTCGACTTGTTCACGGTAAAATACCCGAGGAAATCGCCCGTGTGCGAGAGCTGGATCACACCGCTGTAGACACCCTCGCCGATAATATACATATTGCCGCTCTTATCGACCGCAATCTTGTTCGGCTCAAAGTTCGTGTCGGAAAACAGCGGGGTATCCGGCTTTTCAAACGCTTCTTTTAACTCGAACTCCTTCGAGAAGCGGAAAACGGTCTTTGCCCCGGCATCCGCCACGTAAAGGTCGCCTGCTTCCGTGACAAAGATACCCCTAGGGGTTGTGAAACCCGCATGGGCAAGTTCCATCTCCACCCTGCCCTCATGGATATTGTACTTTATAATCCTGCGGTTGCCGGAATCCGCAATGTATAACATGTTTTCCTTGTCGATAAAAAGATCCTGCGGGTTTTTAAGCCCAAGATCCGTGATCGTGCGCTCCGGCAGATAAGCGTCCTGTGTGCGCACAAAATCATCGTTGTCATCGAGCGTGTAGGTGTAGCTGGTCGCCTGCGAGGCAAACGCCGTGCCGGTTTCGCAAAAGATCAGGAACAGAGAGGCAAGCAGCAAAACCAGTCCCGTTTTGGTTCTTCGTTTTTTCATATTCGCCCTCCCCCTTATTTGATACCCGAATGGCTCATAGTGTTCATAACCTGCGACTGCATGCAGATAAAGATGATGAGCGTCGGCAAAAACAGGATGACCGAAGCTGCTGCCACCATACCCTGCGCGGCAACGGTGTTGTTGGTCGCGATGGAATTTAAGTAAAACGCGAGCGTGCGCATGGAGTCGTCGGTAATAAAATTGTTTGATGCTTCGACCGCGCCCCAGACCTGCTGGAAAGTCAGCACCACCGAGGTTGCAAGTGCCGGTCTGGTTAACGGGATGATTACCTTAAAAATAATGGTAACATCATTTGCCCCGTCCATAACCGCCGCCTCAATCAAAGCGTCCGGAATCTGATCCACAAACTGCTTAACTAAGAACAGACCGACCGGCATCGCAATCAGCGGCAGGATATGCGCCCACCAGGTGTCGATCATGCCCATTTTTACGATTACGATATAGCGCGGCACCGCAACCGCCGTCGGCACAAACATCAGGGCTAACTGATTTAAGCCAAACAGCGCCTTATTCCCCTTAAACTTCTTTTTGGAGAAGACATATGCCGCTGTCACCGTAATCACAAGGTTTAACACCACGGTAAGGAGCGTTACGATCAGTGAGTTTAACAAATATCTTGACATCGGCACACCCGTCGTCCCGGAGAGTTCGAAGAGATCCTTGAAATTCTTTAAGGTCGGATTCTTCGCGATAATGGTCGGCGGGAAGGCAAACAGTTCGCCGAGCGGTTTGAACGCCTGGTTAATAATATAAATCACCGGGATAATCATGAAGATGGACAGCGGCAGCAGGATGCAGTAAAATTTCACCTGCCCCGACGAAAACCCCTTCGGATTGATCCTTGAGCCTGCAAAGCGGCTCTTCCTTTTTCTTTTTCCCTGCTTCATATTGGCCTCCACTAATCTTCGCTAAAGAGCTTTTGCGCTACCTTGTTGAACAGATAGACAACGAGCAGCAGCACAACGGATACCGCGGCAGCATAGCCCATCTCGTAGCGGATAAAGCCGTAATCGTCAATGTGGTTTGTGATGAGCTGCCCGGAGTATTCGGGCGTTGGGTTCGCCCCGGAGAGCGTCACGCCGATCCACCCCATATTGAACGCATTTACAATCGCCATAACCGCACCGAAAAGCATCTGCGGCTTCATCGACGGGATGGTAATGTAAAAAATCTCCTGGAAGCGGTTTCTCATACCGTCCACATAGGCCGCCTCATAAAGCTCGTCGTTGATATTTAAAATACCGGAGATCATCGCCAAAAAGCCGATGCCCATCGCCGACCAGAGCGAAACGAAGATCATGATCTCCATAAAGTAATCCTTTGTCAAAAGGAACTGGATTGGCTGGTCGATCACATCCAGCTTCATCAGCAGGTTGTTGATAATACCCCTCTGGTCGCCGGAGAAGATCGTCTTCCAGATAACCCCGATAAAAACCTGGCCGAGCATGGACGGCGTGTAGATGGCAAGCGCGATAATCGTGCGCGGGACTGCCTGAATCTGCGCGAGCATCCATGCGAGCAGGAAAGATAAGGCGTAGCCGCCCGGACCTACCACAAGCGCGTAGAGAAGCGTGTTTGGCAGGACGTATTTTAAGAATACTTCATCCTGCGTAAAGAGTGTGATATAGTTTAACAGCCCGGTAAAGCCCGGTTTGTTAATCACGTCATAGTACGTGAAGGACAGACCGATGGCGATGACGACCGGAATAAGGATGAACATGGAAAATACAATGCCATACGGCAGGAGCAGGGCACCGCCCTTAAAGCCTTCGGTGTGGAACAGGCTCTTTTTTCTTTTTTTCACTGCACTCGCTGTGGCTTTCATTTCGCCCCCTCCTTTCCTCTTTCCATCATTTCCTGAATCCAGTCAATATCGCGCAGCACATAAGGCGTTAAGAGATTGCCGTCCTCATCATAATAATTTAATTCTGTCATTTTCTTTTTGATCTCGCGGTTGATCGCGATAACCTTCTCATCGACTGCCACCTGCGCCGAAGTCCCATCAAGCACCATCGTGTTCCAGATATCCGAGATGGAGCGCTCAAGCAGGTACTGCCCCGGTGTTCTCGGCACATCGCGCAGCCATTTTACCTGCTCCATAATCACTTCCTTGTCCGCCTGGTCAATCGGCGCGTCCGAGAGCGCAGAAAGATTGGACGGCAGCCAGAAAAATTCTTTGCCGTAGGTGGAACTCAATGTGTAGGTATAAGTTACCTGGGTATCATGATCCGTCCACCATTTTAAGAATTCCCACGCGGATTCTGCCTTGTCGGTCGCCTCAAAAATGATACCGCCCGTACCGTTCGCCACATAGTAGCGGTTAATGCTCCCGTCCTCCTGCACCGTGCCAGGGTAATTGGAAAGTGCCCACTGCCCCTCAAGCTCCGGCGCGCCATTCTTAAAGAGAATGTAATCCGCGGAGGTAATGATACCGACCGGAAGGATCGAATAGCGGAACGAGTTGAAAAACGAGTTTACCTGTGTATCCAGCGAATAGGCAATAAACAAGTTGCCAAGCGCCTGCAATCCCTTGACCGAATTTGGCTCGTCAAGCGCCGTGCGCAAGCCATCCTCCGTATAAAGCCTGCCGCCGTTCTGGAAAATAAGCGGTGTTGTCTGGTAAAACCATTTGTAGCCCACACCGGAGGAAATATTGTGGTAAAAATTCATCCCGTAACGCTGCAGCTCCGGCAGGATGCCAATCACATCCTCCCAGGTATCCGGCACCGAAAGCCCGAGGGACTCAAAAATATCCGTCCGGTAGATCAGCGCGTTAAAATCCAGTGTTTCCGGAACCGCATAAACGCCCTCATTGTACACATAAGGCACGAACGCCCCGGCGACAAAACGGTTTGCCACCTCCCAGAAATCACTAAATTGTGTCATATCGTAGAGCGCCCCGCGGCTCGCAAGATCAAACGGCATGAACGAGCTTAATCCAAGTGCGACATCCGGAGTCTGGTCCGCTGCCACCGAAAGCGTCAGCTTATTTGCATCCGGCATAATGGAAACTTTTACTTTGATTCCGGTTCTTGGCGTAAAGTCCGTATCGACCAATTTCTGAAGCAGATCCACATGGGTTACCGCGCGGTTTACCCAGACCGTCAGAACATCATCCTCAACTTCCTTCGCCGCGTACTTATTCGTCGTGAAGGAAGACAAAAGCGTCCCGAACCAGTTGCCGACACTCTTAAAAATCCCAGGCTTTGCTGCCGGAAGCTTCTCGTTCCCGTAAACATAAATCGCATCGAGTGTAAAATCCTGCTTTAAAATCTCGGATGTGAAATTGCTTAGCGCCACAAGCACCGAGTTATCATTTCCCGTCAGGTCGTTGGTGTAGAGCGCAATCTCGTCCGGGTACTCCGCCATATTCTCAATAAACTGCATCGCCTTGTCAAAATCGGACAAAAGCGCGCCGTTAATCCCGGTCGGCGCATAGTCCTGGATGCTGTAGCGGATCTCGTTAATTAATATCTCATATGCTTTTAAATAGTCCGCGATCTCCGGAATGTAGCGCGTCATGCGCCAGGTGCGGTTCTTATCCAGTTCCGAGCCCGTCACTTTCGTAATCTCAAGCGCGAACTGTGAAACATGCTCGGAAATCAACCTTGCATAGCGCCATGCGCGGTTAACCGGCTCATTCTCTGCGCGCAGCGAAAGCGTGTGCTTTCCCTCGGTCAGATAGAACAGGTAAGGTTTTTCATCCGCCCCTTTTATTACCTCATTCGTCCAAGAGGAGCCGGTCGGCGCGAAACGGTAATTGATACATTCCGCAAACGGGATTTCCCCGTCAATGCGCAGGGTTTCAAACGCATCAAACTCATTCTTTTTATTTTTATAATGGAAGGCAAGCTGGTAATACCCAGTCTGCGGCACGGTAAACTCATATTCCACCTGTGTGCCCGCCTCCGTCCAGTTCAGGGTGTTTAATACTTTGTATTTATTGCTGTGCGGCGTTAATACCGGATTGTTCTCGTACTGCAAAATTGCCTGCGTCGAGTTTTTGCCCGTGTACTGCGTCGCATTGATCTCACACATACCGGAAACAAGTTCCCCGGAATGCTCCCCGCGGTACTCCTCGTAGGAAGGGATGCCGAGATCCGGTGCCATAACGGTAAGCGCGCCGAGCCCCAAGCCGTCCGAAGAAACATTCGTCACCTGTATTTTGTTCTCCCCGGCTTTTAACGGGAATTTCAGCGGCAACGCCGATGAGTATGTATTGTTATATAAATATGTCGTCTGCCATCCGTCCACCCTCTTTTGCTGTGGGGCGGACTCATCCCCGTAACTGTCTTTCGGGAAATCCTTCGTTTCATCCTGCCAGGAAAGCGGCAGCGCGATTGTTTTCATTTCATAGTAGGCCTGTTCCCCGTTGATCTTAATATCCGCGGAGAAATCCGAGAGATTGTTCCCGGCTGCCATATAATCAAGTTTTATGTAGTACCACCCTGCCGCCTCAACATTCACGGTGTATTCCGCACTCTGCCGGTAGGAAAGTACCTGCGTCTGTCCCTCCCCCGCCGTGAAGCTTCCGGTTCCGTCCTCCTCCTTCGCATACGCAAGATAATCGCAGTACATGATATCGGAAGATGACAGGGCACCTGAAAGAAGCTCATACGCCCATCGCACCTCGTCCTTTTGTGTGGCATCCACATATTCCGCATTATCCCGATGAAACAACAAAATAACGGCTCCTGCCACGATTACCAGGACGAGCAGTAATATGAAAGCCTTCTTTTTTTTGCTCATACCAAAACTCCTTCCGCGCCATAAAGCGCCCAACGCTATCCCGCCTTCTGGCAGCACACCTGTGCGGATGTCAAAATGCGGATCTATCATAAAATCGTTTTTATCCATATTCCCCAGACGGGGGAGCGGGGGAAATCCCCCTGCCTCCCCCGTCCGGAAAGAAATTTTTATATACCCAAACGGGGAATTACTTGAAATCCTCGTCGGTCAAACCGTAGTATTCTTTTAAGCCCTTTTTAAGCTCGGTTTCCGCGGTGACAAAACGTGCGTTGATCGCCGTGTTCCAGTCGGAAAGCCTTGCCTTAACATTGTCAAGCCAGCTTGCATTCGCTGTGCCGACACCTGCCACTGCCTCCTGTGTCGCATTCAGCCACTCATACAGGCACTGCTTCTGTGCGCCGTCCTCCATAATGTAGTACGGGTAAGTCTTGTCGGAGATATCCCAGAACTGTCCGTCGCCCCAGAGCTCTACAATGTACTGGAAGCCCGGCATCAGATCTGCATCCCCAAATCTCTTGTGCGTGTCGGTCGAGTACCAGATCTTCATCTGTTCATCAAACGCATCGCCCGTCACAAGCGGGAAGGAATCGTTTAATGAAGTCCTTAATGTACCGTTATCGCTGTACTGCTGGTTCGCCCTTACCTGCATGGACTCGGTCGAGCCGCACCAGAAGGAACCAAATGCGTAAGCAAGTTCAAGCTTTGCTTTCTCCGCATCGCTCCACTCCGGGTTGCCGTCATCCATTGCGTAATTGTGGATGGACATCGGGTCAACACAGATTCCGACCGTATTGCCCTTGTAGTTGGTGGCAGGTCTCGGGTAGATATCCCAGTCGTTTGACTCTACCGCGTTCGCCGGATAAGTGCCGTCCTCGTTCTTTGCAACCGCCGCCGCACCCATCATCCACGGGTCGCCGTCGTTGGTCAGGCAGTAATTGCGGCAGAAGAAGCGGTGGCTCCACCACCAGCCGTCATCCATGATTTCGGTAGGAATGTTGCCAAGGCCGTTCTGTACCCAGATCGCCGAGTTCGCCCACTTAGGTATGTAGGAAAGCAGGTCTGCAACTTCGTCGGATGCGATATTGACGCGGTCGCCCGTTCCTGTATAATTCGCCATCTGAGCGCTGATGGTGTTCGTGCCGGTGCCGATAAAGCTGAGCGGCGTATCCATCGAGCCCCAGAAGCTTGTTCCGTCCGCGGAATTTACAAATTCCGTGTACTCATCAATCGTCCACTGCGGGCTAGGAACTTCTATATTGTTTGTCTCTGCCAGTTCCTTATTCACGAAAACACCCCAAGGCTGGATAAACTGCGGGAGCGCCGCCTGGAAACCATAGTAGGACATCGTCGCCATAACGGCCTTGTTGAACGACTGGTAAAGCACGTCATCCGCGAATACGGAAAGGTCTGCCACAAGCCCCTTGCTCGTATCGCCAATCAGGTCGTTCGACGCGTAGATATCCGGATACTTGCCGTGCTCCGCGCGGAAATTCTCCATCTCCTGCGCCCAGGTCGTATCATTGCCGTTCGGGTCGTCAGTCTTTGCCCAGAGGTTGATCTTTACGTTCGGATACATCTTGTTAAACTCTTTTGCCATCGCGTAGATTGCCGCCACGTTCTGTGTCGTGATCTCGGATGCCTCCCAGGTTTTCTTCCCGATATCCTCATAGTAAACGCTGTCGCCGGACCATACCATAATATCAATGGTGCCGGATGTGTTCGGGTCTAAAGATTTGTAGAGCGGCTCTTTTGCCGGCTCGCTGCCGGAAGGCTCCTGTCCCGAGTTCGCGTCATCGCCATTACCTTCGCCATCCGGAACCGGAGTTTGGGTCACATTTGTGTCACCACCCTGATTTCCTGATGTGGTCGGGGTCGGATTCGCATCATCATTTCCGCCGCCGCAGCCTGCGAACATGGATGCGGTCATCGCTGCGGTAAGCATCAATCCTAACGCTTTCTTCGATTTTCTCATAAATTCCTCCGTTCCTGTGCGTCATATTGCACAATTAAGATAACCGCCAGCGGCGGTTTTCCCCGTTTTTCTTTAAAAAGACTGGCCTTCTCTCCCCTTTTTTTGTCGGTCTTTGTGCACTTTTTCTTAGAAAAACGTTTTTACGTCTTTAATATATCATCATTTTGACGGGATTGCAATATATAAAAACGTTTTTATAAAAATTCAACAATGTTCCTTTGGGATTTTTGTATATTTCTTATAGAATCAGTACGAAGAAATTTGTCTGAATTGACGATATCAAAAAATTTTTCTTTATTATAATGGTTGTAAGATTTATAAAGGATATTTTTAAGTGCGGGCAATAGAAATGAAAAAATACGTTTCACAGTTGGAACAGCCCCTGACAAAATATTATTTATCACCTCTATATTCCCCAGGTACATAATTGCA
>CAJTOR010000007.1:0-5943 GCA_910577675.1 uncultured Lachnospiraceae bacterium
CACATAATACATAAATTTCTTTTAATCTTTTTCAACATATAAACACTTCTTTTCTAGATATTTTACTAGTACATTAGTATTATATCCTAATTACTCTTAAATGTAAAGAGGACATGTTCTCCCACTTGATTGCGAAAACATGTCCTCTTTACATTTTCTTATCCGGATCATATACTAACTTCTAAAAGTAACTCCCTTAGTAATTCAAATTTTTATTTCACAGCATTATGGAGGTAAAATTTCAATGAAAAAATGACTAAAAGGCATTTTGCAAGTTTATCTATTATAATTATCATTATTTTTTGTAACTTTTTAAATTCCAATCCACAACTTCCTCTTAACCCTGAAACCAGCATAACTAACGTTTCCCGTTACAATACTCTCCCTGAACAACCCGACGAAAAAGAAGAAATCATAATTGCCCCTTAATATAGCTCCGTATAATTATATATTCGCTTCAAATACCTTTTAAAATATTTGCGTCTTTTCTCATCATCACATATTATACACAAATAATACATTTTTCGTGCCACTTCAAGACACTGCTCTCTTACTTTAGAATCATCAAAAAAAGAATTTAGTTCCATATAATAGAGAAGTTCTCCTTGAAGTAAATATGTATTTGATATATTTCCAGTAACAATATTAAAAACTAAACTTTTTTCTGCAAATTTTCTTATTTCCTCACAAATATTTTCTTTCCATAATGCACGTATCAACTTGTAAGAAAAGCAACCATGAAAATCTGCAAACATAAACATATTCTGATATTTCTGTTCTATATTTACCAAAAGTTTTCTTGCAATTTGAACAATCTCTCCATATCTTTTTTCGATGGATAACACATTTAAAAACGTTAGATAAGTATTCAATTCTATCCTTGTAAATGCCCATTTCTCTATATCCACACCCTCTGGCACTATCTGCCCGATAAGTCCCCGTAAAATCTCAATTTCCTTTTCATCTCCCAATTTTACTTCCCTGGAATAATACCGCAGCCCTCTTTTTAAGACTTCCAGATATTGAAGGCTCTCTTTGGATTCCTTGTCCACATAGTTCTCAAACAATTCCAATTTTCGCAGCGCTTCTTTATAATCTCCCTGGAACATAAACGCCAATATCTTATTATACATCCCACTATAAGAATATTTTATCAGATCCATGGAAGAGCAAATCGTACAGGAGCGCTGACGGTACAATTTAAGAAGAAGTGGAACACAGCTTTGCCGAATCTTTTTTTCTCCGTTTTCCCAACGGCGCAATGTTCGCTCAGTAAAAGCATAATCACAAAGTTCGGATACTTTTTTCTGGCTATAACCTAGCGCTTTTCTTTTCATAAACAGAATCAATTGGATATCATAATTTTCCATCGCTCTACTTTCTCCATCACTTTTTTCTGGTAATTTCCCTTATAATTATAATAAAATACAGAATATAATGTATCTGCAAGCATATAATCCCGCAAAATTTCTTTTATTCTCCCCTCTCTTTCCAACTCTTCTGGTATCTCTTCCTCCATCTGCTTTCCTTTTGCATCCGCCATCAATTCGTACAATTCCCCGCCCATTTTACAAAACTTTGAATATACACTCACACGTAATCCCTCCCTACATTGATGAACACATCCTCTGTACTCTCCAAGTTCATATTGGCATTGTGCATAAATAAGCATAAGCATGGCATAAAACGGATATTGCTCCTCCATTGTTGCAAATTCTTCATGAAAGTAATTTACAACCTTATAAAGCTTTTTCACCTGTTCTGTGATATCCCCTATCGTAAAACGATAATAGGAAGTAATAAATGCAAGTTCATTCGGAGAAAGAAGTTTTCCTGAATGTAAACGCTCCTCTAAAAATGGTATTTCTTTTTCTGCAAACGCTCTGAACATATCCCCGCTTTGCATTTGTCCTCCAATACGCACGCTCAAATCCGCCCACATCCGCCAATACTCCATTATTTGAAAGCGATTTTTCTTATCACTTTTCTTATAATATTCCTTCAATTTTGCTTCTGCCATTTCATATCTCCATAAACTCAAATCAAGACGAATCTCTGTTTCTAGGTTAAGCAAATAATTATCTTCCCCACATAAATAAAAACTTGCCGCTGAGTCCGGAATATGTAAGCGCCCCAACAAGATGATTACCTCCCAAAAATCCCTGTCATTCTCCCCATTTTCAAGGAGTCTGAGTTCCTCGGGCGCAATCACTCCCTCAGCAACATCCTCTCTTGTTAACTTCCTCTCCTCCCTTGCTATTTTTAATAATCTTCCAATCTCACCCCTCATAATTTCATTTCTCATTACAGCCTCCAAAACATATTACAATTTGAAAATGTATATCGATTTACTTTTTCTATTATAACTTATTTATCCCATAAAATCAATCAATTTTGTAACTTTTTATACATTCTTGCCATATTTTCACTTTTCTTCTGACCTTTCCGTCACAGAAGGTATAGAATCCATACAGATACCACTATTTGTATCAAGACGCGCAGCAAGGAGGAAATTATAACTTATACCGCAGGGGAACACGGAAAAAAACCGGACATTTCTGCTTACACAATCCAGTTTTGCGACAATAAAATTTTTTATCCACATAGAGAATTCCAATGTTACATTTTTGGAACTTTTCGATTGAACAATAGTCATGATAAGCGAAGATCACTTTGATCTAGCGCCTGTTCACATTAATCTTTACAACAGAAAAGCTGTATGGTAAAATAAACCTATGGAACTAACAAAAAACAGTTTGCAAAAATCGAACATCTTATTTTTTACCCGTTATATTATATATTTTCATATATTCATCCCAGTATTTTTCCTGAAAAGGAATACATATTATGTTATCTACAAAACAAACAGTATTTTTGCCGGATACAAAACAAAACATCCAAGTTTATCAAAACTTGGATGTCCATCTTTAAAGAGCAGCCAGTAGGGGAATCGAACCCCTGTTTTCGCCGTGAGAGGGCGACGTCTTAGCCGCTTGACCAACTGGCCTCACTGCTTGTTTATCATACCACAATCCAAAACAAAATGCAAGTGTTTTTTTAATTTTTTTTTATTTTTCCACAATTTCACATAGAAAAAAGACTAATAGAGTATGTTGGTGCAACAAAAAATATACCGATTCTTTTTTTGTACTACATATGCCCGCATCCTTTTTGAAAATAAAACAAAACATCCAAGTTTATCAAAAACTTGGATGTCCATCTTCAAAGAGCAGCCAGTAGGGGAATCGAACCCCTGTTTTCGCCGTGAGAGGGCGACGTCTTAGCCGCTTGACCAACTGGCCTCATTGCTTGATTATAATATCATAGTTTCCCGGAAAATGCAAGAGTTTTTTTTAATTTTCTTGATTTTTTTAATATTTTGTTCTTTTTAGGGTAAACCACGCTATTTTGCGGGCTTTCTAACCGATTTACTTTGCCCGTGCCTGGGTAAATAAATATGTCCCGATTCCGACTGCAATGGTCAAATTGAGAGAATCCACATCCGGGGACTGGGGAATTATCACGCTTGTACCCACATCAAGATACATATCGTCAAGCCCCGTCGCCTCATTTCCAAATACAAGCGTAAAAAGTTCTGGCTTCGGACAGTCCGCAACAGTAAGCGGCTTTTTTCCATTTAACATAAATGTAAAAACTTCCTGCTCCTTGTTTTGCGCCCGGTACGCCTTAAAATTATCGAAATATTTATGCCGCAGCCGGAACAGGGCTCCCATTGACGATCTTACCACCTTAGGATTAAACACATCGACCGCCGGGCTAATCAAAGCTATATCATAAATACCAAACCCCACCGCCGTGCGCAGGATTGTTCCAAGATTTCCCATATTGGAGGGGTTGACCAGCACAATCTGGGATTTTGCCGTGTCAAGCTCCTGCTCATATTTTTCAAACACCCCTATCACGAAAACGTTTTCTTTATCACTTAAGCGCGCAATTTGCTTGTCCGAAATCCGCAGTGGGATTCCATTTTCCCGGCACAATCCCGCAAGATTTTCTGCGTCGGTAAAGGTCGAATGCACAAATACTTCCCTGACTTTTGCTGTTTTGCTCTTAATCAACTCAATCGTCGGAAATGCTCCGAGCGTATAAGAATAATCCGCAGATTTCCTGTATGGTTTCACCTGCTCCCTGTTCTTTCCCTCCATATTGCCTCCCCTTCTTCTGGTTCTTTTTATGCAACGAATTTTCCCTCCTCGGTCTTCTCCCCAATCGCCGCCACACGTTTCCATAACCGAAAAGGGATTGTAAACGACAATTCCAGAAATCTGAAATCCCCGCCTACAATCCCACTTTTACGGTTTCTTATCTATGGGACTGCAACCTGGCAACCCATTTTCCGGCATTTGGTTTTAAGAAACAGACCGATAACTATCCAGCAATTTTCCTTCCGGACGAAATCCATTTTAAACCATGCTGTTTCCAATCACCATTCATTTTTTATACAGGATAAGCTTTATTCGATGTATCTGCCGCAGTTACATCCACTTTTTCCTGCTGTGCCTGACGGTATTTGAAGAACTCGGTTGCAACCTGTGGGAACAATGCATAGGAGAGGATATCCTCATCCTGCTGCTTCCACTGTGCAATCTCCTTCTCGTACTCCTCAAGCTGCGGTTTGATTAAATCTGCCGGACGGCAGGTGATCGGCTTCGCATCACCGATGCACTTCTTCTGGACTTCCTTGTTAAATGGCTTGACAGTTTCGCCAAACTCGCCGGAAAGCACCTTCTTTGATTCCTTCGTCACCATCTTGTAACGCTCGCCCTGCAATACATTGAGTACCGCCTGTGTGCCGACAATCTGGGAGGACGGGGTAACAAGCGGCGGCTCGCCGAAATCTTTGCGCACTCTCGGGATCTCCTCGAGAACCTGATAATATTTATCTTCCGCATTTGCTTCTTTAAGCTGCGATACAAGGTTTGAGAGCATACCACCCGGAACCTGATACAGAAGGGTCTTGATATTTACGCCCATTACCTTAGGATTGAGAAGCCCGGTCTTTAATGCATCCTCCTGCATCGGACGGAAATAGTCTGCGATCTCCGCGAGCAAATTCTGGTCAAGCCCGGTGTCGTACTCGGTTCCGCGGAAGGTTTCCACCATAACTTCGGTTGCCGGCTGGCTTGTTCCCATCGCAAACGGGGACATTGCCGTGTCAATAATATCCGCACCTGCTTCTACGGATTTTAAATAGGTCATCGAAGCAACACCGGAGGTATAATGAGTATGCATTTCAATCGGGAGTTTCGTGCCAGCTTTCAATGCCTTAACTAATTTTGTTGCTTCATACGGAACCAAAAGCCCTGCCATATCTTTGATACAGAGGGAATCCGCACCCATCTCCTCAATTTTCTTTGCCATGTCAGTCCAATACTCAAGTGTATAGGCATCGCCGAGAGTATAGGAAAGCGCTATCTGCACATGCCCCTTTTCTTTATTTGCCGCCTTCACTGCGGTATGAAGGTTGCGCAGGTCATTGAAGCAGTCAAAGATACGGATGATATCAATACCGTTTGCAATTGATTTCTGCACAAAGTATTCCACTACATCGTCCGCATAATGGTTATAACCGAGAATGTTCTGTCCGCGGAAGAGCATCTGCAATTTCGTGTTCTTGAACCCGTCGCGCAGTTTGCGCAGTCTTTCCCAAGGATCTTCCTTCAGGAAGCGCAGGGACGCGTCAAATGTTGCACCACCCCAGCATTCCACCGCATAGTAGCCCACTTTGTCCATCTTGTCTACTATTGGCAGCATCTGTTCGGTGGACATTCTTGTTGCAATCAGGGACTGATGGGCATCACGCAAAACAGTCTCCGTAATTTTTAAAGGTTTTTTCACCTGTTCAGCCATTTTCTAAATGCCTCCTATTTAAAGTTCCGCATATGTCCTTCCATCACCCTTCCCTTTTCAGAGGAAATCCCC
>CAJTOR010000007.1:6042-114529 GCA_910577675.1 uncultured Lachnospiraceae bacterium
CCCTTCCCTTTTCAGAGGAAATCCCCTCCGTTTCACTCCTGGGATTTTCTCTGCGGTGCTGTCCGGACATATGCTGTTTTAAAGTTCCGCATATGTCCTTCCATCACCCTTCCCTTTTCAGAGGAAATCCCCTCCGTTTCACTCCTGGGATTTCCTCTGCGACGCTGTCCGGACATATGCTGTTTTAATTAATAGATTTTTATACTCCGAATATTGCCATAAATACACCTGCTGCAACTGCCGTGCCGATAACACCGGCAACGTTAGGTCCCATCGCGTGCATAAGAAGGAAGTTGGTCGGGTCAGCCTCCGCGCCAACCTTCTGGGATACACGCGCCGCCATAGGTACGGCGGACACACCCGCGGAACCGATCAGAGGATTTACCTTGCCATGCGTTGCCTTGGACATAACCTTGCCGAACATCACACCGGCAGCAGTACCAAGACCAAAAGCAATCAGACCGAGCGCCACAATTTTAAGGGTATCCCATTTCAAGAATGCTTCCGCACTCGTTGTTGCGCCAACAGAAGTACCAAGCAGGATAACAACAATGTACATCAACGCATTCGACGCGGTTTCTGTAAGCTGCTTTACCACGCCGCTCTCGCGGAACAGATTGCCGAGCATAAGCATGCCGACAAGCGGTGCCGTGGAAGGAAGAATCAGGACAACAACCACCGTCACGATAACCGGGAACAGGATTCTCTCAAGTTTCGATACCGGACGAAGCTGCTCCATCTTAATCTTGCGCTCCTCCTCCGTTGTCAGAAGACGCATGATCGGAGGCTGGATAATCGGTACAAGCGACATGTAAGAATATGCTGCCACAGCGATCGGTCCCATATAATCCGTCTGCCCAAGCTTTCCTGCAAGGAAAATAGAAGTCGGGCCGTCCGCACCGCCGATAATCGAGATTGCCGCTGCCGCCTTATCATTAAATCCCATCAGGATCGCCATCAAGTAAGCCCCGAATATACCGATCTGAGCCGCAGCGCCAAGCAGGAAACTCAGCGGGTTCGCAATCAGTGGACCGAAGTCCGTCATCGCACCGACACCCATAAAGATCAGGGACGGCAGGATACTCCACTCATCTAACAGATAAAAATAGTGGAGCAATCCGCCCGCGTGTGAGATACCTGCCTCATCCACGTAGGGCGATGCCATAATATCAGGATACATATTTACCAAAAGCATACCAAACGAGATAGGAACCAGCAAAAGAGGCTCATATCCCTTTTTGATTGCCAGATACAGGAAAAACAGCGCCACAAAAATCATCAGTACATTGCCCCAGCTCAACGAGGCAAAGGCAGTCTGCTTGGCGAGGTTTTCCAGGGTTTCCATAACATAATCCATTTCGTTACCTCCACGAAAATTCTGCAAATCCTTAGTTCAGGGTCGCCAAAACCTCTCCAGCCTCCACGCTCGCGCCAACAGAAGTATTGATGCTCGCAATCGTGCCATCCTGCGGAGCAACGATCTCATTCTCCATCTTCATCGCCTCAAGTACAAGTACAGCCTCGCCCTTCTTTACAGCTTTGCCCGCCTCCGCCTTGATTGCAAGAATCTTGCCAGGCATCGGTGCGGTCACTTTCACACTGCCCTGGGCACCTGCCGCAGCAGGCTTTGCTGCCTTAGGAGCCGCTGCCTTCGGGGCAGCCTTTGGAGCGGCTGCGGCAACCGGTGCTGCTCCCTCCACACCTTCCTCAACGGTTACATCATAAACATTGCCATTCACTGTGATTGTATAACTCTTCATTATTTTCCTCCATTCTTCCGCAAAATAGCGGAATACCATAATAAATTAAATTTGAAATCAAAATCTCTTCGGATCTCAATGGATCGAATCCACCCATCACGCATTCCGCCAATTTGCTTTTCCTACCTTGCGGATACTCCTTATCACAAGCCCGTCCGCAGGCACCTCGATACCCTCTGCCTCCTCATAGGCATGGATTGCCGCTGTCACAACCGCAACCAGTTCAAGGTCATCGGATAAGTCTTCCTCTTCCTCCACCGTCGGCACAGGTACAGGTACCGCGGGCATCGGTGCCTGTGCCGCCTTCTTTGCCGCCTGGTTCGCTTCAAACTTATTAATATATTTGAAAAGTGAAATAATCCATGCGATCAGAAGCAGCACAATAAAAACGATCAAAATACCCATAACTGTATTGAGAAGCGCTGTCATCATCCGCTCGCCCAGGCTCTTCTTCTGCGTGGCTTCCGTGGCTGCCATCGCCACAAACGGGTTTGCAAAAAGCACTCCAAAAATACCGCCTGCAAATGCCGCAATCTTTTTGATATTTTTCATAAATGCATCACCTCATCAAACCGTGCCATGCTTCTTTGCTGGCAGGCTTTCCCTCTTTGTGAATAACATCTCAAAGCCGTAGAGCAGGTGTTTGCGCAGGGCATCCGGTGCAAGCACGGCATCAACATAGCCCCTCTTTGCCGCTGCTAACGCGCTCTGGGAAAGGGCATCGTACTCTTTCGCCTTCTCCTCTTTAAGCTTCACTGCATCCTCTCCCTTCAATTCGTCCGAATACATAATCTGGACTGCAAGCCCCGCATCCATCGTCCCGATCTTTGCACCCTCCAATGCATAGACTAAGTCCGCCCCAATATGTTTCGAATTCATTGTAACATAGGCGCTCCCATAAGCCTTCTCCGTTATCACATTAATCTTAGGCACCGTGGCACTTGCAAATGCATATGTCAATTTCGCTGCCGCAATCCCGATACTGGAAGCTTCCGGGACTGTCGCCGCATATCCGGACACATTTGTTAAAGTAAGAACCGGGATGCCGAATGCATCACAGAATTTTACAAAACTCTCCGCCTTATAGCAGCCAGCCGTAGTCAGCCTGTCCTCATATTTCGCGACAGTTTTCCCCTTTTCGTCAAGTTCCGCCGTGCGGTTTGCAACCGCCCCTACAGTCATCCCGTTAAGACGGATAAAACCAGTTACCATCTCCTTGGCGTAATCCTTCTTCACCTCGATAAAAAGACTGTTATCCGAAATATCGGAAAGTGCGAGCGTCGTATCGGAAAGTTCCGCAGTAAGATTGTCAAGCGTGCGGTTTAAATCGTCCGTGTCAGTTTCTCCCGCCGCTTCCTCCGCATTGTTATATGGAAGCACTGCCATAAGCCCGCGGATTCCTTCAACCAACGCTTCATCCGTGCCACAGACAAAATCTGCCACACCCTTTGCAGCCATGTAACCTGCCGCCGCAGTATCACATTTACCGGTATTGTTGCCGTCAAGTGTATTTGGAGCATTCACAAACAATTTGCCGTTCTTCTCTTCCATAAAGACAAAATCGCTCATGGATGCAAGAACTGCACTCCCGCCGCCACAGCTACCGACCACCGCTGTAATCTGCGGGATAATACCGGATGCCTGCGCCTGTTTTAAATAAATACCGCCGAATGCTGCGAGCGCGTCCGTCGCCTCCTGCAACCTAAGCCCCGCACAATCCACAAAACCGATAACCGGCGCACCAACCTTTAACGCGAGGTCATATAACGCCATAATCTTCTTCGCGTGCATCTCACCCATCGTCCCGTTCATCACGGAAACATCCTGTCCGTAGACATAGGCAAGCCTGCCGTGGATCACACCGTACCCGGTAATGACACCATCCGAAGGAGCCTCTTTCCCCTGTAAGTTAAAATCGGTATTTCTCTTTGTAACCAAAGCGCCGATCTCAACGAAACTGTTTGCGTCGAGCAAAGAAAGAATCCTGTCCCTTGCTGACATTTGCGTTGTAGTACTCATTTTCAGCCCTCCATAATTATATTAAATATTGACTCTCCCCCCCCCAAAAAACGGGTCTGCCGCCTGCCTTAAACCTCACTGCTGCCTTAACCGACAAAAATCCTGGAGCTTCCACACCAGGCTTCCCACAAGGATTAAAATGGCAATCCGCAAACAATAATATACCTAAACTTCCAGCTTAGAGGAAGAAAAGCCAAATTTGTTCCAATTATATTATATTCCTTTATTGCCAAGATTTCAAGCAAAAAGCGTAAGAAAATTAAAATTTTCTTACGCTTTTTAAAAAGCAAACCACTTCTGCTATAACTACACATACAAATTTTACATATCCCATTCTTCTTAATCTGCTTATTTTCTTGCATTCCCCCAGTACTACATCGAACCACCACAATGGTTGTTCGGAATATTTTGATGTTCGCCAAAATATTATGGAAGATATAATGTATTTTTATCTACAAACATTTTATAACGTCTACGGTTTATTTTTGAACACTCAATATAATACTAGCTAAACCATCCTAAATGTTTTGTGGTACATAGACACTTACAATAGCCTGATCGATCACCTGCCTAAGCTGCTCAAACTTGTCAGAAAGATTATTAATGGTCTGCCTTTCTGATACAAAAACATTTCCTTCACGCATCTGACGATTTAAGACATCTGACCATTCCCGATGGTAACAAAAATCAAAAAATCTAAGAAAATAATAAATCTCCGATTCAATTTGACGCGAGATAGGAATAAGGTGCGATATTTTGTAAATATCAGAATCCTTAATGGATTGAATAAACAAATCCAATTGCTGATTCATCTTCCTGACCAGCCAGTCAGTTTCCTTATTATTATCCTGTTCTTCCGCCTTATCATTTTCTTTGACCGGATGCACTGTTCCTTCCCTCTGCACTACTTTCTGAGGCATGGCTTGCATCAATGGCACACCACTTTTTACCAATCCGGATCGTTCTGCTGATAAATCTGTATCAACTGTTTCCTTCTTTATCGTTTCAGTTATAACATTGAAACATTTTTCAGCCTCTTCATTAAATAATAGCTTTAACACACCTTTCGTTTCACTTAATTTAAAAGTGTGAACCGACAAAAACGCATCCCTCAACACAACCAATTCTTGCCGTTCCCCGAACAATTGATCTGCCATTTCAAGAAAAAATGTGTCGCTCTCCGGTGCTGGGCATTTCTCCTTCTCAAACTTGAATTTATCTAGGAATGCCACCGCCAATTGCTGCTTAAATGTCCTCTCAATCTCATCAAGTTTGGTAGATCTCCGGCTGCCAATATTGCGCACTACCCGCTGTAATTCGCCAAAAGCACGACTGTACATGGATGACCGTTCCGTCGCATATCTGAGCGGCCAACATATAGAAACCGTACTTATCTTTCCTTCGCCCGCTTCTTTCAGTGCACCAACCTGCTGCAAACTCTCTTCCCAAAATTCGTCCCGCAATTTACTGCCTTCTTTATGGTAATTGTCACATATTCCACGGATATCATCAATAAAACTTTGAAATACTTCTGGAAATTTCTGGGATACAATATCCTCCTGTACAGGAACACAAACCGCAGAACAGCCCTCCCTCAGTTTTGAGAAAAGCGCATTGGCATCTCTAACTTTATTCTTTGCTGCTGTTTCAATCCTTTCATCAACTTGGCGCAAATGGCGAGAAAGCGATTCCAACAATGGCATAATACTTTTCACTCGGACTTCATTTTTTTCACTTACATCAATCACTTCCTTGAACACAACATTCTGCGCCATATCCGCCGCCTTATCCTCAAAAGTATCAAGAAATTTTATGCACTCATTCCAATTAGTTCCATCATGGTTGACTATAACCCCCATCCACCACCGCATATCCTCATTCATATAGCGAGGATACAATTTTCTGTTTAAGATATCGTACATTCTAGTATCGATTATACCACCATGATCCGCCTGCGGTCTAAAAAAGTATAGAACGGCATCACTGTAACTATCAATGGCTTCATACATCTTTTCTGTTGTACCATCTGCCAAATCTCCTAATCCAACCGTATCCACAAGCCGGATTTGATTGACATCCATCAGTTCAAAATTACAGTAGATCTCCGCTTGTTTTACAGCAATATAACGATAAAACGGGATGGCATCCGCCCCATGTGCATCCGAAGTACCACCATCGTGCTTCGCTACATATTTCTGTATTTCCGATGGCTCTGTACAGATAAGCTTTCCCTCTTCCGTTTCGTTCCTGTTACTGTCCTTTTGTATATAGGGATACCATATATTAAAATTTTCCACATACATTTTAATAAAGTCCAAAACAAACCCTCTTTCACCTAATATTGCGTTACCTGTCATATAATTCGACAGTTCACTTGGCGACTGACTACCTACCTGGTCAAGTGACTGAAACCGGTTTTCAATTCCTGTGATATCCTTGAATTTACGGTTAATCTCTGTTAGGATCTCTGCTTCTGTCTTAAATGTAAAAATACCCTCCACACCCCGAATATTGTTGTTATTTTCAATAATAGAACTAACACCAGTACAAAAACTACCTGGAAAAGAAGGAATGCACTCGTTATCAAGTCCACTTACTGTCTGTAAAAACCGACTTTTCCCTGCCCTGGAGTCCCCCACCACAGAAATATTAACAGTGTCCCGACCAAACCGGCTGATCAGATGATCCAATTCCTTAACCGCATTCTTATAGGCTTCAATACTCTTTCGAACCAACTCCAAATTTCCCATTAATTTCATCAGCCAAGGGTTACTCTCCAGCATTTTGTTAAAGTTCACATCATTCGCTGCCAACGTAAGTTTTTCTTCCAACAACATAAGTTTTTGCTCAATGTCAGCCAACTCATTTCTCTTTGCCTTCAATGCCTCCCCTTTGCCCTGTCTGTCCTTGATAATCCTACCGATGACCTCACTTATTTCCATTACCATTCCTCCTTATTCCACTGTTTCATTTTCCGAAAAATATATCTGGAACTCTCCATCTACAAGATCAAGAATACCATATGTATAGTAAATCTGCTGATTCTCCGGCTTGATAAACAACTCAAGCTCTTTTTCAGAAACAGCTCGGCAATAGCACTGTCCCCGTCTACCCTCATATGCCTCCTTACTTATGATACTGTCTGGCACCCTAATCAGAAATTGTCTGGCACCACACTCTTTAAGGGTTATATCCTGGCTAAGGTTTGAAAAACCAGTATACCAGAAATTCAGATACCCATCCTTGCGAATACTGAAAGCCGGATATTCAAAATCCTCTGGTGTCAGTGGCATCTGCCTTTCGTAGCACTTAAACGTATCCGCACTTCTCACCAATTCGAATACTTCTTCATTCAGGTTCTCCTGGTATCGGCCATTCCCAAGATGAAATTTGAAAACAAAGTTTCGGTTAGACTCACTGATCTCAATAAAATTCGAACCGGGACGCGAGATCAACAACCCGTGAGCTACCCCAGTCTTCGCATTTGGAATACTCCCCTTACGTTTTTCAAGTTTCTGTCCCTTCTCTCCGGCTTCTGTTGTGGAAAGAGGAGGATAAAGTTCACAGTCTTTGATTTGCCATTCTTCTATATAACTTTCAAATATTTCTTTCACCATCCGCGATTTGCTGCCATTGCCCGCCAAAAAAATAATACATTTCAGATTGGGCTCCATCTGCCAATCCTTTGCCTGTTTCATCAAGCTTAGAAACTCCCTGACTGTCGTTTGGAGCCGCTTGTCAAAGAAATCTCGCAAACATTCAACACTGATAAAAAATTTTAATTCCGTCGATTTCTCATTCTGACTAACTGAAAAATTTGTCTTTCCATTTTTCTCATCTTTCTCGATTACCAGATAATAGTTCCTATCACTATGGTTTTCAGGATAAACCTGGAAATAACACAGACGATTACTTTTTATTTCCTTAACCTCAAAATTGCCAATCCATAGCTCCCGCAGGGCATTCACCATACCAAGGGTATTAAATTTTGCCAGCCGCGAATTTGAGGTGTAGCGAACATCCCGAAGGCTCTTTGGATACTGCTGCGGAAACTCATATTTAATCCCCTTATCAAGCAATTCGTCCTTAATCAAAGAAAAAACTTCATAGGCTAACTCTTCCAGAATATTTTCACAACCAAGCTTCGGATTACCACCATTTTTCAAGCTAACATAAGTATAAGGTGGCGGCGTGGTACCCTGAAAAATACCAAAGTGATAGTCCACGGTTCCCCCTCCAAGATCATACACACCGCAGAGCACTTCCTTCCCTCCACATTTTCTAGCAATGGCAAACTCCTTTATAGCGCAAACCGCGTATGCTGCTGGTTCAGACTGCCATAGAAGTACTTCAAACGCATTGTTAAAGACTCCTGCCCGCTGTGCCTGTAAGGGAATTGCCTTCCGAATCCCTCTTTCAAAACTTGCCCGGATCTTCTCGCAGATATCCATTCCATAAGACGGCGGATAGGACAGTAAATAGCGGGTACATATCTTATCTGATTTCATATTCACTACATTCAAACCCACCATGTAAGCATAGACTTCGATAGGATCAAAATCATCCTGACCAATATCCCTATAAGACTTTATTTTAATCTGACGATGGCTGTCAAAAATCAGCGGTTCAAACTGACTGTCATACGCCCACTGTTTGATCTGATACTGATAATTAAAAATATCATTCCCATTTGTTAATGTTCGCGCTGCGAAACCATTTTCTGCAGTATGGGATGCGGACAGATCATTGAATTTCGTTTCTGGACGACCATCCGCACTCTGGTATGCAGCTCTGAAACTATCAAAATTAATATATTTTAATATTGTAGGATTTTCATACCCCTTTTCTCCAATTTCACCCTTCGAACCATATTCCCCAACTGGCACAGTCACGATATAGCCCTCTGCGTCCACCCATGCCACTGCAGTGCTTTTTGTACCAAAATCAATTGCTACCGTTTCTGCGGTGGGGGCAATATCCTCTGCTGCATTCCGGGCATATATATTTTCATCAGAAACATCCACCCATATCTTTCCCTCGGGAGGCGATGGAAGTTTGTCCGCTGTCAATTTATTATATTGCACATATTGCCACAGATCCCAATGACCATTCAACGGACTCAAGATACTCGCATCATATGGACTTAAACTCACACGCTCATTATCACATAAAAGCAAGGTATCTTGTATTCTTTCTTTCTGTTGCCTATTCTCCGGCTTCAAAAACTTTCCATCCGTCAGTTTACTTAAAATATCTTCTGTGCAACCAGACTGCCCCAGCACCTCCAAGGCAGCCTGTACTTTCTCTCCTGCTTTCTTCCCTAAAACTGGTACAAAATGGCGATTCAACAAAAACCGGATATCTTCCTCCCAGTTTTTTCCATCAACATAGTTATCCAAATGTACGAACCTTAGCAAACATGCCCACTCGGAAGAAGGCGCACCCCACCGGGCAGAAGGCTTTCCATCAATCCGGCATACCTCACCATCACGCTCATACGGAAATACAGCAAAATATTGGCTGAGAAATCCCTCTGTCCAATTCCATTGTTGTGCCAGTGGTTCCATTTCCCTCTTTGATGGAAAGATTATCCGCAGTTCCTTCTTTTTGATCTGATCCGCCTGCATACCCGCCAATGTTGCGCCAAAAGGGTATAGTTCTCCAACTGGCAACATAGCTCTCGTATACCGTTTTTCAGATAAATCCGGGAATAATCCACGAACTGCCCTGTTATAATAGAAAATAGTATCATCCCTGCCATTTCTCTGTTTGATTTGCAACCATTCCTTATCAGACTTTAAACTCTCCCCCACCTTTGTTATTACATCTGGTATTTCAAGCAATGGCGTATTCTGCCCTTCCACCAGGCAACCTATATCAATGCAGATATAATTAACTTTTTCAACAGACATTTATCACACCTCGACCAATGATTTACAATTAGTTAAAACGGATCCATTTTTCTCAAGCCCCCTGTATATAACCCTCTTAATCCGCCCGGCTTCTCTTGAGCCGCATGTTTTATCAAAACGCGCGGCCTCATAAAAATGATTGATTTCTACATCCTGCCTCCCAACCAGCTTTTTTCCGCTAATTCTGTTGGAAATCGCTATAAAATCATTTATCAGATGTTCGTATTTTTCTTCATTTTCTTCGGTTCTCTCCTCATAATCCCTCTTCATATTGTCATAAATCATTGATATATGATTTTCATCACAGATACTCAAAACATAAGCTTCATAGCTATGTGTTTCGATAAATGGCAACATCCCACTAATATTTTCCTTGCAAGCCCAAAGATAGCCCTGATATTCCTGCTTTTCTTGATTTGCTGCCCGCATCTGTATTAACTGTTCCTGCTGTTGCTTTGCCTTTGCCATCAGTTCTTCTCGCTCGTATGTATATGACACTAGCCGTTTCTTCATATGATCCAATTCACTTTTCAAATCAATGTTTTTCTGCTCCAACTCGTTTTTGTACGCGGTCATCTCTGCCAACTGAGCCAAACACTCAGCGGTATAGACATTTTCAACTTCCTGCCTAATCTTTGATAATTTGTTCTCAATCAGTTCCGAAAGACGTTGGTCCATTATTATGGACTGGCACTTTATACTCAACTGAGTCAATTCTTCAATAGACATTTCCGTTATATCCACTATTTTTACCCCCTAAAATCTAAACTCTGTAAACATTGCTGTTTCAAATCCTCCTGCAAGCTAATCCTAAAAGGCACTATACGCTAATTCTTACCACTCTAATTCTGAGTCACCAACACAAAACAGACAAGAAGAGTACAAATCTTTCGCAGTATTAATATCATAAATCCAGAACAAGCTGGTATCTAAATACTTACATCCAAACTGATGGTATAATTGCTTATCACTTCCAACAATCACTGCATAAGTCTGATAAAACTCAAATTCAGGTTGTATGGTTTTATATTGATTTTGCAGTAACCTGACCTGTGCAGATAAGGTATTGTTCTTATTCTCCAAATCTTCCTTTATCCCCTTCAAGAAAGCATTCTTATTTTCCAAATTCTTCTTTTCCTTTTTCAAGGAAATATTCTCATTCTCCAAATCTTCCTTTGCCCCTTTTAAGGAAATATTCTCATTCTCCAAATCTTCATTTGCTCCTTTCAAGGAAACATTCTCATTTTCTAAATCTTCCCTTTCCTCTCTCAAGGAAATATTCTCACTCTCGAGCAAACTGACTTCACGTTCCAAACTTCCATTTTTATATTTCAAAGTCTGATTTGTACTATCATAATATTCAAGCTTACAATAGAAATATGCACATAAGGAAATGAATAAAAGAAGAAAACAAATTGTTTGTATGATAGACTTCTTTCTTCTCTTCCGCAAACTATTCTTCAGATCCATCATATCTTTTTCATAATTGTTTTTCTGATTCGTCTTTGAACGCAGGACTTCCAATTCCTGCTCACATTCGTTCAAATGTTCCAATAGATCTGGCATTTCGTTATCATACGCAACGGACTTTTTCTGTAACTTCCCCATTTCCTTCTTACATGTTTCCAACTCATTTTCAAGTCCCAGAAACTTCTTATCATATATATCCGCTTTTCTCCGCAGTTCCGGCATTTCTTTTTCATACTTTTCTATCGTCCTTCGCAGTCCAGGAACCTCCAGTTCATATTTTCTAACCCTATCCTGCATATTTCGACGTTCTTCCTCGTATACTTTTGCTGCACCGTTCCGTTCCTCCAGTAACTCCCCCATTTCCTTCTTACATGTTTCCAACTCATTTTCAAGTCCCAGAAACCTCTTATCATATATATCCGCTTTTCTTCGCAGCTCCGGCATTTCTTTTTCATACTTTTCTATCGTCCTTCGCAGTCCAGGAACCTCCAGTTCATATTTCCTAATCCTATCCTGCATATTTCGACGTTCTTCCTCGTATATTTTTGCTGCATCATCCCGTTCCTCCAACAACCTGGCATTCTTTTTGCTTATATCCTCCAGATTTTGACGTAATTCAAGGCTTTCCTTTTCCAACATTACCAGATACCGCTCTGACGGCGACTCTTCTGATATAGTATTCTGCCCTGCTTTAATTTTCATTGTTTGCTCCCTTCTTCCATTTTAATCCTATTATCTTATTCTACTGTATTTGATAAGAATTGTCAAATATTTTCTTTTTACTGAATAAAATGACAGAATTTTTAACTTTTTGGATAATATAATATATTTTTATCTTAAACAGCATTATAATAACATGACAATTTACTTCAAAATTAAATTTTTAGAATATTTTTATATTATCAAACGTGCGGCATATACTGTAAAACGGATAATGACCATTCCTGATTAATTCTGCGCATAAAAAATAACCTGGCATGAATAAAATTCATGCCAGGTTATTTTACAAATATTCAAAATTCCCACCTACAACTGACCCGATCACATCTCGGATATCCCTTACCGAAAAACCTTTTGCCCCAAGCGAAGCCACCAGCTTCGAAATCTCCTTATTTGAAAGGGAAGCGGAGTCCTTCACCTTCTTTGCGACCTGCCTGCGCAGCGCAGTGATCTCCGCCTCCTCAAAGTCGTCAGAAAGAAGTTCCATGCGCTCTGTGCGCACCATCTCAAAAGCTTCTTCAATTACCTCTCCCACAATCCCTTTTTGTTTAAGTTTCATCGTAAGTTCAAGGCGGCTTTTTTCCTCCTGGTGCGAGCGCAGGTAAGTGGCGGCATAGCGCAGGTCATCGACATAGTGGTATCCCTTTGCATAATCCACAGCCGCAGCACAGACTTCTTCGGGATAACCGTCCTTTAAAAGCTTTTTGTTAAGTTCCATCTCGCTTCGGTCTTTTGCAAGCAGAAGATTCAGCACCCTCTTTTTAGCCTGGGGAAGCAAAGTTTCCCGGCAGATCTTCTGGTACAGTGCCCCGGTTAACTCCATCCCCTCTGTTAGCCCATGCTCGCGCACCTGCCCCGCATAGAGGGAAAACTTCCACTCATCGTTCACAAGAACCCTGCGCTTTTTGCTGCCCTTAACTGCCTCGATGGCAGTGATCACCTGCTCCATCATCCCTCACTGCCTAAAGCACTGCTCCCCTGTTCTAAAGCGCCTTCAGGCTCCTCTGACGATGCGGCGGTATCCGGCTGGTTCTTTGACTTGCCGCGCCCGCGCGCAGGTTTCTCTGCCTGTGCAGCCTGCTCCTTCCCCTCGGCTGCTGATGCTGCCTCTTCCGCTGCATCGCCAATGCCGAAGTTTGCGCGCACCTTCTGCTCGATCTCCTCCATCACCGCTGGGTTATCGCGCAGATACTGCTTTGCATTCTCGCGGCCCTGACCGATCTTTGCGTCGTTGTAGGCGAACCATGCACCGCTTTTCTGTACAATGTTTTCCCCGACTGCAAGATCAAGGATATCCCCCTCACGCGAGATCCCCTGGCCGAACATAATATCGAACTCCGCCTCCTTAAAAGGCGGCGCAATCTTGTTCTTCACAACCTTTACCCTCACGCGGTTACCGATATTCTCCCCGCCATTCTTAATATAATCGATGCGGCGCACATCAAGGCGCACGGAAGCGTAGAATTTTAACGCTCGGCCTCCCGTGGTGGTTTCCGGATTGCCGAACATCACACCGACCTTCTCGCGGAGCTGGTTAATAAAAATCACGATACAGTTCGACTTGCTGATTACACCGGTAAGTTTGCGCAGAGCCTGCGACATAAGGCGCGCCTGCAAACCCACATGCGAATCGCCCATATCGCCCTCAATCTCCGCCTTTGGCACAAGGGCTGCCACGGAATCCACAATAATAATATCAACCGCACCGGAGCGGACCATCGTTTCGGTAATCTCAAGCGCCTGCTCCCCATTATCCGGCTGGGAAATATAAAGCTCGTCTATATCCACCCCGATATTCTTTGCATAGACCGGGTCGAGGGCGTGCTCCGCATCGATAAAGCCTGCGATCCCACCGCGCTTTTGAACCTCCGCAACCATATGTAACGCAACGGTTGTCTTACCGCTCGACTCAGGACCGTAAACCTCCACCACACGCCCCTTTGGCACACCGCCAAGACCCAGCGCAATATCAAGGCTGATCGAGCCGGTCGGCACGGTTTCGATATTCATATTGTTCGCATTGTCCCCGAGTTTCATGATGGAACCCTTCCCATACTGCTTTTCAATCTGGGCAAGCGCGGATTCCAGCGCTTTCATTTTATCTTCTTTCGCCATCGCCTAATCTCCTTTAATTCTTGCTGCGACTGCCGCATATAATCGGCAATCGAACATATGTTCTTCCATCATCATACTTCATTTTTCTAAAAATGTCAACCATTTTTCCGCAACTTTTTTCTCTAAAAACCCGATATCCGTTTTATTTGGGAATGTGGGCGGCAGCAGGGATTGATACCGGGAACAAAAAAATGCGGATACTTTTAATGGACATTTTTATTATATCAGCCCCTCACCCGCATGTAAAGCACTATATGGGATTCACACCGTAAAATCTCATTCCCTGTTTTTGTGCAAAATTACCCGCACCCCGGATAAAATTTCCAAGTCCCGGTTATACTTTTAGTGCGCGGACTCTGGCAGGAAGCTTAAAACACCTGGCAGAAAACACGCATAACAAAACCGTACAAACAGGGAGGTAGCACCATGGATGACGATACCATCATATGTCCCTGCATGGGAACAACATTGCAGGAGATCAGGGAAGCCGTAAAGGGCGGCGCGGATACACTTGAAGCTGTGGAGGCGGCGACCGGCGCAGGAACCGTATGCGGCGCATGTGCGGACGAATTGGCGGCACTGGTCGAAAAACTAAAAAACGAATTGCAGTAAACCGGAATTTACAGTAATTTGCACACAAGAAAGGGGGGATATCATCCCCCCTTTCTGTATTCCACCCTATAAATGTGTATTCTTAGGCGCTGCAAGCTTTGGCTTGTATCCCTTCTTCTCAAGTGCTTTCACAATGCGCTCCTTATGCTCATGGCCGAATGCCTCCATAGTGATAACCAGCTCCACCGCCGTGTTGCGGTTGATGCTGACAAACTGGTTATGTTCCAGTTTAATAATATTGCCCTGCTCCTTCGCAATCAGCGTCGAAACATTCGCAAGCTCACCCGGTTTGTCAGGCAAAAGCACGGAAACGGTGAAAATCCTGCCCCTCGCAATCAGCCCATGCTGTACAATAGAGGACATCGTAATCACATCCATATTGCCGCCGCTTAAAATGGAAACAATCTTCTTCCCCTGACAATCAATATGCTTGAGTGCAGCCACGGAAAGAAGCCCGGAATTTTCCACAACCATCTTATGATTTTCCACCATGTCAAGGAAACTGACAATCAGCTCCTGATCCTCAACCGTAATAATCTCGTCCACATTTTTCTGTATGTAGGGGAAGATATGTTCCCCCGGCGTTTTTACCGCCGTGCCGTCCGCGATGGTATCCACGCCCGGCAGTGTCACAACATGCCCCACTTTAAGCGATTCCTGCATGCAATTCGCCCCTGCCGGCTCCACGCCAATCACACGGATTTTCGGATTTAATAGCTTCGCTAGCGTCGAGATACCTGCTAGAAGCCCCCCGCCTCCCACCGGCGCAAGGATAATGTCCACCGTCGGAAGCTCCTTAAAAATCTCCATCGCAATGCTGCCCTGCCCGGTTGCCACGGTTTCATCATCAAACGGATGGATAAAGGTGTATCCATTTTCCTGTGCCAATTTAAGCGCATGTGCGCACGCCTCATCATATACATTTCCGAAAAGCACCACCTCGGCACCGTAACTCTTTGTGCGGTTTACCTTGATTAGCGGCGTGGTGGTCGGCATCACAATCACCGCCTTCGCCCCGTAAATCTTCGCAGCATAGGCAACGCCCTGCGCATGGTTTCCCGCGGATGCGGTAATCAGGCCGCGCCCGCGCTCCTCCTCGCTCAGCGTGCTTATTTTATAGTACGCACCGCGCACCTTGTACGCGCCCGTAAACTGCATATTCTCCGGTTTTAAGTAGACCTTCCCCCCGGTAATATCCGAAAAATAATCGCTGTAGACAAGCTTCGTGCGGTTCGTCACCTTGATTACCGCCTCGCTCGCCTCCTCAAATTTATCCAGTGTCATCATAATTTATCACTTACCCTTCTTTTTTTGCAGTTACTCCTGTTCCGCCCCGTTATCAAAGAGCGCGTCAACAAACGCCCCCGGGTCAAAACGCTGCATATCTTCAAGTTTCTCACCAACACAAATATATTTAACCGGGATGTTAAGTTCCGACTGGATTGCTATGGCAATCCCCCCCTTTGCCGTCCCGTCAAGTTTTGTGAGGACAATTCCGGAAATCTCAGCCACCTCATTAAACTGTTTTGCCTGCTCAAGCGCATTCTGCCCCGTCGTCCCATCAAGCACCACAAGCGTTTCCCTGAATGCATCCGGATACTCCCTTGTAATTACGCGGTCAATTTTCCGCAGTTCCTCCATCAGGTTTTTCTTGTTGTGCAGCCTGCCCGCAGTATCACAGATCAAAAGATCAGCATTTTTTGACTTTGCCGACGCAATCGCATCAAAAATAACTGCTGCCGGGTCGGAACCCTCCTTCTGCGCAATAATATCCACACCGGCTCGGTTTGCCCATTCTGTTAGCTGCTCAATAGCTGCCGCGCGGAAGGTATCCGCCGCCGCCACAATAACTTTCTTCCCGCCATCCTTCAACTTCCCGGCAAGTTTTCCCACCGAAGTAGTTTTTCCCACGCCGTTCACGCCGATCATAAGTACAACCGACTTTCTTTCCTCAAACTCGTAGGCATCCTCCGTCAAACTCATCTGCTCTTTGATACTCGCGCGCAAAAGCTCCCTGCACTCCGCTGTATCCTTGATCTTGTTCTCTTTTACCTTCTGTTTCAGGTTCTCAACAATTGAGCTGGTCGCATTGATGCCGATATCCGCCATAATCAGAATCTCTTCCAACTCCTCATAAAACTCATCGTCAATGCTCCCGCCGCCTGAAAAAATCGACTCGATCCCGGAAACAATGCTGTTGCGCGTTTTTGCCAGCCCCTCTGCCAGGCGGCTGAAGAATCCTTTTTTCTCGCCCATAAATCTTCTCCGTCTCTGCGCGGCAAGATTTTACCGCGCGTTTTTTCATTTATCCGGACACCACCCTTTTTAAACTATAATGCGTGGCACGCCTCTTGTCAAGCCCATATGGTATTTTCCCACCGCTTCCCTACTTGTCAAGCTCCCCTTCAATCAGGCTGACCGAAACAAGCGTTGAAACGCCTTTTTCCTGCATCGTAATACCGTAGAGCACATCGGCGGCCGCCATAGTGCCGCGCCGGTGCGTAATCACAATAAACTGGGTATGCTTTGTCAGTTTATGTAAATACTTCGCGTAGCGCTTAACATTGGAATCGTCGAGAGCCGCCTCAATCTCATCGAGAAGACAAAATGGGGACGGTTTTAAATTCTGGATGGCAAAGAGCAGCGAGATTGCTGTCAGCGCCTTTTCCCCCCCGGAAAGCTGCATCATGTTTTGCAGCTTCTTGCCCGGCGGCTGCGCGATAATACGGATTCCAGCCACAAGGATATCCTCGTCTTCCGAAAGCTCGAGGGTCGCCTTGCCGCCGCCAAACAATTCCTTAAAAACCATGTCAAACTGCCCCTTAATCTCCGCAAACTTCTCCGCAAACTGCCTGCGCATCTCCACATCAAGTTCCGCGATAATCCCAAGAAGCGTTTCCTCCGAATTGTGCAGGTCATCGCGCTGCGCTTTCAGGAATTCATAGCGCGATGAAACCTGTTTATACTCCTCAATCGCGTTGACATTGACATCCCCCAGACCCCTGATCTTGCCTTTTAACTCCGCAAGCAGGCGCTTATTGCCCGCACTGTCCTGGTATGCCTCCTCAAACAAGCCGTCCGCCTCCTTTGGGGTCAAACCATATTCCTCCCAGAGGTAGTTAATCCGCGCCTCCTCCTCCTCGCCAAGCTTTGTAAGTTGACCTTCTAAGCGGTAAAGCTCCTTATCAAGCGCCGCAAGTCTGGCGGACAGTTCCTCCCTTCGGTCAAAAAAGCCCTTGTGCACCTGCTTTTTTTCCTCCGCCCGCGCACTAATCTGTTCCACCTGCCTCGACAGTATTTCAATCCTCTCCCTGCGCTTCTGGTTGTCATTCCTTTTTTTTACAATTTCTTCCTCTTTTTCCTTTTTTGAAATGGCAAAACTATCCGCGCTCCTTAAAAGTTCTTCCCGCTCCTGCGAAAGGCGCAGGAATTCGGCTTGCACACGCTTTATGTTTTCCGCGGTGTTCGCACTGTTTTGTTCCATTGCGGAAAGCTCCGCTTTCAGCGTGGAAAGTTTCTCGTTTGCTTCCACCTCCTGCTGCTGTTTCCCCTTTAACAAACCTTGGCATTCCCCGATGCGTTCTTCCCTCTCTTTTTTATAGCAAAGATTTTCCTCGTACTGCCCTGCAATTTTCTTTATTGTTTCCTCAAGCGCTGCCACCTGCCCGTCAATCCCGGAAAGTTCCTGCAAGAACTTTGAAAAATCCTCCGAGAGCAGCTTCTTTTTCTCCTCCGCCTGCCGGTAGTTGAGCTTTGACTCATTCTGAGCGGTAATTTTCTCCTGGAGTTTGGCTTTTTCCTCTTCAAGCTTTTCCCGCAGCACATTCCTGTGGCTCCTTTTTTCGGCGCGCTTTTCTTCAAGCTCTGCCACATCCTGCTCCGCCTGCGCAATGCGAACAGAAAGCTCCTCCACCTCGCGCCTTCTCGCAAGCAGGTTCCCGGAATTCTTGTAAGCTCCGCCGGAAAGTGAACCGCCCGGGTTTAGCTGTTCGCCCTCAAGTGTGACAATGCGCAGCGAATAACCATATTTGCGCGCTAAGGCGAGTGCGTTATCAATTGTGTCCACCACAAAAATACGACCAAGCAGAAACTGCACCAGCACCGTATATTGCTTCTCTGCGCGAACCAGGGAGGAGGCAAGCCCGACAACCCCCGGCTCCCTGAGCGCCGCGGAATTATTGTTGCGCGCCGGATTTAAACTGGTCAGCGGCAAAAATGTGGCGCGCCCAGCCTTTTCCCTTTTTAAAAACCCAATAAGCTCCTTTGCAGTCTGTTCATTTTCCGTAACAACATTCTGGATATTGCCGCCAAGTGCCGTTTCAACTGCAATTTCATAGTCCTTATCCACTTTTATCAGGTCGGCGACCACACCCTCAATCCCGGAAAATCGACTCTTTTGTTCCATAATCCTGCGTATGGCACCGCCGTAACCTTCATAGCGCTCCGCAATGTTTTTTAGCGACTCAAGCCTTGAGCTGTCAGCAATCAGCCCGCGCTGTTTTTCTTCCAGGTTCCTGCCAAGCAAAAGAAGATCTTCACCCTCCTGTGCAATTTCACCCAAGAGTGCATCAATAATTCCATTCTGCGCAAGCACCTGCCCCTCGGCATCCTTTAATATCTGCCCGCAGCGCGCAAGTTCATCATCGGCAAAGGACTCCGCACTTTTATGTTCGATGGCGCGCTTTGAAAGTTCCGCCTTCTTGATTGCATTCTGTTCCTTAATTGTTTCGTAGCGGGACAATTCCTCCTTGTGGGCAGAATTCTGGTTCAGGATACGGATAATTTCATTGTTCCCCTCCTCGATCTCCTGCGTCCAGCCTGCAATCTGGGTGCGGATCTCTCCGATAGCAAGCGAGATCGATTCCTGCCCGTCAGAAAGCGCTGCAAGTTTTTCATCAATCCTCTCTTTTTCCTCAGTATAGCGGGAAAGTTCCTTTTGTTTTTCTGCAAGGTCGCCGTCCGCCTTTGCCATGCTCTGCTCAAAATGTTTGCTGTTTTGTTCAATGCTCTCAATCTGCCCGCAAAGCAGGCGGATATCCCCCTCCTCGCGCTCGCAGGCAAGATTAAGCCCGTTTCTTTCCTCCTTCGCCGCCTCCAGCGCGCCAGCCTCCTCCTCAAGTTCCCTCTCAAGCTTCTCGTACTCGCCCCTGGTATCCTCGTAATTTTTTTTTGTTTCCTCAAGATCCCCTGAAACAATCCCCTTCGCCTTAACAAGTTCCTTCTTTGACTCGCCGCCCGCCTCCTGCATCAGCAAAAACTGGTTCACTTCGGCGCGCTTTAACTCCTCCTTGTACTTTAGATATTCGCGAGCTTTTTCCGACTGCTTTTCAAGCGGTCCAACCTGTTTTTCAAGCTCGGCAAGGATATCCTCCACACGCGCCAGGTTTGCCGCCTCCTGCTCAAGATTTTTTTCTGCAATGGTTTTTCGCTTTTTATATTTGACAATGCCTGCCGCCTCATCAAGCAATTCCCTGCGCTCCTCGTCCCTTCCCGACACAATCCGGTCAATCTGACCCTGCCCGATAATGGAATAGCCTTCCTTTCCGATACCGGTATCAAAAAAAAGCTCCTGGACATCCTTTAAGCGGCAGACAGAACCATTTAACAAATACTCACTTTCCCCCGAGCGGTAGACGCGCCTTGCAACCGTGACTTCCTCGTAATCGATGGCAAGGGCATGATCTGCATTGTCAAACGTGATCGCCACATAGGCAAAACCCTGAGGTTTTCTCTGTTCCGTGCCCGAGAAAATAACGTCCTGCATGCTGTTGCCGCGAAGCTGTTTTGCACTCTGTTCGCCGAGTACCCAGCGCACTGCATCCGCCACATTGCTCTTGCCGCTGCCGTTTGGTCCGACAATGCCGGTAATCCCGTTCCCGAATTCAAAAACAATCTTGTTGGCAAATGACTTAAAGCCATGTACCTCAATGCTTTTCAGATACATCTAATCCTCCTGCCCGCGGAGTTTAAGAATTGCCCCGTATGCTGCCTCCTGCTCCGCCGCCTTCTTCGTTTTCCCACGGCCAACTGTTTCTAGTCCGTCAAGTGAAGTTGCCCTGACAACAAAACATTTGCTGTGGTCAGGCCCACTCTCCCCGATCACCTCGTAACGGACTTTCCCCTGACCTTTTGCCTGAACCATCTCCTGCAAAATAGTCTTACTATCATAAAAGAGTTTTTTTGCCTCGGCATCATTCATCACATAATTCAGAATGAACTCTTTTGCATTAGTAAAACCACTATCCAGGTATATCGCACCGATCACTGCCTCGAGGGCATCTGACAGGATGGAATCCCGCTCCGCTCCCCCCGTCGCCGCCTCGCCCTTGCCAAGCAGCACATAATCCCCCAGGGAGATCTCCCTCGCACAGTACGCCAGCGCCGGTTCACAGACAAGGCTCGCCCTTAGTTTTGACATCTCCCCCTCACTCATTGCAGGGTTCACAGTAAAAATCCAGTGACTTGAAACCAGTTCAAGCACCGCATCCCCCAAAAATTCCAGCCGCTCATTGTCCGGGAGTTTCCTGATTTTGCGCTCGTTTGCGTAGGAGCTGTGTGTGAATGCCTGCAGCAGGTATCTCCTGTCGGTAAAACGGTAGCCGATTTTCTTCTCAAAAGCGGCAAGCCTTTCACTTTCTTCCATATTTTTACTCTCCTCTGTCCGGTAGTATTTTTCCGCCCCACAGGGCAACAAAGAAACCGTGTGGAAGCCCAAAGGACCCCACACGGTCAGTAAAGATCGCCCATTTGGAAAAATCAGTTGTTCAGCGCGTTTTTAATCTTCTCAACCGCATCGCCAACCGTGCGTATTTTCTCCGCCTCCTCGTTCGCGATCTCGATATCGAACTCCTCCTCAATTCCCATGATGATCTGGAAAATATCGAGAGAATCTGCACCAAGATCATCTACAAAAGCGGTATCCATATCAATATCATCCGCATCCACACTCAATACCTCACCGATAATGTTTTTCAACTTTTCAAATTCCATGATATCTCACCTTTCTTTTCATAGTTTCATTTAATGGACTATATGGTTTCCGCAAGAGCAATCCCGGCAGCGATCTTCTCGCTGACCCCCTGCTCCTTAAACGCAATGCACTGGATGATGGAGTTTTTGATTTCATTGCTTTTTGAACTGCCATGGCTCTTCACGACAAGCCCTTTAAGCCCCAGCATCGGCGCACCACCATACTGTGAAAGATCAAAATCCTTCAATGTTTTCTTTAACTGCGGCTTAACAAGCGCCGCGCCAAGAGTGGAAAGGGGCGTGGCTGTCATTCCCTGCTTTATCTTTTTCATCAGGGCTGCCGCAACACCCTCGTAGAGTTTTAGTATGACATTTCCTACAAATGCCTCCGTGACAATAACATCCGCTGCTCCGTGCGGAATTTCCCTTGCCTCAACACTGCCGATAAAATTGATCTCATTGCAATTCTTCAGGAGTGGGAAGGTTTCCTTGACTAACATGTTCCCCTTCTCCTCCTCCACACCGACATTCACAATCGCCACGCGGGGATTTTTGATGCCGACAACGTTCTCCATGTAGATCGACCCCATCTTTGCAAACTGTACCAGATGGGAAGGTCTTGCGTCCACATTTGCACCGCAGTCAACCAACAGCGAAACCCCGCTTAATGTCGGCATAAGCGGCGCGAGCGGTGGGCGTTCCACCCCCTTGATGCGCCCGACTATTAGCTGGGCACCAACTAAGACTGCACCGGTGCTCCCCGCCGAAACAAAAGCGTCCGCCTCGCCCTTTTTTACCAGGTTGAGCGCCACGACAATGGAGGAATCCTTTTTCGTGCGGATTGCAAAAACCGGGGCTTCATCGTTTGAAATAACCTCCCCGGCATCCACCACATGGACCCGGTCTTCTGGATAATGATAGCGGGAGAGTTCCTGTTCGACTGCCTCTTTCCTGCCCGCTAAGAATACTTCCACTTCCCCGCGCTCATTCACGGCATCAACGGCTCCCTTTACGATCTCGCCGGGGGAATGATCCCCGCCCATTGCATCCACTGCGACCTTAACTTTACTCTGCATTATTCTGCCCAAACTTTCATACCTTTTTATGGCCGTACTGCCATCCCTGTACCACTATACTAAATGATTGAAAAAAAATCAACCATAAATTTTAAAAAGATAGATTACTTCTTGCGGTAAAAGAACGACTGGTATGTATCATAGCCAATCTTTTCCGGCTGGATGATCTGCTCCGTACTCCCTACAAAAAGGAAACAGCCCTGTTTTAAGGAAGCATTAAACTTGCGGTAAATCACATCCTTTGCTTCCTCCGTAAAATAAATCAGCACATTCCTGCACACAATCAGGTCGCACCGATCCGGATAAGGATCTTTTAACAGGTTGTGCTCCTTAAACTCCACACATTTTTTGATCTCATCGCTGATCTGGTAACTGGTTGCACTGACCTGCTTGAAATACTTTTTAATAAATTCGTCCGGCAGACCTTTGAGGCTTTTGATATTGTACAGCCCCATCCGCGCCTTGTCAAGTACCTGCTTATCAATATCGGTCGCAATAATCTTGATTTTTGAAAGCGGCATAAATCTCGTAAGCAGCATGACAAGCGAATACGGCTCATCCCCCGTGGAACACGCGGCGCTCCAGATTTTTAAGGTCGGGGATTTTTTTAACAGCTCCGGCAGTATCTGCCTTTCTAAGAGTGTCCACTGCTCCGGGTTGCGGTAAAATTCAGACACATTGATCGTCAGGTAATTCACGAACTCCTCAAATAGTACTTTATCTTTTTTGAGCGCTTCCACATACTGCGTGTAGGTGGTGTAATGATGCTTTGTAATCAAGGAATCAATGCGCCTCTTCATCTGGCGCTCCTTGTAAGCATTCAGGTCAATCTTTGTTAACACGAGCACGTCTTTTTTAAATGTTTCGTAACTGTCCGTCATGAAATAGAATCCTCCTCTAAGGAATTATGCGGGGTACGCCCGGGGAATACCCGGAAAAATCATGAAAATTCTGGAAATAATTTGTGTACTTCCCAGCAAAAACCAGAAAATGCCCGAAAAAAATCCCGGAAGCGTGATGCCTCCGGGAAAATGGGGTTAATCCTCCGTCGTCTCCGCTTCCTCCGCCTCGGTGAGCAGTACTTTCATGCTCAGGCTGATCTTCCTGTCCTCACCGTTGAAGTCCACGATCTTCGCGGTAACTTCCTGGCCGGTTTTTAATACATCCGAAGGTTTCTCAACATGCTCCCTCGCAATCTGCGACACATGCAGCAGCGCGTCAACGCCAGGTACCAGCTCGATGAAAGCGCCAAAATCTGTCATGCGCGCCACCTTGCCGGTCACAATATTGCCGACCGCATACTTCTCTGCCGCATCCTTCCACGGGTTCTGATCCGGGAATTTCAGGCTGAGTGCGATCTTCTCGCCCTGGATGTCCTTGATAAACGCCTTGACAACATCGCCCGGCTTAAAAACTTTCTTAGGATTCTCAATCCTGCCCCAGGACATCTCGGAGATATGCAGCAGGCCGTCCGCCCCGCCAAGGTCGATAAACACGCCGAAATCGGTCACATTCTTAACCGTGCCCTCGATGACATCGCCAACGTTTATCCTGGCAAAGAGCGCCTCCGCAAGCTCGCGCTTCTTCGCGAGTAAAAGCTGCTTGCGGTCGCCGATAATACGCCTTCTGCGCGGGTTGAACTCGGTGATTACGAACTCGATCTCCTGATCCTTATACTTCTCAAGATTTTTCTCGTAAGTATCGGATACCAGGCTAGCCGGGATGAACACCCTCGACTCCTCGATCACAACGCTGAGTCCGCCTTCTAATACAGTAGAAACTTTTGCTGTCAATACTTCTTTGTTGTTAAATGCCTCCTCGAGGCGCTTATTACCCTTCTCGGCAATGAGCTTCTTGTAGGTGAGCAGCACCTGCCCCTCACCGTCGTTCACCTTGAGCACCTTCGCACTCATGGTGTCGCCCTCCTTCACAAGGGTCCTAAGATCCACATTAGGGGTGTTCGTGTACTCGTTCCTGGTAATAATACCATCCGCCTTGTATCCAATGTTCAGGACGATCTCATCTTCCTTCACGCGGATTACAGTGCCTTCGACTACCTCCCCATTGTGTATTGTCTTTAAAGACCCCTCCAATAATTGCTCAAAACTTTCTTCTGACATGCTGGTAAAAACCTCCTTGATAATATTATTTGGGGTGGATGCCCCTGCTGTAATACCTACGCTACGAAAAGATTTAAACAAGTTTAAATCCAAGTCACCAAGTGTCTGTATATAGTAAGTATTCTCACATTCCTTTTTTGAAATTTCGAAAAGCTTCCCGGTGTTCGAGCTCTGCTTCCCTCCGATCACAATCATGGCATCCGATTGCCTGGCAAGCCTCGCAGCTTCGGCCTGACGTTCTTCCGTCGCGTTGCATATCGTATTGACAACAATTATATCATACCTCTTTCTTTCAATAATTTCAACTAAATATTGAAATTTCTTGTAATTAAAAGTCGTTTGAGCCACAACACAGAGCTTTTCGCCTTCTTTAATTTCCAAATTTTGTAAATCTTTTTCATTATCTGTAACAATCACCGGAGTTTTGCTCCATCCGATAATGCCCTCTACCTCCGGATGGTTCCTATCACCAATCACAAGTATCCTATAACCCTGCCCGCTTTTCTCCTCCACTATTCGATGGATTTTTTTTACAAACGGGCAGGTTGCATCCTCAACCTGGAATTTTTTCTGTCCGTTTTCGTCTTTAAAGGAGGCGACCTCCTCAATCACGGAGCGCGACACACCGTGCGAACACAATATAACAGTCCCCGCTTTAAGATTTTTTAGTTCCTTTAAGGACACCGCCAAAACACCCTGCCGCTCAAGGTCTGCAACAACCTCCTCATTGTGGATGATGGAACCAAGCGTGTAGACCGCGCCCCGCCCCGGTTCTGCCGCGATACGTAAAGCCATCCCGACCGCCCGCTCAACCCCGAAACAAAAGCCCGCCTTTTCTGCCAACCGCACCTTCAAAGCCCACACCTCTCCCTTGCAAGGTTTACAATAAAGCTGACCACCTCATCCACCGTCATATATGACGCATCAAGGAGAACTGCGTCCTGTGCCTGCCTGAGAGGCGAGATCTCCCGCTCCATATCCTGGGCATCCCTGGCAAGGATTCCCTTTAATATCTCCTCCTCATCGCATTCGGCTCCCCGCTCTAAGAGTTCTTTGTAGCGCCGCCCGGCACGGACTTTCGCATCCGCAGTCAGGTAGATTTTTAGATCCGCGTTCGGCAAAACGGTGGTACCGATATCCCTCCCGTCCATAATCACGCTTGTCCTTTCCGCGAGTTCCCTCTGCAAAAAGAGCAGCTTCTCCCTCACCGGTGCCAGCGGTGAAAACGCGGATGCCATATCCCCCACTTCCTGGGCGCGCAAAAACTGGCTGACATCCTCCCCGTTTAAAAGCACCACCTGCTCGCCCCCGCGGTGTGAAAGCGTCACATCAATCCCTGCAAGGGCATCCCCGATAGCAGACATGTCCCCCGGCTTTATTGAAAGACGCATAAAATAGAGCGCCAGCGCCCGGTACATCGACCCGGTATCCACATAGACAAAGCCAAGCCTTGCCGCCGCCATCTTTGCGACCGTGCTCTTGCCGGCTCCTGCCGGGCCGTCGATCGCGATATTGTAAACCTTCATCCAAAAATCCTCACTTCTGTTTTTTTATTTAGTTTTTCCCTGCGGGTTCCTTTCCCGCGGACAAACCTGCAAGGAAACCGCTCGACCACGCCACCTGCAAGTTAAATCCCCCTGTCAGTGCGTCCACATCAAGCAGTTCGCCAGCAAAATATATCCCATTTACCAGGCGCGACTCCATTGTTTTGGGGTTTACCTGACCCACATCAACCCCGCCCTTTGTGATAACCGCCTCCTCGTATCCTCCGCACGCTCTTACAGGGAAGCAAAAATCTTTAAGCAGTCCCGCAAGCTGCCTCCGCTCCTCCCTTTTTATGGCACACGCCTGCCTGTCGGGCGAAATACCGCTGCGCTCTATTATAACCCTTATCAATTTTTGTGGCAATAGATGATCGAGTGCATTTTTTAAACATTTATTTTTTGCTTCGTCAAAATCCCGCAAAATCCGCGCGTCAAGCTGTTCCTCTGACAAAGCCGGCTTCAAATCGATATGGAACGACATGCTGCACTCATCAAAAAGCGGCGCAGCGTAACTGCTCGCGCTTAGCACAACCGGTCCGCTAATCCCCGTCCCCGTAAACACAAGCTCCCCGAAGTCCTCAAAAAGAACCGCGCCCGCACGGCGCTTTTTCTTTTTTGCTTTTGTCCCCCCGCACTCCTCCTCCCTCCATTCATCCGCGATAAGCCGCACGCGGATATTTTTTAAGGACAGTCCCTCAAGCAAAGAAGAAAACGGCTTGCCAAGCTTTAAACTGACCAGGGCGGGATAGCGTTTTGTCACATGGTGTCCGAGTTTTTCCGCAAACAGGTAGCCATCCCCCGTCGCCCCGGTGGTCGGATAGGACAATCCGCCCGTCGCCAGGATGCAGGCATCCCCAAAATATTCTTTCCCCTCCTTTGTGACCAGCGAGGAAAACGCTCCTCCTACTTCCTTAATTTCCCCTACCTTTGTACCTAGAAAAACCTGCACTCCCCTGCGTCCTAACTCCTGCCCCAGAGCCTTTATAACATCCGAGGAATGATCGGATACGGGGAATACCCTCCCCCCGCGCTCGATCTTTGTCGAAAGCCCGATGGAATTAAAATAGGCTATGGTTTCCTGGTTGGAAAATTTTGTAAAAGCACTATATAAAAAACGTGGGTTGGTTACCACGTTCTTATACAGTTCTTCCATATCGCAGGCATTTGTCAGGTTGCACCGTCCCTTTCCGGTAATATATATTTTTTTCCCAAGCTTTTCATTTTGCTCAAACAGCACGACCTTATGCCCCTGTTCTGCTGCCACAGCCGATGCCATCATCCCGGCGGCTCCCCCGCCCACCACCAATATCCTTGCCATAACTACCTGCCAATCTGATTTTTTCTTTTCGGATTACCTGCCCATATACACATAATCCATTTCAAAATTCCTGTTTTCCGACCGGTAAGCCTCCCCGCCCACGCGAAAGATTATCCCGGAATAATCGGTAAAATTATCTAAAAGGCTCTGGGACAGCGCATCCAAAATCGCACTCTCAAGCCTGGCGTTCGCATAGCGGGCTGGTTCGCTGTCCTCCTTAAAATCGACAACCAGGTTCGCGTCCTCAACCGTGACATCGCTGATGCTCACCGTCACGGAAACATCCCCCATCGTCCCGGCTACATATTCCGCCAGTTCCCGCGGTGTCATGTCAACACTTCCCGTAAGCACCGATGTGACCTCGACTGTCTCAAGTTCCTCCGAGAGCGTATAATAAGTAATCTCCGTGACTTCAATAGGAAAAAGGGAGGGTTCCTTCGTCTGCTGCGGCACGTCGGATGGAACCCCTGTGACCCGGTTTTCACCCTGTTTGTCCCTGCCACATCCCGCCAGGGGCAACAAAAGAAGCGCCGTTAAAACACATATTGCCGTGATTTTTCTGCCCATCATGCCACATCCTTTCCTGAACCCCCCACAAAACCTTATCGCATTTCCGGAACCATGAGAACATATGTTCTTTTCTAAGGACTGCTTCCCGCCCGGGAAACATACATTCTATACCTGGATGGTAACACAGGACTATGTCATTTCCATGTTAGCTTTATGACACCTTCATGACGGGCAGGGAGAATAGCAATCCAGGCATTATTTAGTCCCCGCCGCAATCACATGACGGTTCTGGTATATATACACACAGAGGGAAATCACAGTGAGCGCAACCGAGGCGTAGAGAAAAATCTGCTCCGTCACATTAAAAAACTTAGTGTCAAGGTCAACAATAAAAAGTACACACATTACCATCTGTACAACAGTCTTTATCTTTCCCCAGTAATTTGCTGCAATCACAATATTGTTGTCCGCCGCAATCAGCCTAAAGCCGCTGATAATAAACTCCCTGCCGATAATCAGCACGACCACCCATGCGGGCACTGTCCCAAACTGTACAAAACAGATAAACGCCGAGCACACCAGAAGCTTGTCCGCAAGCGGGTCCATAAATTTCCCGAAATCCGTCACAAGATTATTCTTGCGTGCCAGGTACCCGTCAAGGAAATCGGACGCGGAGGCAATGGCAAAAATGGACGCGGCGATATAGTTTCCCCCGCTGATTCCCGGCATCAGCATAAAGACCAGGAAAACCGGAACCATACTTGCACGAAACACTGTAATTTTATTTGGTAAATTCATATGCTACCTCTTTCTATTTTGCCCGGCCAACCAGGTCATAACCCTTTGCCTCCATAATCTCAACTTCAACGAAGTCGCCGGACATATACTCATCCTGCCCATAAAAGAAAATGTATCCGTCCACCTTGGGCGCATCCATGTAGGAGCGGCCTATAAACACATCCTCCTCCACCAGTTTCCCTTCCACCATCACTAAAAGTACCTTCCCAACCATCCCGTCGGCATTTTCAAACGCGATTTGCTGCTGCAAGTGCATAAGTTCCTTCTGCCGCCTGACTTTCACTTTCTTCTGTATCTGATCCTTTCTCCCGGCCGCTGGTGTGCCCTCCTCCTTCGAGTAGGTAAAAACCCCAAGCCGGTCAAAGCGCATTTTTTCAACAAAATCTTTCAGGCATTCGTGATCCTGTTCTGTTTCGCCCGGGAATCCTGTAATCAGTGTTGTCCGCAGGGCGATATCCGGCACTTCACGTCTCAGAGCCGCAATCAAACTCTCCAGCTCCTCCCTGCTTGTGCGCCGCCCCATCTCGCGAAGGACATGGTCGGCGGCATGCTGGATCGGCATATCAAGATAGCGGCACAACTTAGGCTGGGTCTTAAACAATTCGATCAATTCCCCGTCAATCTCCTCCGGGTAGCAGTACAAAAGCCTTATCCAGACAATACCCCGGATGGCGCATAGGCGGCGGACCAATATGGCTAAGGATTTTTTCCCGTACAGGTCAACCCCGTACACTGTAGTTTCCTGCGCAACAAGGATAAGCTCCCTGCATCCTCCCTCCGCCAAAAATTCCGCCTCCGCCACAAGGCGCTCCATAGGGACGCTGCGGTACTCCCCGCGCATTTTCGGGATGGCGCAGTAAGTGCAATGCTTATCGCACCCCTCGGCAATTTTTAAATATGCCGTGTAACCGCCCGTGGTATTTACGCGCTTTGTATCAGGGAGCGGAAGGACATTAAGCCCCCTAAAGGCACTCTCGGCTCTTCCCGCAAGCACACTTTCAATCACGCTTACAACCGCATCAAACCCCGTGGTTCCAACCATCGCATCCACCTCCGGGATCTCCTGTGCGATCTCCTCCTTATAGCGCTCGGCAAGGCAGCCCGCCACAATAAGCGCTTTGAGTTTCCCCGTTTTTTTGTACTCTGCCATCTCAAGTATCGTATCAATACTCTCCTGCTTTGCATCGTGGATAAAGCAGCAGGTATTGACAACGATAACATCCGCCTCCGCCTCATCGTTTGTAAGCGAATAGCCGGCATCGCGCAAAAGCCCGAGCATAACTTCACTATCTACCAGATTCTTATCACATCCAAGCGAAATAAAACATACATTCATAAAAAAACCTGCAATTCTATAATATTTTATTCCTGATTATTCTCCTTTTCCCCTAATACCCACAAAAGAACCCAAACTCCCGCCACAGGACAAACTCACAATATCCGCAAAAACGCTGCTTTTAACTTTTATCCATCCTCATCTTAGCGCTCTTTAGACAATTTGACATCAGCATCGCGATGGTCATCGGCCCCACACCGCCTGGAACCGGCGTGATATAGGAGGCCTTTGGTGCAACCGAATCAAAATCCACGTCGCCGCAGAGCTTATTATTTTCTCCCCGGTGAATCCCGACATCAATCACCACGGCACCTTCTTTTACGTACTCCGCCGTAATAAATTTCGGCTTTCCTAATGCTGCAACCAGGATGTCGGCGCGCGCCGTGATCTTATCAAGTTCCTTTGTGCGTGAATGGCAGACTGTCACCGTCCCGTTTTCCCGGAGCAAAAGGGCTGCCATCGGCTTGCCGACAATATTGCTGCGGCCGACCACCACGCACTCCTTCCCGCAAATTTCTATCCCCGAACGCTTTAAAAGTTCGATAATCCCCGCCGGCGTGCAGGAAACAAAACCCTCAATCCCCACCGCAAGCCTCCCCGCATTCTGCACATGGAACCCGTCCACATCCTTGTCAGGGGAAATTGCCTGGATCACCTTTTCCTCACTGATATGGGCGGGCAGCGGCAACTGGACTAAAATCCCATCCACATCCATCCTGCCGTTTAGCTCCCCGACCAGATCAAGCAGCTCCTGCATCGTGGTTTCCTCCGGCAGTTCGTAGGAAAGCGAGCGAAAACCAACATACTCGCAGGCTTTTTTCTTGTTGCCCACATAAACACTTGAGGCTTTATCCTGCCCAACCTGGATCACTGCAAGAGTAACCGTAACGCCCTCTTTTAAAAGTCTTTCCGCCTCCTGCTTCACTTCCTCCTTAATCTGCGCCGATATTTTCTTACCGTCAATTATTTCTGCCATACTGCCTCCTTTAGAATAACGGTGCGAAAAGTTTTAAGATCGCCTGGATCAAAACTTTTTGCAGCACCGGTTTTAACATATCCTGCGTAACAGGTATGCTCCTTGCAATTGTTTCAAGTGCATCCTGCTTCACATCCATAACCGAGCTTGTCCGGTACAAAAACACCCCGCACTCAAAATGAAGATACAGGCTGCGGTAATCAAGATTTACCGTCCCCACCGTTGCCACCCTGTCATCACAGACAAAACATTTTGCATGGATAAACCCCGGAGTAAACTCATATATTTTCACACCGCCGCCCATCAACTGTTCATAATAGCTCTGCGTCAGCATAAATGCCGTCTTTTTATCCGGGATATGCGGTGTCACAATCCTCACATCCACCCCCCTTTTCGCCGCCAGCGTAAGCGCCGTCGCAATCTCGTTGTCAATAATCAGGTATGGTGTGAAAATATAAACATACTCTTTTGCCGTATTGATAATGTTTAAATACACATTCTCGCCGACATTTTCAAAGTCCAGCGGGCTGTCGCCGTAAGGCTGCACAAAACCGTCGCTCCCGTACTCCTGCTTTCGGTAAGTGTGCGGGCGGAAGCAGTCAAAAGAGGTATCCGTCGGCCTTAATGCATTCCAGATATGCAGAAACATCACTGTCAGGTTCCAGACTGCATCGCCCTTTAACATAATGCCGGTGTCCTTCCAGTAGCCAAAGCGCTCCTTTTCATTGATATATTCATCCGCCAGGTTAATCCCGCCCGTAAAACCCACATCCCCGTCAATCACAAGGATTTTGCGGTGGTCGCGGTTATTCATGACAACGGATACAAACGGCACAAAGGGATTGAACGCCTCACATTTTATCCCATACTCCTCCATCGTTGCATAGTAGCCCTGCGGAAGAAGGCGCAGGCATCCAACATCATCATACAGAAGGCGCACATCCACTCCCGCCGCCGCTTTCTCCTTTAAAATCGAAAGAATCGTATTCCACATCCTGCCGTCCGCAATAATGAAATACTCCATAAAAATAAAATGTTCCGCCTTTTTTAATTCTTCCACAATATACGGAAAATTTTCCTCACCGCTCTTAAAATATTTTGTCAGCGTATTTTTCCAGAGCGGGGCATTCGCATAATCATTCAAATAGCGCACCTGACCATATACGGTTTCCGACTCCTCCCACACCTCCTCAAGAAAACCGGGTGTCGAGGCAGTCAGAGGTTCCAGTTTTTCCCAGGACTCATTTAGCTTCTCACGTAGCTTCTTCGACGGCTGCCTGGTTCCGAAAAAAACAAACATCATGCCCCCAAGCAGCGGAAAAATCAGGATCGGCACCGCCCACGCCAGTTTGTACGCCGGGTTCTGCCTGCTGTTAATCACAACAAAAAGCGCGATGATACTTGTGATGCGGAAAATCATATTGACCACCGGGGAGATATTTGAGAATGTAAGCAGGGAAAGCATCAGCCAAGCCACCTGCAGGATCAGCAATGCACCCACGATCAAAATGCGGTAAACAATCATCTTTTTACTCTTCATAAGTTTTATTCTCCTCTTCTCCATATCCCACCATATTGGATTATATACGATTTTCCCAAATGGTTCAATATTCCAAAAATAAACTTTGTATAAAGAAAACAAAATACAAAAGGATGGCGGGTTGATACCACACCATCCTCTTTGACCGATAAATTCCCTTATGCACGGTAATAATTGATAAGGCATCCTTTCAGGATGATCTCCCTCTCATCGTCAGTCAGCTCGCCAAGGCCAAGTACAAATTCCCTCGCCGTATCACCGACCACGTAAGCTTTAAACTGCACAGCCTTCTCCTGTACCTGTTTTAAGACATCCGGTATAAAAATATAGTCCCCGTTTGTAAACGGCAATTCCCCTCTCTCGCCCCTGTCAATCAAAAACGGCAGCATCCCCCAGTTAATCAGGTTTGAGCGGTAACGCTTTGTTGCGTATTCCCCGGCGATATTGGCTAAGCCGCCAAGCACCTTCTGGCAACTGGCTGCCTGTTCCCTCGCGGAACCATCCCCCGGCTTTACGGCATAGATTGCGGAGCCGACCATCATGTCCTTCACATCCACATTTCCAATTTTTTCCAAATTCAAAAATACTTCTTCAAGCTCCGGCAGAACAGCCACCATCGCCTGCCTGCCGCCCGCACACCTTTCCTTCTCCGCCTTCTGTACCGCCTTTGCGCGCCCGACATACTGCGGGTCCTTGCGAGAGAGAGTGTACTCGGCAAGCCCTAGCGGGTTCGAGCGGAAAGAAGAAGTCTCGCCGGACGGAATCAACTCATCGGTCGTAGTCACAGGGTCATTAATCACGGTAACCACCTTTAACAAAAGATCCTTTGTAAGTGCGCCCATTTCAGGCCAGTCCTTGATACCCGGTCCAAATTTAACCTGGGCATTCCCATCCGCCTTTCCGACACCGTTAAAGACCCTCTTCTCATATATGCTGCTGTCAAAGAAATATTTTGGCTTTGTGTACGCGGCATCCATATGCTCCGCAGAAGTCAGGTATCCCTTGTTCGCCGCGGTTGCCGCGATGGAACGCGCATCCATCAGCGCCACGGAAGCGATCTGCCCGCTTGTGACCTTAGAGCCCTCCCTGTTCGGGAAATTCCTAGTCGAGTGCCTGATACTTAATCCGCCGTTAGCAGGGACATCCCCCGCACCAAAGCACGGTCCGCAGAACGCGGTGCGCACGGTTGCGCCCGCCCCCATCAGTTTTTCCACCGCCCCGTTTTTCACAAGCTGCATAAAGACAGGCTGGCTCGCCGGATACACACTCAAAGAAAACTCGTCCGCGCCGATATCCTTCCCAGATAGAATATCCGCCGCATCGCAGATATTTTCAAAGCCTCCACCCGCGCATCCCGCAATCACGCCCTGCTCCACATAGAGCCTGCCGCCCTTTACTTTATCGCGCAGTTTATATTCCACCTTGTTGTTGTCAAGGCTTACCTTCGCTTTCTGTTCCACCTCCGCCAGTATATCAGTAAGATTCGCATTCAGCTCGTCAATCTGGTATGTATTGCTTGGATGGAACGGCATGGCAATCATCGGCTTGATCTCTGACAGATCAACGTAGATCATCCCGTCATAATATGCCACCTCGCCAGGTCTTAACTCCTTATAATCCTGAACTCTTCCGTGGATCTCATAGAACTGCTTCACGGCATCATCCGTTTCCCAGATGGAGGAAAGGCAGGTGGTTTCGGTTGTCATAACATCGATGCCGATACGGTAATCCACACTTAAATTTGCCACACCGTCACCGACAAACTCCATTATCTTGTTGTTGACATAGCCGTTCGCGAACACCTTGCCGATAATCGCTAAGGCGATATCCTGCGGTCCGACAAACGGGGCAGGTTTCCCAGTCAGGTAAACGCCCACCACCTTTGGCATATTGATATCGTAGGTCTTTTTCAAAAGCTGTTTGACAAGCTCCGGTCCCCCCTCGCCGATTGCCATCGTCCCAAGAGCGCCGTAGCGCGTGTGGGAATCCGACCCGAGGATCATCTGTCCGCAAGCGGCAAGCATTTCGCGCGCAAACTGGTGGATTACCGCCTGGTGCGGCGGGACATAGATGCCTCCGTAGCGCTTTGCGCAGGAAAGGCCAAACATATGGTCGTCCTCATTGATTGTCCCACCTACCGCGCAGAGGCTGTTATGGCAGTTGGTCAGCACATACGGAACCGGAAACTCTTCAAGTCCGCTTGCCCTTGCAGTCTGGATAATTCCGACAAAGGTAATATCGTGGGAAGCCAGCTTGTCAAAACGCAGCTTTAATTTCTCCATATTCTCCGATGTATTGTGTGACTTTAAGATTCTGTAAGCCATTGTCTGCCCGGCGGCCACAGCCTTATCAGGCACCTCTTTAAGCTTTGCCGATAAAACCTCACCATCTTCCTCCGCGACAAGCTCCCTGCCACGGATCAGATACGCGCCCTTTTTATATAGCTCCATTCGATCCCCTCCATAATCTAAACCCTGCACTCTATTCAAACAGTTCCTGGACTTCATCACAGTCCGTATATTTTGTGGTCTGGAACAGCCCGTCGCCCGCCTTGACACTCATAAGGATATTGCCATCCTCCTCAGTAAAATTAAGGCTGATCTTTCCCGTAAACGTCCTGGTAAAATAACCGGCGTATGTTTCCGCTTCCTCCTTGTCCGCAAATTTTACGCGGATCATCAGGAAATAGCCCGGCGCTTGTGTATATTTCTGCGTCTCGAAATTCCCCTTGTACTTCTCCCCCGCAGCAATCTGCGTATTTACCAGGTCTTCGGAAACAAAATAGAAGTCCTCCTCCGTATTTTCAAAATATAGCCGGATGGACTCGATCTGCCGCTCCGTCCCGTTCTTGATTACAACCCGCCTAGTATTCGCCGCTTCCACCAACAATGCGACAACCAGCAGGAAAAGAACTGCCGCCGACGCTGCAATCGCCTTTACCGGGAGCTTCAGCTTCTTTTTTGCCTGCCCCTCCTCTTTCATCACATTTGTTTGTCCGCTCATATCTTCCTCCATTCTGCTTCCTGATAAACTTTTTAAATTATTCTTTCGCGCATGCCAACGTTTATTTTAATCGTTCCGCGCAATTTAATCAAGTAATTTTTTTATAAAATTGCAAAAATCCCCCTCTTTTTATTCCATCAGAAGGTACAACATGGTCATCAAAAGCCCGATGCATGAAAGCAGCAGCCCGTAGGAAACACTCCTTGTCACAAGGCGCACCGTGCGCGACAATTTTTCCTCCCCGTCACGAAAGCGCTCGACGTAGGAACGCCCCTCCTTCTCACCCTTTTTGGAAACTCTCCGGTAAATCCGCGAAATGCAATCCGCCGCACTTCCGGCATAATAAGCTAACCTGTCCCCCATCACCACATGTTCCTTCTCCCGAACCTGCCTGAAAACAGTGCGGTTTACAACATACACCATGCCCCCCACAAACTTATCAAGTATCCGGCAGGGAACCGCCAGCATAAATGGCAGTATCCGCGCAAAAAACTTTTCGGATACCAGCCCGTCCGCCAGACGGCACGGAACTTCAAATAAAAGCGGTAACAGATAGCAGCACAGCGGGCGGTATATCCCATCTTCCAGATCAAGCCACACCGGGATACAGTTTTTATAGTACATCCCGCCCTCCTCTTTTTCGCACAGGAAACGCCTGACAAAAACAAAATACAAAAATACCCCGATAACAATCGAAATCAGTGCTCCCTTTAAATTCCCCAAAGAAAAATAATGAACTGCATCCTTCCCCTCAAGAAAAGCACCGCCGTTAAAAAACGGCTCCGCCCAACCCGCAATTTTTTGCATGGTAATCCCCGGCAACATACCAAATACTGCAAAAAGTACTGCCGGGACTGCAAGCAGACATTTTACCGGGTTAGAAACATAATTCTCCGACTCCCTAACATGGGTATGTTTTGCAGCCGGACTGTCAACAAAAAGCACGAAAAATACTTTCAGCATATATGCTACCGTCATACCGCCCGAAACTAAGAATATCCACTCCGCCGCCACAAGCAACGTATGTGTCCCGCCGCCGTACATATGCGCCGACTCTACAATCGCCTCGTGCAGCAAGGTCTTGCTGATATAGCCGGAAAAAAGCGGCATGCCGCCGATGGCAAGCGCCGCAGAAACATATGCGGCAAAAAAGAACGGCTTGCCCTTCCCAAATCCCCTGATCTCATTAAAATCAAGTGAATGCAGGTTTTTGTACACAATACCGGCAAGCAAGAACAGCACCAGCTTAATCAGGGAGTGGTTCACCATATGCAAAAACGCCCCATCTATGGCAAGCATCTTTTCTGGAAGCAGGTTTAACGCCCCAAGTCCCGTTAAGATAAAACCGACCTGGGAAACGGAAGAACACGCAAAAGTGCGCTTTAAGTCAACGGAAAACACGCCGAGCACCGCCCCTAAAAACATCGTGATAACCCCGAGTACAAGGACGAGAAATCCAAAGCGCTCCTCCCCGAAAAGAACGGAGCCGCAAAGCAGGATAATCCCGAGAATCCCTGCCTTTGTAAGCACGCCGGACAAAAGGGCTGACGCGGGTGCCGGTGCGACCGGATGCGCCTTTGGCAGCCAGATATGAAGGGGGAACATCCCCGCTTTCGCCCCGAAACCAACAAGCATCATTAAACCCGCCGCAAACAGGACACCCCGCTCTTTCACTGCGGCGCAGGCAGCCCTTAATTCCGCTATGGATAATGTCCCCGTCAAATGGTACAGAAGAAACATCCCCATAAGCATTACCATCCCGCCAAGCACCGCCACCGAAAGATATGTCCCCGCAGCGCGCAGTGCCCCCCTCGTTTCTTCCTGCGCCACCCATACATAGGAAGTAAACGACATGATTTCAAAAAAGAGAAACAAAGTTATCAGGTCTGCCGAAAGGAATACCCCCGCCGTCGCGCCGAGCGTCAGTAGCGTAAACAGATAATATCTGCGCAAATTCTCATGCCCCCGCATATACTCCGGGGAAAAAAATACTGCCGTCATCCACATAAAAGAAAGGATAACCAGATAGACGGCGTTAAAACCTTCCATGGAAAATGTAAGCCCAAAGCCCATAACACCGCTTATCGCACAGGTTGACCCGCCATTAAAAAACGTATTGACAGCTAAGATAAGCGAGAGCAAAAACTCTGCCGCAGCCGTGAAAACAGCCATCCTCCCGCAGGCATACCCTGCCTTCTTTCCGCTAAAAAAAAGCAGGGGGAGCGCCCCGATAAAGGGAAGAAGCCACAGCACGGCCAACCATATATTCCCCGTCATATCCTGTTACCCCCTCTCATAAACCACAAATTACAGTCCGCCGGAAGCCACCCTGCCCAAAAATGCCAGCAGCGGCTTTGCAAACATTCCAATCGTAAAAATCATATATACCAGTATCCCCAGGGGCAGCTTCATGCGCCAGGTTGGATCACATGCCTGTTTCGTTTTCCAGTCACCCTCCCCCGAAAAAGGCAGGAAAGCGCGCATTACAAAACCGCAGATATATACAGCGGTACAGAATGCAGAAAAAAGCACCGCAAACATGCCGGCAATTGCAAGGGGATCTCCGCTAGCAATTGCCGCGGTGCCAATATGCCATTTGCTCACAAAAGCCGCCATGGGCGGCACGCCGATTAATCCCGCACCGGCTGCCAGGAAACAGGCGCACACATAGGGCATCTTTTTCGCAAGCCCCGCCATATCGCGCACATATTCCAACCCTGAACAATGTAAGATAGCCCCGGCGCAGTAAAAGAGTGTAATCTTTATAAAAGCGTGCGCAATTATATGCATCATGCTTCCTACCATGCCCTCCGGTGTCATCAGAAGCGCCGCAAAAATAATGTAGGAAAGATTGCTTATTGTAGAGTATGCAAGACGGCGCTTTAAATGTGGCTCCTTAACCGCCCTCGCAGAACCAAAAAGTATGGTGGCAATAGCAAAAACCAGCACCGTATACTGCGCGAAACTTCCCTGCAAAAATTCCGCACCAAAACTGTAATAGGTAATGCGGATAATCGCAAAAGCTCCCGCCTTCACCACCGCCACAGCGTGCAGCAGCGCCGTTACGGGCGTTGGGGCGACCGAAACAGCCGGAAGCCACCCGTAAAACGGAAAAATCGCAGCTTTCACCCCAAAGCCAAGCACGGCAAGCACATAGACCGCCTTGACCAAAGCTTCCTTCTCCCCCAGTGCCACCCCCGAAAAAACACCGCCAAAAGTAAAATCCATTGTGTTTCCAAGCCGGTAGACAAAGATAAACCCGATAAAGGCGAACGCCGCGCCACCGATGGAATAAGTCATATATTTTCTACATGCAAGAATCGCCTTCCTGCTGCATCCATGCATTACAAGCGGCATGGTTACCAGGGTCAGCATCTCATAAAACATGTACATGGTCATCAGGTTCCCAGAAAAAGCAATGCCTATCGTAACCCCAAATGTCATCGTATAAAAGGAAAAAAACACATTGTCCTTTGTATCATGTTCCATATATTCAAACGCGTAGAGCGTTGCAAGGGGCCACAAAAATGAAACCAGCCCCCCAAATACCATGCCAAGCCCGTCAATGTGGAATTTCACCTCAAGGTTCCCCGCCAGGTTTAAGACATTAAAATCCTCGCTCGGGCGGTGAAAAATCAGCCAGACCGCAAAAGCTGCGGTCGCGATTGTTACCAGTTCAATATAGAGGTTGCGCCCCCGCTTATTGCGGAACGGAAATAGCGGCAGCAAAGCTCCCATAACCAGAGGGAAAACAATCGGTAATAATATTCCATATTTTTCCATATCAATACCCCCTGCCCCGCACTAAAAGACCGACTGTATAATTGCATCGACAAAATGCATCAACCCGTTCGGAAAAATTCCAAAGTAGACCGCCGCCACCGAGAGAACTGCCATCGGAAGCAACATGCTTTTATATTCCTTTTCCCTGTGGTATATTACCTGCTCCCCCTCATTAATCCCTGGCAGAAAACCTGATACACTGATGGGCAGCAGGTATGCGGCAGTAAAGATTGCACTGATTAAGAGTATGGCAGGTCCGAGATAGGAAACGGCAGGAATCCCGCTTACAAGTGCCCCCTCCGCCAAATACCACTTGCTAAGAAACGCCGAGGTGGGCGGGATACCAACCAATGTCAGGGAAACAACTGTAAACATCGCGATGGTTTTAGGCATGCGTTTTCCAATTCCTTTCAGCCCGTCTGCGCGGGTAATTCCCGTCTGATGGATAATCGCCCCCGCAGAAAGGAAAAGCGTATTTTTTGCAACCGAGTGGAATACAACATGGAAAAGCGCGCCAAGCATGGCGGCAGGGTTCATTAGCGCAAGACCAAACAGTACATAGGACACCTGGCTGACGGTTGAGTAGGCAAGCCTGCGTTTTAGGAGCTGCTCGCGCGAAGCAATCACGGAACCCATCAGGATCGTGAGCAGGGTCAGCACAATAAATGTGTACTGCACATAGGTTCCCCGCACAAAATCCACCCCCGCAATATAGTAGATGATACGCATAATAAAAAGCACGCCCATCTTTGTCACATTGCCCGAAAGAAGCGCGGATGCAGGAGCCGGCGCTACCGGATGCGCCACAGGCAGCCAGCCGTGCAGAGGGAACATCCCCGCCTTGCTGCCAAACCCGACGATCCCCAAAAGACAGGCTAGAAGCAAAAGCCCCCCGTTATCCCGCGCCATTTCTGCCGTGATATGCCCGCCCGCAACAAATTCGAGGCTGATACCGCAGCTATAAAAAATAAAGAACCCGGAAAGCCCTAAAAATGCCCCCGCAATGGAATAAAAGAAAAATGAATACCCCGCATGAATGGCTTCCTTTGTGCGCTCCCATACTACAAGCGGCAGCATAAAAAGAGTCATCAGCTCATAAAACATATACATTGTAACCAGGTTCCCGGAAAAACACAGAGCCACAATCACCCCGATGGAAGCAAGGAAAAAGCACTGGTACACTCTTTCATCCCCCCCGTGGAAATATTTTTCCGAGAAGATCGATGCCCAAAGCCACATAAATGCGGCCAGCCCCCCAAAGAGCATGGAAAGCTTGTCCGGGCGAAACACAAATGCCAGCCTGTCGTTAAAACGCGCGAGGGTAAGCTCATATCCGCCCCCCGCCGCACAAAATACCATGATTAGTTCAGCCGCACAAACGGCGGATACAAACCACCAGCGTGTCTTCCTGTCCGGGAATATCTTCGGGAAGGCAAGCAAAAGCCCCGCGATCACCGGCAAAAATACCGGCACCAACAAAATCAGATTTCCATTCATTTTGCATACCTCTTTCCTGTGCACCTAGGACAGCGCCCGGTGCCTTATCGATAACCCCATCCTAACCAAATGTATCAAGCCCCGCCTCGATCGCCCTCTCAATACTGTTTGACCAGGTGCCGAGGAAAATATTAAGCAGGATAAAACAAAGCAGTGCCGCCACCATGCTGACCGGGGGACGGCAGCCCGCAGTCCCCTTCTTTGTTTCCTCCCCGTCCTTTGGCGTGTAGATAGTAATCAGGGCGCGGATAAAATAGACAGCATTTAAAATGGTGCTTACAGCAAGTGCCACCATCGCGACGGCAAGTTTTCCCCCATTGGCCATAAGCGCCGCCTCCGCAAAGTAAACCTTCGAAGTAAATCCCGCAAACAGCGGGATACCCACCATGGAGAACGCCCCGACACAAAATCCCAAACCGGCAAGCTTGTTGCGCAAGCCCGCCCCCTTTAAATCCACAAAATCCTTGCTGTCGCCCGACACATCCGAAAGTCCCCTGGCCGCAATAAAAAGCATGGATTTTGATGCCGCGTGCGACATAATATGGAAGACTGCCGCCACCGTCCCCATCGGGACTGCAAGACCGATCCCCATATAGATATAGCCAATCTGTGCCACCGAGGAAAAAGCGATCAGCCGCCGCACATCGTGCTGGTAGATCGCCACCACCGACCCGATAATCATACCCGCCACACCGAATACAAACAAGAGATTGGTTACCTTGTGGTCGAGGACAAAATCGAATCCAAAAACACGGTAAAAAATCTTGAAAAGCAGGAAAATATATCCCTTAGATACAAGACTTGACAAAACCGCAGCCGAGGCGGGCGTGGAATAGCTGTACGCGTCCGCCAGCCAGGTATGGAACGGGAAGAGCGCGCTTTTTACTGCCAGCCCAACACTCATAAGCGCCATCGAAACCGTCAGCGGCATCGCGTACTGTCCGCTTTCTGAAAGCTTTACAATCTGCCCGTGCATATCAACCATAAGCAAGTGCCCCGTCACACTGTAGAGCATCGACAAGCCAAGCAGCAAAAAACCGGAGCCGACCAGGCTCATAATCATATATTTTGTCGCAGCAACCAGGGTATGCCCCGTGTTCCGGCTCATAATCATCGCCCCCGCGGCTATCGTATTGATCTCCACAAATACATAGGCGGTAAACATATCGTTGGTATAAATCAGGGCAAGCAGGGAAGCCAACATCAGGTCAACCATGGTAAAATAAAGGTTCTCCTTTGTTTCTTCCACCTCAAGGTCAATATAGTGCTCCCCTCCAAGCACCGACAGAAACATAATGGCGCAGAAGAACACTGCAAGCAGTGCCTCCAGGGAACCGACACGTATCTCATTGCCAAAGGGTGCCGGAAAATGCCCCATCGGGTAGGTGTATTGCCCGTGTTCCGTCACAAAACGCAGTACAAAGGCATTCATAACACCCGCCACCCCAACCAAAACCAGGCTTAAACGTTTCGCCAAACGCCCACTTAAAACCGAGGAAAGAACGCCGCACATCAGGCACATAACAATATTAAATAATGGAAAACTCTGTATGATACTCATACCAAACCATGCCTTTCCGCCATTTTACTTTCCGCCCTCCCGGTACTGCTCCCTCTTTGCCAAAATGGTAATCCGGTCGATATCAAGCGTGTGATAGCGCCGGTACAGGCGTATTGTAAGCGACAGCATAACTGCCGTGACACTGACGGAAACCACAATGCCGGTGAGCACCAGCCCCGCCGGGATCGGGTTGATAAAATCCTCCACTGTCTTTACAGTCTGTGCGCTCTCCGGCACCGGTGCAGCCCGACCCGCTATATAGCCCTTCGCCGCCAGAAAAAGGTAAACGGCAGTGTCCATAATATTGAAGCCGATAATCTTTTTTATCATATTCCGGTGGAATAAAAGCGTGGTAAATCCAATGCCAAAAAGAATTACCGAAACAGCCTCATAGTAATTTCGAAACAGATTTCCCAACTAGATCCCCCCTTTCCTGAATATCGCATAGAAGGAGTACATTGTGCAGGCAACCACGCAGCCAACGCAGATATTAAGCGGAAGGATCAGCCCGCTGCTTATAATATCGCCCGCATTCCCGAGAGGGATACCACTCTCCAGATGGTTTGCACCGCAGAAAAACGAATAGCATTTTGCCACCGAATAAAAAAGCAGCGCAAAAAGTGATACGGCGGAAAATGTCCTGTAGGTAAAAAAGCGCTCCGTCTTCTTAAACCCGAACGCATTTAAATATAAGATCAGCCCCGCTCCGATTATGGCACCCCCGGAAAACCCGCCACCCGGCGATATATGACCATTTAAGATCACATAAATTCCAAACAGGATAATAACAGGAACCAGGATAAATGCCGATTTTTGTAATATTTTGTCATTTTTTGGTTCCAGTTTCCGGTCATCCTCCTCCGCTGCCAGCTCCTTGTGTACAAGCGAGCCATCCTTGCGATGGTCTATGCGCACAAGAATCAGCACGGTACATGCCGCAATAAAAAGCACATGGGATTCCCCGAGCGTATCAAAAGCGCGGTAATCAAGGATCATACCAGTCACAATATTGACCGCCCCTGTTTCCTCCTGCCCTTTTTCAATGTAGCGCCCCGGTACTTCCCCACTGTTTGCGGGCGTGTCCGGCGAACCAAATTCCGGCATGTTGGCTACCGTTATCAGAAGCACAGCAATCACTAACATACAGATGCCAAAGGCGATGATGCGGTAAATCTTCCCAAACAACTGCATCCCCCTTGTTTTCGACCAGGTTTCATACTGATCCATCATATGCGAGAGATCGGAAAGACTGCGCTCGCGCTTTCTGTGGTAGAGATCGGCATGTACTGCCTCCCTCTCGCCTGCTGCTTTTGCAAGGCGCAGATTCTTTTCCATATCCTCCTGCTGCCCATCCTTTTCCTTTTCACTTTCCCCCTCTTTTGTTTCCCCGTCAATAAAACGCACAAACCGCATCCATGCGCCGTTCTCATAATTTTCCCTTACCCTGCTCATCCCTTTAGCTCCTCCCCCTTATTATTCTCCTCTTCGGGGGCACCCATCTCCTTGATTTCATGTATCTTTTTCAGGGTAACAAAAAACAGTATGCTTGTCACACCCGCTCCCACGGCCGCCTCCGTAATCGCAAGATCCGGGGACTCTAACAGAATCCAGATAATGCACATTACAAGGCTGTAAGACATATAGATCACCACTGAAGTTAAAAGGTTCTTGCTCCGGCTTGTCGCAAGGGCACACACAATAAGAAACAGCAGCAATATTATTTTAAAGAAGGACATCCTCATCCACCTCGCATTCCTGCCCGATCTGCTCCTTGTCAAGCGTGACTTCAAGCCGCGCAAGAAGGTGAGACGCAACCGGGCTCGCCATCCAGAGGAAACATACAATCACAAAAAGTTTTAGCGATGTAAAATTAAGACCGTTTAAAACCACCAGCCCAAGGATTACAAAAAAAATCCCCAAAGTGTCATTCAACGCGGCGGCATGCATGCGGTTAAGCACATATTTAAATTTCCAGGTGCCAAACACGGCGATACAGGAAACCGTAAGCCCCGCAAGGATGCAGGCTGCACCAATCAGGAAACGGAACCATCCCATTATTTTTCCTCCTTTTTATTCTTCTCTGCCTGGGTCTTCTCACGGTACACACCCATATAAACCTTGGCAACAACAACAACGGCGAGGAAACTAATCATCGCATAAATCAACGCCACATCCGCCAGAAAAGCTTCTTCTAATTTTACGGTAAGCACCGCAATCCCCATCATTGTCATAGTGCCGATCATATTGACCGCCACAATCCGATCCGCGATCCTTGGTCCTTTAACAGAGCGGACCAGGCAGAAAAAACAGAGGATGCCAAGCACTACTAAAACCACTGTCAAAAAACCGTCACAAAATTGTTCCATCCTCTTCCCCCTTCCCGCCGCGCTCAAATTCTTTCAGTCTCCTTACAAACTCTGAATCCGACATTCCTTCCGCCAAATCTTTATCCAGACAGTGTACAAGATATTCATCCCCCTCAAGCGTCACCGTGATCGTGCCCGGTGTGAGCGTGATGGAATCTGCAAGAACCGCGCGCAGGGTATCGCTTTTTAAATCAACCCTGAATTTGACAAGCTTTGGCTCTATCTCATATTTCGGGGATAGAATAAGGCATATCACACTGTAATTGGCTTTGATAATCTCCGCTAAAAGCAGCAGCAGATAGGAAGCCCCTCGCAGGATATTCCGATATAGGTTAAACTCTTTTTTCAGACTGTAATCCATAAACTTGCAGATAAAACAGAATAAAAGGACGGCTATCACCACCCCGATAGCAGCGATCTCCGCTGAAATCCTGCCGTTAAAAATAACCCATAAAACAAAAAAGAGCATGAACATCCGCAATCCCTCCTCTCCTTCGCCATTTTTTACGCCAATTCATTTTAGCACTTTGCACCAGGCATGTCAATCTATGGATTTTATCATTTTTACATTTTTTTAATATTTTCCTCAATTCTTTTGATATTTCAAAAAAATAAGACGGTATGGAAAAAATTCCCATCCCAAAGATAAAAAAAAGCGAATAAAAGATGGGCAAAGGGAGCATTCTCTTCTTAACCGTAACGAAAGGACATGGTAACTGGTATGGCATTGTATAAGGTTGAAATCTGCGGTGTAAATACCGCAAAGCTTCCATTGATTGACAACGACGAAAAGGACGAATTATTCCGCCGGATTAAAAGCGGCGACGCGGGAGCCCGCGAATTATATATTGAGGGGAATTTGAGGCTGGTCCTAAGCATTATCCAGCGTTTTTCCAGCAGCAACGAGAATGTGGACGACCTGTTCCAGATCGGCTGCATTGGACTGATGAAAGCGATTGACAATTTTGATACCTCGCAGGGAGTACGTTTTTCCACTTACGCCGTGCCGATGATAATCGGTGAAATCAGGCGCTACCTGAGGGACAACAATTCCATCCGAGTTTCACGCTCCCTGCGGGATAACGCCTACCGCGCAATCTATGCCAAGGAAGCCTTTATCCGCGAGAATAACCGCGAGCCAACTATCGAGGAGCTTTCCGCCGCATCCGGGATCGCAAAGGAAGATATTGTGAATGCCATGGATGCCGTCCAGACCCCTGTTTCCCTCTATGAGCCGGTCTACTCGGAGGGCGGGGACGCACTCTATATTATGGATCAGGTCAGCGACAAAAAAAACAGGGAGGAGAACTGGATCGAGGAGATTTCCTTAAAAGAAGCCATGAAACGGCTGCCCGAGCGCGAGAACAATATTATCCGCCTTCGCTATTTCCAGGGAAAAACCCAGATGGAAGTGGCGGAGGAGATCAATATTTCCCAGGCCCAGGTCAGCCGCCTTGAAAAGAATGCACTAAAAAATATGAAAAACTATCTCAGCGATCCCACTTCTCGCAAAGCGCATTAATCTGGTCAGCAAATTTTGCCAGATCCTTGTTTGCGCCGTGCTCATTGTGGCGGATCACGGTAATCAGGCGCTGGCCGGCTGCCAGAAGCCTTGCAAATACACCGCCAGGCTGTTTTGATGCCCTCTCCACACGCACATGGCTGCCCTCGGTGATAAGCCCGCCATCGGCTAAGTCGTAAACCGAACCGGTATACGGTGCAATGGCGTTAAGGCAGTACTCATTGCGCAAAAGGGATGCAAAATTCTCGGTCACGGAATCCTCGCCATGCACCACAAAGACCTTCTGCGGTTTCTTTGCAAAGGAATCCACCCAGCGAAGCAACCCGTCTTTATCCGCATGCCCGCTGATCCCGATAAATTTATCGATCTTTGCCTTGACCTCAATGGTTTCGCCAAAGAGCCTCACTTCCTTCGCACCCTCATATATGGCGCGCCCGAGTGTCCCGTTCGCCTGGTAGCCGACAAAGAGGATGGTCGATTCCGGCCGCCAGAGGTTGTGCTTTAAGTGGTGTTTGATACGCCCCGCCTCGCACATGCCCGAAGCGGAGATAATAACTTTTGGCTCCGGTTTAAAGTTAATCTCCTTTGATTCCTCCGCCGAAACGGCGATTTTTAATCCCGGGAAACGGATCGGGTTGATACCCTGGCGCACTAGGGAAAGCGCCTCCTCATCAAAACATGCCTCGACATTTTGCTGAAAAATATTGGTAGCTTCCACCGCAAGCGGGCTGTCAATATAGACCTCAAAATCCTCAAATCCCTCAACCAGGTTATCCTGCTTTATCTGCCGGATAAAATATAGCATCTCCTGTGTCCTGCCCACCGCAAACGACGGGATCACAACATTTCCGCCGCGCTGGAAAGTCTGCTTTATAATCTCGGCAAGCGCCGCAACATTATCCGCATTGCGGTCGTGCAGCCTGTCGCCGTAGGTCGATTCCATTATCACAATATCCGCATCATCAAGGTATTGCGGGTCTTTAATAATCGGCTGGTTGTAGTTTCCGATATCGCCGGAAAACGCGATCTTGCGTTTTAAGTCGCCCTCCTCAAGCCAGACCTCGATACTTGCAGAGCCAAGCAAATGGCCGACATCGACAAACCTGACCTTGATGCCATCGCAGATATTGATAACCCTCCCATAAGGGCAAGGGACAAAATGCTCCATAACCCCAACGGCATCTTTAAGTTCATAGAGCGGCACATACTCTTCTTTTCCGGCACGCTTCGCCTTGCGGTTATGCCACTCCGCCTCAAACATCTGGATATGCGCGCTGTCGCGCAGCATAATGTCACAAAGTTCCGTCGTCGCCTCCGTCGCATAGACACTCCCCCTGAAACCGTGTGCATACAGATATGGTATCAGACCGGAATGGTCGATATGCGCATGGGAAAGAAAAATATAGTCGATATCCGACGGCGGAACCGGAAGTTCCGCGTTCTCATAGATATCCGCCCCCTGCTCCATCCCACAGTCTAACAGAAAATTCTTCCCGCAGGCAGAAACAAAATGGCAGCTCCCCGTTACTTCATGATCCGCACCGATAAATCTTAATTGCATAGAACCCCTCCTGACTTTTTTAATTTTTGCCTAATCCCCACTGGGTGAGCCCAATCTGCGATATGCCGCAAAGCCCCGCACCACTCACTTGATTCCTTCCGCCATCAGGCCGACCTGGCTTAAAATCTCCTCGCTGTCCACCGTCACACGGTTCCTGCCATGTTCCTTTGAAAAATACATGGCGGCATCCGCATGTTTTAAAATCTGGTTTTTATCAAGACAACATTCCGGATAACCGGTAACACCCACACTGACATGGATCACAACTAAGACTCCCTCGTACTCAAGCGACAGTCCGCCAATCCCCCGCCTGATTTCCTCGACATAGCGTGTGCACTCCTCCACCGTCTTTCCCGGAAAAGCAACTACAAACTCCTCCCCGCCATAGCGCGCGGCAAAACCGCCGTATTTTTTCGCCACCCCCCTCGCCTGGTTTGCCACCGAGCGGATAACCAGGTCACCGAAAAGATGCCCATAAGTATCGTTCACATTTTTAAAATGGTCGATATCCATAAGCGCAAGCGAGAGCGGCATCCCGTTTTCCTCAGCATTATTTAAAAAGCGCTCGAGCGACACATTCAAATCGCCGCGGTTATGCAGTCCCGTCAGACCGTCATGGGTCGCCATATGCTGCATCTTTGCATACATTTCAGCATTGTCCAGAACCACCAAAAACTGCGACATGATCGTGTCGAAGAAAACCCTGTTCTCCGTAAAAAAACCTAGCTGGTCGTGAACTCCCAGAAAACCGCCGACCATCCGCCCTTCCCGCATAAGCGGAAGAATCAGGAGGGAACCTTCCTGGCGCTGCGGCAGAAAGCAATACCTTCCCACCTCCACCTCATTATCCGCGAACCCCTCCTTCTTAACAAGATATTTTTTCAGGCATCCATCCGATATTTTTTGAAGCAGATAATCCTCCTCCTGCGTTGCAAGTTCAGATTGTACCATACAAATATCATCATCAAGTTCCGGCGGATTCTTGTATAATATAATCGCACAGCAATTTAAGGAAAGTTCCTGTTTTAGGGATTTTGTCATAATATCGAGCAGTTTCTCAATCTCAATCACCGACGTGATTGCCTTTAGAATCTCATTTTGCAGGTTCATTTCCGTGTTGACGCTGTTGATGCGGTTGTATGCAGCTTCAAGCTTGATTTTCTGGATGCCGAGCTCCTCGTTTGCGCGCTTCACCTTCTCCTGGTGCTCCTTTAACTCCTCATTGATCTCATTTACACTCTCCACCATGCGGCACTGCGCAAACAGCTTCCTCTCAAGCTTTCCCAGCTCATCAATCCCCAGGTTACAGATAAAAACACCCAGAATTATCGCACATGCAACAAGGATAAAGGAATCGAACACCTTCATCAGATCCGCATTTTTAAATAGGATGCTGACAATAAGGATAATAATACCCGGCACACTGCAAATACCCACCGTAAGCGCCCTGGTAATGTTGTCACCATAGTCAAAAGAAAATATAAACTGCCAGAACAAAAGCAGAATCAAAAATGCCCCCGTTACCTGGATCATCAAAAAATCATTAAAAAAAACCAGTATATACACAGCAATAAGTTCGACAGCACGCAAAACAAGCCACATTTGCTTGTACTGATTCAATATCCCTGTTATAATAAGCAAATCAAATAAAACAAATACGGAACATATACAAAGCCAGACAATCCCGGTACCCCCGCGGTTACCAATAACTGCCGCAATCGAAAAGCCAAGCATCACCAAACTTAACAGGCCATTTACCCTTGAACTTTTCTTTTGCATTTCCGTCAAATCATTTCCCATATGTAATCCCCATCTCGGACAAAACATCCGGCACCGCAAGTATTATTGCTCCCAGTAAAGTTCCACAAAATCCCCGTGCGCTATCCGCGTTGAAAAACCGGACGGGGCACCGTTGACTTTAATTACCACCCTGTTCCCGTGCGCGGTTGACACATCAAACTCGTAAAAATCGAGGATGTCAACCACACGGTACTCTCTCTTTCCCTTCAATACAACCGGTGTGGAATTTACATTGATCTTTAAGTCACATTCCTGCACTGCAACCTCAGTTTCGGCAGATACGGGACTCCCATTTTCAGGAACATTCTCCTTCTCCTGTGCGGGCGTACCATCCCCTTCCACCGCCTGATTTAGCGTATCCTCCTCCTTTGCTTCTTCCTCAGGCTCCTGCTGCCCCTCTTCCGTCACTTCCCCCAAGTCCTCTTCCTGCCCAACACCCTGGAAAACATCCGCCTTTATAGACAGATCAAAATCCACACTGAATTTATCGTAAATCTTCTCATCCTCACCGGCGGGCATATGATTTACATAGATACCGTCCCGGTACATCACATCCATAAAATCAAGAAGCTGCCGCAGCGTATAAAAATCCTGTATCTCAAGTTTGTCCCCCGTCTTGATATCGTAGTATTCGGACACAAGCTCCCCGTTTGCCCTTGCAAACTTAGGACATACAATCGTCTTTTTATTCACTGTAAACTCGATTGATTTTTTGTACTCCGCCAGTTCCCCGACCATCATGTGGGCTGCTCCGCCCGCGGTGGACGCAACAATCTCAATCACATCGTTTGCCTCGATCGGTGTGTTGATACCCGCAGGCCGCCCATTCAGCAAGATATTGGCTGCCTCGCCCTCCTCGCCGCGCACCATGCGCTTTTCTCCATTTACAAAAAATTCCAGTGCCGTCCCACGTTTCGGGAACAGCCCGTCATTCGGGAACCCCACCGCAAGCGCCGCATCGACGATGGTTAAGCGGCTGTTGTCATAGAGCTTGACCCGCAGGGAATTCACCTGGACAAAAATAAAATTGTTCTTCTGCTCATAATAATTCAGACAAATGCCAATCGGCGTGACCAGCATGGGATCTTTTTTCACGTCCTCCGGGAACGTGACTGCGCCAAGCACTTCCTCTCCGCGCAGTGCCACGCGCTCCGCCGGAAGTTTCAGGCACTCCGCAAGCATCCGGACAAAATCCGGGAGTTTGCCGCCGCCGCCAACCACAAAGACCGCGCTCACCGACTTGCCGCCGTTCAGCTCAAGGATCTTTTTCGCGACAAGCTCCGTAATCTCGCCCACTTTCTCCTCCGTTTCGGCAAACACTTCCTCCGGTGTGGTCTGCGCCGCAATCCCCATGATATCTTTATAGTTTATTACCTTCCTGTGCATGGACGCTGCAATCTTGATTTCCTCCGCCGTCGCAAAATCCACCAGGTGCGCCTGCACAATCACATCCGTAACCGCATCCCCCGCCATCGGTATCATACCGTAGGCGACAATGGTTCCCTCCTTTGTAATACAGATATCGGAAGTCCCGGCTCCCACATCCACCAGCGCAATATTTAACAGGCGGAATTTCTCCGGGATCGCCACATTGATCGCCGCGATCGGCTCAAGCGTCAAATTGTCCACCTCAAGCCCCGCTTTCTCCGTCGCAGCATAGAGCCCGTCGATCACCTCCTGCGGCAGGAAAGTTGCCAGAATCTGGGCAGCAATCCGGTTACCCTTATGCCCTTCCAGATTTGTAATCATATTATTATTTAAATAATAGTGTACAACTGTATAACCAACACAATAAAAACTTACATTCTCATCCTGCGTTTCCTTACGGATGACCTCGTAAGCTTTCTCGATACCAATCATTTCAAGCGAGTGTATGGTTTCCGCCGTAATCAGCTCATCCTGGAAATTCTCGTCGCCGAGCCTCTCCTCCACCTCCACCGTCACGGTTTTCAAAACCCTGCCCGCAGCGGCAATACACACCCCGGTAAGCTTGCGCCCAATCTGGTGCTCAAGCTCCATCTTTACTTCCGATATTGTCCCGGCCACTTTCGCGATATCGTGGATCTGCCCGTCCATCATCGCGCGTGTTTCATGGCAGCGCACACTCTGTGCCACCACCACAAAACTGTCCATATTCTGCTTATAGCCGACCGTCCCGACAATACTTCTTGTTCCTATATCAAGACCAAAAACCAACTGTTCCGGTAATTTTTCTTTATCCATCCCGTGCCTCCAAGGATATTAATATAATCATCTTATCATAAATCGTGTATTATTTCTACTATTTTTCAGAAAAATTTCTATAAAAATTCCTTAATGTCCGCAAGAAGCTCCTCCTCGGTGCGCCCATCAGAATTGTTGACCACATGGGTTGCCACCGCAAAAAAATCAGCCTCCTGGCACTGGCGCGCAAACAGAGCGTCAATCTTTTCATCCGAATAGCCCCTAGACCGCTTTAACCTTAAACGGCGCTCCTCCTCGGTAGCGTACACATACCAGACCTCATCGCAAAAAGCATCATACCCTCCCTCAATCAAAAGCGCAGTTTCAATAATTAGGAGCTGATAGCGGTTTTTCTCCCGCTCCTCTTCTATCTGTTGCAGGACATATTCCGTTACGGGCGGATGTGTCAGCGCATTTAATCTGGCAAGTGCCCCGCAGTCAGCAAAAACGATTTCGGCAAGTTTTGCACGATCCACCGTGCCGTCCGCGGCAAGGATTCCCGCTCCAAATTCTTCCACGACACGCCGGTAGGCAATGCCGCCGGGCAGCATCTGCTCCCTGGCGACATCATCGGTCAATATGGCATGAGATCGGTAATTCTTCTGCAATAATTTTACAACTGTTGATTTCCCACAGCCAACCCCCCCGGTAAGCCCGATAATTTTTCCCATTGCCTCCCCCTTTTTACAATGTCACCTCAATGTGCCTCAAGCCAGTTTTCCCCCTGCTTCGCATCCACCTCAAGCGGCACCGAAAGCTTCGCCGCGCCCGCCATCTCCTCGATGAGGATTTTTTTCACCTCATCCACTTCGTCCGCCGCAGTTTCCACCAAAAGTTCATCGTGGATCTGCAAAAGCAGACGCGATTTCATACCGGATTCCGTAAGCCTGCGATCCACGCGCAGCATCGCAATCTTCATAATATCCGCCGCCGTCCCCTGTATCGGCGAATTCATTGCGATGCGCTCCTGCTCGGAGCGGGTCTTGTGGTTGGAACTTGTGATATCCGGAAGCGGGCGTATCCTGCCAAACAAAGTGTGCGACTCACCGCTTTTTTTAGCTTTTGAAACCAGCCCGTCCACAAATTTCCGCACGCCCGGGTAAGTGGCAAAATATTTTTCAATATACTCTTCCGCCTCGTTGCGCGATATATTTAAACCCTGCCCAAGCCCGAAGGAGCTGATGCCGTACACAATCCCAAAATTCACCGCTTTCGCGCGGCTTCTCTGCTCCTTTGTCACCTCCTCAAACGGGGTGTGGAACACCTGGGAAGCCGTGATGCGGTGGATATCCTGCGCCGTGTTGTACGCGGCGATTAACTGTGCATCCCCCGACATATGTGCAAGGACGCGCAGTTCAATCTGCGAGTAGTCGGCATCAAGGAATACAAAACCATCCTCCGGGATAAAAACTTTGCGCAGCAGCCTGCCCGCCTCCATGCGGATCGGGATATTCTGCAAATTCGGGTCGGCGCTGCTGATACGCCCGGTTGCCGTGATGGTCTGATGGAAAGTGCTGTGTATCCTCCCATCCTGCGCAATATATGGCACCAGCCCATCCGCATAGGTTGATTTCAGTTTAGATAACTGCCTGTGCTCGATAAGTTTCCCGATAATTGGATGGCTGTCCATAAGGCGCTCTAACACATCCGCCGCAGTCGAATACCCGGTCTTTGTTTTCTTTCCGCCAGATAACCCAAGCTTCTCAAATAAAATCACGCCGAGCTGTTTTGTGGAATTAATGTTAAACCGCTCCCCCGCATCGGCATAAATCTCCTCCGCAAGCACATTGATGCGTTCCCCAAGCTCTGCGGCATAGGATGAAAGTTCTTCCTTCGCGACACGGATTCCGCGCTCCTGCATGGCATACAGTGTAAAGATAAGGGGAAGTTCCAGCTCAAAATACAGTTTAGTATTATCCCTTGATGTAATCCAGGAAAACAGACCATCCGCGAGAAGGAATGCCATATTGCAGCCCGCCATCAGGTATTTTTCAACCGTTGCCTGCTGGAAAAACATTGCTTCCTCCGGCGTGACTTTCTTAAATATCTCCTTGTATGGTGCCAGGGTGATCCCGTAATATTTCGCGGCAAGGTCACTGTAGGAATACGAGCCGGCAAGAGGGTTTTTAAGATAAGCTAAAAGTGCAACATCAAGCAGTCCCCCCGAAAGGGCAATCTCCCTTATACATTCACTATTAAGGGCTGTAAGCTGCTCCTTTAGCCCAAGCGTAACCGGGCGCACGCCGCGCTCCACCGCTTTTTTCAGATATTCGGCAAACACATCCCTATCCGGGGCTGCAATATAGATTTTCTTAGCGTCGGCTTGCAGTGCCACACAAAGCAGCCTGTCACCATCAGAAAATGTGAAAAAAACAAGCTTGTCACCGGAAAGCAGTTCTTCCGGCAGGAGATCAACATGGATAAATTCCGAAGGCTCGGAATACGGCGGGAAAGTAATCTCCTTCTTTTCCTTTTTTTTCTTTTCTTCCCCCTTCTCCTCCTGCCCTGCTATCATAGTGCCAGGGACATCCTTACCGCCTTCTTCACTCCGTGGCGCACCGCCCGGTAACATTTCATCACCCTCCACAACCGGCGGGTTCATTAGCTGGTCAAAATAATCCAGGAAATTTTTGGAATCCCCCGTCCCCCGCGCAAAACTGCCTCCAAACGGGGAATCATCAAATGGATTCTCACCTGCCGGGACGAAATCATCTTCCTCCTCCGGCTCCTCAAATCTGAGGGAGCGAAACTCCAGAGCGGAAAATTCCTTCATTGCGGTTTCTTTGTCAACTGCCACACGCAGCTGCTCAAGCGTTACATCAATTGGAATATCCCTCTTGATGGTTGCAAGAGTTTTTGAAAGCAAGGCTGCGCGCTCCCCAACAAGTTCTGTGTCGCTTGTTTTAAGCAGGGGTCCGAGCGGGGATCTCTTAATGCCAAGCCGTGTTTTCCAGTCCTGTACAAGCGCTTTTTGTTCCTTTTCGTCCGCGGCTTTCAAAACCTCATAAAGATGCTCCACCGAGCCGTACTCATGAATCAGCGCCACCGCCGTTACTTCCCCGATTCCCGGAACTCCCTTAATATTATCCGAAGGATCGCCCTCAAGTCCCTTTAGCGAATTGATGGACTCGGGTTTTACACCAAATTCCTTTTCGACAAGCTCCGGCGTAAATGGGAATGTCCTGTCCGGCACACGGCATTCCCTCTGCCGCATATTATATTTTTCATATAATTCCTCAGTCTTATTCGCGGTTGGATGGATCATCCAGAGCTGTGTATTTTCCGAAACAAGCTGCAAATAATCCCTGTCCTTAGTCATAATCCGAACCGGAATCTCTTTCTCAAACATGGTCACAAGCGTACCTGCAAAATCGTCCGCCTCATAACGCTCGTCCATAAACTGCCGGATATTCATCTTCGTAAGCAACTGCTGGCAAAGGGCAAACTGGTCACTGAGCGGCACCATTGTTTCCCCTCGGTTGCCCTTATATTCAGGGTAAATCTCCCTGCGGAACGTATTGCGGCTCAAATCCCAGGCAACCGCAAGATACGTCGGGTTCTGCTCTTTTAAAATCTTTAAAAGTACGCGCATAAAGCCGTATACCGCATTAGTATACACCCCTTTTGAAGTCTGCATGATGCGCGGGAAAAAGACTTCCTTCTCCTCCATAGTTTTAGCGAAAACGATTTCGCGGGGCAAATTCCCAAAAAACTGTGTTGTGAGCAGGCTCGAACCATCAATTACAAGCAAAAAATCTTTCATCATTACCTCCATTTTTTCCTGGGATATCCCGACCTGTATTTTTAATCCATCCCCCTGCATGCTATTTTTCCAAACTATTGTGTTGTCCGTCCCCCGGCGCATTCTCCCCCGGTTTTGTCTTTTTAATCGGCTTTAATGTTATCCGCCCCTGATACATAATTTCAGGCCGTCTGCCTGTTTCCAGCCGCTTTGCATACGAACCATCAAGCAGAAGGAAACTGGTTGGAAGGGTGTAAGTTATTTCACTTTTCGGATACATGGCATACATCATCTTTACATCAGAGCGCCAGAGTTCCTCCACCTGTGCCCTGCGCAGGCGCTGGCTGAACACAAAATCGCGCGCGCCGTCGTGGTACATGGCAATGGCATTATCAACGAAATCAATTTCAGATGGAAGCCCCAGATCTCCCAGATAGAAACCTTTTGTGCGCACCGTGATCTCCTCCGGTTCCGGTTCCACCGCCGAGCGCCCCACACTTAAACTGAGTGCCAACGCCAGCATAAGCAGAATCGCAATCAGCCTGAAACGCCCCGTGAGCGCCTTTTGCTGTGCACGGGAAATCTCCCATTCCGTCTCACTAAGAAGCTGGTTTACTGCCTCCTTGTAATCATTTGGTATATTGGAATCATCAATCATATCTGTTGTCACATAGACAATCAAATAGAACTCCAGCTCATCATGACATTGTTTACAACTTCTTATGTGGCGGACAAACCTGGCTTTCTGCTCGAGCGGCATGGGCTTTGCCGGTTCCGTCTTCCTGTCTGGCGGCACAAATCCTCCCCGCCTCTCCTGCTGATATCTTATGTCCTCCAGATATGGCAGGATCATCTGCTGCGCCCTGCCGCACCCCTCCTTAGGCATCCTGCCACCCCCCTTTCATCCCGTCCGGCAAACCGGAAGACCTTAACTTTTTCCCGGCTCCTTCTATCCGCGGAACATTTTTAAAACCACCTCTGCGGATGGCACATAGGAGCTGAGCGGCGCACGCACTATTTTTTCCCCAGTATAAACATAGACATAGACATCACCGGCTCCCTTCTTCCCATCCTTACTCTCCGGGCAAAACGATACGCGCGCACCATCCTCAAGCGCAAACGAAATAATGAAACCTTCACTCGGATATATATTATAATAGTTCTGGAGCGTCAGCGATGTTTCCGGCACAAGATTCATATGGAGATCAAGACTGTTTGCCCGCGGCTGGCGCAGATATATATCACAGGCACGCTCTTTTCCATGGTAGGTCAGTATGGTCTGTTCCGGCGTTCCGTCAAACGAAAAAGATTTGATAAAATTCACTATTTCCTCATTCTCAAGTGCCCCGTCTTCCACCTTGATGCCAGTTTTTCCAAATATTTCCTTTTCAAGCATATCAATATATTTGCGCAACCCCTCCGGATGTTCGACAGAAACACTGCTTTCCTCCATCCCATACCGGTTCAATAACATAAGTTCCACATTGCAGAATTTATTCAGCACTGTTGTGACCGCAGAATATTTCAGCGCGTCCCTGAAACTGCGAAAAACCCGTTCCCGCATCTGAACTTCTTCCAGATTGTTATTTTTTGTATTTGTAGTTTCCATTTGCTACCTCCTGTTGTTTAAGTGCAATTATAGCACGGGAGGCGGCTTTTGTAAAGGTGGTGGGAAGGGCGGATTTACATACTATGCAGCTTATTGCGGTAGATTGTATTAGAAAGAAAAAGCGTTGTTGCTGCCACCTGAATCAACTTTTCAAAAGTATTGCAGGATGCCCTATTGACAAAAATACAATCACTATGACTGGCATAAAATTAATTGATGCCAATATCATTCTGCGTTATCTGCTTAATGATATTTCTCCTAAGATTCATGCCAAGAAATGATTTTTTTAACTCCATTAAGATATTAGTTTTACTAAAATTTCCACAAAAAAAACAGCCGCAAGCCCTTGATTTCACTGGAAAATCTCAGATTTACGGCTGTTTTTAGTTACTGCCGCAGGCGGGACTTGAACCCGCACGAAGTTGCCCCCGGCAGATTTTGAGTCTGCTGCGTCTGCCATTCCGCCACTGCGGCATTTGTTGGTCAAATCACCAACAAATTAATTCTACCACACAATCAGAAAAAATGCAAGTATTTTTTTCATTTTTCCCACATATTCCACCCGCCCGTTTGCAATCCCATATTCCGGCTTAGGGCAACCGCTAAAATCAGTCCAGATCAAACATTGCACGCCTTACAAAAACAAGTGACCTGCGGTTATCTATCACACTCCCGTCCTCTTGAATCTTATACTCGTTTAAGACTTTCTCAAAAACATAGGAATCCGGATCTTCCTTATCCGTCGCAGAATTCTTGTAGCGGTACCAGATCGTAAAGGAAAATTTAAGTTCCTCGGTACTCTGCTTCGAAAGCAATCTAAGCGGCACATCATAGTAAAAATCCTCTCCCAGTTTCACCGGGCAGAGCTCCCCGTCCCGGTTATATGCACTTGTAAAAGAAATCAAATTCTCCGGGCTTTCCGTATTTGGATTGTCATACTCATCCTCCTGATAAAGATCAATTTTAATCAGGATACTCTCCACGGCGCGCTTTGATTGCAGCTCAATATTAAAATGAACCCTCCCATATAGCCCGTCTTCCTTTGTGACAATCTCCCCGATTAACGCGGTATCCGCATTCTGCACATCATAATCCACATTCGTATAAATCTTGCTCTTATCGGAACCGTTAATGGCAACCTCAACCGTTGACATATTGCGGTGAAGCAGATAATACATAATCTCCTGTGGAGTCAGGGTTTTCTGGTCTGCAAATTCCAAAATGGAAAATGGTTCCCTATGGTAGATTTCTGCCGTGCTGTCATCATAAGTCGTATCGATATAGGTGCTGCCAAATCTCTGGGACATCGGCGTATCCCCGTTATAAATAAACACGCCGTTCCTGACCGCGCTGTGCGAAGCGCCGTGCTCATCAAAAAAGAGAATATGGTTGCTGTCCTTCAAGCGCTTTACAAAAGCATCCCAGCTCTCCCCCGGCTCCCAGAAATTTCCCTCAATATCCATAAAAGTATATTTATTCCAGTAGGTAGCAAGGTCAACAACTTTCTGGTCGCTCCCGTATTTTTGAAGGAAGGGTTGATAGCACCCGGTTGTAAGACCGTTCACTGTCATCGCCGTAACAAGCCCCGTTTCAATATAATTCTTATAAAAATATCCGCTTTCCTCCGTGTCAAAAATCTGCGTCATCAGATAGAGTTTAAAAATATTATTCACCGCGCCCGACGTGCTAAAAGTATTGTCCTTCCCGTCAGCAAATTTGCGGATTGACCCGTCAAGCGAGGTTACATAAGGGCTGCCGTAGCCAAATGCATTGTCGTACACCCCGACATCAATAACCAGCGGGGCGTACTCTAAGAAAGAGCCGGGCGGCGAAATCTTTTTCAACATTGCCACCGCAACCTCCCATGAAATATCATTTTCAGCAAATGTCCTGTTCCCTCCGGTGATCGTCCCATTCCTCACCGCGTCAAGATCAGCCTGTGAAGGGGCAAACATTTCTTCATTATAATATTTTTCCCAGAGGGATAACACATTGCCGACATGCGCCTTGCAGGAAACCACAAACCAGTCCGCAGCGTTCACCAAAGAAGGATTTGCATTCAGGGTTTTCGGTGTCACTGTCACAACCTCAATTTGATAACCCGGGATATCTGCCTCCGGCACCCCCAGACTGTTTTTCAAAAAGAAATTGCGGTTTTTATAATGGTATTCCGTAACTACATAACACACATTCATCGAATAGATTCTGTCCGTTGTACTTAAATCATAGGAAACATGAATGCTGTTTGTCCCCGCCGCCCCATCCTTTACATAGTCAAGCGTTGTCCAGGAAGCATATCCGTACCCGTCATATGCGGTGGTCGGCGCAGTATCTTTCAGTACCCAGATATAATCCCCTCCCGCCTGCCTGCTAAACGAAAGATTTTTTTCCGCAAGACTTCCCGATTTTATCCGGTAGTCCCCCGTCCCCGGCGCTGTCTTCTCAAAATAGCCATAACACTGCGCGGTCGCATTTAAAGAAGGGTAAATATCGCGGTTCGCCTCATTGTAAAAATCAACATAAACGATTTCTTCTTCACAATAAATCCCCGTCACCCCGCCAGACCCGACGATGCTCATCAAACCACCCGTAATATTATCATATTTCGCCTTCTCAAAATCAATCGGCTCACACCCGCCAATTAAGTAACCGATCTCCGCATATCCCTCAAAAGGCACAATCTCCAGCACGATAAAAGGATTTTCCGCGCTGCCAAGTTCCTTTGCCCTGTTCTTTTCTATATTTAAGTTTAAAGTTGGAAACGAAAAAAGCTGTATTTCCCCTTTATCCTCCTCCTCTTGCCCGCGAGCCTCCACCCCCGCGTCCTTCTTCCACCATCTCTGTACCACCGGCATCACACTCACACAAAAAACCGTCGCGGCTAAGATTGCCACAATCAAAATCTTCCTCTCTTTCATTGCCTAGCCCTCATTTCCCCGCGTCAAACGGTCAAAAAATACTTTTCCCACTCAGTCTTCCTGCCCATCGGTCTGATTCTGGTTGCGCAGGCTGATACAATTTGTCGTTGTGTAAGTCCGCCCCGCATACTCGAAACCAATCGTTACTGTAACAAGCCTGTTTTCTGATTCCTGAACCTTACCCGCCTTAAAAACATCCGGGCTTACCTCGAACGATTTACAGTAGCGCGCCAGTAGAGGCGGGTCACTCTCACCCAAACTTTCCGAAAATAAAAGCTCATTCTTTTGCGTATCCAACATAAAATGATAGGTCGTTTCCGGTGTCACTACGGTAAGTCTTGTCTTTCCATCCACTTCCCTGAACTCATAGCGTTTCGCTTCGATCAAAATATCGTTTAGCTGATTCATTGCCGCCTGCGCCTCGGTCTGGAGTTCAAGCTCAATATTTGCCACCCGGTAACTGTTCGCCGCCGTTATAATAAAGCCCGCTGCCGCCACCATCACAATACTCATAATCATAATGGTCACAATCAGTTCTATAAGGGTAAAACCGCGCTGGTCACTTTTTTGTTTCTTCCACATAAAATTTCCTCCCCGACCTCTACTGCAACCGGTAGCGCCCGGTTTCCTTATAAATCCGTATCGTCCTGGTGTTGCTGCCCGAAATCACAATCCGATCAAACGTTGGTGCCTCAATATCAAAGAAAAGCGCCCCGTTTCCCTTCTGATATTTAATAGTGAAGGAGGAATCATCATCGATCTCCGATACCAGAAAATCACCCAAATAAAAGCGGATTGTCAAACTTCCATCCCCGAGTTTAACCTCGTCCTTCACAGTCCCGTCATTGATAAAAAGAGTCCCGTAATACGCATTTTCCTTCTTTTCGACCACCAGTTTCACCGCGCCCTCAACCCGGCTCATGGAATCCCCCCTCGTCTGGTCAAGGAGCTTTACCAGCTTTTCGGTGCAGCCGTTCGCCTTCGCGCGGGCAACAGTAGAAAAAGAAATAATGGCTGCCGCCGTAAGGATGCCGATTATCAGAATCACAACAATCATTTCCACCAGCGTAAACCCGCAGTTTTTCACTTTTTTCCACTGTCCAAACATCGCTCCACCGCCACTCTTCCATTTTTTTACATTTCAGACCACCAATCAATTCTTTTTCCAGTTTTCAATCGAAACCAATATATTTCTCGCTGCTGCTTCCTCGCCGCCCTCCCCGCCTGCCGGCGGAAGGGGATAGTTCATAAAGTAGCGCTGTAGCTGCACATTTTTCCCAATCAACTCCTCAAGAAATGAGCTTCCTCCCGTTACTTTAGTGCTTCTCAGGGTAATATCGTCCGTTGCGAGCAGCATACCGCAAAAATTCCCGCCCTGCATCGTAATCTTCCCCTTCGCAATAACAATCCCGCGAAATTCCTTTGACTGCAAGGCGACATCGCGCCCCGACACAATCACTTCAAAACCGTCAGGGTCAGCTTCCTCCACCCTTTCCATCTCCTTGTTAAAATACAGGTGCTCCTCCCCCGCCGGAAGCTCACCAAGGCGGACAATACTGCCAACCAGGCTCCCCCCGGAAACACCGCTGTAATTCTCATCAAGCATCGCCACAAGCCCGGAAAATTTCCTTTTCAGTTCCGACTGCTTGTCAAATGCCTCCCCCGCATCAATTGTACCACTGATAATCTCCGTAATCTGATGCTTATCATTTACGCGGAGCACCGTGCCATTTGTTTTTATGGAACTTTTTCCCGGCAGCAGGACACTCCCAAGCTCGAGCACCTTTGCATAGGTATCTAGCTGGCTTTTGTTCACCTTGCTGTACTCAAGGAAATACTGCATGGCTGCCGCACTCGATTTAAAGCGGATATAAATATAGTAGAGAGGTTCCTTCTCCGATAAAAACCGCACAGGAACCACCTCGCACGGGTTGGCCGCCGCATAATGTTTAAGCTCCATCTTCCCGTCAGAGCCAAATTTTACCGATGTATCCACTATATTGCCGTTTAATGCCTCGTACTCAGACTTAGTAAGCGGATTATGCCCATATTCACGAATGCATTCCCCCGGCACCAGATAAGCGAGCTGGTTGCCCTTATAGCTGACCGCCTCCCCTTCCATAATCTCACGGTACGCGCTTGCAGACTTGTCGCCGCCGTAAATATCAGGAACCTTTAAACTGCTCCTCCCCGCAAGCCAAAGGACATTAAGCCCCTCTAAGTCAAGAGTTGATTTCCCCGCATTAATTACCACTGCACTGCTATCCGCCAAGGACTCCCCGCCTCCGAGTGTTGTGTACCCATAATAATTCCCGGAAATACGAACCTCCGAATTTTCTGACCCGATCGTCATATCATCCGCAACATAACACTCCGCATTTTTTATGATAATTTTCTGACCTCCGGTCGCCCCAGTCACATCTTTAACAGTCTGGATATTTTTTGTCCACACCTCAACATGCCCGTCAAGCCCCGAAATATCAAGCGATCCCCCGCGCTCCGTCCGCACCTGCGAGGCAGCTATCAACCGGCGCGCAGTAAGCTTTAAGTCACCGTTATTATCCGCAACCAGGCAGTCCCCCGCATATGCATTTCCCGAAACCGTGCTGCTCCCCTCCGGGACAATAATATTTTTATCCGTAATTATGGAGTAATCAACATAATCCCCCTTGACAGTCACAGGGGTTTCCACATCGAGCCTGGTAAACTCAACCTTCACCCGGATATCCGTTGTGATTGTGGTTTCATACCCGTTTTCCATAAAAGAAACACAGAGCCCGGGAATCAGGATATCGTCCCCATCCACCACGGCATACAAAGAGTCGATATCCCCGACCGGATCAAGGTTTAGCAAACGCAGCCCCGTCCCGTAAACCGCGGGATCAACCCCGTAAAAGAGTGTTTCTTCCCCATCGCAGGTTTCAAGGAATTTTTTATCCACCAGCGCAGTGGATTTATCGCCACCATAAGGTGTACCGGTCAGCTTATAAAACAGGTTTTTCTTTACCTCGGCTTTTAACTGGGCATCATTATCAGGCGAATAATGCGTCAGCACATAAGTATATGCCTCCCCCATAACATCCTCCGCCATCTGGGAAAGGTTCGCCATAAAAATATCAAGCCCCGACTCTGTCTGGTAGAAATTTTCCTTCGCCATCTCATCCACCAGTTTCATATCGCGGTTTGTTGCTGATGCCATAAGGATGGTTGCGCCAAGTATCCCTGCAAACGCGATACATATTATTACGAGAATCAGGGATGAACCCCTGTTATTTTTCATTTCTTCCGATCTCCTTTCCCCTTAAATCCATAAAACCCACCTTTATGACCAAAGACTACTGCATAATATCCGTTTCCATGGACGCGAGCAGGCTTCCCGTATTTTCTTCCCCCTGCCTGTAGACTTTAACAGTCACCTTCTGCATCCTCCTGTATATCATGGTATTGACAAGCGACTGCTTATCCACGAGTTTTTCAAAACCCGGCACCCTGGTTCCCCCATAAATGCTGACTCTCTGGTCATCCTCAAGCTCTGTCGAACAAAATAGCCCGACCGCCTCACCGACATAAGGCTGTTCCATCGCAAATACCGGTCCTGACAATCCTGCCGCACTGTAGGAACCAAGACATTCTGCACTTTCCTGCACGGCAAAAAACAAATTCCAGGCAAAACCGCCCGCATTCTTTATTTCAACAACATCCTCTATCCTGCAATTTCCTGAAGTATCCCCAATAATTTTAAGCGGATCATAAAAGATGTAAATATTTTCCAATTCTGTCATCCCCGCGCTGCTTTCATGGGAATAAGCCGCATAGGAAATCCCATCATACCTATAATATAATAATACCTTCGCCTTCGGCGATGTTTTTGTCCCGGACACTTCTATTTCCATTACACTTTCCATTCGGCTGTCAATATCACTTCTGGTTTCGGCTCTTTCCTGGTCAGTCGGTCCGGTATAGCCTTCCGTATCCGCATTGCTGCTCCACTGCCTGGCTACCCACTCGTCAAAAAAATATGTTTTTGCTGCCTTTTCAAGGCTTGCGTCCACCACCCCGGGCGGACACACGATAAATGTAGAATCTGCATCGAGAGTCGTAAGGTCAGGAATTTTCCGGTCATTGATCCCGGTGCTCTCCGTATTGGAAAATTCCGCCCCACTGTATGTTACACGGACAAAAAAATCATTCACTCCCTCGCGCACATTTTTCAGCGTAAAACCGTTTGCATCCGCCAGAAATATGCCGCCCCCACCGCCCGTATTTCCTGAAACATAGGTTTTTGGAAGATAGTTTATCATATCACTTTTATCATTCAACCCAGACATTACCGTGTGCGTGTTCGCGTACTCCTTTACGCACTCCATCACATTCTGCGCGACAATGGTTGCTGACATGGCCTGCCTCGATTTCATGTTCACTGAAAAGGACATCATAAAACTTCCAAGCAGGGGTATCACGGCAATTGCCAGGATAAGCATACTTACAATAACTTCCACAAACGAAACGCCCCTGTTATCTGCGCGCCCCGCCATCCCTATCTTCCTGCCCGGTTTCCTTACGTCCCCCTGCACCCGCTGAACCAAAACAAACCACCTCGACTTTCCATTTCCGAATTGGTAAATTTTCCCATTTCCCTTGCTGCCATCCGCCACGGTTCCATCTCCATCTTAGTCAATTTCCCCATCGCCGTCCTCGTCCGTTCTGGCACCCATCCCGGCTTCGTCCTCCGCTTCGGTTCCATCTTCCTCGCCGTCGCCGTCCTCATCCGTTCCGGCTCCCATCCCGGCTTCATCCTCCGCTTCGGTTTCATCTTCCCCACCGTTGCCATCCTCATCCGTTCCAGCTCCCATCCCGGCTTCATCATCCGTTCGGGTTTCATCTTCCCCACCATTTTCAAAATCAAAATCGAACGTAAATTCTCCTCCCATCTCCCCCGAACCGGAGCGGAAAATATTCCCGTTCCCGATATCAATTCCTTCCTGGTCTTCGAAGCGGTACTCTTTGTCCGTGCCTGTAAGCATATACCAGTCAATACTGAAATTTCCGCTCAAGCTGTCCGTCTCACTGTTGTACGCCGCTGTCAGTGTATTTAAGTGCATCCGTTCCGGGTACTGTCCCACATATGCAATCAAGGTTTTCAAACCCTGATAAGTCGTACTGTAAGCCACATTATACGTTGCCGAATACTGGTTGTACGGTGTTCCTTCCCCGTTTGTCAGGCTGCTTGTCGTATACAAAAGCGACGCGTCCCCAAACGAGATAGTCGGGATTTCCACCTTTGCAACACGCGCAAGCTCAACAAAAAAACGGATACTCTTTTCCGGCGTTACCCCCGGTCCAAACTTTTTTAAAACAGCACCGATCTTTTCCGTAAGCGCCTCTGTTTCTGTCTGGTAATACTCTATATTGGCAGCCTTTACCTTTAAATCACTAATCTCATCCTCCAGATCCCTGTTCTGCGCAGCAAGTGCATCTGTTTCATCAACTAGCGGCTGATAGACAAAACGGTACGCCGAAAAAAACACCACCGCCATCAACAAAACCATCAACAATTTTTTCTGGCTTTCTGTCGCTTTATTATTGTTCACCCAAAGAAACCTCCTCCCAGTCCGGATTCCAGGTCATGCTCACAGAAAATGTAACCGTTGCATCCCCACTCTCCCCCGCATTCTCCGTAATACCGGAAATACTTATCGTCCCCAGATAAGGGATTTTTTTCAACTGCACCAAAAGCTGCGCCGCAGTTTCCTTGCCATCCGCCACAAAACTGATAAACACGGCATCCTCGGACACGGAAAGCGACTGTACAATACAATTTGTCGGCAGCAATTCCTCAAGCGCCGCAATCAGCTCATTCAACCTGTCATTATATGAATCAGCATTCTCCGAAAGCCAGTCAGCCTCCGTCATCGCCGCAAGGCTCCTCTCATAAGTATTGTAAATTTCCTGGACAAACAAATATTGATCGCGCTCCGAAAGCAGTTCCTTCTGCTTTTCCTTTTCTTCCTGCAAGGTAAGATAACCGTTAAAAATCATTGATCCCGTTGCCACCAGCACCAGGATAAACAACAGGATGTAGAGGCGCAGATTATCCTTTTTAATATTTTTTTGAACCAGTTCCTCCGGCACAAAACTCGCCGGGTTAATCGCCGCCCCCGCACAGGAAAAAAGCTCGTCCAGATGCTCTTTTAGCTCCGGCGGATACTTGCGGAAAGATATGCCGTGCAGGGATTTGACAATCTCCACCGGAAGATTTAACTCATTTTTTAAGAGTTCGGAAATCCCCATAATCTTTGTGCCGCGACCCACCAGATAAATCCGGTCAACCTTGTGCTCCTGCTCATTGGCATTATAATATTCGATAATGCGGTTGATATTGTTGACAAACTGGAACACTTCATCCATCACATCATCCACGATCTCCACCGCAATTTCATTCACTTCGTCATCCGTTACTCCCAGATGTTTTTTAATAAACCTTTTCTTACAAATCAGGTCATAGCACTCCGCCGGGGAAAGATTTTCAAAACTGCTGTATCCCCGCATTACATCCAGGATGCTCGCAACGCCAAAATTTACATTCCTCTGCATGGCAAGCGCCCCGCCGCGCAAAATGGAAACCAGGGTATTCTGCTGGTTAATCTGTACAACAAAATTAACCTCACCGCCCCCCAGCCGCCGCATAGCCTGATAGGCGGAGTTACCAATATAATCCAGCGCTACAACATTTACATCAAGCATATCCGCAAGACCATAATAATTGCGCACCAGCGTTAAGGGAGCCGCAAATACCATGATCTTTTTCTGTTTTGTTTCCGGCATGCTCTCAAGCAGCGAGTAAGTCAGCACATGTTCGGAAATATCCATCGGGAAATAGTCATTTGCCTCCGCGCGCACAATATCCATAATGCGGTTGTCCTTCACCGCCGGTATGGTCACTTCCCTGCTTAAAATCTTGTTGGAAGCTATAGTAAATACAAAATTTTTGTTTTTAAACTTGTGCAACCTTAATTGGCGGCGCAATTCGTCCGCAAAACTGCCCTTATCACGGATGTATCCATCCTCAATCGTATTTTCCGGCGTATCGAAAATAAACGACTTGTAAACCTTCGTGCTGCGCGCCCTGAAATCCGCTTCGCAAACCTTCGTGTAATACAGGCCTATCTCGATTGCTGTGACTTTGCCCATGCAAATTTCCCCCTGTTTCTGTCTTGTATCAAAACTCCCCGGTAAGGGAACTTTCCTTCAATTTTCTATCTTATTATATCATTTTCCCCTGCAATGTCAATGATGTTCTACGGTGCGGATAACGCTCCCCACTTCCGTTCGTCCGCAGCAAAAGTTTACAGCCGAATGGGCTCACAACCACCCTGTACACATTTATCTTTAGCCGCACTGAAACTCCCATCAACCTGATAATTTCCACCCATTCTCCAACCAGAAAAACCCAGGGACATCCATCCCCACATACCTAATGTCTATATCAGCAAACCCAGATACCAGTCCACGATCCCTTCCCCAAACCACATCGCCGTCAGGGTTCCCGCCGCAAGATACGGTCCCATGGCAAGCATACTCTTTGCCCCCGATATTTTCATACGCGCAATATGGATGACACTGGCATACAAACAGCCTGCCAGAAATCCAACCAAATTACATCCAAAACCAAGCAAAAGTCCCGTTGCTGCCATCAACTTAATATCGCCGCCCCCAATCCCCCGCCCCGCTGTCAGGAAATAAACCACAAGCAATAATCCTGCCACGCCAATAAATCCCACTATATGGCTGAGCAGATGGCGGTAATCTAAAACAGTGGCGATTACCCCAAGAATACCAATAAAAAGATTGCAGGAAAATGGAATTTCAAAAGTGCGCGCATCAATCAGGCTGAGTACCAAAAGTGCCGAGATTGCTAGACAATATAATACCGTCCTGACCTGGAATCCGCAGACTGCAAAAGTTATCACCCATAACAGGGCATTCCCCGCTTCAATCAAAGGATACTGAACTGAAATCTTCCCCCCGCACTTCCTGCACCGCCCTCCTAAAACAACAAAAGAAAGCACCGGAACCATATCATACCACCGCAGCCTGCTGCCGCACAACATACAGTGTGACGGGGTGGTAACAACTGTTTCTTTTTTAGGTATCCGGTAAATGCAGACATTAAGAAAACTGCCGATAACAAGGGAGAAAGCAAGAATGGGAATATAGATTAATATGTTAAATGGAAAGGATTGTGTTATTGGCATAAGGGTAAATGGACTCCTTTGATTGAGATAGTTTTGAAAATATTTTATTGGTTTTTATTTTTACATATTAGTAATTTATGTGTATAATGGGATTGATATAATCTATAACTTTTATCTTCTTGCAATATAGTAAATTAACGTTTACTTAAAACAAATAAAAGGTCATTTTGCACACCACATGAAGACGATGTCTTCTGTCGCCATGTAAAATGACCCTCTTAAAATCAAACAAATAATACTATCTAGATTATCTAATTAGAAGATGCTGGAACCCGATCAATTGTTACTTGTCCTGTTCCTTCAAGAATTGTTACTTGAAAAACTCCTTCAACCTCATTACCTCCTGACTTTACTTTATTTGCCAACGTCGGAAAATCTCCATTCATCACTTCTAAAACTTTTTGTAGCAAAATATTCGTTGTTTCTTCTGGATTTTTTAGAAAATTAGTACCCCCTTTTTCTTTAATACCATCCTTGTATACCATAAACGTAACATTATTTTCAATTTTATACTCCGCCATATAATCAGCTACTGCCGCAGAAACCGCTGATTTAAGTGTTGCTTCATTATTATCATCCGCACTATCTCTTGACTTTCCAACCCACTTCATCACCTGCGGAGCCAACGCCACCGCGATAATTCCCATAATAAGAATAACCACGATCAACTCAACCAACGAAAAACCCTTATTATCCTTTTTTCCTGCCAAAAACTTTTTCATGTCTTTTCTTCTCCTTATAATCATAATTTTTTTCCCGCCATCCTCGCATATGTACAATCAGCACCCCAACGGCAGGCATCCACCCTACAAATATTTTATCCTTTGTCCCTTTCCCGGAAAAGTCACAAATCCCCCTCCTAAATTTTTACATATATCAAAATATCAACGCCTATTATACCCTAAATAAAATATTATTTCAACAGTTTTTATTTTCTTTTTATAATACTAATATTCCCCATGGATTATTTTCAGAATTCTTCCGCAATTTCCAACCTTTGTAACAGATTCACCTTTTCGCGTCAAAGCAAACTTTTAAAGCAAACAGCAAACCCTCACACCAACATTGTACCCGCCAATTTCCCAGCTAAAAACCTCTAAGAACACAATGGGCACTCAAATCATCGCATATCCAAAACACGTTCTCTTATCTGCCTGACTCCCATATTAATCCCCCTGGGATTCCGCAAAAAGTTCATCACAGAAACGGTTCCATTTCACTTCGTATTCATCATGGCAGACCGGCACCAAATCTTTCGGAGAGTGAACACCCCGTTTTTTCGCCTCTCCCACAAAACGATATACCCAATCATCCGAAGATTCTGTCACCGCACGGACATGGTTCCAGCCTTTCATAACTGCAAAATATAAGCGGGTATGCCCATCCAAAGAGATATACTTCCCCTCAAAGGGAAGCACCTGGATAATAATATCTTTCGCTTCATCAATAAAAGTGCTGACCGCCGCAATCTTATCCCTGTCAACTAAAAATTGCGACGGCTGAATTTGCTCCAAAGGTACGGTTAACAACTGCGCCCGCGGATATTCCTTAACCACCCCTCCATCTGTATTATAAAACTTTGTAATGTGCGGGGTATAAAAACGGAAATTATCAATAACTTCCATGTACGCGTCAGCGTCCTTTCCCCGAATAACCGCTTCATAATCAGAAATAATTTCTACCTCAAAAGGATTTCCATCAACAAGGAAGCACCCATGTTGATATAAGACTTTTAAGGAAAAACGTTTGTCCGTATATGTGTCAATTCGTTGTATTTCCATAATGATTTACTCTCCTGCAGCCGCTACACCAGACCTTCCTTCACTGCCCTCTCAAGCAGTTCCGGTCTTAACGCCCTCGTGCGCTCGATTGACTGTTGCCTGCGCCACTGCTCAATCTTTGCGTGATGCCCCGATAAAAGCACCTCCGGCACCGCCCTTCCCTCATAGACCTCCGGGCGCGTATATTGCGGATATTCTAAAAGATGGTCGTGGAAAGTTTCAAACTCCGCCGAATCCCCGTTATTCAACACGCCAGGAACCAGCCTTGCAACCGCATCAATCACCACCATAACGGCAAGTTCCCCTCCCGTAAGCACATAATCCCCGATGGAAACCTGATCCGTCACTACCATCTCTACGGCGCGCTCGTCAATCCCCTCATAGTGCCCGCACAAAAAAACAAGCTCCTCCTCCTTTGCAAACTCCCGCGCCATCTCCTGTGAAAATGTCCTTCCCTGGGGGGTTAAGTAGATTACCCGCCGCCTGCCTGCTTCTTTCCCCTCCCCCCTCTTTTTTTCCTCTATCTTCTCAAAAACCGAACGGCAGCAGCGCACCACAGGGTCAGCCGACATTACCATGCCCGCCCCGCCACCATAAGGATAATCGTCCACCCTCTTATGCTTATCAAGAGTATAATCCCTGATATTTACGGCATTTAACGAGATAATCCCCCGCGCAATCGCGCGCCCTAAAACGCTGGTGGAAAGCCCCTGTACAATCATCTCCGGAAACAATGTCATAACATGGAATTCCAAAACCTCATCTCCTTCCTCAAAAAGAATCAGCCAACTTTAAACTCACCCCTAAAACACCTTAAAACATTTACCATGCGCTTTACATTAATCCCGGCATAATATAGGCAACAATCCTTTTTCCTTCCACATCGATCTCCTTAACACAATCATCGATAACCGGCAGGAGCACTTCCTTCCCGTTATTTGCCGTCACAACAAACACATCGTTTGCCCCGGTCTGCAAAACATCTTTAAGTATGCCGAACTCTTCCCCGTTCTCCTCAAAAACAGTGCTGCCGATAATATCGCAGATAAAAAACTCCCCCTCCTCAAGTGGCACGGCGTTTTCCCTCGTCACCAAAAGATCGCGCCCCTTATACTTTGCTGCCTCCTCCATATTGTCAATTCCCCTGAATTTCAGGATAACCATATTTTTAAAATATGCAACCCTCTCAATCCCAAGTGTTATGACCTCTCCCTTTCCTGTATCAAGCAAAACTTCCTCAAGCGCCTCAAAGCGCGCAGGGTCATCCGTTGTCGGAAAAACTTTCACCTCCCCGCGCACTCCATGTGTGGAAGAAATCACACCAACTCTCAACAAATCATCCATAAATAAGCATTCCTTTCCTATTCATCCATATATTGTCAAAAGAATTTATATTCCTTTACTGCTCTTGCACATCGGATGGGGCTTATCCCCACTGGATACAATTGATAGATTTTAATCATACTATCAAACACAATTTTTATTTCACTCCATCCGGACAAACAAAGTACTCTTTCTAGCTTAAAGCACACTTTTTCTGGCTTAAAGCATTCTTTCGGGCTAAAAGTACTCTTTCGTGTTAAAAGTACTCTTTTGTACTTTTTTTTTATTTCCCCACACATAAATAAATCCACATCACCCCCGTTTCCAAAGCGATGTGGACTTATTTTACCTTATTGCAGTATTTCTACCAATACCTTTTTGTCATCCTTCGCCGCGGCAGCCTTTACCACGGTTCGGATGGACTTGGCAATACGGCCCTGTTTCCCGATCACCTTACCCATGTCTTCCTGTGCAACCTTTAATTCCACAACAAGAGCCTTATCGGTTTCAGTTTCCGTTACAACAACTTCTTCCGGATGATCCACAAGTGACATAGCGATTACCTTAACGAGTTCTTTCACTACTTTCACCTCCGAAATTATTTCACAATACCGGCCTTCTTGAACAATCTGTTCACTGTTTCAGTCGGCTGTGCACCGTTGCCTAACCACTTCTTTGCCTCTTCCTCATTAATGGAAAATGCGGTCGGTTCCTTCGTCGGGTCATAAGTTCCGATCTCAGCGATAAACCTGCCATCGCGCGGGGATCTGGAATCTGCAACGATTACTCTATAGAAAGGTGCCTTCTTCTGACCCATCCTCTTTAACCTGATCTTTACTGCCATTGTCTTTTCACCTCCTTTCAAATCGGTATTCTATCGGCACTGCATAATAATTATACAGAAATACCCTATAAACCAAATGGGAGTTTAAAACCCCTGCGCTTGCCCTTGCCGCCCATCAGACCGGACATCTGCTTCATCATCTTGCGGGACTGCTCAAACTGTTTCATCACGCGGTTTACCTCGCTGATATCAACGCCAGCACCCGCCGCGATGCGCTTTTTGCGCGGCGGGTTAATCAGGTCGGGATTGGCGCGCTCCTTCTTCGTCATCGAATAAATGATCGCCTCCATCTTCCTCATCGCAACCTCGCCCTCGCCGATCACATCGTCGGAAAGTTTCTCGCCGCCCATCATATTGCCGGGCAGCATCTTCATAATCTCCGCCATGCCGCCCATCTTTTTCATCTGCTGCATCTGGTCAAGGAAATCATTAAAATCAAACTCTGCTTTTCTTATCTTCTTCTCAAGTTCCTTCGCCTTCTCCTCATCGTACTCCGCCTGCACCTTGTCAATCAGTGTCAGCACATCGCCCATCCCAAGAATGCGCGATGCCATGCGGTCAGGATAAAACTGCTCAACATCGGAAAGTTTCTCCCCCGTACCGATATAAAGAATCGGCTTTCCGGTCACCGCCCTTATGGAAAGCGCCGCACCGCCGCGGGTATCGCTGTCAAGCTTGGTTAAAATCACCCCGGTGATCTCGATCTTTTTGTTGAATGTTTCCGCAACATTGACGGCATCCTGACCGGTCATCGCATCCACGACAAGGACGGTATGATCCACATTTACGGCATCCTTGATCTCGATCAGCTCATCCATCATGCCCTCATCAATATGGAGCCTGCCCGCCGTATCAATAATTACAAGGTTCTGACCGTTTAAGCGCGCATGTTCCATCGCCGCCTTCACTATATCCACCGGCTTGTGGTTTGTCCCCATCGCAAAAACCGGTACATCCTGCTTTTTCGCGTTGATAGTCAACTGCTCAATCGCCGCCGGGCGGTAGATATCGCAGGCAACCAAAAGAGGCTTCCTGCCCTTTGATTTAAATTTCCCGGCAAGTTTTGCAATCATCGTTGTCTTGCCCGCGCCCTGCAAACCGCACATCATAATAACCGTGATCTCATTTGCAGGTTTCAGAGTGATCTCTGTTGTTTCATCACCCATCAGGCGGATCATTTCCTCATTTACGATCTTGATTACCATCTGCCCCGGCGTAAGACTTTCAAGGACTTCCTCTCCGACCGCGCGCTCCTGCACAGAGGACACAAAATTCTTGACCACCTTGAAATTGACATCCGCCTCCAAAAGCGCCATCTTCACTTCCTTTAGCGCTGCCTTTACATCCGCCTCGGAAAGTTTTCCCTTGCCGCGGAGGTTTTTAAACACGTTCTGAAGTTTTTCCGACAAACTCTCAAATGCCATATAAACCCCTCTATAAAATCAAAATATATCTGTCCAATTAAAGTTCCTTTAAAATCATTCCGGCGCACTCCACAATCTTTGGCACGCCCAAAGACACCGCTTCCTTTATGGCTCCCTCACCGCACTGGTTTTCGGCAGCCTCAGAAAGCTCTGCGGACACCTCACTGATCTGCCCGACAAGCTGTTTGATACGCCCGAATTTCTCCGCTAAACAAAGCGCCTCCTCATACCCGCGCAGCGCCTTTGTGCAGCGCCTTATAATATCGTGCACCCCCTGCCTGCTGATCCCCGCATTGTCGGCGATCTCCGCCAAGGACAGGTCATTAAGGACATAATCCTCAAAAATCTGTTTTTTGTGGTCACCAAGCAGTTCGCCGTAAAAATCATATAATATTGAAAGCTCATACACTTCTTTAAGCTTCTCATTCACATCATCAAAAACAGCCTGCCCGCCCATTCCTTTTCCCGTCCCCATAAAACACCACCTGTAAAGTCTTTTTCTTTACAGGTGGCAGTATAACGGATTTTATTAAGAATGTCAAGTGTTTTTTTATTTTATTTTTTATCCCTTTAAAAAAGTATTTCAAGTTACAGCTTTGACAGTTTCTACAAAAGTATGTTGATACAGTCATCATAAGATGCTATAATCTAAACAGCAAATCAAAACTTGGAGGATGAAACCCATGAAGATTAGAAGAGCAACAGAGCATGAGTTGTTGGAATTGTGGGGATATGAAAGTATTCATACTGCTTCTATCAATGCAAAATTCTTTTGCGACAACATAAAAAAAGGGAATACCGAATTTTGGGCACTCGACCATGATGGAGCACTGGTTGGAGAGTTGTATGTTTTTTATGAACTTGAGGACAAAGATTTTGCAGATGGCAAAAGAACTGCATATCTTTGTGCATTCAGAGTTAGAAAAGATTTCCGTGGGCGGGGATTAGGAACAAAGCTAATCTGCCACGCGATGGAGCACATAAAGGCTTTGGGATATCAAAGGATATCGATTGGCGTTGACACCACAGATATGGCTAATATACGCTTATATAAGCGACTTGGTTTTACAATAAAGGCAAAAGAGTGTGTGAAAGATCCTTGCGACAGAGACGAAAATATGCAGCCGAAATCATGTCCTTGCTTTTGGCTGTTATATAAAGAGGTCTAACTAATCTGCTTGGTCAATACCGATTTATGGGACAGTCACCTTTCAAAGTGACTGTCCCATAAAATTTTGACGAATCGCTTTGTCAAATCAGATCCCCCTAGCGCACGACAGCCACCTGATCCATCCCATAATAACCAAGCACTTTTGCTACATCCTCCCCGATTTCCTCCCCGCTGACCACAACCGGAACCGCGGGCGGGCATGAAACCGTAGCAGGTCCCATCACACGTCCAACTGCTTCTCTAATAGGAAGTACCTCATATGGGCTAAGTACCGCCTCCCGCACGCTAAGAATGCGGCGCGGTGGCAAAAAAGAAGGCGGTCTGCGGCAAATTGCTTCCCTTACCGCAAGATTTTCAAAACAGGAAAGAAGCCTTTTTAAATCATCCTCCCCGTTTTCCGTAGTGAACATAAATACCACAAAATCCGGGTCCGCATACTCGCACTCCACACCCCCCGCACGCAAAATCTGTGCAAACTCCCTGCCGTCATAACCACATTTTGCTGTATCAACTGTAATTTTAAGTGCTTCCTGCCCGCTTAGAATCCAACCCAAAGAGGATAGCTTCTCCCTCAGTTTCCAAATCCTTCCAGAACATTCCGAAAGACGTTTTTCATATCCGTCCTCAAGATACCGGTTTGCAAGGTCAAGCGACTGTAATATCAGATAGGAGGGGCTGGTTGAACCAAACAGACAGAGCGCCTGCCTGGCATAGGCCTCCATCGAAAAAACGACACTTTTTCCAAGATGCAAATACGCTCCCCCCGTCAAAACCGGCAATGTTTTGTGGGCGGAATCACAGCAGAGGTCAGCCCCCAGATCAAGCGGGTGCGACGCAGGAGTAAGAAAATGCTGATATGCCCCGTGCGCGTTGTCCACTAAAAGCAGCGTGCCATATTGATGCACCGCCTGTGCAAGCCCTTTTATATCAAGAAGTCCACCAAGATAGTCCGGGCTGGTCAGATAAACTGCCACAACTGCCCTGCCCACTTTTTGTAACGCCGCAGAAAGTTCCTCTTTTGAAACCGGGCAGCGGCACAAACTATACTCCTCCTCCCCTGGCCACAGCCATAATATCTCAAAGCCAAGAAGCGCCGCAGCCGCCAGAAAAGCTTTGTGCGCGTTCCTCGCCGCAATCACAACCGGCTTTTGTGAAAAATCTTTTCCATTTAATTCGCGAAAATGCATTAAAGCCAGAAAAAGCATTGCCTTGATACACTGGGAGGAGCCTTCCGCAGAATAAAAAGTTCTCCCCGATCCAAACAGGCAGGAAGCGTTTTGTTCGCTCTCTTCTATAATGCCTCCCGCCTCATACAGAGAATCCGCCCCAAAAACTTCTGTTATATCATTACCTTCCACCCCGAGAAATCCCTTTCCCTTATGTCCCGGCATATGCAATCTGACATTCCCCGCAGCAGCATATCTTTGCACAAAATCATAGATCGGCGTTTCCATCCGTACCCCCTGGCTTCACTTAATCGACATTCTTAGCAACCTGTAACATAATCGCACATTCCATCCGCTTCCTGAATAATTTACAGCCATATTCATAAACGCCCTTAACCGTGCCCGACGAATGGTAGGCATTCGCCGCGCAGCCGCCAGAACAGTATAGCTTCGCCCAGCAATCCCTGCATTCCTCCCTCGCATAGGCATTGCAGGAACGGAATTCTTCCTGAGCCCCGCAATTGGTAACACCGCCCCAGATATCCCCCAGCTTATATTTCTCCTCGCCGACAAACTGATGGCAGGGATACAGATCACCCCACGGGGTCACCGCCATATATTCCGTGCCCGACCCACAGCCGGAAATCCTTTTGTAAATGCAAGGTCCCTCTGTTAAATCAAGCATATAATGGTAAAAGGTAAACCCCCTGCCTTCCTTCTCCCTCTCAAGCATCATTTCCGCCAGCCGCTCATACTCGCGAAGGACAACCGGCAGATCTTCCATTGTAAGTTCCGCCTCATCGCCCGGTGCACAGACCACCGGCTCCATACTAAGTTCCGTAAATCCTAATTCTAACATTTTTTCGATATCCTTTGTAAAATCCGGGTTTGCATGTGTAAATGTCCCCCGCATATAATAATTTTTCCCGCCGCGCGCCGCAACAAGTTTCTGGAATTTCGGGACAATCCGGTCATAACTGCCCGCCCCCGCATAATCCACACGCAGTCGGTCATGGATTTCCTTCCGCCCGTCCAAACTAAGGACAACATTGCTCATCTGACGGTTAGCAAATTCAATAACATCATCGTCAATTAGCATCCCGTTTGTCGTCAGTGTAAAGCGGAAATTTTTGTTCCGCTCTTTTTCTATGCTGCGCGCATACAAAACAAGCTGCTTTACCACTTCCCAGTTCATAAGCGGTTCCCCGCCAAAAAAATCCACCTCAAGATTTGTGCGGCTCCCGGAATTCTCCACCAGAAAATCAAGGGCGCGCTTTCCGGTTTCAAAACTCATCAGGGCGCGCTCCCCATGATATTTTCCCTGGCTCGCAAAACAATAGGAACAATTTAAATTGCAGGTGTGCGCCACATGAAGACAGAGTGCCTTGACAATATTGCCAGAACGCTCCTTAAAGCGGTCTGCAAGCGGCTCATACTGATCTTTCGTAAATAATTTCCCCTGCTCTTTCAAACCGCGCACATCCGAGATACAGATTCTGATTTCCTCCTCGCAGACATCCGGTCTGTCCCCGTACTTTAACATCATCTGTTCAATAATTTCTTCCTCGCTCTTCTCCTGGAAGAGGGCGATAATATCGTAGGCGACATCATCGACCGCATGCACCGCCCCCGAACAAGTATCCAAAACGATATTATATCCGTTCAATTTATACTGATGTACCATTCCATCCTCACATTCCACCGCATCCGCGGCATATTTTATGCACAGCCCGTTTTACCCCGCACACAGAAAAAAAGCTGCCGCAAATAAATGTGGCAGCCTTTCTTGCAGTATTTTACTGCTCGTTCTTCTTTTCGCACTTCTGGTTTGCGATACCGCAGCTTGTCTTGCATGCGGACTGGCAGGAAGTCTGACACTCGCCGCATCCACCCTTCTTTGCCGTCTCGCACAGATTTTTTGTTTCTAAGGTCTGAATTCTTTTCATCACAATCTCTCCAATCCTTGTTTCTTAATTCTTGTCTTTGCGCGCATAATCCCAGCCCGAAAGCACAATTCGAGGAAAGTATAACATACACAAAGTGAAAAGTCAAGAATTGCGTACCCCTATTTTTAAGGTAACCCATCCCCATAACAAAAAAATAAGGCTGCCCGAAAATGACAGCCCGATTTTTACGAATAAATATCCTAGCAGCAGGAGAAACCTTCCTGCGCCTCACCATTAATTACCGGGTAAGCCATACCCTCGGTCACATTGATATAAACTTCAACACTCTTGAGCGCGGATGCTTTGTTGCCCGCTGCAATCCATCTCTCTTTTGCGATCTCGGCAACATTTTTCGTCTCGATATTCTTGCCCGCAAACTGGATAATCACTGAGGAATCAACCGTTTTTGCCACACGCACTGACGATTTAACTTCCTCCACCTTTTTCTCAACCTTTTCCGCAGCTTTCTTTACAGTCTTAGAGGCTCTCTTCCTCGTTACCTTAGGGGTTTCCTCCTCTGCGGGACTAACCGCTGCGGCCTTTGCTGCTGCGTTCTTAGGCGGTCTTCCAGGTCTTCTTACCGGTTTTGCCACCGCTTCCGTTTCCACGCTCTTTGCAGCTTCCTGCTCCGCCACCGCCTTTGTTTCCATAGCCGTATCTTTTGCTGCTTCTACCGGAGCCGGATTTTTCTTCCCTCTTGGCATATTCATATCTCCATTTCTGCGCTGCCCTATTCATTCCGGTTTTTTGCAGGCAGCGCGCAGATGCAAAACCCCGGTTTCAAATACGTACCTGTTTCCATCCACACCATCGCTCCAATTACATAATCAGGATGTTAATTTGCAACAGGTTTATTGTTTACGCAAAAGATAATATTACAAACACGAAAAAAAAGCAAGCAAAAATTATTTTATTTTTTAAAATATTTATTTTCTTCCCAGTTTTAAAACAGATCTTTACAAAAAATCAAATAAATAATTCATAATAGTAAATTATCAAAGGAGCTCGCGGTAGACGCGAAGAACATTTTTATAAAAAATCCCCTCAACCTGGTTCTGGCTGAAACCTGCCGCAAAAAGGGCATCCTCAAGCCTCGGCAGATACGACGCATCCATAAGTTCTTCGTTTGTCGTGATCCCGTCAAAATCCGAACCAAGCCCAATGCACTCCGTCCCCGCAACCTTTGCAATATGTTTGATATGTGAAACTACCTGCGCAATCCCCGCACAAAATTTTTCGCCGGATGTTTTGCCATACAAGAACGAAGGTTCGAAATTAATTCCTGTCACACCGCCGCAGTCCGCAATTTTTTTTAGCATATCATCCGTTAAATTGCGCACATTCCCACATACCGAACGTGCGTTCGAATGACTTGCGACAAAAGGTTTTTTCGCGTATTTCACCACATCATAAAAACCGGCATCCGACAGATGGGAAACATCCACGATTATTCCGAGCCGCTCCATCTCCTGCAAAAATTCAATTCCAAGCGGTGTGAGCCCGTTGACGGTGTCCGGTTCCAGAGGAAATTCCTTTCTTTTATTTGGATGTCCAAGCCCGTTTTTATAATTCCAGGTCAGCGTGAGCATGCGCACCCCAAGCCGGTAAAAATCGCGCAGGAAAGCCAGGTTTTCCTTGCACACACCGCCCTCCTCAATTGTAAGTAGCGCAGATATTTTTTTGTCCTTTATATTTTTCTCGATGTCCCCATAAGTTCTTACCGGCGCAATAAACGCGCTGTTTTCCTCCATCTCCCCATAAAAAGTATCCGCCAGTTCCATACACCACTCGAACGGATTTTCGCGCTTTTGTAAATCAACAAACATCGCAAAATTCTGGAGCAGATAATCGCCCTTTTTCATTTTATCAAGGTCGATATGCAGCCCGTTTTTCCTCAGGCAAATACTCTTATTTTTCCCCGATTTTTTTGCGTACAATATTTCTGCAATTGTATCGCAATGCATATCCGCGACTTTCATAAATCCCCCCTTCTGAGAATGTTTCGTTCGAAAAGCTGCAAGATAAATCAGCAAATGCCGTTTCTCCTGCCGGGTTCATGTGAAAAACAAATGCATCTGCATAATTTTTCACAGTAGCTCTCCTCTTTTATCTTCTACTTTCCATATGTATTCATCTTCCCGCAAATTTATTTCAAAAAAATAAATTTTTCCATTTACCATTTGTAAAATTTGCTAGATGGTAAATTACAGGATAGTAAATTAATCAAGCAATAGATTAATCAACCGAACATTAACCGAACAATAAAATTGCCGCACGGCAAATTACCAACCGTAATTTTACCGAACGACAACTCTACCATACATTAATTTTACCGCACAGTAAGGTCAGCACACTGTGCTCCCAGATAGGAAACTAATGCGCCTCCATCCAAAAAAACCTGTGCGCCCCTCACGCCGGCGCTAACCGCAATTTTATCAAACAGTATTATTGTTTCATCAAAATAGGTCGGGAACTTTTTCTTCATCCCGACGGGCGAACAGCCTCCCCTGATGTAGCCGGTCAGCGCTAAAAGTTCTTTCACATGCACCAGCTCAATCTTTTTATCTCCAACCACCTGCGCCGCCTTCTTTAAATCAAGCTCCTCCGCCACCGGGATACAGAATACTAAAAATCCGCATTTTTCCCCGCGCGCAACCAGTGTTTTAAACACCACTTCCACGGGCAGTCCGGTCTGCTCTGCCACATGCACACCGGCTAAGTTCTCCTCATCCACCTCGTATTCAATTAACTCGTACTCAATCCCCGCCTGCGCAAGCAGACGCATCGCATTCGTTTTTACCATTTCCCAAAATCCTTTCAAAGCCCTCCTCGTGCAGTGGACGGCGCACTTTCTTTCTTGTGATTTCCACAAGATGCAGCGGTGTCATATCCACAAGGGTTGTTTTTACCGGGTCGGCAGAAAGATATTCCTTTAAAGCCCTAAGCAAAACCGCATCCGATTCCTCCCTTTCCATATCAATAAAATCAACCAAGATAATACCGGATAGATTCCTAAGCCTGATCTGGGAAGCAATCTCCCTTGCCGCCTCAAGGTTTATCTCCAAAAAATGTTCCTCTCCCCGCGCCCTTCCCTTCACTGCTTTCCCCGTATTCACATCGATTACCGTCAACGCCTCCGTCGGCTCAATTACCAAAGTTGCGCCGCTTTTAAGCCAGACTTTTTTTTGCAGCGCTTCCTTTAACCGCTGCTCAAAAGAATAAAGTACTTTTAACGGCAGTTCATCCGAATAAAGTTTCAGCTTATTAATATCTTCTGGCTGATATTCCTTTAAATAAGCTTCCATCTCCTGATGCAGAACAATATCATCCGTTATTATCCCGTCAAGAAAATTACTGTACTGGTCGCGCAAATTGCAAAGATACGCAGGAAGCGCTCCTTCCAAAACCGAAAATCTGGTGCGGTGCACCCCGTTTTTACAAAGTTTTTCATAGCGCATTATCAAGCTTTCTATTTCTTTAAGAAGCTCTTCCTCCGTAGCGGAAACCGCATTTGTGCGCACGATAAAACCAAATCCGCCGCCCATATGCTGCAAAAAGAATTCCCTGAGCCGCGCCCTCATTTCCTGATCCACAATTTTTGATGAGATGCCAACTTCCTCTTTCCCGTGAACCAGCACGGCATATTTTCCGGTCAGATTGATGGCACAGGTTACGGAGGCAAGCTTTGATTTGACAGCTTCGCGCTCCATCTGTACCACCAGCTCATCCCCCACATGAATTTTACCGTCCGCATGAGTATTTGCGGTTATCGGCAAAATTTCCCCCCCAAGAAACAGGTATCCCATCACTCCCGGTGCCAGCTCCACAAAGGCAGCATTGATATTTGCAGCAATATTATTTACTCTGCCGACATAGATTCCCCCAAGGCAAACCGCAGAATCCTGCCGCTCATCCGCCGTTACCTGAACCATTCGCTTCCCGTCATAAAGCGCCGATACAATTTTGCCCTGGTACGGCGTAACCAGCAACTTATATCCCATCCTCAAACTCCCCCGCCATATGCATCCTGTTAAACGGCACAAATTTCCTGCACAGCTTACCTTCACCTGCAATATCCCCGATTTCTCCGTTTTGGGCAGGGCACTGTTCACAGTAAAGTTCCATCCGGTGGAACTGCAATGCACTCTCCATATATGGAATCCCGCAGGATTTACAAAAACTTTCCATCACCAGTTCCGGCTTTAAATTATCCACGCTGCCGCTTGAAAGTTTCAAAAAAACGCGCAGTCCATTCTGATAATTTTGCGCGTGGCAGATTCCCTCCTGCCAATCCTCCAAAATATTTTCCGGCGCAAACCCCCATGCAAAAATCAGCGGGCGGATATCCACCGTATTCGTACTTTTTTTTGATTCCTTCTCCACCATAATTTCCGGGCGCTGCAAAAATTCCCTGAATTTTTCGTGAAAGTCTTTAAAATATCCGGCGTAATCCTTCCCGTCCACCTTGTCATCTTTTACGGATACCATATAATCCGCACATGCCGTAAGCGACATTAACGACTCTTTTTTCTTTCCCGGCTGCCAGTCCGGAACACGCGTGACCGACCAAACCGCAAAACCTTCTGACATTGCGGCACTTAGCCGCTCCTTAATCTCCTCGAGGGGATATTCCTCCTTTAGTTCCACATCCATATATTCCCCGTCGCTCGTCTGCCCAAGCCCCAAAGGCGCAGCAAAATACAATAGCTGGTGTGGGCTAAATCCCTCGGAATATACGACGGCAAGCCCCGAGCGGCGTATTGCCTTCTGGAAATACCGCACCACATCAAGATGCCCAATAAATTTCGTAAAACCATATTTCGAAAACTTCACCCGCGCTATCATATATTTTCACCTCCCTGCATCTGCCTTTCGTCCCCCTCTTTAACAGCCGGATTTTCATCCTTTTTTTCGAGGGATTTTTCACGCTCTTCATAACATACCCCGCCATGGAAGATATTCGCCCCGCAGCCGGCACAGGCTTTGCGGCAGTTTGGTGTTACTTCACCCGAAAGTCCCTTCTCATATTCGCGCCACAAAAACTCCTTAGTAATCCCGGCATCAATAAAATCCCACGGGAAAATCTCATCTTTTTCGCGCTTTCTTGTCGTGTAGAATTCTATATCCACCCCGTTTTTCTCAAAAATATCCATCCAGACATCAAATTTAAAATGCTCCGACCAGGCATCATAAAAACATCCCGCCCGGTAAGCATCCAGTATGGATTTCGCAAGCCTTCGGTCACCTCTTGCAAAAATCCCCTCCATCAATGTAGTATCCGCATCATGCCAGTTATATCTTATGCTCCGGCAATTCCTAAGCTCTTTCAGGCGCGCGCTGACAATGCGCTGCTTTTTTAAAAAATCCTCCATCGCATCCATCGGCACCCACTGAAATGGTGTAAACGGCTTAGGCACAAAAAACGAAGTGCTGATTACAATCTCAAGCTTCCCGCTGCGCACATCCTTTGGAAGTCCGTAATAACACTGCGCAATTTTATCCCCAAGCTCCGCAATCCCCGCGATATCCTCCTTCATTTCACCCGGAAGCCCAAGCATAAAATAAAGTTTTACCTTGTTCCACCCAGCCCGAAAAGCATCCGTTGCACCCTGCAAAATATTCTGCTCGCTAAGTCCCTTGTTAATCACATCCCTCATGCGCTGCGAACCCGCCTCCGGGGCAAAGGTAAGACTGCTCTTGCGGATATCCTGCACTTTTCCCATCACATCTAGCGCAAACGCATCAATGCGCAGGGAAGGCAGGGAAATATTAACCTTCTGCCCCGGCATCTCCTCAATCAGATAATAAACAAGCTCCGGCAGTTCCTTGTAATCGCTCGAACTAAGAGAACTTAATGTAATTTCATCCTGCCCGGTATTTTCAATCATCAGCTTCGCGCGCTCCTTTAAAAATTCAAGGTCACGCGCCCTGATAGGCCGGTATAACATACCTGCCTGACAGAAACGGCAGCCGCGGATACACCCGCGCTGTATTTCAAGCACAATTCGATCCTGAACTGTTTTTAAAAACGGGACAACCGGCTTTTCCGGATAAAATGTATCGCTAAGTTCCATCTCCACCTGTTTTCGGATCACTGGTTTTGCCGCAGGGTGATCCGGCAAAAAGGAAGCTATGGTTCCATCCTTATGATAAGTTACACGGTAAAAGGCAGGCACATACATCCCCTCTATGGCAGCAACCTTAGCCAGATAATCCATGCGGCTCCCACCATTTTTCCTGTTTTCCTTGTAGGCATCCAGCACCTGGTCATAGACCGTTTCGCCCTCCCCTATATAAAAGAAATCAAAAAACTCTGCGATCGGCTCCGGATTATAGGAACATGGACCCCCTCCGATTACAATGGGGTCATCCTCCCCGCGATCCTTTGCCAACAGGGGAATTCCGGAAAGGTCAAGCACCTGCAAAATATTTGTATAACACATCTCATACTGCAATGTAATGCCGAGAAAATCAAAATTTTTCACCGGCTCCTGCGATTCCAGCGCAAAAAGTGGTATATTGTTTTCGCGCATAATCCTGTCAAGGTCCACCCACGGGGAATAAACCCGCTCGCACCAGGTATCCTCCCGCTTGTTAAACATATCATACAGTATCTGGATGCCGAGATGGGACATCCCCACTTCATACACATCCGGAAAACACATGCAAAAACGGATCTCAACTTTTTCTTTCTCCTTCATTACTGAATTCACCTCGCCGCCAATATAGCGCGCGGGCTTTTCGACACGGAGCAATATCTCGTCGGACAATGCCAGTTCTCTCATAGATTTTTATTCCTTTCTCGCTGCCTTTCTTTCGGGAAATTCCCGAAACGGGCATGGTCAGGTTTTATTTTACGATATCGCAGGAAAGATTGCAAGAAATTTTATCTTCCGGTGATTTTTTCTCAGATACAACTTCTGCATTGCAAATATAATATAGAAATGTTATAATTACCAGCAAAAGGAGGAGAATATAAATGGCAAGAACTGTTTCCATTGGCAATCAGGATTTTGAAGAAATTATTTCAAACAATTATTTCTATATTGATAAAACAGATTTTATTAAAGAATGGTGGGAAAATGCGGACAGTGTCACCTTAATCATGCGCCCAAGACGCTTCGGAAAAACACTGACACTTCATATGCTTGAACGTTTCTTTTCCCTGAAATATTCCGGGAAGGGAGAATTGTTCTCCGGTTTAAAAATTTGGGAAGATAAAAAATTTCAGGAATTGCAGGGTACCTTCCCGGTAATCAGCCTTTCTTTTTCGGGTATCAAAGGAAATACTTTTGAGGAAACTAAAAGGGATATCTGCCAGATGATCGCCACTTTATATGATAAGAATAATTATCTTTGTGACTCAGGTATTTTAACCAGGAGAGAATTAAAATATTTTAACAGTATAACAGAAGATATGCCGGGAATTAATATGGCAATTTCCCTTCAAACTCTCTGCGATTTTATGCAGCGCTATTACGGCAAAAAAGTTATTATCCTGCTGGATGAGTACGACACTCCGATGCAGGAAGCCTTTATAAACAACTACTGGGATGAACTGATTTCATTTATCAGAAATCTTTTCAACTCTACCTTTAAATCAAATCCATATCTTGAACGTGCAATTATGACAGGAATTACTAGGATCAGCAAAGAATCGATTTTTTCTGATCTGAACAATATGGAAGTCGTAACTTCAACTTCAAATAAATATGCCGAATCCTTTGGTTTTACCCAAAAAGAAGTTTCAGATGCCCTGATTGAGTTCGATCTTTACGAGAATGAGAGTAAAATAAAATACTGGTATGATGGATTTACTTTCGGTAATAAAACAGATATTTATAACCCCTGGTCAATCATTAATTTTCTTGACAAGAAAAAACTTAATCCCTATTGGGCAAATACCAGCAGCAACAGCCTTGTCAGCACCCTGATCCGCGAAGGAAATGGCAATGTAAAAATGATTACGGAGGATTTATTAAGCGGAAATACTTTTCATACAAGAATTGACGAGCAGATTGCATTTGACCAGCTAAGAAAGGATGAAACTGCTATCTGGAGCCTGCTGCTTGCCAGTGGATATTTAAAAGTAGAAAAATACACAATGCCTCCCGAAACGGAGGAAGAAGAATATGATCTAAAACTGACAAACAATGAAGTAAAACGAATGTTTAAGAACATGATCCGCGGATGGTTTGGAATATGCAATACACATTATAATGGTTTTCTTGCAGCTCTCCTGCGCAATGACATAGAAGAAATGAATTTATACATGAACGATATTACACTTTCCACTTTCAGTTTCTTTGACACTGGAAAATCATCCAGCAAACCGGAATGTTTTTACCATGGGTTTGTACTGGGACTGATGGTGGATTTAGCCGACCGATATACTATTACCTCCAACCGCGAAAGCGGATATGGGCGTTATGACATTATGCTAAAACCAAAAAATAAAGAAGATCATGCAATTATTATAGAATTTAAAGTACACAATAAGAAAAATGAAGAGAATCTGAATGATACTGTCCGGACAGCAAAAGAACAAATTGAAAAAATGAACTATGCCGCCGGACTGATCTCAGAAGGTATTCCTGCAAATCATATCCGGACATATGGATTTGCATTTGAGGGAAAGAACGTTTTGATCGGTTAGAAAAATAAAATTTTCAAACATGTTTTCTAACGGGCAGAGCCGGATTTTTATAGTTCTGCCCGTCCTTGTACAAAAAATAAATAAAGTGTCAATAGAACCCAAACACAATGTTTTATGGAATGGCATCCACATCAACCACAACCACACCGAGCACCTTCTTCTTCCAAGCCAGAAGCTGCTCAAGTTCCCTCTCTATTTCGGAGTAAGTACTTCTCTCCTGCGCTTCTACTAAAATCACATAATCCGCTTCCATCACCGCAGGCACAGCGCCCGGGTCGCGCAGGATATTCGGGACGCACCGGGCAAATGCTTTGTTTTCCAATCCCATTTCAGACAAAAGCTTTTTTACCTCTTCAAATGCTATATTCCCTGTAAAAGCAATTTTTAGATTCTTCTCCTTTTCTTTCTCCCCGCCCTGTACTTCGCATATTTCGCGCGCTGAAAGTTCCGCCATAACGCTCCCCGCTGCAACCATGGCAAGCGCCGCCACATCACTTTCCTTAAAGGGGAGTCCGCCCATACGTGCAAAAAGCCGGTCAAAACCAACAAAAACCCTGCTTTTATGCACCCTTGGAATCTGTGCAATCACCCGCAAACCGAAACGCCCTTTCAAATCATTTGCATCCTGAAGTTTGTCGGACATAATATAGTAAAATGCAATAAATGCGGCGGCAAGAACTGCCCCAACTAAGAACCCCAAAATCATTTTTTTAATGGAATTCTTTACAATCCCCGAAACGGTGTATTCCTTCTGTGGTCTTGGAGATGCCTCCCATTTTGCATATTCCTCGGCTTTTTCCTGCAATATAATACTGAGCTCGGAAACATACTGGATATTTGCTTTCTGCCATTCATCCAATTCCAGATTCACAGCCTCATACACCGCCTGGTTAACTGAATTTAATTCATGCTCACCAATCGCTTCAACAATTTCCGACTGCTTCGCTGTAATTGCCTCCAATGCATAATTTAAAATCTCTTCACACTCCTGCACATCCACATGGCGCACACTTAGCGTTACCATCCGGTTATCATAATCCGGGGAGATCGAAAGTACCTCTTTTAAATAGCGCAACTCTACAGGCTGGGAAAGATGATCCATAATATACTGATACATCCCGCCGTTAAGCATATAGGTAACATAGGAACGGAGAATCCGGTTTGACAGATCGATATTCTGATAAGTAAGTTCCGGCACAATCTGATAATCAGTCGCAATATAAAGCTGTAAGGATGCGTTAAACTCACGAAACGGATTTATTTTCATCAGGATGGAGGCTTCATTATATTCCTCCCTCTGTGACCTAGTTTCCTCAAGATTAATAATCTCGCGCTGTAAAGTTGCACCGGTGGCCTCAAAGGCGGTAAGCTCACGGGCAAAATTTTCCTCGACTTTTTTTAAATATTCTCCATCGGATGTTTTCACCTTTTTCAGGACAAAATTCCCCGCTCCGGCAATCACTGCGATAATCAGGGCAATTACAAAAATTTTGCGCCAATCGCGAAAAATACGATAAATAATTTTTCCTATACTAATCTCCGGTTCATATGTCCGTTCTTCCATACCTTTTTCCCTTTCTTATCTTAAAAAATAATCTTTTACCGCCCCAATCACTTTATCCTGTTCCTCCTCCGTCAGATACGGATGTATCGGCAGCGCTAATACCCGTCCACAAATATCTGAGGCATTATTTAATTCCACAAAGTGCGGCACCACCCTGAATGCTTCCAATTCGTGCATTGCTTTCGGGTAGTATACCATACTTGGAATATCCCTCTTTTTTAAAAATTCCTTTAAACCCTCCCTCTCTTTTTCTGATGCAAGTAATATGGAATACTGTGCAAAGCTGGAATAAAAACCTTCCTCCACTATAGGAATTCCCACCAGTTCGTTTAATCCATCCGCATAACGCGCTGCCACACAGTTTACCGCTTCCAGTTCATATTCCCGAAACGCCTCTAATTTCACCCTCAATACTGCCGCCTGCAACGTATCCAGCCTCGAATTCATCCCGACCCGGATATTATCATACTTGTCCTTCCCTTTCCCGTGAACCCGGTAAGAGCGGATTAATTCTGCCCACGAATCATGATCCGTAAAAACGGCACCACCATCCCCATAACATCCCAGAGGTTTTGCCGGGAAAAAGGAGGTCGTCGATATATCCCCGAAACTGCATGCTCTTTTTTCCCCGATCCTGCCGCCGAATCCCTGCGCTCCATCCTCCAAAAGCAAAAGCCCATATCGCTTGGCAATCGTCCGAATCCGGACAAAATCAGCCGGCTGCCCAAATAAATCCACTGCAATAATCGCCCTTGGTGTTAATTTTCCCTGCTTTAACACCTCACAAACCGCTTTTTCTAACGACTGTGGCAAAAGGTTAAACGAAGATTCCTCCACATCGACAAATACCGGCACTGCTCCCTCATAAGCAACCGTTTCCGCCGTGGCAAAAAAAGTAAAGTCGGGTACAAAGACCGCATCCCCTTCCCCAATCCCCCATGCCATTAAAGCAAGGGTGAGCGCATCCGTCCCATTCGCACAGGTAATACAGTGTTTTACCCCCACATACTCCGCCAGTTCCCTTTCAAGCTCCGATACTGCACTGCCGGAAATAAAATCGGCGTTTGTAAGAACTTCGGATATAGCGGGGTCAAGTTTATCTTTTAAGACTTGGTACTGGCGTTTTAAATCTCGAAATTGCATGGATACCTCACTTTCATAATAAATCAATTCTGTTTAATTATCCAATTTCAATTTTTTAACCAATTATTCAAATTTTTCCTTAAACCTCCATCGGTCTTCGCAAATATTCCTCAAGCCCCATCAGCCCCAGATCCCTCTCCGAATGGATGGCATCCCCCTCCCCCACCGGCCAGGGGATTGCAAGCCCCGGGTCATCAAACCGGATTCCCGTGTCCGTTTCCCTGTCATATGCCCCCTCACACTGGTAAAGCATGACCGTGCCATCCGAAAGGGAGGCAAACCCATGGGCAAAACCCCTTGGTATATACAGGGCATGGTGGTTTTCTGCACTTAGCCACACACCCACCCATTTCCCAAAGGTCCTGCTCTTTGGCCTCAGGTCCACCGCCACATCCCAGACCTCCCCCGAAAGAACCGCCACAAGCTTTGCCTGCGGGCGGCAGGTCTGGAAATGCAGGCCGCGGACTACATTTTTTGCGGAAACGGAGGCAAAGACCTCATCCGCGGTAAACGTGACCCCGTGGGACAAAAAAATCCCCCTCTCAAAAATCTTTGTAAACCCGCCCCGGTTGTCCCCCGCATGGAAATTTTTGATCAGCCACACGTCCGGGAGCCCCAGTGGGACAAATTCAAACCCCTGCATCCTGCCTTCCCCCTTCCTGAAATGCACAGGCGTACAATGCGCCCCCTACCCTTTCCCTTCTATCCCTGCATGGTAACCCGACAAAAATGCCTGGTCACTCCACAAATATTCCCATCTCCCAAACCGGCCAACCGGTGTGATCCCCACCTCTTTAAGCCAGGAAAGGATCCCCGGCAAATCTTTTTCCGTCTGTTTTAGGCCGATGATGTTCCCGTAAGGCAATACCCGGTAATCCGTAAACAGCACATCCCCCCGCCCCGCAACCCCAAGCTTTTCAAGCGCGGCCAGGCAGTCTGCAACCGCAGCCCCCTCCCCCGGTGCACCCCCGTGCCTGCCGTTGAAATAAATCTCGAACTGGATGGAGGCACAGCCATCCGGCGCATTGGCCCTGGACTTTACGGATGGCATATATGCCCTTGCCGCCATGATGTCCGCATCATGGATATAAAACCAAAGCTTCCCCACCCGGCATCCCCTAAGCCCCATGGAAACCAGGGCAACCCCCGTATGTTCAAGCCCCTCCCCTTTCCCTAAGATCCCCTTTGGCACCCCGTCCACCATGCGGAGCAATTCCGGCAGCGGGATGGAGGAATACAGACCATCATACTGCGTTTTTGTGCCGTCGGCAAAATAGACCATCCGCCCTACCGGGTCAACCCTTACTGCTTTTTTATAAAGGTGCAGTTTCCCGCGGGACATCGCCTCCCCCACCATCCCTTTTAAGTACTGAAAGTACCCCCCCCCGATCGGGTAGTACATCTTTTTTGCATAGTAGGTATTCGGCGTTTCCCCCATATAAGTCCCAAGCAGTACTTCATCGAGCGTGGGCTGGTAAATCCGATCCCCAATCCAGGCAGTCCCCATCCCTTCAAGGTCGGTGCACCAGTACTTTTCATTGTAGGGTTTAAAGACCATCCCATACAGGTACTCCCCATACCCATCCAAAAGCCACTGGGCAAAACTCCCGGTATCCCTCCCCCGTCCCTTCCGCTTCAAAAACCCCTTGACCGCCTCCACTTTCTCCCCGGGCGGCAGGGGATACAGGTTGTTCTGCGCCGGGTGCCGGAGCCATGTCCCATGCACAAAACTATAGGGCGACGGGATATGGGTGTACTGCGGGGTCCGGTCAAAGATTTCCCGCACCAGCGGGTCTTTTGAGAACGACAGGTGCACCGCCCGGTCAAAATAGAAATCCCCGACCGAAAACCCGCCGCAGAGCCCCCCTGCACCATCCGATGCCTCATAAATTTCTGCCGATGGGTCCGCATGGTACACCCCAAGCCCGGCAATCCCCGCCCCAAGCACCACTTTTTTCCGCTGCATATCCTTCCATCCTCCCCCTGTTAAAACCTGGCTACTCCCCCGATCGGAGCCATGCCACCGTCCTCCTTATTCCCTCCCGGAAGCAAACCTTAGGGCAAAACCCGGTATCCTCAAACAGCGCGTCACTGTAAAACCGGCTGTAGTCGAGGACCAGCCCCGTATCCGGCAGCTCCCCGAACCCAAGCACGGCATGCGGGGCAACCTCCTCTTTCATCTCCAGGAGGAAGTCCTTTAACTTCCTTGGCGGGTGCCCGATATAGTAAGTCCGTCCCCTTTTCCCCATCTCCCCCAGCCGGGCAAATGCCTCCACCGCATCCGACACATATACAAAATCATATGGCTGCATGCCGGAAGTGAAGGGGCAGGGTTCCCCGTCCATTAACTTCATTATGCTCTGGTGCAGGAAGATGGTCGCCTTCCGGTCAAAGCATGGTCCGTAGACGGATGGGACCAACGCACGGACATACTCCATCCCGAGCGTGCCCGCAAGCGTCCTCATAAAGAAATCCGCCGCCAGCTTCGCACTGTGGTAGAGCGTGTTCCCCGGCGGTGTTTCCCCCGTCCCCATCATCTCATACACACTGTACTCCGAGACCGTCGCGGGGAACACGATGCGGCGGCACCCCATCCCACTGCCCGCATGGACAATGTCGCAGGCGGCACGGAGGTTGTCCAACTGGACTGCATATTCCGCCTTCCCTCCCCCGTTCACACCCGCCCATGCCATATGGAACAGGGTATCAATGTCATTTTCCCCGACCATCCCGGCAAGGTTTGCATACCCCCCATAATTGCAGCGTATGACCCGGATCCCCGGCAGTCCCAACAAGCGGGGGTTCCCATCCGTCCCCTCCCGGACTACCGCAAAGACCACGACCCCCTTTTCGAGCAATGCCTTGCACAGCGGGAGCCCCAAAAAGCCGCTTGCCCCCGTGACCACAGCTTTTTTCATCGCAGCACACATCTAGGCACACCACCTTTCCCGGTGGTACCCCATAGTGTTTATCTGTCTGTATCTAAATACCCCCCCCCGGAAGATTTTTTCTATTTCCGCATCCTCCACAATCCCTGGTTCCCAGCCAAGTTCCCTTAACGCAGAATTATCCGCCCTCGAATACATCAGTTCCCCTTTCCCCATCGGCAGTGCCCCCCATTCAAGGCGGGTGGTACTGCCGACGGCACGGTGGATCAGCCCCACAAACTCTTTTATGCTGCGCGCACGTCCTGTCCCAACCTCATATGTCCGATACCCCGCTGCGCCGTGCCTTTCCAGATGCGAAATGACCGCACGGTACGCCGCCACCACATCGGACACATGGATGAAATCCCTCTGCTGTGTCCCCACACTTAGCGCGAGGGATGGCACATTCCCCCTGCACTGGCGCAGAACATATGGGATGAATTTCCCCCCATTGTCCATCCCGCCATACACATGGTGGAGCTTGAGGCTGATAAAAGCTGACCCACCTTCGAGTGCAAGCAGCTCCCCCCACTGCGCAAACTGCGCTTTTGACAAAACATAGCTGTGCGAATACACCGCGCTGTTAAAATCCTTCCTCCCATCAAGCTGGTCTTCAAAAAACGTGGCGGTGTTAATAAAATATTTCACCCCATGCTCCTTCGCCCTCCCCAGGAGTTCGAGTGGGAAGAGCAGGTTCGAATCTATGTTTTTCTGGTACTCCCGGTTATCCCGCACATAGTGGGTGGCACAATGTACAATACAATCCACCGGGGTATCTTTTAAAATCTTAGCGGTTCCTGTTTTATCCAGGTCATATACCACACAGCCCAAAAGAAGTTTTTCAACCCGCCAGGGATCGGAAAAACTGCGCTTCACCACACACACGGCATGCCCGTCCTCCAATAGCCCCCGCAGTAAATGGCTCCCCACAAATCCCGTCGCCCCAGTTAGCAAAACCCGCATCCTCCCATCCCCTTCCCGCCAATTCATCCAAATTTACAGTATCCATTTCCACTTCTATATTTACAGTTTTACAGCCTCCATAATCATCTCTGCCATATAATCTATCATCGCATCCGTCATACCCGGGTACACGCCAACCCAGAAGGTATTCCCCATGATAAAATCCGTCACTTCCAATGTCCCCGCCACACGGTACGCATCCGTCCCCCGTATCTGGTCAAAGCAGGGATGCTTTATTATGTTCCCGCTGAATAACAGCCTTGTCTGGATATTATGCCCCTCCAGGAAACGCGTGACTTCATTCCTTGACAGCCCGCTCCCCGGCTTTACCGTAACCAGGAAACCAAACCAGGACGGCACACTGTTCTCCGCTGGCTGTGGCAGGAGCAGCCGGTCCTGCACCGGCAAAAGTGCCCTATGCAGCCTCTCCCAGTTCTCCCTCCTGCGCCGGATAAAGGATGGGAACTTCTTTAGCTGCTCGCACCCGATGGCGGCCTGCATGTCCGTCACTTTCAGGTTGTACCCTAAGTGGCTGTAAACATACTTGTGGTCGTAACCCCCCGGCAGTTCCCCAAACTGCCCGTCAAAACGGTGCCCACAAAGGTTGTCCTGCCCCGACCCACAGATACAGTCGCGCCCCCAGTCCCGGTAGGAAAGGATCAGCCAGTGCAGGAGGGGGTTATCCGTATACACACAGCCCCCCTCCCCCATGGTCATATGGTGCGGCGGGTAAAAACTGCTTGTCCCGATGTCCCCCCAGGTCCCCGTATACTTTGTTTCCCCATTTATCGTATACTCCGAGCCAAGGGCATCGCAGTTGTCCTCGATCAGCCACAAATTATGTTTTTCACAGAACGCCCTGACCGCCGCAAGGTCAAATGGGTTCCCCAGGGTATGGGCAAGCATGACCGCCTTTGTCTTTTTTGAGAGGGCCCCTTCCAGCCTTCCCACATCGATATTGTATTGTGGGACCGCCATGTCCACAAAAACCGGGACGGCACCATATTGGAGGATTGGTGCGATGGTGGTTGGGAAACCACATGCCACCGTGATCACCTCATCCCCCCTCTTTATCTGTCTTTCCCCAAGTTCCGGCGCGGTCAGCACCATAAAGGCAAGCAGGTTCGCGGAAGAACCGCTGTTTACCAGGTGGGCATACTTCACGCCAATCCATTTTGCAAAGCCCTGCTCAAACTCCCCCGAGAAACGCCCCGTCGTCAGCCAGAAATCAAGCATCGCGTCCGTCAGTGCCTGCATCTCCTTCTCATCAAATACACGGGAGGCGTAACTAACCCGGTCCCCCGGCACAAACCCTTCTTTTTTTTCCTTAAAATCATGGTAATAATCCGCCACGAGCGCCTTAATCTGCGCGCGGGCTTCCGATTCATCCTTCCAATCCGCCATTCTTTTCCCTCCATCCACAAATTTATCCCATCATACCGCCAGAAAGACGGGCTGCCTATGTCCTATCCCGGCATCCGGCCTTCCAGGAAACTCCCCCATCCCCAAAGAATTCCTGTATCTGCTTATCCATGCAGGCGCGCACATCCCCGCCGGACAGATAGCATTTCCCCCACTCCACGGTCTTTTCCACCGCCCGGTCAAGGTTCCAGCGCGGTGCCCATCCAAAAGTTGCCTTTAGCTTGGAACAGTCAAGCTTCAAAAAATTCGCCTCGTGTGGTCCGCCGTCCGCCTGGTTTTCCCATGAGAGCCCTTCCCCCCAGTGCTTTACAAAAAGATCCACCAGGGCACCAGTCTGGAAACAGTCCGACTCATCCGGCCCCACATTATAACAGCCCGCATAACCCCGATCCATGTACTGCATCCCCGCGATCATCAGGTAAGCATACAGCGGTTCCAGCACATGCTGGTACGGCCTGGTGGAATAGGGGTTCCTCACCGCGATCACTTTTTTCCCGGCGGATGCCGCCCGCACACAATCTGGTAGGATGCGGTCATCCGCAAAATCCCCACCGCCTATCACATTTCCCGCACGCGCAGTCGATATCGCCACTGCGCCATCCGCAAAGAAACTGTCCCTGTAGCTGTGTGTCACAAGCTCAGAACAGGATTTCGAATTCGAATACGGGTCAAACCCATTAAGTTCCTCCCCCTCCCGGTAACCCCAGACCCACTCCCGGTTCCGGTAGACCTTGTCGGTCGTCACATTCAGGAAGGATTTTACGCAGCTGCTTTCCCGGACACATTCCAAGATATGCACCGTCCCCATCACATTGGTCCCATAAGTCCCAACCGGGTCTTTATATCCTTCCCGCACAATTGGCTGTGCCGCAAGGTGCAGGACAATCTCGGGCGCTGCCGCGTCAAAGGCTTTTTTCAATGTCACATAATCACGGATGTCCCCGGTCACGGAATCCACATCCCGCGAAATACCCGCAAGCCCAAACAACGACGGCGCGGTGGGCGGCTTGAGGCCATACCCCGTCACCACCGCCCCCGCGCCGGAAAGCAATTTGCACAGCCACGCCCCCTTAAAGCCGGTATGCCCTGTGATAAAAACCCTTTTCCCACGATAAAAATTTAAGTCAAACATAAAACCCCTATCCTTCCACTTATACAGGAACCATAACCAAAACTGGCTACTTTCCCAAACCCAAAATAAAGCCCATCCGTTACTCCCACAGTTTCCATGGAGCCTGCCCGGCTTCCCAGAGCTTTTCAATCTGCTGTTTCTCCCTCAGCGTATCCATACACTGCCAATACCCCCGGTGCAGGTACCCTGCCAGTTGCTTTTCAGCCACCAGGCGGTTAAGCGGCTCCTTTTCGAATGTTGTCATGTCCCCATCAATATAGTCAAACACCTTTGGCTCAAAAACCATGAAACCGATGTTTATTAAATCCCCGTCAAAATCCGATTTCTCCCGAAATGCCTCGACAAGCCCGTCCTTCCCAACTTCCACAACCCCCTTGTTCTGCCCGAAATTGTACATCGAAACCGTCCCCATCTTCCCCTGCCGCTTATGGCATGAAAGCAAGGCCCCGATATCCACATCCCCCACGGCATCCCCGTAGGTCAGCATGAAGGTTTCCTCCCCCACATATTCCCTTACCCGTTTGATCCTGCCGCCCGTCATTGTGTTAAGCCCCGTATCCACCACGGTTACTTTCCATGGTTCCGCATGCTTGTTATGTACCACCATCTCGTTATTGCCCCTGGTATAGTCAAAGGTGACATCCGAGGTATGGAGGAAATAGTCCGCAAACCACTCCTTAATCACATGTTGTTTGTAACCCGCGCACACGATAAACTCGTTCACACCATAGTGGGAATAGATTTTCATGATATGCCACAGGATCGGCATCCCACCGATTTCAAGCATTGGTTTTGGCTTGTATCTCGCCTCTTCTGATATCCGGGTGCCGAAGCCACCGGCTAAGATGATAAGTTTCATAATCCCTTTTCCGCTCCTTTCCTCACATTAACACATCAATGTACTGATACCATTTCTTCCGGTACTAATACATCAAAAAACTTCTTTATATTATCTGTCGTGACATACATTCCCCAACCTGTATCCCCATCTGCTTTCCCCACACCTGTAAGAACATCCAGTATCTCATCCCCCAAGTATGCATTATAATGCGAAGGGTCGATAAATAAATCATGATTTACTGTATACTCATTTATGCCACAGAAATTATAATATGGGTGTAGGTTTGCCAGCTTTTCCAAAAACTCCTTATAGCCATTTTCTAAATCTTTTCGAAATTCTTCGGCACAATACGGATTGATAAAAATAATCAATTCTATTCCTTTGTCTTTACACAAATTTATATATTCCTCAATTTCTTCTATTGTTTCATCCAGCCGGTTGGTAACACCGGAGTCATACTCATCAATCTTGCTCCAATCGTATGCAGATTGCATATCATAACCGATCATCCATCCATAATCATAAAAAATCTGAGTAAAATCCGGATTTTTTGTATGTCCCATGGTACTGACAAGCGAAAATAGCGCATTTCGTGGATCGATATAATTCTTATACAAATTTTTTTTATCCAGCAGAGTTTCATATGAAATTGTCCTTTTATCTTTGAGATGTCTTTCAGGATCCCCTCTGTACGACCAGCTATCTACACCAAGATAAATCCTCTTTGGGATAACATTATTTTTAATCAATGTTTTTAAATTCTCTAGTTGCTCACAAGGCAATGCTTCCGGACAGGTCATATTATAACACCGTTCATCTGCCATTTGTTCCACATGAAGCGCACCCACATGCGACGAACCGACAATCAGACTATCAAAACGATCCGGATTCTTGATAAGATAGCTCATTTTAATATAGTTCTTGTTCGGTTCTACGCCATTATCCCGTATCCTATCAACGTGGAACACATTATAAGGATCAATAAGAACAGAAGATAGAACTGTTAACAACACACAAAGAACACCCGTCACAATACAAATCCCTGCAAATCTTTTCATCTTGTGATCCCCCTTTAAAATTGAAAATAAACAAACGTTGCAGTTTCTGATGCCTGGAGAAAGATCGTGATGACCAACATCCCCGCATATATTAAATATCTAACTGCGGCTGTTCTTTTATTGATCCATTCCACATATCCATAACGATAGGATATGATATCTATAATTAACAAAATGAACAGGGAAAAAATAACGGATATCAAAACTAAGGTTCCATTCATCCTATCTATGGCGGCAACGCCCTCAGTAATATACTGTACTGGATCGCCAATTCCCGCAAGGCAATTCGAAAACCAATAGGCTGCATCACCAATATTGGCCGCCCTGAAAAATACCCATCCAATCATACAAAACAGAAAAGTAAAAACAATCCCCACAAATGCCGGTAATTTTTTTCGATCTTTCCTATAAAGCACATTTGAAACTATTTGACCTAACCCATGTACCCCCCCCCCATATCACATATGACCAATCTGCCCCGTGCCATAAACCAGAAAGCAGGAATGTAACCATCACATTAACATTCCTTCTCACCCTGCCTTTTCTGTTCCCTCCCAGTGGAATATATACATAATCCCTGAACCAAGTGGAAAGAGAAATATGCCATCTTGCCCAAAACTCCCGAAGCGACCGGGAAAAATATGGGCTTTTGAAATTATCCATCAAATCAATCCCCAATATCTTCGCAGAACCAATTGCTATATCTGAATAACCAGAAAAATCACAATAAATCTGGAATGTAAAGAAAAATACAGCAATCACAAGTGTAAAACCTTTGTAATTTAATATCTGTCCAAACACAACATCAACATATGTTGACAGTGTATCCGCAACAACCAGTTTTTTAAAAAAACCAACCATCATAATCTTCATTCCTGCGGATGCCTTTCCATAGTCGAAATGCTTTTCGGCTTTCATCTGGGGCATCAGATTCTTTGTTCTTTCGATTGGTCCCGCCACCAACTGTGGGAAGAAAGAAATATATGCCAGAAAATCAATTATATTTTTCTCTGCCTTTATCTCTCCCCTATAACAGTCAATCATATATGCCATAGCCTGAAATGAAAAAAACGATATTCCTACCGGGAGCACAATATCATAGTATCGCTGTACCACAGGGATTGAAACCATATTGGCAATTCCATAAATACTTCCAAGCAAAAAATTAAAGTATTTGAAATAACCTAACACACCCACTGTAAAGCAGATCCCCAAGACCAAGTATATTTTCTTCCTGCACTTGTCTTTCTCCATAAAACACGCAACCACATAGGCTAACATTGAGATGGCAAAAATCAGGACACCATATCTGACATTCCAGCACATATAAAAGAAATAACTTGCTATCAGAATGAAAACATTTCGATATCTGTTATTTATTTTCCAGTAAATAAGAAAAAACACTGGAAGAAAAATCATATATTGGATCGAATTAAATAACATAACTTTGTTCTCCTTTATATTTTATTTTCGTACCTTCCTAAAAAGCTATCCCCCGCATTTATGATTAAAACGGATGCTCTACTTCAATTCATTTTTTATAGATTCCATTATTTTATTCCGGAAAATCACCGCTGCGGCACAGAGCAATAACAAAATCAGATACCGTAGAAACACATGTGGATATATGGCTGTAACAACAAAAGTAAAAATCGTAAAAGCCACGCTGAGCATCACGATCTTTTTCCCGCAGAATAACCGAACCCCCGGTATTTTTTCATTACAGACTTTTCTCATAAAATAATAATGCCCCACCGCAAAACAAACATAGGAAAGCAAAGTGGTATAGCCGCACACGACATAGCCAAACAGATCAATCAACAAATAATTCAATACTATATTCAAGGCACTGCACACGAGGGATACATACATAATGTATTTTGTTTTCTCAAAATATGTTTCAATGCTGGTGAAAATAGAATAAAGAAATATAAAGTAAACACTTAAAGCAATCGGGGGGATGCTAAAGACAGCCTCCTGATAATCTTCCGTAAATAAAAGCATCATCGCCTCCGGTGCAACTAAAATAAAAAGACAGATAAAACATCCCACAAAAAATAACAGTGTGTTTGAATTCCTGCTTATTTTGTCATAATATCCTCCTTCAAGCTTGCGGTATCTCCATGGGACCATAACGACTTCTAATGAACTCTGAAAAATCGCGATGGCAGAAGCAAGGTTATATGCAATCCCATAAAAAGCTGCCTGTGATTTTCCAACCATATGCCCAATCATCAGGCGGTCAGCCTGTCCCAAAACTAAAAGTGAGAGGGAATGCAGCACACAGGGAGCCTGGAAACCGGCAATAAATTTAATATGCTCCCGGGTTCTTTTTACATTTCCCCACACCTGCCTGAAATGTAATGAACCTACCCAAAATATTCCTGTAACAACACAGAAGAGCAAAAGCTCCGCCCCATATTTTACATCCGCTGTCCGACCCACCCACCGCACTGCAAGATAAGCTCCCAGAACATTTCCCACACTGATTAACAAAGTTGTCACTACAACTGGTTTATATTGGTAATTTTTTTGCTTTTGCAACGTCCAGTTGCGATATGCCGGCTGAAATATCGTAAACAGCATAAGGAGGAATAATAGTCGCTTCGGAAATAAAAGCCACCTGCTAATCAAATCATAGCACAAAAACATTATGCCAAATACAATTACTGTCACTATATTACAAAACAAAACTGTCGAAACATTCAGGTGCCCTATCTCCTCTTCTTTATACTTGAACAATCCTTTCTGGAATGCACCATAGCCCAAATCCCAGGTTGCAATAATAACCAAAATCTGCTGTGTCGATGCATAAAGTGTCAGCATCCCATACTCCCCTGTTGAAAGCATCCTAGTAAAAAGCGGCAGGGAGATCAGGGAAATACCTTTTAAAAGCAAGTTACAGAATGTAAACCATATACCTGCTTTAAGTGAAGCAGGTGAATTCTGATATATGCTAAGTACTTTTTTTATTTTTTGCATAATTCCTTCCGAAAATGATTCCTCTTCCTATTAAAATCCAGCTATGCAGCCGTTTAAAAAAAATATATATCTTCATATGTATTTTTCGTTTCTTTGGCATCCCGATTGTATCCTGCAATTCATGCAATAAGGCTTCTTTATCAACAATGTATTTACTTTCCCTGACCAGATTCTCCATCCCACCATACGCCATCCAGATTATTTCATTCCTGAATAACTTAAAACAGCATTTCGCAATCTTCCCCCATCTCCTGTAATATTCAAGATATGAATTTAATTCCCTTGCATCCCCTATCAGGGTTTCTTTTTTATAAGATACATTGTCATTCCATTGATATGTACCCAAATTCCCAACCGTCCGATATACCTTATATCCATAAAGGTTTATCAGTTTCACAGGCATATAAGCATCTTCGCATGGATAGTGTTCCTCATTGTAGCCACCTGCCTTTAAAAATATTTGCCTATTGATTAATGTACCACAACTTGGTGCCCCCAAAATTCCTATCGAAGCCGGTCCTAATAGTTCAACATCGCTCATCCTATAACGAACCAGCCTGGAACGATACTTTAACCGAATACAATCTTTCTTTGATTTGAAAGTCGTTTCTTCCGTTCTTGCCCCTGTTTTTATATAAGCTACCGATTTATAGTCTATGTTAGCAATAATACTTTCTATTGTTTTCAGGTAATCCGAATCAATTAAATCATCGTCATGCAGCATGGAAACCCAATTTCCATCGGCAAGTTCGATACAGCGGTTCCAGTTTCCGAAAAGCCCAATATTCTTCTCATTCTGATAATATTTTAAAGATATTCCTTCCACCGCCTCTAACAACTTCCTCTTTGGTGAATCCCCATCCAATTCCGATAATTCATTATCTACAATAATCAGGTTCCAGACCAGTCTTGTTTTTCCCTGTAAATTTACTGACTGTACTGCCTTAGCTAATTCTTCCACACGCTTAAATGTTGGAATACAGATCGAAATATCAACTTTATCCGGTACCTCCCCATTGCAGAATTTCAATACAGATTTTACCCCCCCCCACTTCACAAAATAGTTTTTCTTCTCTGAATAATTATTTTTATAATCCACCATTTTTCTCATCTTAACATTGCATCCTCTCTTAATTTCCTTTTTCTATTCATTGTTCTTAATAATTTTCGCATCTGTTTACTTTTTATAACATGACTTTTCTTTGCTAATTCCCCAACTATAAAATTTCGGTATGTCCAGTTTTTTAAGCTTGCATATGTTTTCCCTTGAAGGGTAAGTTCCCTGCGATATAATTTTAAAACTTTATCTATAATCTTCTTTTTTTGCAATATACTGTACTTCTGCGGAGTATTTCCATAATGGATTGCTTCATATTCGCTTTCCGTATGATAGAAATACCCCAGGGTTGAAAGATTGATATAGTTTTTTATCATCTGCAACCGTTTCGCAACCTTCAATTCCTCTCCCACTACATCTAGGGATTCCAGTTCACGCAAACAACATTTCAACTCAAACAAACGCTCTTTTGGTTCGAAAAACCGCATCATACCCGCTCCGGAGAGATTTTTCTTATAAAATTCCACCGGAGCCATCTCCCAGATATGTTTTGTATATAGGAACATATCCCCCATCACAGATAGCCTGCCCAAAATCATATCATGTGGATGACAGCCTGACTTCTCCCTGGTAAATATATTCTTACGATCGGGGATCTTTCTCCAACTTTTCATCTGAAACACCATGCCCGTTGTATGCAACGCGAAATAGGGCATATTCATTACAGTATTTTTTACACCACAATATAGCACCGGTTCTTCTTTTTCTGATAAAAATTTACACACTCCCCCTGTACAATCCTTATTCCTATCCAAAAAAGCCATAAACCCAAGTAAATTACAAGCGATAAGCTTATCCCTGTCATTCAGATGAAATGCAAATATTCCATCTGCATTTTCCAGGGCACAGAACCAGTTTTCCATTGCGGTAGATTTGACATCATTCCGAATAACCTTAACCCTTGTATCCCTGATCGCTAACAATTTTTCATAATCACCACTGCGATCCGATGTATCTGTGATTACAATATCAAACCGATTATTCTGAATTTTTAAAACATCCTTTAAATTTTCAAGGATAACATCTGCACGGTTATGTGATGGGATACAGATTGATAATATCTTTTCATCTTCCATAAAACCGCTCCTCCAACATTAGACACCAGCAATGATAAATCGGCAAATGTAATTCCTGTATCCGATATGTTTCTGTTTCCGGAACCCTCACCGCCACATCGGATACCTTGCTAAGCTCCCCACCGCCCTGCCCGGTAAGCCCGACCACCTTAATCCCCGATGCCCTTGCCACCACCGTTGCATCCATGATATTCTTACTATTCCCAGATGTGGAAATCCCAAGGAACACATCTCCTTCTTTTCCAAAACCAAGCATCTGTTGTGCAAATCCTCCATTCCCGCCGACATCATTCGAAAAAGCGGTGGAAAGCGCTTCGTGTGCAACAAGAGAAATTGCAGTAAGGGGACATTCTAAAGTTTTTGCCAGGATATCCCCCCGCTCCCCATCCACTTCCCGCAACCGTTTTGCATATTCATCACTCACAGGTCTTGGAAGTCTAAAACGCTTCATCAGTTCCCCCATGATATGTTCCGAGTCAGCAGCGGAACCACCGTTCCCCGCAATTAAAAGTTTTCCCCCATTCTCATAGCACTTTTCCATAAGCAAATAGGCATCAGTAATATCCTGCTTAATACACTCCAGCACCGGATAACGGAAGATCAGTAAATCAATATGTTTTTTCAATCTGTTTTCCAGGTATTGCATACTTTATCCTTTTTCTCCTTCCTGCCTTCCCAATATATAGGTAATTAAAAAACTCTGGAATCTGCATAACTACAAGCGCTATATCGTTGCTTTCAAACTCTATTAGTAGAAATTTTTTCTTTTGCATTTTTGCTATTTTATTTACTAGAGTTTTATTTTTTCTATTCCCTTTATACAGAAAATAAGACAAATATTATCATCTAATATCTTCCATACAACAGGGGAATTTGTAATCTAAACAAAACTCTCTTTAACAAAATGTTCCACAAAGTCCGCCACCGATACAACCGTCACATCCTGTCCATAATCCTCCCCCCCGACCAGTGCTGTCCTACATCCCGCCGCCCTGCCAGCTTTGATATCACTCTCACTGTCACCAACCATCCAGCTTTCCTCAAGGTTAATATTAAAATCCTTTGCAGCGCGAAGCAGCATTCCCGGCTTCGGCTTGCGGCAAGCGCAATCAAATTTTAGTTCCGCAACTTCTCCCTCATATCCTTTATCCGGGTGGTGAGGACAGACATAAATACCATCCAGATATGCCCCTTCCCTCCCCAGTTCAGTTTCCATCCGGTTATGTATTTCCTCCAATTCTTCCTTACTTAACTCTCCTCTTGCAATCACTGGCTGATTGGTCACGACTATAGCAAGATATCCCTGTTCATTTATTCTCTGTATCGCATCCCCAATCCCCTGAATCAATTCAAAATCATTAATATTGCGTAGAAACCCCTTGTAAATATTGATTGTCCCGTCCCTGTCAAGAAAAATCGCCCTTTGTTTGTTCCTCAAATTTTTTGCCTTGATTCTCCCAGTTAAAAAATCTTTTTCCACCACCTGCAATCTGTCCGGTGTCCCCATGTCCTTCACATATTCCGGGCTATTATAACTAAATACCTGCCCCATCTGAACCAATGGCTTTAAAATCTGCCGATCTAAATCTATTTTTTCCGATATAACTTCTGTTTTCCTACTATAAATATTCCCAACATCCACCATATCAAGAACAGCAGGATTTATAATATGCAGTCCCGCATTTACCAAGTTTTTATAATATTTTGGTCGTTCTTCCTCCTTCGCAAGCCATTTTTTCACTTTACCATTCTCATCCGCAATAATCAGTCCACTGTCATACGGATGGGAATTCGGATGTGTGAACAAAGTAACCAACCCGCCCTTTTCTTTATGAAATTTAACAAACCTGTGAAAATCCACATCAAAAACAACATCCGCATTTAAAAGTAAAAAATCCGAATCCAACTGCCTGCGCAGAAAAAAAAGTGCCCCTCCATTGCCCAGCGGGTACTCCTCTTCATAATAAGTTATATTAGCCCCCCAAAAAGAGCCATCTCCAAAATATTCCTTTATAATATGGCCAAGATAGGACACGGTAATAATGATATCTGTAAAACCCTGTTTCACCAAATTCTTTATCTCGTATTCCAATACAGGAATTTTACCGATCTTAATCATTGGTTTTGGGATATCGGAAACTACGGACTGTATTCTTGTCCCTTTTCCGCCTGCCATAATTACTGTTTTCAATTAATTCACTTCCTAAATTTTTTATTATATTTATATATTTTATATATACTGCTACAAAACTTAATTTACACTATATTATCCCTTGGGACATAATCCTCCGGCGAATAATATATAACCCTTGTACCCCCGTTTTCAAATTCAAATGGGATATGTAACAACCCGCTCATTGCATCCCTCACATTTTCCTTATATTCCGGCTGCACATAAAAGATCAAAAACCCCCCTCCTCCCGCACCTAACAGTTTTCCACCAAGTGCACCGGCCTTCAATCCTTTTATATACAATTCATCAATACTATCCGTACTTACAGCCTTCCCTGTCTGACGCTTTAATTTCCATGTATAATCCAAAAGACGGCCAAAATCATCCAGATTCTTTGATGAATCAACTAAAATTTTTTCTGCTTCATCCACCAAATCAAACATTTCTTTCAACATAGCCAACTTATTATGCTGTCCTTCTTTTTCGTTCAATCTTTGTATATCGGAAGAAAACCGGGTAAATCCCGTAAAAAACATCATAAGGTTCTCGTTCAGGCTTTTTTTTCGCCTGGGTGAAATAATAACAGGATTAATCTCATAACCATCCACGTTAAAATCAATCCGGTTAAATCCCCCATAAGATGCCGCAACTTGATCTTGCCAACCACCAGCTTCCCCGCAAAGCATCCTCTCAAGATAGATTGCATCATCTGCTAATTTTTTCTTGTCAGCATACTTCCCTTTAAGTGCATAAAATGCATTCAACATTCCCACTGCAAAAGAACTACTTGTACCAAGTCCGGATCTAGCCGGAAGATCTGCTTCATATGTTAATCTGATTTCATGCATGTCCAACATCTGCATTGCATTGCGGATAGCCGGATGCTCTATAGCCGATATATCCGTAACACGCTCTGTTTTTGAATAAGATAACTCCGTAGTATAATTAAAAAACCTTGGTAAATGTCGGACATTCACATAACAGTACTTGTCAAATGTTGTAGAGAGAACAGCTCCCTTATTTTCTTTGAAATAATTTTCTATATCTGTACCCCCACCAAAAAAAGACATGCGAAAAGGTGTCTTAGTTATAACCATCTTCCGCCTCCATAAATTTATTTATTATTTTCTGATACCTTCCGATACTGCTTTCCATACTATATTTCTTTTTAAAATAGTTCCGAACCACCTCACGACGTTTATCAGATATTTTATCCACTTTCAATAAGGCACTGATAAACTCTTCCTTATTATTTGCTGCCATTATAGATTTTGAATCTATCTCATACCCCTCTAAAGCACAGTCCGTTCCGATTACTGGCAACCCATAAGACAGGGATTCAGCCACTTTTACTTTCATTCCTGCTCCACTAAATATACTTGCAACATATATATCTGCATTTTCAAAATATGGATGCATACTCTCTGGCGTATTAACAAAATCTATATTCTTAAAAATATGGATAAAATCTATCATTCTATCTTTTGCGTTGCCTCCCGCTAGTGTCAACTGGTACTTTTTTTGATTTTTTCCATTTTCTAATTCTTTCCATACATGCTCTAAAAACCAGATTATTCCCTTTTCATTTGGCTCGTAACTAAAAGAACCTGTTATCAAAATATGTATTGTATCCTCACCCCCTTTATTTTTCTTTAAATCAACAATCTGTTCTTCCATACAAACCGGATTTAAAAAAGCTTTCGATTTTTCAATCCCATATTTTTTTATTGCTCTATCAATATCCCTTCTTGTCAAAAAAACAAGTCCGTCTGCATCTTTCATTACTTTTTTTTCGTTCGTTTTAAAAGAATGATATCTTAAATAATCACCTAACTTATGAGTGAGTCTAAAAATATTATAACCGTAGTCGGATTCAATATTATGTACTCGTACTAAAACTTTCTTCTCATTTTTTTGTGCCTGTTTAACAATAAACTCATAGCGGCTAAATTCTATATGAACAAAATCATAGGATTTCCAATCTATACTATTTTCAATTTTAGCCCATGATGAATAGAATGAAGTACTTACTTTTTTTAATAAGTACCTCCAGATGCGTTCACATTTTAAGGATTCATTATCCGGTGTAAGTATGAATAATTTTCTTACATTATTACTGAATAACTTCCTTTTAAAATCAGGTCCTATATAATCCACTGTTCCTATCGCAGATAAAGAACAAATTGACTGGTATATACCCAATTCTCCTCCGGATTTTTTTCCAGGAGGCATCAGTGCAATCTCTAATATTTTCATATCTTCATATCTTCTCCTCTAAATCTCCAAAATAAACGGTATGTAGTTTGAACTGTGTACAAAAACAACCATTCTTAACAATAAATACAGCACAAATATCAGCCATACCACCATTTTACTAAAATTTCCATCATACTTAATATTGAAAATCTTCGGAAGCAAATAATACTGCATACTAGTAAAGGGAATTGCTACTCTTCCAATTGCAGAAGAACACATTAACGTAATTACCTGCATCATAAATCCGAATAAATAAATATTATATTCCCCTTCTGCCAATTCAATATTTTTATCTTTCTTCAGAAAATACAATAATATTACAAAAACTATTATTAAAAAAAATCCATTAATTGATGCCTTGAATAGAACAAAAGCAGTATCATAATTAGACCCGTATGTTAAATCCGTTCCACGTACTATATAGCTGGTCACCTTTTGATGTATGCGTGTTCCGAAAACTATACTTATATTTGAAATTAATTCTGGAAGATATCGGCTAAAAATAAATCCTCCAACTACCCCCGCATAAAGAAATTTTCTTGACCACTTGGTATAATAAAGGAAATAAGCACAAAACCAGAGCAGGCACATTTTATGAAACAAAACCGCGATTATCGTACATATTACAAATTTAATAATTCTTTTATTTGCTATAAATTGCAGACTATATATGCAAATTGCTGAAGCTATCGTGCTGCGTATAATAAAAAGATTACCAAAATGTAATCCCCATAAGATTAATAATGTAGTATATGGAAATTGATTTCTTTTACCATTATCCCCTTTTATATATATGGAATAGAATACTCCCATAACTATAAGAGAACTAATAAATCTGGAAAATCTATAATCATTAACCGTATATTTTGCAATCACCTGTATAACTT
>CAJTOR010000008.1:0-59858 GCA_910577675.1 uncultured Lachnospiraceae bacterium
CGCACAGTCAGCCCGCCTGTTGGATGCCTGCCGTAAGGTGAGTGGGGGCAGCTTCATTACAGGCGGGCGCTGTTCCGTACAGGGAGGGAACGCCCGGACATGGAAAAAGCCCCGCAGAGGGGGCTTTACGGCGTGGCGCTCATTCGTCCGCGTCGATCACCTCAAATTCGTCCTTCGCCTTCAGCTTCAGCCGGTGGTCCAGGAACTTCTCGATGTCAAAGCGGTTCTTTTCGTCACAGTCCGCCGTGTACTGGAAATTGGGGTGCTTGGTGATGTCATACTTGTCCGACAAAAACGGGCGGACGCCCCGCAGCTGGAGGATACATTTTCCCCCATCCATCACCGCAAGCTCATCCTGGCTCATCAGCTCCCCCCAGGAATTGTACCAGACAGTAATCTTAAATGAGGATTACAGGAATCTTACATTTGAAGAAGTACAGAAGATAGCTGAATCTACAAAAACTCTATAATACTGCCCGTTAAAAAGCCCCACATTAAATATGCGGGGCTTTTTTGAACTATTAAACGTATTTCCAACTGCTTCTCAAAAGATTTTCAATTTGTACCTTGGATAATTTATACCCAGAAAAAACATGGTTCTCACATCAAATTTTCTTATGAAACTCAATTCGTACCCGATATTTTACACCCAGAAAAAACATGGTTCTCACATCAAATTTTCCTGTGAAACTCAATTCGTACCCGATATTTTACACCTAGAAAGAAACATGGTTTTCACATGAAATTTTCCTGTAAAACTCAATTCGTACCCGATATTTTACACCCAGAAAAAACATGGTTCTCACATCAAATTTTCCTGTGAAACTCAATTCGTACCCGATATTTTATACCCAGAAAAAAACATGGTTCTCACATGAAATTTCCCTGTCAAATTGCTGCATAACCGGTTATCAATCTACAAGCAAACTCCCCTCACTCCAAAAATCCCTCGCACAAAAACTTCCGATATCTTGCTGGCATCCCGCTCCTCATTATAACATTCTTTTGTTCCGCTGCATCGTCACATTTGCAAAACTCGTCAAACAGTTCCGATTTTTCACCGTTATCCCATTCAAGGAATGAAAGCTTTTCTGCAAAACGCGTTCGCACGCGCTCCTCTTTTTCCATCGTTTCACAAATCGTAAGTTCACATACTGCGCCAATTCTTACCTGCGAAAGTTTTACGCGGGTATAACCATTTCTGTGATCCAGGGAAAATTCTTTTTCTTTCCCATCCTCAATTACGCGCACCGCGCCCCTTACAATCCCCCGCAGTTCAAAAATATAGCTGCGCGCAGGCAGGATATTTTCCCCATCCTCCACACGAAAACTCAACGACCATACCCCTTCTTTTTCCATTCTCGACCAAAAACGCGTCACGGCGCGGGAATCTTCGAAATCTTCCATCAGGCAGTACTCCCCCTCGCCGGAAAATGCAAGAACCCTGAGTTTTTCCGGAAGTTCCACCCGGTTTCCGCGCGGTGCCCCATCAAGGACAAAGAACGCCCCCTCGCCCGCAAGCACCGGCATGGAATCCAGAAAGCGCACCATCTCATACTGTCCGCCGCCCGCGTACACATCGCCGGTAAAGATATCCGTATAGCGACCCTCTGGAAGCCAGACCTTTGTAAGCGCCATCCCGTGCTCATCGCCTTTTTCTGTAACGGGCGCGACAATAAGCTGCCGCCCGAACAGATACTCGCCAGGACACTCGTATGCTTCCTTCTCCTGCGGATATTCATAGTACATCGGCTCAATCAGTGCAAGCCCCTGCTCCGCGGTTTCACATGCGGCAGAATACAAAAACGGGAGCATGGCGTGGCGCAGCCTCAGAAATTTCTTCGCAATCTCCCCCGCACCGTTCATATAGGCGGCGGGCATTTTTGAAAAAATATTGCTCTTGCTGCTGTGAAGGCGGTTGATTGGCGAGAAGACCCCAAACTGTAAAAAGCGCACATAAAGCTCATTATCTTTTTCTCCGCCCATATGCCCGCCAATATCATGGCTCCACCAGGTATAACCCACATTGCTTGCAGTCGCCGTAAAATACGGCAGATATCTAAGCGTTTTAAAGGTCACAATCGTATCGCCGGAAAACCCGACCGGATATCGGTGCGCGCCCACACCAAAATAGCGGGAAAGAATTATCCCCTCGCGCTCTTTAGACACATCAAGATAATGAAAATGATTCAGTCCCCAAAGCGGGTCATAACCGGATAACTTGCTGTTCGTGCCCTGCTGCCAGTCAATCCACCAAAAATCCACCCCGTCCCTCTCATAAGGCTTGTGGAGCAGTTCAAAATAAGCGTTGATAAATCTGCTGTCCGTAAAATCAAACTCCACAGGTTCCTTTGTTTCTGGGTCGATCCCCATGCGCCCCGCCATCCCACTATACTGCTCCTCGACATACTGCACGCCGGATGCGGGATGAAGATTGAGCGTCACACGGAAATTCATTTCATGCAGTTTATTTAAAAACTCCTTATAGTCCGGGAAGAGTTCCTTATTCCAGGTATAACCCGTCCAGCCATCGACCCCGTCAGGAAGATTTTCGCTCGGATGCCAGTCCATATCCACCGTCGCCACGGTAAAAGGAATCCCGTCCTCCAAAAACGCCTCCATCAGTTCCAAATATTCCTCCTGCGTATACGCATGGTAGCGGCTCCACCAGTTCCCAAGCGCCCAGCGCGGCACCCTTGCCGGTGCACCGCAGATCGAGTACAGGGCTTTTACCGCGCCGCGGTAATCATCACCGAAAGCGAACACATAGATATCCCTCTCCTTAATCCTGCGCGGCTCCACCATCCCCTGTTCATTCAGCAAAAGAGAGGTGCTGTCATCGTATACGGCAACACCACTCTCCGAAACCACGCCGTCACCAAGTTGGATTGGATGGCTTTTTTCCTTTTCCGGCTGCCAAGAGATCCACTGCTCCCCATCACAACAATCAAGAGTGCGATAAGTCCCGTGAAGATTTCCCCCATTAAAAACAGGCATTCTAGCACCATTTAAAAACTGTATCTCGCTTTTTTCCAGCTCCCCTCTTAAAAAGAGGCTCACCTTCTTTGTGGTTATGGTTATCCAAGGCTCACCATCCGCAGACATCTCCACCTTATAATCCACCGGTTTTGCATTCCGAAACCATACCGCCTGCGTCGCCTCATCACAGAACGTCCCCGTTTCATCCTCCTCAATGCGGAACAGTTCTGCCGCAAGTACCGTGACCCTGTACTTTCCGCTTACAATAATATTTTTCGCGTCCGCAACCGGCGCAGTTGCCGCAATCAAATGCTTTTCCAACATTGATCCTTTCCCTCCTTTTTTAATTTAAATAAGAAATAAATCTCCTAGGATTTTCCCCTTCTTCCTATATTAACCAGATTATCACATTGTGCCAAGGATTGCCATACAAATTGTTGAAATTATAGTATTATCCAAAAATAAAATAGAATAGTACATGCATTTTCTGATATGGCAGTTTTATTGGATAAAAAAATTCATTTTTTCTTGACAATCCCATATTGGGAAGTATATAATTCATTTATATAAATAGTTTATATAATTGACCATCCAATTGATTTTTGACTCTCCAACACTGTCAGTAGCGTCAAAGAAAATCTCAATCTCTAGCTGCTCTCACATGTCAGATGGGATTTATCCTCCCATTTGATACAATTGATAGGTTGAAACATATTTCCACCATTTAAAAAGTGGGAGCACGTCCACAAAAGGATACTATGGTATCACTTTCAGGTCATTCACCTATATGGTGACAGCAAAAAAAGGTCAGAAAAAAAGGCGAGTCTATAATAATAGACCCGCCCCCTTTTTATGGCTCAAATACCGCTATCTTGTTCTGATCCAGTTTTTTCGCCTGTTCAATAATTCTATTAAACTCACTAATAAGGTCTTCTGAAATTTCAGTTGCCCGCTGGTACTCTTTCTCCGCCTTTGCGATATCCCCCTGACGGATGGCTGCCACAACATTCTTTCCAAGGGAGTGGAACATCCGGTGCTTCTCGCCCAGTCCTCCCCATATATCCACAATTGCCCGGTTCTGTGGTTTCATCGCATAATAAAAATGTCCGAACGCACACTTGGTATCATCTGTCTGGAGCGGGACACACTGGCGCGAGCGAACCATATTTTCCAGTGTCTTCAGCCAGTTCTGATGCGCCAGGATGGCATTTTGCACTGTTGTGATAAATGAATGGTTATCCACCATATAAAAGATATCATGCACCATTGTCCCCATCTGCTTTGCAGTATCATCCAGTTCTTTCTCCACCACCGCAACCGGCTGTGTACCAACTTTTAAATCCTCAGAAATCCGGCTGATATCCTCCGCCTGCAAGTTCAAATTGTCGCACTCGCTGGTGATTCGGCTTACCTGTTCCTGTATCGTTGTAACGGAGCTGAAAATCTCCTGTCCGGATGCTGCGATAGTTGTCACCGAATCCGCAATATCCGCAATGCTCCTCTCATTCTTCTGATTATTGTCCAGAACACGGAAGAGGTTCCCCCTCATCTCCCCGATATCTTCCACGGTCTTATCAAGGCTCTGGTATGTTGTTTTGGAAGCCTCCTCAATGCGGCTTACCAAACCTCCCATTCCCGCCGTCAACTGCTGGGTTTCATCTGCAAGGTTCCTGATCTGCTCTGCAACCACTGCAAAACCGCGCCCGGCATCCCCCGCCCTCGCCGCTTCAATCGATGCATTCAGTGCAAGCAGATTTGTCTGGGAGGAAATTGAATTAATACCGTTGATAACTTCTGTCATATTGGCTAACACACTCATAAGCTGTTCCATATCCCGCTTCATTTCCGTCGAATTGTTCATGGTTTCTTCGGACTTCACAACGATGGAATTAAGCTCATTGCTGCTGTCGCACACCTTGCTGCTCATCTCTCCCGCAAGTTCTGCCACCTGTTGGATATTCTCATTAAAACTCTCATGTACCGATACTACTTCCGCCATATTTTCTTCCGTGGTTCTGGCAGTCTCCCCCAGTTCCTTTGAAACCGTGCAGAGAATATGGTTGACTTCCGACATCCGATCCGTGCAATCGCGCATTACCAAATCAAGCGCGCTGATCTTCATAACCGAGGAAAACACAGATTTCACCAAGTGGTTAAAATTTTCCCTCCCATTTCGCAGGCGCTCCTGCATCTGGGTGACATCCGGATTCTTATTCCCCTCTACAGGGATCATCCTCGCTATATTATAAATCAGTTTCTTATCTCTCATATCCACCTCCATACCATGGCTCAAATGCCTTTTCCCACAATATTATAACAGATTCCTTTTTCTCTTGCTACTCCTAATTTTAATTTTTCTCCGAAAATTTCAAGTATAATTGATACCAAACATCTTTATAATAAACAGATATTAAATATACCTCCCCCGCACAGAAATAACACAGCCAAAAAGACACCAGCAGAAATGCATACCGATGTCTTTTCTAACATATTTATATCCCTGCCACGCTGACCCCATCCATCGCGACGGCCTTAGGTCCCTCGAAATCTTTCTCCACCTGCATTTCTTTCGAGAATACAAGCGACTTCTGAGCCTCAAAAATATTTCCGTTGACTGACCCGCCGGTCACTGGTGTTACTGTCTTGCCGTCATACAAAAATGCCAAGCGGATTTCCCCGCCAAAATGCCCGGTAAACCAATCCATCTGGAAATCCGAGAAATTTACCACCTCAAGGTAAGGCTGTTCTTTCATCTGCTCAATGGAAACATTTCCCGCCTCGACCTTGTAACCATCAAAATTTCCGGTCGGCGCAATCCCCAGATACTGAGCAAAACGGTTGCCACCGTGGATCATCATTAATTTCCCGTCTTTTACCAACTCACGGTTTTTCATCGGGATTCCCTCATCGCTGAACGGAACATTTGACTTCATGGTCATGTTGACACGGTCTTTTGAAACCTCGCCGCCCTGCACATCGCACCCCACAGAGAAAGTGGAATATTTCTGGTAGATCGCAAAGGAGGATGCACGATTAACATAATAAGACATAAACTCATTTACATATCCGCCCGATAAAATCAGCCGGTATTCCCCTGCTGCCGGCGCGGTCGTTGCCCTTGCCCTCGCGCGGGTCAGTTCTATTGTATTGCGCGCCTTCTCACGAATCGCATCCAGATTCCATCCGTTATAAGAAAAATCCTGATAGGTTTCCACATCCTGCCCGCTTGTGCACTGCACAACAAACTCACCCTGCACACGGCTCCTGTTGTAGGATACATCCACGCCGCGCGAATTCCGGATATGTACTGTCAAACGGCTCGCAAATATCTCCGCTGAATTGATAAATACTTCTTTATATACATCCTCCGCAAAAAGTGCCTGTGCAAAACCCTGCACCATCTCGTTTAATGTTTTCTCCCCAAACGGATCTTTGGCTTGAACCATCCCAACCTTTGTTCCCTCATAAAGATCATAGTACTTGTTTTTTACAAACCCGGCAGCATAATAAGCGTCAGCAAACAACTTTTCCATTTCAGGCTGCGTCAGGCTGTCCTGTACCTGCACGGAGGCAACTCCCCTGAAACGGTTGTCCCCCTCCTCAAATACGTGGTACACAGATACATCCGCCGTCTGTACTTTCTTCAGGCGCTGCATATCCAGTTCTTTTTTAATAAAAAACAGTTCTGCGGATTGCTCATCCTTCACAACAATGTGATAATCCTCAATACCGCACTTGCCAAGCGCTGATAATATCCGGTCAAGCATAACCAAACCTTCCTTTCATTTTTTACTACTGCACAGGTACCCCGCATTTATTACCCAAGCCGTATTTTCGCTTTAATATACGGTCCCCCATCCGATACCTTCACCCACTCCTTGTAACCTTTTCCACAGAATCCGCTCCCGCATAATTCTGATGTATCCGAAACCATGCTGATGGATTTTAACAGATCCGGCACATACCCTGTCAACACAATCGGCGAAAAAACTTTCCCCGTAAGCTTCCCGTCCCGTATCTCCCTCGCGACGCTCACCATACACTGAATCCCCCAGTTCTTTGGGTCTTCCATCCCGCTTGAAGCATTCTCGAGCAGGAAACCGTATTGGATCGATGCAATCATATCCTCCACCCTGTCATTTCCTGCTTCAAAATAAGTATTGGTCATACGAGTGTACGCTTTTCTCTGATAATTCTCACGCCTGCCATTCCCGGTTGGCTCCGCAAAAAGATGCATGGCGGACTGTGCGTCACTGATACCCGCCTTTAAAATACCGTGGTCAATCACCAGCGTATCATGCGCCGGCACACCCTCATCGTCAAAGAAATAGGATGCCACTTCACTGGCGGCTGCCGCGCCGTCATGCATACTCACCATCTCGGAAGCAACCTGTTTCCCTACATACTGCCTTGCAAGCGCGCGGTCTTTTACAAACATGTCCATTTCCACGCCATGCCCGAATGCCTCGTGTGCAATCATACCAGTAACATCCGGCGCACAGATACAGTCATACTCCCCCGGTATCATCGGCTCGCTCTTTAACAAGTCAAGTGCTGACTGTGCCACTTCTCCTATATGTTTTCCAATTTTTTCTAAAACTTCCATCCCACCAAGTACGGAAAATCCCTTGTAGCAGTCCTTGATTTCCTCCCCCCTCGTTGCCATAACCACCAGACCCCCGCATGTCCACAGAATATTCTGCTCCATATCGCGGTTCTTTGACAGAAAAAGTTTGCTGCATTTCTGATAGCTGGAAAACACACGGCAGTCAAGTACCTGGTCGCTGTAGGCGCGCCCCGCCTCACTGTACTTTGTAAGCTGCGCAATAATCTGTTCGTCGCCATATTCCTGCGGGTCAAGCTCATACTCCGTGCCGTCTGAAAACTCCATCGGCTCATCCGCAAGCATTGCATAACAGCTTTTTTTCACTCCCTCCGGAAGCTGATTTGACATTGGCAGCAATCTCTCTTTGACCGCAGACACAATATCATCAATCAATTCTTCCGAAATCTGATTGAATGAGTACTCCGCATAGCTTTTCCCATCGTACACTTTCGCTACAAACCCCCGCCCTGTCAAAGTCTGATCCATCTGGATTCCCACATTTGTCTTAGACACACTGTAATTTTTTGACGTGGAGTCCTGCGCCAGAAGCGACGCATATGGAAATTCCATTAAAAGCCGGTCGCGCAGCCTGATAAGCACCGGCTTGATCTCCTTTAAATATTCACTTTGTTTTACTTTCATCATGAACCTCCTGCCCGCTTTTACAGGCACCAGAATCTTTCCTTTTTATATTGATGCGGTGGCTAATCCTCCCGCTCCTCCTATTTCGCGCCCATCCTGCGCTGCTGTATCATCTTTTTCGGCACTGACTGCGCGGAATATTTGCTGTTCCCCTTCGCAAACGGGATACCATTTTTCTTTGATGCCATCTGGTCAAACATGGCACGTTCGTTTTTCTTCTTACCCATAGAATTTTCACCTCCCCCATTCTTACAATATTTCTGCCTCCGCCGGTGTTCGCACCGGACTGCCATTCGAAAGCCCTACGTGGATTTTACCACAGTTATCCTTCAATTGTAAAGTACAAAAAAGCCCGACATCTAAACAATAAGGTTTTCCCTATCTGGCAAGCTTTGACTTAACCCAGAGTTTTACACGCTCCGCTGCCTGCCCTGGATCAAGCATGGTAATATCAAGGCACTCAAACACGATACCGTCAATTTCGTTATGTTCCAGAAAATAGCGGTTGTATCCGACCGAACCACTGATCCATCCCCCGTCAGAAATCCCCCTTCCCTCCGTCATACGGCGGCGCAGTTCCTCCTCCCCACACACAAGCGCAAGACAGTGGATATCAGTAAAAAATCTTTCGTTCCACGCCCGCTTCAGCTTGTCGAGATTTCCCGCCATCGTCCAGAGCACGGGCTTTCCACTCTGCATAATATCGCGGGTCAAACCTTCAATGCATTCAACCCATCCCATATACTCCTCCTCATTTGCAGTAAACAGGATATCCCCGTCAAGCACAATAAAATCTTTCTGTCCCATCAGTTTCCTTGCAGTTGTCGTCTTTCCAACACCGCTGCAGCCAGTCAATATAAACAGCGGGAGCGGGATGTTCTCCCACGAAGCACCGCATATCGGACAGGTAACGGACATTTTATCCTCGGAAACCGACTTATTCCATTCACCATTTCCACACTTGGGACAAATTTCAAACATAAAATTTCCTCCTTGCTCGAAACATTTTTATAAAGCAGGCATTCCAACTCCAAAAATCCCATCGCCCTGTAAAATGCATTCGTGCAGTCATACTCTTTATAATGCCCACTCTGCACCGTTTTTACCTGAACGAAGGAATAGCCTTTTTCCTTCGCATACCGCTCAAATGCAAGATATAATTCCCTGCCAATCCCCCTCCTGTGCTGCCCGGGCAAAACACCCATCACAAAGATTTCCGCCGTGTCTTTTTCACGCACTCGCGCCATGCCCAGAACGGCATCCCGGCACTCTCACTAATATATTGCCGCGTACTTTCCGCAAGTCCGAACCAGTCCGGAAGCTTTTCTAAAACTGCTTCCGCAATCCGGCTTTTTTCGCCGCCATCAAAAATCTGTACTACCATTTCCCCTCCTGCCACTTTAACCATGCCGGTCAATCCACACCGTAAAGATACCCCTTCCCATTTTTCGGATTCCCCTGATAGGGGATTGGTACGAGCCCTTTTGCCCCCGATAATGCGCACCGGATCAGTTCCTTTGTCAGATTCGGAACATCGTCCCGCAAAAGTGCCTCCTCCGTTTCCATCCACAAAACTTCATCATTCTCATCGTGGTCGGAAACCGCCTCCCCGGAAACATAATCCGCCGAAAACGCGACATACCAGTCATGGGAATTAAACCGAACCGCAATTATTTTCCCCGGTTCCACCACAATGCCCGTTTCCTCAAGGAACTCCCGCTTCAGTGCATCCATTGGCGTTTCCCCAATCTTTACATAACCTCCCGGAACAATCAACATTTCTCCCTCTAAAAAATCGTTCGTTCCTCCCCTAACAACTGCTCCAGATAAATTGCAATTCCATCCTCGTCATTGCTGCCGATCACCAGATCCGCATTAGCGCAATTCATTTGCAAACACCCAGGAATAAAACATTTCCCGCGGCTGCTTTTCATACTCATACTCCCGGAGCGCTTCCACGGTGTCAAGCAGTCCGACCGCCTCGGAAAACACCTGCTCCGGTGTTTTTCCCGCCACGTCGATCACATACTCATTTACCATCCGGGGACGGTTCGTAATTTTCTGTGACATTTTATTAAGCAAATCAAAATCAACCAACCCATCCCCCCTGTTTTTCATCTGCTCATAGTTCTGTTTGTAATCACTGCAAATAAGACGCAGTATCACAAAATCAAAGCCCTTAAAGACCTCCGGGATATCGCGCACCCGCAGATCGTCCAGATCACTACAGACCACATTGCGAAACCCTAGATTGTAATAGCATTTTAATGACGAAACAAGCCACTGCCAGCATGCTTCCTCCTCCGTGATTCCCGTGACATTTTCCTCCCCCGTAAGAGTTTCAAACTCCGGTGCCTGGCTTTGTTCCATGTAAGCTGTCCGGTAATGTCCGTACAAATTGCGGCATAATGTGGATTTCCCGATACCGCTGGCTCCGATAACAAAAATAAAATCGTGGCACGGCGGCTTCCTCCTTAAAAGCAGGTTATACTCGTAAGGCTCGCTGTCCTCATCATCCTGTCCGACCCTTCTGCCAATCACCTCACGAAAGCCAAGTTTATGATAAATATGCTTTGCACTTTCGTTGTCGTCCTCCACACCGATCGTAAATTCCTCGTACCCCTGCGCTTCCAGCTCACAGAGCACCTGGCGCAGCAAAAATGTCCCAAGCCCCTTATTATGATGTCCCTTCTTTATCCGGTAAGCAAACAAATATGCCCGCTTTCCGGGTACAGCTTCCTCCTCATCCGTGCTGCAATAGCCGACATGTATCTCACCAAGCAGTTCCTGACTTGAAGAAACTTCCTGTCCAAAAGAAAATTTCTGTTTTAAAGATTCGTCTACCGGAGGAAGTCCCTGTTCCAGGGGAAATTCCCGTTTTATGTAAAATTTCCCCGAGTCAGGTAATTCCTTGTGTAAGGATTCCTCCCGGAACAGCACATAAATATCGCAGCAGCCATTCCGGATAAATTTTGCTGTCTTTTGCACCATCTCATCCACATCTTTGTAATCAAACAGTTCCGAAAGTATTGGCAGCTCCGGTATCGTAAGCCGCCGAACCATAAAATTTTTTGTCATATCCATATATCCTTTCCAGCAACCTCAAAGCCTTTGTTCAGGATACACCACAATACCATCCAAATCATCTCCCGGCTCAAATTCCTCTAGCTCCCTGCACAAACGAATGAAATCATCATAAACTGTAATTGTCTGTAAATAGCGAAAATCAAGTATCAATCCGGAATCACGGTGCTTTAAAAACTCGGCATCCCACAAAGGTACAGAAATAAAACCTCTCTTATAATCGTATTTTAGCGGCTCGTATTTTCCGATATTCTGGCGAAAATATTTCACCTTCGCAATGCACAGCTTATTAATACGAAACAAAAGCCCGATCAAATCAGCGCGCTCAAAAAAGTCATCCCTGAAAATCAGATGTTTGTGAGAGTTTTCTCTTTCCGAATACCACGCATTGTTTTCATGCTTCAAATGGTATTTCTGCACCAAAAGCAGCTTTTCTTCATTTCTAATTTTAGCGTTTGCATAAACAAACTCATCATCATTATTCATAATAATTTGCTTATTCCTCCATTTACACAACATCCACAAATACAGAAAACTCCTCCCGATTCCTTAAAAATCCATCAAAATTGGCACTTGATTTTCCTCGGCAAATTGAAGTGATTGGTAAAATATAGAAAACGCATATTTTGCCAGGGACTCTGTATTATATTCCGTCTGTTCCGGCAGTTCTGTCTGTGAAAATGTTCCGTCCTCGCCAATAACACCTTCCACCGGATATCCTTCGCTCTTTATCCAGTCGCGCACCGTATTTTCATCCGCATGCCACGCCAGTTCATTCAACCTTTCAAGTTCTAAGCGGAGCGCAGCCGTGGTGGCAATTGTTGCCTGATCTCCGGTAGGTCTTGGCGCATGAAACAAAAAGCTGTCCGGCAATGGAAGCCACATTATAGTGTCGCAGAATAAAGACCAGATATTTTCCGGTTCCTGGGACAGCCGTTTAATCAGGGGATGTTCTTCAAAATCCCAGCCTTTTGATACCGTTTCCGGTATGGGTTCCCCGTAAAAATAACACGCTGCTACCAGAAGCATCGCCCCGAATGCATCCCAATCCGGTTTGTCCGTATAATAAGGTTTTTCATTGTCTTCCTGCCATGCAGCATAGGGCTTTTTCCCCGGCGCAGTGACTGCTGCCAGGATCTGGTCACGCCATTCCTCCACGGCACACTGTACCTCGTCCGCAGATACTTCCTCCTCAGCAATGATTTCGCCATCCGGTGTGATGCGGCTGAACGAAAGCCCGTTTGCCTCCGCCCACTGTCTGGCAGCACTTTTCCAGTTGTTTGCATAGTACCGGGTCAATGTCCCGGCATAAAGATCAAGTCCCATTCGATTTTCCTCCTATTTATAGTTCCGCACCCCCCTCCATAACTCCTCTTCCAGGAAGGTATTTCCATCCGCTTCCCTCCTGGAAATCCCTTCCCAGTTCTTCCGGGGGGTGCTGTTTTTTAGTTCCGCACCCCCCTCCATAACTCCTCTTCCAGGAAGGTATTTCCATCCGCTTCCCTCCTGGAAATCCCTTCCCAGTTCTTCCGGGGGGTGCTGTTTTTTAGTTCCGCACCCCCCTCCATAACTCCTCTTCCAGGAAGGTATTTCCATGCGCTTCCCTCTTAGAAATCCCTTCCCAGTTCTTCCGGGGGGTGCTGTTTTTTAGTTCCGCATTATCCCTATAATACTTCAACCAGCTTTTTGCAAAGCTGCACAAGGTCATAGCGGATTCCCTCCCTGCTGCGCCAGCCTCTATCACTCCACTCGTCCTGCGAAACATCGTCCCCGCCATAGATCAATGCCCCGTATTCGAAACCTCTGAATTGTGAAACAGCAATACACCCTGCCTGTTCCATTTCCACAATCTTTGCCCCCTCTTCTTTTCTCCGTGCTATTTTGTCAGCAGTTTCTCTAAATATGGCATCTGTAGTCCAGGTCAACCCCCGGGTGTACGAAATCGAATTATTATTTAAATACTGTATGATTTTTTCGGTGGTTTTTGGATTTGTATGGATATATCTTGAAGGTGCTATGTAATGATATGAAAACCCTTCATCTCTAACTGCGCCATCCACCACAAGGATCTGACCCACTTCAATATTTTTATCGAGAACTCCGCCGCCGCCACAGAACATAACCTTAGTAATACCCATGGCGTTAAATAAATCCAAATTTCCTGCACAGGCAGGGCATCCTACCTGTCCCAATGTAATCAGAATATCATCATCTAAAAAGCGATAGATTAAGACAGGGTTCTCGCCGCCAATCGTTCTTTCAAGCGTAATCTTACCCTCGTTTGCTAACTTGTTCACAACCTCAGGAAAAAAAGTAATCACTAACTTGTCCGTTTCAAAAGATTGGTCAACAAAGGCTGTCGGATTTAATTTTGCATCTTTGTTATCATCAAATTCGAATATTGGATATTTGTTTTCTGTAATCATAGTATCTGTTCCCCCTTCATAAATTTCAAATTCCAGTTTCTTTCCATGATTATACCACTTCCATTTCTAATTTGCCACTTTAAAGTGTGGGGCATAGCAACCACCATGCCCCCTTTCACTACATTCACAGATACAGAAATACTTTGTTTTCAGGCAGATATTATCCTCCACCTTTTCCTAACACATCTTTCGAATGTACTTCACCCGCCGGAAAATCAGACACACTGCCACGCCCGCGATTCCTGCCACAAAAAACAGCAATGCCGCTCCCGAACCTTTTCCGCTGCCAAACAGAACTGTCAAAACGCCTCCCTGCGGCACTGCCTCCATCAGCGGTTCAAAAACCTGATCCACCAGCAACCCACCGCACAGATATCCAAGCGGGATTGTAAAAAATTGAAGTGTATTTCTTACCGAATACACGCGCCCCTGCATTTGAGCCGGAATCCTCGTTCGGAAAATCACATCCATGTTCGCATTCATAAACGGAATAAACAGCCACCCAAGGATTGCCCCGACACACCAGACCAGAGGGCTTTTACCAAATGCAAGCATAAAGTTTTCCGTGCTCATCGAAAACAACAGGCAATTACAGATCACCCGGACTCTGTTTTTTGGCGCGGGAAGCAGGGTCACAATCACGCTCCCCGCAAGTGTCGCAACTCCCACGCAGGTATTGACCGCTCCAAGCACCTTCTCATTCTCCATCGACAAAACCATTGCCGGCAGCGCTGCCTCATAGACCGAGGCAACAAAATTGATTGCCGCCAAAAACAGCATCAGCCACAAAATACCCTTGTTTGCCCTGAGATAATCGATCCCTTCCTTTGCTGTTTGCAGGATATTATTTCTTCCGTCGCTCTTTACAGTTTTACATGCAGTGTCATTTTTTCCGTTGTTCTTCGCAGCTCCGCCTGCTATATCTTTATTTCCATCCGTCTTTGCAGTTCCGCCTGCCTTATCATTTTCATCCGGCATCCCCAAAACCGCCGCAGGTTCTGCTTCCGTTTCCGCCAACAAGGAACCAGGCTTTTGCAGTTCCGGAATCCGGATAAAAAACAGCAGCGACAGAAACGCCGCCAGAAAGGTAAGCAGGTCAACGGCAATCACTGCCTCAAGCCCCGAAAAAGCAACCACTGCCGAGGCAAATACCGGAGTCAGGATCGTCACCATCGAGTTGGAAAACGACCGCATTCCGCTTGTCTTCTGATAGTATTTCTCCGGCGTTAAGAGCGTAACCGCCACATCCGAAGCTGGCTGCTGGATGGTATTCATCAGCCCGTTTAACGCATTTAAGATGTACAGATGCCATACCCTTAGACTGTCCGTTTTCAAAAGCACAAACACCATGACCGTACACAGTGCCGCAAAGCTGTCGCAGACCAGCATAATAACCTTTTTATTCCAACGGTCGCTGACCGCACCTGCAAAAATGCTTAATAAAATATATGGCGCATACGAGCAAATAGTCAATAATGCCGTTGTAAACGCCGAACCGCTCCCCTGATATACCCAGATTACAAGCGCAAAACCCGTCATTGCACTGCCAAGTGCAGAAAGCGACTGGGTAAGCCAGAGAATAATAAACGGTTTCAATTCCTTTAATGTATTTTTCATAATGCCTTGCTCCTTTTTATTTTGAGACATACCAACGCCGGATAGAGCAAAACCCATGCTGCTCTCGCCTGTCAGATGGGGCTTGTACGCCACATAATCGGCAGATTAAATCCGACGTTTACACCATGCTTCTACAAAAAATGCAAGGCATGACGGAAATCAGAATACTGCACAGTTAAAAATATCTCACTTCCATGTGCTGTATACTTACACCTTACGCTTCATGCAATCCGTCATTCCTTGCATGAAGCCACTACAATACAAAGTTTCATTTACTTTACTCCTTTTATTTTTTTTCGTCCAAATTGTCTGTTTCTGAATCACCGCATCTTCTGCAATCTTATTAAACCAGCACCTTTCTGTTAAAGGAAATTATATCTCTATGCTGCTCTCGCATGTCCGATGGGACTTATCCCCCCACCTGGCACAATTGATAGGTTGAACCGAACAATTAAAAACATACCACAATCCACACCCGTTACGCACTGGCACCACCAAAAGAATTATATACCCTCATCTTTACATATATGTATTTCCACAACTTCTCCCTGCCCGGAAATATATCCTATAAGAGGCGTGGTTTCCAGCCATTTCAAACATTCGCTATCAGTATAGAGAAGCGGTTTTGTGTGGATTGCCCCAGTTTTATCCGCCGCACCGTTATTTTCAATAAAAAGTTTGCAGCTTTTGCCCGCACTGTCCTCCCCCTCAAGGATATACCTAGCAGATAATGTAAAGCCATCCACCCCTGCCTTCTGACAGTCCACCGCTCCCGGCATGATCTTCCCCTTGAAATTTTCCCCCTGTGCATAGCCGGAAAAAAGAAGCATTGTCGCACTGCCGGTCTGCCCTTTAACGGAAAACGCCTGCTCCACCCGGACAAATACTGTGATAATCTCCTGCATTTATTACCTCCCTTCAAAAATTAACCACACCAATAGTCGATGTATTTACTATTTTAACCCTGCAAATCGGGACATTTTACTGTAATCCTAGCCCTCCGTTCTTTTTACACTATTTTGGCGGACAAACTCCAGCGTAAGTTCCGCCATCCTGCGGTTTCCTTCCTCAGAAAACCCATGCCCCTCACCCTTAAAAATATACAGCTCCATATCCTTATAAACCGTCTTCAGCCGCTCCATATAATCGAGCGAAACAATCGGGTCGTCCTCCCCATAAATTACCCGCACGCTGCGCCCATACCCGCCAATCTGCTGGTAAACATCAAATCCCCTAAGCGTTGAAAAGAATTTCTTTCCGAGGTTCATCCCCCATAACTCCTGTACCGCTGGAATATCTTTTTCCTCAGGAAATCTTTTATTCCAATTATCGGCAATGCACATCGCAGGGAACAAAAGGAGCAGTCCCCGGACATCGTCCTTCGCCTCCTCCGCGGCAAGCGCGGAAACCAGACCACCCTGGCTGCCTCCGAACAGAAAAATATTTTCCGCATCCGCCGCGCCGTTTTCCTTCATGAACCGGAGCACGCTGTGCAGATCCTCCTTCTCCGTAAAAATGGTCATGTCCGTGGTTGCCATACTGCTGCGGGAATTCACGGAGCCTCCGCAGAAATCATAACAGAATGCCGCCACTCCATGCCGCGCCAGATGCTCCCCCAGCCACTCAAAATCCCTTCCCGAACCATTGTAGCCGTGGCTGAAAATAATCGTCGGGAACTTTCCCTCTCCCTCCGGCTCAATCATAACCCCATACAACTCCCGACCATTCTCTGGCAGCTTAAACTCCGTTTTTTTCATAATAATACCTTCCTTTCCACAGCAATCAAATCTATTTAATTTTTAGTGCCAAATCACAAAACCTTCCAGTAACCGTTCTTATTTGAACCCACACGCTCTATATAATTATTTTTTCGAAGATGGGAAACATTGCGCTGGATAGCCGTTTTTCCTAACCCCACAATACCCATAAGCTGCACCTGGGTTATATTGGGATTATTTTGCATTTCATTTAAAATTAGCCTCTGTGTCGCATTCAATTTCAAACTGGAGTCCGATAATTTATCCCCCACTTTATCCCCCACTTTATCCCCCACTTTATCCCCCACTTTATCCCCCACTTTACTGTATTTTTTCTCAAAAGGAATTGTTACCACAATTGCATTATCCCGAAATTCATATGCGTCCTTTCCATATGCCTGCGTGATAACTGGCACTCCTCTTCCAGACCGTTCACTGATATGGAGCTGCAAAAAGATATCGGAAAGGCAACGATTTACAGGAACTGATTCCCCGAGATAAAATCCTTCCATTGTTTGGTTGGGGGCAAGTGTCCCTCTGGAAAGTATTTCTATTCGGTCTGAATAAATTGTAATCATTGGCGCATTCCCATCAATCCAAGAATTGTGTACAAAGGCATTCACTATAGCCTCCCGAAACGCATTTTGCTCGAACAGGGGATGTTCCTTTCTTTCCACTATCCGGTTTGTTTCATCCGCCTGCATAATATTTAATACATCACTATATTCCAATACCTTATCCAGCGACAATAACATACAACTATTTCCAAATTCCCTCACAGAATGCAGCGGTGCAGTCTTATCTTCCCCCCTAAAAATAGATACCCTGATAGGAATCTGACTATTATCGGATAATAATTGCGCAAGAAGATTATATTTTCTATCCCGCGTCAGCAAATGAAGATTCTTCTTAAATGTGTTTTTGTTAAGTATTATACCCTTGTCCTCATAATAAAGAAACAATTTGCGAAATGTTAGATCCTGTATATAACTCTCTGTGTTTTCCATCGTCGGCAATCCATTCCGCAATATATCAAATAATTTTGATTCACGTTGAGGATATTTGCTTAAATTCACCTTACTAGAACCAATCCTAATATACCGAATCCCATTAAAGGCAGTTGGTGCAACCTTTGCTGCCGGAACAGTTAAAACAACTATTCTTTTCCGGTTTATTTTAATTTCCCGAAATTCAAAATTAACATCCGGTATAATCTGCCTTGCAAGAAAATGTTCTAATGGTTCACCCTTTATATCCCTGTGATAATCAAATGTTGTATTTGTCAATTCATGTGTTTCATTATTCACACCCCAAATTAAATAAGCCCTTTCTTTCCCATGTACTGCTGCCGCATTTGAGAGGGACGAAATATATTCCCCGATTCCATTCGCATCATACCAACTATCTTTAAACTCAAACCAATCTTCTTCACTTTCATGTGCAATTAATTGCTTTACCATATTTTTCACATCATCCACATCATCACTTCCTTTGCAAACCAGAATCTATATTATCTTCTCCACAGCCGTCCGGATTCCCTCACAAAATTTCTTAAAATCTGAAATATTCTTCTGCATTGGAATATGCACAAAAACCATCTTCACATCCAAATGGTTTTCCCGGATATATTCTAATCCACTCCAATACAGATGATTGCAAAACGATGTCCCCGCGTTGTGTGAAATCCTTACCTCTATCTGGCTCTCCAAAAAAGCACCCGCAAGTCCCTCATAGTCAAATGCCGTTTCAAGGGTATCCCCCGCATTTCTTGCCGTCGTTTCAATATAAACTTTATCAAGGATATTCGGTTTCTGTCCAAAACTTATAATTAAACTATATTTTCCGGATGAAATCTCTTGTTTCAACAACTCCTCGTCCTTCCTCTTATTATTGGGAAGAACCAACCCCTGCCATCGAACCTCCTGCAGCAAAAGCTCCGAGGCAGTTGTGCCAAACGCAGTAAATAAAACATTCATCGAAATCCCCCGATTATAAATGTTATCCCATATAACAGATAATTTATGTCCGTTACCCGCTCCCATAAACTTTTTAGAAATTGTCAGGTCGTACTATCCTTACACCCTCTCACAGCTCAAGCCATTTTATAAACGCCGTTTTATCCGCACTGTTGTAACCCGCGTTCCGGTAAAAGGCACAAAATCACCCTCCTGTTACTTCCAGACTGCATTCCATCTGACAATCATAAGGCTCCGCCTCGACATGCTTCGGATTGTACTCCTGCGCCTCGACGCACCCCATCGCCTTGTAAAACGCCTGAGTTTCGACCGCGGAATGCGCCGAAATATAGAGTTTTTTCGCGCCCCTGACCCGCGCCCATTCCTTTGCCGCACAAAAAAGCACCTTTCCAATGCCCTGCCCGCGCATATCCTCCGACACATGGATGCAGGACAGATCAAAATATCCCTGCTCCCCGCCGAACGGCTCCGCTTCAACTGATGCAAACGCTTTCAGGCTGCCGTCTGCAAACGCGGCGTATACAAAGCCGCCCGTGGACAACGTGTTTTTCAGACAGGAAACCAGCGTCCGGTAATCCTCCTCCGACCAGTCGTCAATAAACGGATCGTCCTTAACCACCCACTCGCCGTCCTGCCTCCGCAAGCATTTCGTGACCTTCTGATGCCGTATAAAATCCCGGAACAATTCCCGGTTGATTTCCTCTAAATTTAATTCTCTATACTCAACCATCGCCTCTTTCCTCCTCCGCTCATAATTAAAATATTTTTCCATCCAATGATTTTACTGTTTTCGTGTTTACGACTTAGTTCGTCCTCTCCCATGATACCCCTTAACATGCCAAAATATTTCATAATATAACAAAATACTCCAAACCATCCTACAAAGATAAAAATCCACCCAATTTCCGGCAGAGTTTCCAATATATCCTCTGCGACATTGCATTTTATTTCTGTTTATTCAAATATTCCTAAAACAATAAATTTTAAAGATAGATCAAGACAGGATTTCACCTTAAATAGTCTGCCCCCAGCGGGTCAAGCACTTCCGGATTCAACAACACCCAGGCCACTGCAAAGGCTATCAAAGACACGGACAAGTCCCCCGGATCTCTGCCATCCCGCAAAAGTTTTACGGTTTTCTCCGCCTGCGCAATATCCTCGTCTTTCAGCGGGTTTCCAAGACGGAGATACTCCGGGAATATACGGAGCATTTTTCGAAAATCGCCGTCCCAGTTCATTCCGCCATTCCCCATAATCTCATGGTTCACCTTCCCTGCAATCCGAATCACCTCGCCCTGGGCAGTCTGTGCTTTCCCCTTAGGCGGAACAAGATAATCCCAAAGCCAGCGAAATGCTTTACTCCCGGAATTTTCCGGCACGCAGATCGGTGATACACCGTCATGGAATATCTTTTCTTCCACTGGTTTCACATCAAATATTTGATAGAGTTTTTCCAAATTTTCTGTCTGACAGCGCAAAAACTCCATATCTTCGATTCCCCTCTTCACCCTCTGAAAATGTTCTGCCGATTTCAGCAGAAATTCCCGGGCGCGGTCTGTAATCTCAGCTCCATGCTCCAAAAGAATTCCGGAGATTTCCAGGAGTTCTTTATACGGCAAACGGGCTTGGTGGAGTGTCTTTTCCAATGGGGTCAAATATCCTGGCCAATCAATTCTGCCGGATTTCCTGTCGACGGAAACCCCGGCATCCAGCAAGGCGTTCACCGCATTGGTACGCCCATACATAGCCGCAATATGCAGTATTGTAACACCAAAATCATTTGCCACATCCACGTCAGCACCCAGATCAATTAAAAGCTGCACATCCCCGTTCCAGGTGGAAGCATGATGGAAAATGGGCGTTTTCCCGTAATAATCTTTAAAATTGATATCCGCCCCCTGCTCCTTTGCCCAAAAGGCAAATTCCCTTGGCAGCGGTGACAGCGAAAAAATATTGGAGCCGTATTTCCCCGTTACCGCATTGGGCTCACACCGCAAAAACTGCTCCTTTGCCGCAGTGATATCCCCACTTTCCAAAAGTGCGCGCATTTCCTTTGGAAGTGTTTTACGCTTCTTTGCCATACTCCCTCCTGAATCCCAGATAAAACCTTTTTTCGTTTCTGCTAAATAGAGGTTTTCTATTTCTATATACAAAAAAACTGACAATCCTGATTTTTCTATTCTATAAATCCAAAACTGACAATCCCAATACTTACGACCGCATTATTGCATCTGAAAAAATAAGCAGAAATTTTGATTATACGCCGTTCCTGCAAAATATTTTGACAAACTCCTCATACCTCCATCTCATACAACGCCATCGAATTTCCGTTCTCATAATCTATAATATCAACAATCTTAAATCCGGCATTCAGATAGATCTTTCTGATTTTTCTCTCATCCAGCCCCACATCCAGCCGGATATATCGGATTCCTTTTTCCATGCAGAGCCTGCGAACCGCCGCGACGATGCTTTTTGTCATTCCACAGTGCGCAAATTCCCTGCGCACGCAAAGCTTGTGGATATAAGCTGCCGCGTACTCCGGCTCATCCGGCCAGTATTCCGAATCGCTCCATTGCAGGATAAACGCGCATACGATTCTCCCCCGGAGCATCCCAATAAAAAAGTTCTCCGGTTTTGCCTCGTCGGATACCAGTTCATCCCTTGTCAGCCATTCCTGCGGCCAGACCCGAAACCCCGCCCCGCGTGCCCATTCGGCGACTTCCTGCATTACACGGATGGCATCCTCCATTTTATCAGGCACAATTTCTATGGAGTCCACACCGGTTTCTGTTTTTACAGAATATGTTCCCATACATCCCCCTGTTTTCCGATAGCGGATTGCCGGTATTACACCCGCACAAATCCTTCCGTCCACTTCCATTCACCGATCCGGAAACGGCTGACGCACCATTCCGTCCGCATATACATTTGTTTCATCATCACCATCTCCTGCCTGGCGGCAAGCTCTGTTACAAAGCATTCGCTCTCCACAATATGTATCTCATCCCCCTCCTTGTTTTCGTTCCACCCGTAAACCATATAAACCTCATCCATATCCATACACGGACAGTTTTCGCTGCTTTCCTTCTCTGCGCCGCAGTTTTTTCTGTTTCCGGTTTCTTTCCTGACCGTTTCCTTCCCTGTTTCTCTTCCCTCGCGTGTTTCCACGCTGCCGTCTTTATTCTCTAAAGAACCTTGCATATATTTACTGTTATTTTTCTTATTGTCATTTTTCTTACCATCTTTTTTGCCGTCTTCCCTGCTGCAGTTTGCATCACCCAGCACTTTTTTCTCCGCGATCCGGTAACTGCAGGGATAATCCTTAAATCCTTCTACATTCCCCAAATAATGCTTCGCAACCGCTTCCGCCTCTTTATGTGTCGAAAAAATACCGATACAAAATTCTTCCTTATAATTGTCGTAAGATAGTTCTTCATCACACAAAACGAGAAGATATAACATCTTAAACACGGGCTTTTTCCCTGAAATCAGCACCGCACCGCGCCCGGAAACCGCCCATGCAATCAGCTCCCGCACAAAACCCGGCGTAATCACAAGCGGCGGGGTGCGTTTTCCGAACGGATACCAGTAATACTCCCATTTCCCCGAAGTTTCCCTGCCCTGAAATACCCTTCCCTTGCTGATAACAAAGAAATCGCCGCCCTCCACCCGGTAGGACAGCACAAGGCTTTTGTCTGACGAGGCGACGGTCAGCCAGGGGGCATCCTGATATTCCACCTCCTGCCGCACCCACCAGACATATTCCTTTTCCTGATATATAATTGTCCTTTTTCCTTTTTTTGATATTCCCATATGATTCTCCTATTACCGGACAGCACTTCCCCCATAGTCTTTCATTTTCCGAGTTCCAGTATCGAGCACGCTCCCTATCAGGTGCATTCCTTCAAGTTTATTCCCTCCAGGCTAATTCTTCTCAAGTCGGTTTCTTTCGAACTTATCCCTTCAAAGCCTATTCCTGGCAGGCTTATATATCGGAAAATCCCGGATTTGTTATATCCTCTCGTCCGTGATGATATGTTCAATCCCACAGTGTTCTTCACTTAAATATTCCTTTATAAAACTTGGAAAGACCTTGTATTTATCCAAGTCTTTTATCGGTATCCAGTGCATTTCTTCTTTTGCTCCATAAGAATAACTGTCGCTGTGAAGTTCCTGCGTCCCCCTCGGTTTCATCAAAAAGTAAAAACTGATCTCATGACAATTTAAGCCTTTCAGCGTGCCGCTGTTCTCATTAAAGAAGTTTTCATGAATCACAGCCAGACGGTCAATTTCATAGTGTACACCCGTTTCTTCAAAAACTTCCCTCCGCACTGCGTCCTCGGCAGTTTCCCCCATATGGACACCGCCGCCAACGGAATATAGATAGTCTTCATTTTTATTGCCCACAAAAAGAACACATTCATTCTCAATAATGATCGCCCCTGCACGATACCTGAACCAATTATTTTCCTTTGTAAACCCACAATCATACATATCGTTTTCCCCTTCCCAAATATACTGCCTTCCGATACCATAAAGTCAAATACTATTCTTGTTGATCTATAACACAAAATCTTTCTTTTTCGTCAAAGAAATTAGGAATCCGTTCCGTTACTTCCTCATATCCCTATGTTGCTCCCGCCTGTCCGATGGGGGCTTATCCCCCACCTGACACAATTGATAGATTAAAATAATTCCTTAATAATCATATCGGCACATTCCGCCGCACTGCATAAACTTGTATCCACCCTCAAACTGTACTCAATATTTTCTGCCATCCGTTCATGTTGTTCATCCGATTGGCTTTCATACCTGTCTCCGCGAATAATATTTCTTTTTCTGCAGATATCTAACGGGCAGTACACTTCAACCAAATCCAGCGGATTATCTTTCATAATTTCTACCAACTGCTGATAATGGGGCGCTATTTCATCCCTTTCAACCAATATTCCATCAATAAGAACATTTTTACCCATATCCGAATAGAGTTTCGCAGTGTGGTACATCATAATAATTACTTCGCTAAGATATTTCCAATAGTTCTCGCGCAAATATTTATCTCCGACCATCTCCTGAAATAAATCATTCGCAACAACATAAAAGAATACATCATCCCGCTCCTGGATTGCTTCAACTATTGATGTTTTTCCCGAACTTGTTACCCCGTTCAGAAAAATAATACGTCCCTTTTCCATTTTGTTACCTCCAAAAAATCCGTTTTATGCTTTCCCTAATTTCCCTTTATTCTCAAGTTTTGTTGTAGTTAAAAAACCTTAAAATCTTCATCCTTTTCCTGGTTTTTCCCATATAGGAAAGTCACAAAGGAAAGTTTATTTGTTCAGTTTTTTAATTATATTTATTCCCACAACCTTATCCAAAAGTTCTGCAAAATCCCGCTTATCTTCCTTTTTAGTAAATGAAACAGAATTATCAAAGTCCTCAACAATCAAATAAATTACAAATTGAACTATATCGAACTTCCATTCCTCAATTATTCAGAATTGTATTTTACTGTCAATGATACTTTATTTCATTTTTCCATCCTCAACCCGAACAGCAATCTGCCAATCATCCTCATAAACGATGCTTCCCACAAAGTTTGTATAAACCACATCGTAAGGCTTTTGATATTTGTCTAAAAGTGCAATAGCGGGCTTTAACCTCCCGACCATATCCAATGTGCTTTCACATTTAAAAAATGTAATAACTTCTTCATGGTTTTTACAAGGGTTCGGCTCGGGAAGATTATCTTTGAACCAGTTATCAATAGAAATAAACAGTTCTTTTTCCTCGTCGGTTAATTTCTCCTCCTTTATCAGATTCCAACAAAGACTAAATATCCCTTTTGGATACTTTGTAATGTAAGAATTTTCTCTGCCCTGTATTCTCATATACCTATATTCCATGTTAATCCTCCATGCCGCTTTGGACGGCTCAAATAGAAATGATATAGTTCTAGGCAGTGTTTTTTGCTGCCTTAGAACTATTTTTCACACTATCATCCCCAATTGCAATTTTGATTAGAGTATATCATAAATCAGCTAATTTCCATTTCTCCCGTCCGAATCCGCCTTGCCATAAAAATATCCGGCTTTCCCTTCCCATTCGCATCCGGGATTACCCCGACAATCTGATAGCCGAGCTTCTGATAAAATTCAAATGGATGCCCTTTTAAATTTTTTATATTCTGGATTTTATTATAGGTATCCTCAAATAAATCCGTCCCGCTAAGGCTTGTCTGCCAAAATTCATCATCCGTTCCAAGATAGATGGTAAGCACACCTCTCTGTGCACATTCTTTCTCCAGCGCGCGGACAAGCATCGTGCCAATCCCACGGTGCCGGCAGTTTTTTCGGACAGCGAGCGGGTGCAGTTCCCAGGCACAGTCATACTGCGGCATCGCACCCACCAGGCCTGCGAGGTGCCCGTCCTCCACCGCCATCAGCAAAATCCTTTCATCCTCTAGATATTCCTCCATATCCTCCGCCGTACAGTCACCATAGCAATGCGGAAAAGCCTCCGCCAACAGGTTTGCCGCCTCGCTAAGCAATACTTGATTCTGCTTTTCAAAAAATCTGATTTCCATGAACTCCTCCAATCTTCCGATTATTTTCATTATCCGGATATTTTTTTATATACATCCTTGGCAAAAAACCTCTGTATCCTCCTGTACAATCCGGTATCTGTATTTCCGGTTATTCCCCACATTCTGATCTGGCGTTTCGCTTTCCACGTTAATCCTATGTTCCCTTTCATGCCACCGAATCCGGGTGATGCGGTATTCTCCCCTCTCATATCCATAACCGTCAAAAGCGTCCTCATAGAGGTAATATACAGCATCATGCCCCGCATAGACGCGAAGTTTAATCTCCCCGGAAAGTTCTTCGGTTGACCCTGCCGGCTTACTGACCGGGATAACCGAACCTTCCCGGACAAATAGCGGTATTTTATCAATAGGCGCATCCGCCGTGATATATTTACCTCCCTTGTAATAGACATTGGTATAATAATCATACCATCCGCCTTTGGGAAGATACACTTTGCGCGTTTCTTCGGCTTCCATCTTCTTAGAACCCGGCAAATAATACATCGGTTCCGTTACCGGGCACACCATAAGCGAATCGCCAAACATATATTGGTCGGTTATTTTATTTGCGATTGCATCGTCCGGATAATCAAATGCCAGCGGAAGCATTATCGTGCCATCCTTTATCCAGCAATTTGCCGCCGCCGAATAAATATAGGGCATGAGCTCATACCGCATCCGGTTCATTTTAATTATCACGTCATAGAATGGAACATCATCGTTTGCACAATACCACAATTCCCGTCTGCAATCCGTGCCGTGCCCGCGGAAGACCGGGAGGAAGACTGCCCACTGATACCATCTTGTGAATAATTCACGGTATCCCAGATCATCAAAACAGCGGTCAAAATCCCCCCGCCAGTACCACGGCGCTCCCCGCTTCACAAAAAAAGCACCGATGTCCGTAGTCCAATAAGGCATGCCGCTTGCACAAAAATTTAGCCCTGCGGCAATCTGGCGCTTTAAGGTATCCCATGTCGCGGAGACATCCCCGGACCAAAGAACCGCACCGTATCTTTGCTGCCCGGTGTATGCACTCCGGGTAAGATTTACCACCCGTTTTCCATCATTTTCCGCGCGCTGCCCTTCATAGATTCCCATTGCATGGTAGAATCCATATGCGTTCGACTTTTCAACGGGCATATGGTTTCCGACATAGCGGCAGTATTCCTCATACATTTTTGCAGGCTCAGTAAGCTCATTATGTATCCATTCGGGATTGAAGGGCTCGCTGTTATCGCACCACCATGCATCTACGCCATAGGTATATAAACCGCGTTTTGCCTGCTCCCAGTACATCGCCCTTCCTTCGGCGGAGAACGCATCATAGACACTGCATCCCGGAAGCAGCAAGCCTGCTTCTTCCAATTCGGCGTAGTTATCCGTATCCTCATTTGTATTTGCCCAAATGGAGATCATAAACTTAACATGGTCTTCATGTAGTCTGTCAATCATTTTCTTAGGTTCCGGAAACCGGGAATCATCCAGGGTCTTTTGTCCCCATTTCCCGTCCTCCCATGAACACCAGTCAAGAACAATGCAGTCAAGCCCGATCCCACGCTCCCGGTATTCTTTGACGGTGTGCTCAATCTCATCCTGATTCTCATACCGTTCCTGCGATTGTATATAACCAAATGCCCAGCGCGGGAGCATGGCGGCTTTTCCTGTAAGAAAACGGTACTGCGCAATCACCCCGCGCATATCGCCGCCGTACATAAAATAATATTCCATCTCCGGAACTGCCTCGGAATATATGTAAGAACCATATGGTGTATCGCTGAATATCATCGGGCTGTAAGTGTCCGTCAAAATCCCGTACCCAATGGAGGAAACCAGCATCGGAAGAGCAATTTTTTTATTTGCCTGATGGAGATATACCATATTTCCGCGAAGTGACCCAAATCCTTCCTCATGCTGGCCAAGCCCGTACAATTCTTCTTTATCCTGAAATTTGAGATTCAGCCTGGAATGCCAGCAATGCCCCGCCACCTCACTGCTGCTTTCTTTGACAACCTCTTTTTCTCCGTCCGCCGTCAGGACTTTCTCCGTCTTTGCGCTTATCGTTTTCAACACATCAAATTTTTCAAGACTGCGGCTGTCCTTTTCCGTTTCCTGCAAAAGTAACTTCCCGTTTTTATCAAACCAGCGATAGGAAGCGGTATTCCGGTTGATTTTAAGTGTGATTTCTTCCGTTCTTAAAACGATTTCCTCATCCGTCACCTCAAAGTCCCAGTCCTTATAATCTTCCCTTTCCAAAACTCCCGGGCGGGGATTAACTGAAAAATCTTCCTCGCGGGTAAACGACACACGGATACAGCGCGCATTTTTTGGCGACAGGCGGTGAATCCCAAATTCGGATGACAGCCACAGACCATCCCCGCGCCGCTCCACTTTTAATATCTTTGTACCCGGCGGACTTACTGCATACAACATAGTTTATTTCCCTTTCTTTCTGACAGCATCCCTTATAGAATAATCCCTTGCACTCTTTAGCCGAACGCTTCAAATGCTGCAATCACCCTCAACATGTCATATTCAAAATTTTCCCTGCCGTAAAGGTCAAGAAAATAATCCGTATATTTTTCTGTTCCCAGATTATACTGCAGCGACCAGAGCGCCCAATAAAGATCAATATGCTTATCGCCCAGCCCCGCCATTGCCAGATCAATAAAACAGGAAAACCTGCCGTCTTTTACCATAATATTCGGCAGACAGAAATCCCCGTGTATCAGGGTATCGCATTTCAGGTGGTGTTTATTTTCCTGCATGATCGCCCACGCTTCCTCCTTCGAGGAAATCCCCTCTTTAAAAGAAATCTTTTCTGTCGGGGCAATTTTTGCATTCGAAATAATTTTCTCCCCGGAAGATGTCCCTTCTTTCAAAGAGGTTTCTTCTATAGAGGGCTTCATAAAGCGCGGCATCAGGATGCTGCTGTCATAATTCCCGCTGCCGCTTTTCAGTGCCTTCTCATAATCCCCACGGGCAACGCAAGCCGGGAGTTCTGCAGCCGGTAAAGAATGCAGCATTTTCATTGCCCCTGCCATCACGCTGCACAGCCGTTCGGGGTTGTCAAGAAAGGCAGTACAGTCCTCCCCTTCGGCGGCATTTGTCAACATATAATCCCGGTCGCTTCCGCCGTACCAGATAACCTCTACACCAAGCCCGTTTTTGTAAAACCAGCGCGCCATAAACGCCTCGTGCATCAAAGTCCCCCGCTCCCCAACCTTCAGATAATAGCGCGGCGAAATAAAATAAACCTTCGCTTTCGGGCTTGAACTGCTGTCATAAATATCTGCACCCGCCAGATAGGGATGCAGTTCTACCGGGAAATCGTGGATATTTATTTGAGTTTCTGTCCTCTTCATTTATTTACTCCTTTTTTCATATATGAACCTCAATCCGGCAGCCTGATTGCTGCCTCGATTTCCTGCTTTAAACCTCAAGATGGCAACCCCAATGCTGTCTTGTGTTCCTGCATAAGCCTCAAAATGACAACCCTAATGCTGTCTTGTGTTCCTGCACAGACTTCAATATGCCAACCCGATTGCCATCCTGTGCGCGGTTCCTTTCCCTACATGCGCCTCAATACCCCTTTAGACCAGCCTACTTTCCCGCCGGAGAGCAGATATTTTTTCATATTCCTCTGCAGGCTTGTTGTTTCGGGAAGCTGCTCCAAACCCTGTGCACAGCCGGGAAATACCCAATCCATAACTGCCATACTCTCTTCGTCGGTTTCCGTAATCTCAAACATATCCTGGAATTGCAGAATGTTGGAGTCCTTCTTTAACAGCTTGTGCAATGCCGGGGACAGAATTTCATGGTATCATCAAAGATATCGGCACAAATCCCGCGCTTCTGGTATTCGTCAAAAACTTTCCGCGCAATATCAAGCTCCTCCCAAAGCATTCCAAACCCGTCCGGGTCTTCCCCCACAAAATCTTTGATTTTCCCCTCCAGCCCCTTCATTACCCCGATGTCTGCAATCAGGTCTTCTATTTTCACCAAATAGCTTCCCGTGCGTGTTTTCCCGTATTCCGACAGTGCTTCGACCACCTGCTGTGGCAGGCCGAGCCGCTGATACAGCTCATTATGTTTCACAGGCATACTCCTTTCTGCATCTTTTCTCTTAACTGATGCAAACGGACATTATTTTATCCCCTTTAAGCTCAGTAAAGACTCATAATTACGCCCCTGTTTTTCTTTACCATCCGGTCATAAAAATCCCTCAATACCAAAAACACCGCCCGCAGCTCACGCTTGAGCTCTTCCCTGTCTTCCTTGAGCCAAATATGCGGATAGATTCCCTCCCGCTCAAAATGCTCCGGCGAAAATGCCTCAAGTGCAGCTTCCAGATCAAACTCATTCAAAGCCGCAAGAATCTGCGGCAGCCGCTCCGGAGAAATGTAACTGACAAAATACGCCCCTTCATCGGAATATGCCTGTCCGCCGACCACCGCCTCGCTCAGCAGATTTTCGGAAACCGGATTGCATGCGCCGGTGCCTGTCAGCAGACAGTGGAGCCCGTCCCACATTTTATCCAGATAACAGACTTCACCCTTTGCTTCCACTTCCGATAATATGTACACTTCCGGTTCCTCGGGAAGACTGTTTCCGCAGCCGGATAAAGGATCCTCCTTAGGGGATTCCTCCCCGCACCTGGCAATCATCCGCTCAATGCTCGCACTGTCCGCCTCCTTGTAGCTGAGATACATTCCCATGTTTTGTCCCCCTTTTATGAGATATTATATGATTGGCATTCTTCGGTTAAAAAAATTCCCCTCAGAATAAACACAAATAGCGCCTCTTAATTCCAAGGGGCGATACGGGGTATAGGCAGAAAATCTATATAATCCTGCGCGCGTTCCTTAATATACGGTTCTACAGCTTCGAGCTTATAGCCTGCCTCCTCGATCGCCTGTATGCTATCTGCCATTACAACGGTATCAACTTCGTCATATTCGTCGATGGATGCCTCAATCTTTGAAATTTCCTGTTCTAAAAGTTCCATGTCCATGCTTCTGCTCTCTCTAAGCTTTAATTATTATATGGATTTAATTGTATCAAAAAGTAATATAATATATTGTCTTTTTTATATAGAGAATCGTTCTACTTCCGTTTTTCCGCCATCATAAAATAAGTGCAAATTTTATATCCGGCATAACCGTACATGCGGTCAAGCCCACTGTAAGTGTAACTCAGATACGCCTCCCGAAAACCGCTGTCTTTTAAATATTTTGTCCCGATTGTCACAAGGTTTACCGCGATATGCCTGCCGCGCCACCCTTTCCGGACGGCAACACAACCCACACTGCCAAGCCCTTTTTCCGTATCCTCCGCCCCCACAATCAGGGCTCCCGCGACCTCATCCCGAAAAACCGCAATCAGCACCCTCGCTCCCTCCCCTTCCTGATACAGGGCATTATCCCGGTAGTACACCGTAAACTCCGAAAATGCGTCATCCATGCAGGCACACACCGCCACCCGGTCATCCGGCGAGGCCAAACGGTATGTAATCCCCTCGATTTCTGCGCCGATTCCATGCCCGTCCTGCCCAAACTCACTCAGCGGAAACCGCATATCAAAGCAGTTGCAATCCCATGAATGCACATATCCCCGACGGGTGAAAAAATCGCCCGCCGTTTCATCAAGCCCCGTATACAGCCTCTCATTCTCCGCCGGGAAATAGCGCTTTGCGGTCGGTACACCCGGCGCAAGATAATTAAAACCGTTTCCGACATTGATTTTTTCAAACCCGTTTTTCCAGATAGCTTCCTCCGCTTCCGATAACAGCCTGCTGCCGATCCCCTGCCTGCGGTATGGCCTGTCAACACAGAGCATCAATATCGTGCCCCGGTTCACGACCGCCGCACCGATCAGGCGGTTCTTTGAATCCCTTTCTGCAAATACGGCATTGCCCTCATATCCCAGAATCCGCAGAACGGATGAATGCTCCCTCACAACGAAGGGAAAATTTCTTTCAAATAAATCCGCCAGTTCCTGCCCCCTGTCAGTTCTCTCTCCACTCCACAACATCCCGCATCTCCTTTCTCGGCCTTGCCTGCGGCGCTTCCGCCGCGTAGCCGATTGCAAGCGCCGCAAACAATTCTCCTTCGGCACCCAGCCATTTATCTAACTCCTTCTGCGCAAAAAATGTATCACAGATCCACAGGCTGCCAAGCCCTAAATTAGTTGCGGTAAGAATCATATTTTCAATCGCTGCCCCGACGGACTGCGCATTGCATATTTCCGCTACTCTGTCTTCCTGCGAGTGACAGCCCTTATCCCCAGCCCCCGTCACACCCCCAAACTTTTTTGCCAGGGGATTGATAATAAAAATCACGACCGGGGCATGCTTCATAATGCTGAATGAGTATTCTGCACCGTCCAGATGACAGGCGCTCTCCGCAAGAAACGGCTCCCGCCTTTCCCGCTCAAGCCCCGCAGCAAGCGCGGCGATCATCCCTTCCTTCGCTCTTTCCGCCGCAACAACAAATTTCCACGGCTGGCGGTTTTTCGCGGAGGGCGCAAGGATTCCCGCTTTAATGATTTCTTCGACCATGCAGCGCGGCACGGGTTTATCCTCATATTTCCGGATGCTTCGCCGGTCGGTAATTGCCTGAATCACAATATTTTTTCCTTTCTGATTCTTTTTATATCTGCAAGTCCCACAAAGTTATCTGTGCGTTCTGTGCCTTATCCTCGAACTTGTGCAGATACTCGAAAATCCGGTCGTTGTCATGCACCATCCCATATCTGCCGCATGTTTCATGGAAAAGCTGCATCAGTGCCTTGTTGTTCGGACTGTCTATTATATATTGATTTCCGTACATCCGGATGTATCTCTCCTTTATTCCCGGAAACAGACGGTCTAACTGTGAATAAAAATATTCCCGGTTTCCTTCGCGAAGCGTCAGCCCCATCGAAAAACAGATCACCCCGTAAACTCCCGCCTCACTGCACATGCGAAGAATACCGGAAATATTTTCCCGCGTGTCGTTTAAAAACGGCAGAATGGGGGAGAGCCACACAACCGTGGGGATTCCCGCTGCCTGAAACTCCTTCAACGCCGCAAGGCGCTCGCCCGTTGTGCTGACATTCGGTTCAATCTTTCTTACCAATTCCTCGTCGAAGGTGGTCAGCGTCATCTGTACGACTGCCTTCGTCTTTCGGTTGATCTTTTGCAGAAGGTCGATGTCCCGCAATACCCGGCTGGATTTTGTGTGTACCGTCACCCCGAAGCCGTACCTGTCAATCAATTCAAGTGCTTTTCTGGCATTGCCGATCTCCATTTCCAGGGGCAGGTACGGGTCTGTCATAGCCCCCGTACCGATCATGCATTTGCGGCGCTTATGCTTCAGCGCGTGTTCGAGTAGCTCTATGGCATTTTCCTTGACTTCGATATCCGTAAAATCATGCTCGATATGATAGCATCTGCTGCGGGAATCGCAGTAGATACATCCGTGTTGGCAGCCGCGGTACAGATTCATGCCGTTCTGCGCTGACAGGATTCCCTTGGCTTTTACGTAGTGCATGGGATCCCCCTCCAATTTCCTGTGTAGGAAAATTTTGTTTTATGGTTAAACTGCTTCCATTTTTTTACATACAAAGAAGTATGGCGTTTCATACGACGCAATTTGCCACTCAAAGGTTCTTCCCTGCACGGAAAGCTTCCTTACAAACTGCTGGCTTAAACATTCGGACATAAACAATCCGTTAATAAAATAGTCAAAGGAAAATTCATATCCCTATACCACTATCGCATGTCAGATGTAGCTTATCCCCCACCTGCCACAATTGATAGGTTAAACAAAAATCATCAGGCATAAAACAAAAGACATACAATATCCAAAATAATATCTTTCCCTTTTAAACCTGGCCGTCATCCTACCAAAACCATACTTTTCCCCTTACCGCAGAATCTTCCGGTGTGATTTCAGCTTTTTCAGTGCCCACTCATAGTGGCTGGACATGTTCGAAACAAAGTAGGAGCCAAGCGCATTGTCGCCGCACCAAGGAAATACCCCGCGAGAAAAAAGCTCCTCCTGCGAAAACCGCTCGATCAGTGCCATCATCTTATTATGCGATTCTCCCAGCGCCTTTTTTGCCTCCTCAAGCGTTGTATTCTGGTGCTTCTCCCAGAATTCCATATTCATGTCGCCGTATGTGCGCCAGTTGTAAGGGTTCGGGAGGAGCGGTTTGTTCTCTCCCTTTTCGTTCGCCGCAACCCAGTTTAATACAAGATTATGCCACTCATTTAAATGGATCAGCACATCGCGCAGGTTTTTGTCGCGGCTCCAGTGCCGCTCCTTTTTCGAGGGAATCCCCGAAAAATCAAAGGTTGTCGATAATTCCCTTTCGGTCATGGAGGTGATAAAACTGTTCAGTTCCCCAAATTTTTCTGCTGCCGCCCGCAGCAATTCCGGTTTGTTCACAGGTCTTGCCATGTCTTTTCCCCTTTTCATTATTATTTTCTTGCATTGCCTGACAAAAGACACCAGCCCATACCGTGCAGCCCGGCAGCCTCCGCCGACATATGCGCGATTCGCACCCGTTTCTTGCCGGTTCGGCAATCCGTTGTGCTCCTCTGATGAAAGCATAGCATACAATACCTGACAGAGTATGTCAGGTTTTATCCGGAATTTTTCTTTGCAGGTTACTTTCTAAACTTCCAGTTAGCCCCTCCCCCTGCGCAATGCACTTTCTCCAACCTTTCCCGCCGCATTTGCAAACACAGATTCTTCCACATCATATCTCTCTTTTACTTCCTATGCTCTTTTCTCTTTGCTTCTTATCCCCTTTGCACTTCACATACTCTTTATATTTTTCATACATCGCCATCACCTTCTGCGCCAAAAGCTCCCGCAGGTACACCGGTTCCAGCACCTCCACCTGCGTACCGAAGGAAAGCAGGAAGGAGAGCACCCATTCATCCACGGGCATCGGTGCCGCCACAAGGAAATCCCCGTCCTCCGTGCGTGTTACCTGGCTCTCCTCGAATTCATCGAACACCCGGTAAGCCATCCCGCGCGGAAAACGCAGCCGTACCAGGGGCGGTTCCCATTCTGCCAGCAGGCTTTCCCCACTCCTGCCCGCCCCATGTTGGTTTTCCTGCCCCAAAGCGGAAGATGCCTTTTTGTCCGGCTCGCCCTCGTCAGGCAATGCAGATTTCACTGCCCCTTTTGTTGTTTCCCGCCCCCATCCTGCGGGCGGCGTAAACCTCTCATCAAGCAGCTCCCACTTTGAAATCCGGTTCAGTTTAAACAGCCGGAAATCATTTTTATCCGTGCACCATGCCTTTAAATACCACGCCCTCGACTTGTAGGATAGCCGAAGCGGCCACACTGTGCGCACACTCTCCTCCCCGCCACTGCCCGCATAGACAATCCGCACACATCTTCGGTAAATTACTGCGCGTTTCAGCAATTCAAATTTTTCATTGTCCCGTGTCTTTTCCCCCCATCTTGAAAAATCAACCTCGTACCATTCCTCCGAGGAAACCTGAAACAGCGCCGACAGTTTCTGCAAAAGCGCGTCGTAAGCGCCTGCCGCCGAAAGACTTTGCAGTGCCGATAATAGTTCCTTTCTCTCCTCCTCCGACAACAGCTCGCGGCTTAAAACATAATCCTCCATCATACGCACGCCGCCGTTCCTCCCCCGCTCCATATAAACAGGGATTCCCGCGGCACTTAGGGCATCCAGATCACGGTAAATTGTCCGCTCGGATACCTCAAGCTTTTTTGCAAGCTCCGGGATGGTGGTCTGCCCCTTCGCCAATAGATGGTAAACGATCCGGAACAATCTGCCTTCCTGCATGGGGCATCCCCTCCTTTCCCGCAGGACTACAACAAATTCCCCGCTTTAGGCTCCCATGTACAAAACTCCGACGAATATTCTAACCCGATCCGGTGATAAAACTCCTGTTGCGACAGCACAACGGCTCTTTTTGCCCCAAGCCTTTTAGCGCGGGAAATGGCCTCATAGATCACTGCCCTGCCAAGCCCCAGCCGCCGACCTTATACCCCTCAGGAATATTGTAATGCAAATCTCTGTCAAGTGCAATCTGTAAAACATGATCGTTCGTATGTTTTTTCTCAAATCCCATTTCCCGGAGGACTTCGCACAGGGGAGCATCCAAAGAATTTACCTTAATCATCGGCTGTTCATCCGTGCGCAGTACATAAGCAACCATTTCCTTCAACAATTCCTTATCATTTTCTGAGTGGATCAGGTATGTTCTGTCATGCCATCCGGTATCGTATGTCACAAGACCCACGATCCCGCCCCCGGAATTTCGGAACATGGCAATCGTTGTGAGCTTATCTTCCGCCAAATAACCGCTATCCATCATCCACTCAAACCGCCCCCAGTGAAAATGCTCATTGAGACCGCGATCCGAATCCCCTAATAAAAACTCATAAATCTCGTCATACTGCTCGTTAAACGGTGTCGTGCCCTTGTAATTTTCGATCGCGTACATATTTTCCTCCATTCTGTGTTGTCGATGCACCCTCTCTGTTACAAAACCATCCCCATCCTTTTTATCCGCAGAAAACAGGAATCAATTTCCAAGTACCGACATCAACAATCCTTCCACAGCCTCCCTGCCGCGCAGCGTCTTAAGCCAGCGCACCGGAATCCCTTCTTCCCCGTACACAATCCCTGCAAGCCCGCCCACGACGCACGCCGTTGTATCCGTGTCGTCACCAAGCATTACCGCCTGTTTTACGGCTTCCTCATAGCTTTCTGCCCGTGCGAGAATCATAAACGCGCTGCGCAGGCAGTCCACCACATACCCGGAACCGTTCCCCTGCCACGGCAGCTCCGGCCGCACGCTCCACTCCAATTCCCTCTCGTGATCCGGCATTTCCCGGTAAAGCTCCCGCAGAACCTTAACGGCGCGTGCAGGTGCCGGGGCAAATTCCTGCCCCGCGGTAAGATACCGCGCAGTAAGGCAGTACAATGCACAGCACACCTGATTGCAGGGATTACCGTGGGTGATCCGGCACTGGTCATGCGCGGCAAGCACCAACTCCTTATCCGTCCCCCCATGCCAGAGCGCAAGCGGCAGCGTCCGCATCAACGCGCCGTTTCCCCTGCCGTCCGGGCGCAGGATACCGCATTTTTCAGGTGCAAGCCCAGACCGGTAAGCAGTAAGCGCTTCGCCGGTCTGGATGCCAACATCAAACACCTCGCCGTCCACCGCCCATTTCCCCTCCTCATACCATGCAAGCAGCCTGTCCGAAAAATCCCCCAGACAAAAACGCCCGCAGACACTCAGGCTGTCGAGCAGACAGAGCGCCTGCGCGCCGTCATCCGACCAGGTTCCGGGCAGGATTCCCTGATGCGCCCGGGAAAAACCCTCCGGCGGGGTCATTTCGATCTCATGGTACGGCGGAATTTCATCGGCAGAATGAAATTCGTAGGGAACCCCTAGGGCATCGCCAACCAGCAAACCATATAATCCTCCGCGAATTCTGTACTGCCGTTGAATTTTTTCCATTATACTGCAACCTTCTTTCTTTTAATTAAGACTTTATTTTCATTTCTTTTGATCTGTTATTCCGCCAAGCGTCAAAAATTCCTGACAATCCGGCAGCATGAGTTCCCGCCCTCCAGGAACCCTTTGGTCCCGCCTTTATACTTTCCTGCAAATGTACAGCAAATGATTGCTGTAGCCCTGCAATTCCTCCCGCTCACAGGTCGAGAAATGATATTTCATCCACACCGCAAATTCCTCGTCCGTCAATTCGTCAATCTGTTCCATCATATGCCGCGCCATCCCGTCCGTCGCGATATTATGCTCCATCCTGACCGAAAACTGTGCCATCAGATCTTTTAACTCCTGAATATAGAAAGCCGCAAAGACCCCTTCCGGATAATTGATGATCTTGAAATTCCCGTCAAAATCCTTTCCCATCCCGTCAAGCAGATGATGGCCGCGCAGCGCCCAGTCAATCATGACCGAATCGCTTGACAGATACGCCACCGCAATGATCCCGCCCTTTTTCGTCACGCGGACTGCCTCGCTGACCGCCCGCTCCTGATCCCCCCGATCATACAAATGATAAAGCGGTCCTAACACCAGCGTCACATCAAATGTTTCGTCCGCCAGTTCCGGCAAATTTACTGCGTCCCCCCATCTCGCGCATATTTTCATCTCCGGCGTGATTTTTGAGCGCAAAATATCCAGATTACTCTCGACAAATTCAACCGCAGTCACATCATAACCCTGTTTTGCAAAGTAGAGTGAATACCTTCCGGTTCCTGCGCCGATTTCCAGAATTTTTGTATCCTGGATACTTCCACTGCCACCCCCAACACCGGCAGATGGCAAATATTCCTCTATATACTTAATAGTAGTCAGAAATTCAACACTTCCATGTTTCGTTGACAACAACCGCGCATCCTCGTTGCAGATATTCGAATAAAAGGAATTTAAGATTTTCTTCCGCCCTTCTTCCATCCCAACATCTTCCTTCATCGTCAATCGCCCTCCAACCTCTCAATCTTACGGCATATTAGCCCGTCATCTAGTTTCCAGTTTTTACCATATCCTTTTCATTCTCTCAATGCACAAAGAAATTTCAAAATCCAATCTTACCTAAGCTTTTTCAACAGATACAGCACCAGATCATCGTCATTACAGCAATTCTCATACTGTCCGCAAACCTTCCCCCCGTATCACACCCCGCTGCCGTCCGGAATATATCCGCGCTTTATGTACATGCGCTGTGCGCTCCCGTAGCCGCCGTGCAGGCCGACACCCAGAAAACCGTATCTGCGTGATCCCCCGCAATCTTTTCCGCAGCATCCATCAGCCTGCTTCCAATCCCGCGCCTCTGGTATTTTACAAGCACGCCGAAATCCACAATTTCCGGATAACCAAGCCCGGCAAATGCGCCCCATTTTGAGTCGGTATAAATATTGATATACCCTGCCACTGCCCCGTGAAATTCCGCTGCGAGCGCGACAGACCTGCCCTCCGCCCGGTCTTTCAGGCGCATAAGATATTTCTCAAGCCGCCCCTCGCCATCCCAGCCCTGCGCGATCTCACCGTCCGTGATGATCTGTGCGTCACTTTCCTGTAAATCCCGGATGATAACTTCACTATCCTGATAATAAATCATAACCGTACCCCTTCTTATTTTTTGCGATATTCTTTGGCTTCTTTCCCTGCAGTATCTCGGTCTCCTTTTTTGCATTTCCGTTTTAATTCTTCCTTTCCCTGTCTTTTACGTTCCCTTGCAATATTCTCAGTTTTTTTACTCCCTTTTCGGAAAAGTGTTCCTACTGCATAAAATTTGAAGTATAATGTATATTCCTGCATATGATTACCGATTTAGCACAATTTGTCACTGTCAAAATATAATCATACCGTACTTTTAGAAAATTTTATAAATTCATATGGCAATCCTATATCTTCAGAATATTTACAGATTTCTATCCTTTCGTCATCATTCATTTCGTCATAGAAAGGGCGATCTGATACTTTCCAGTATGTTTTAACTTCGTCTATTTTCAACACATCACCCCATGGGGCAGTATATAATTCCCCGACTTTATATTTCCCGATTTCTTTATATACCCTCGTGGTATAACAATATCCTAGTTCATCTAAATAATTTTGAATTGACTCATATTCATGTTCAGGGAATGATATTTCTTCGAACATATAATAAACCTCCTAACAATGTAAAACACAAAATATGCATATTTATTTCCTCATTTTTAGTGGGTACACAATTCCGAAAAGGGAGTTTTTTTATTCCTTTGTCTGCTGCCAGCTTCACCCTGCCATTCATTTTTTCCGCACCGCGCACCCATTGACCTGCCGAAAACCATATGGTAAAATAGTCCGGGGATTTACAAATAAAATTTCAAATAAGGAGCATAAACCAATGTGGCTTTTTACGGCGATCTTATCCGCGTTCTTTGCCGGGATCACATCCATTCTGGCAAAATGCGGTATCAAAAAAACGGATTCCGATACGGCAACGGCGATTCGGACAGCCGTTGTGCTGCTGTTTGCGTGTATCATGGTAGGAATTACCGGCTCCGCAAAAACCCTCCCTGCAATCAGCCCAAAATCCCTGCTCTTCCTGCTTTTCTCCGGGATGGCAACGGGCGCGTCCTGGATCTGTTACTTCAAGGCGCTCTCCCTCGGCAATGTGAACAAGGTTGTACCGATCGACAAATCTAGCACCATTCTTTCCGTGCTGCTGGCGATGTTCCTATTCGGTGAAACAGGACATCTCGCTGTCCGTCTCGCCGGAGTGGCAGTCCTTGCCGCGGGAATTTTCCTTATGGTCGAAAAAAAGGAAGCTGCCGCGCAAAAACACGATAACCGCTGGCTTTTCTACGCCATCCTTTCGGCAGTTTTCGCCGCACTTACCACGGTTCTTGCCAAGATCGGCATTTCCGGTGTGGAATCCAACCTCGGCACTGCCATACGCACGGCGGTCGTGCTTGTTATGGCATGGCTTATTGTCTTCCTGAAGGGAAAACACACGAAAATAGCGGAAATCTCCAAAAAAGAACTTGCCCTCATATCATTTTCAGGTCTGGGAACAGGCGCTTCATGGCTCTGCTATTATTACGCCATCCAAAATGGTATTGTCAGTGTTGTAGTTCCAATCGACAAACTGAGTATCCTCGTCACCGTTTTATTCTCGCGCCTTGTATTCGGGGAACGTCTTAGCAGGAAAGCGTCGCTCGGGCTTATGCTTATGCTCTGCGGGACACTTATAATGGCAATCTGGTCTTAAAGCCGTCCCTGTACGAATGCTGTCCCCGCATGCACAAATTACCTGTCCGGCTCTTCCTTCCCGCCCAAATCAATCCCCATCCATTTGCACTGCCTCAATTTCAGACAATGCCTCCTTTGCATCCCGCTCTTCGTTCAGCCGTTTTATATCCTCCGCGGTCAGTTTCCCGCCGCTGTACACCTTGCGCACTACTTCAAGATCAATGTCGGCTTCATAATAATATTTCGCCCACTCCGCCCATTCCTCCGCGTTCTTGCAGATACAACTGAGCAGAAAATCTTTTCCGCCGTCGTCACCCTCTGTAATATTTTGCCGCCAGCATGCTGCCCCATAATCATACCACATACAAAAGGTCATATATTCTTTCTGTTCCCCATCTTCATAAATCTCCAGAAAATTTTCCGGAATTCCGGCGTAAGTTTCGGCAAAAAAGCTGTCATCCCATTCGTCCGCACCAAACTGGTTCAAATCATTCTCATGGTCAAAACCGCGGATAAAAATACCGTTCTCCTCAAAGAAAATGTCCATCTCGTCACCGGAGCCGTTGCTGAAGCTGTAAGCTTCTTTTTCGGATGAATATTTCTGTACCCGGCGCAGCCAGGCATCCTCCTCGGAATTCATAATAATATCAAGAACCGCCATACATTTTAACTGGTGGGATAATTCCTGTGGGGATAAATATTCTGCGGTTACAGCGATTATGTTTCGTTTCATGGTTTCTTCCCCTCCGCTTTATAACTTTTTTCCAGCCCGCCGCACACAAGACATTCTTTTCCGGAAGAATTTTGTGCAGCGAAGCAAAATATTTTAAATTTGGCTTTTTATATAATTTCATTGTAAATTCTATCAATTACCAGGCAAAACCCTGCTTTAACCCTGCCTGTTTTACAATTTCCTCTGCATAATCCGGAACCAGGATTTTTCTGCAATCTGCACAAACCCATGCTTTTCATACAGCGGAACCGGTCCGTGATACTGGTACTCGAAATCTCTGTCCGCAAACGGATAAGCCTCCAGCCAGGAATATCCTTCTTCCTTTGCATCCTGAATAATTTGCTCCAGCAGTTGATGCGAGATTCCCTTTCCCCTGTAACCTGGCGCAAGCTCAAAGCAGTACACCACTTTAATCTGCCCCCTGTGCGGGTTTTTCATTGTTTCAAACTCGCCCTCTGCCATAATCGGTCCGTAATCGACCTTGTCCCCGGCATTGCACCAGCCGATCGCCGCGCCGCCGCTGTAGACAAGGTAGCCCTGCATCAGACCATCCTCGACCATCTTTCTTGCCGTATTCCTCCGGAATTCCCGATCCTGAAAGGTTGCTTCATTTTCCTCCCGCGGCAGATGGCTTTCCAAGCAATAACAGTTCGCCCATTCATCGTGGTCGGTAAACGCGACCTCTTCGAAATAGCGGAGGTATTCATCCGCCATGTCCGGTGTTAATTTTTTGATTTCAATTTCCATAATTCTTTGTTAACCTCCCTTTTTGATTGCTTCAATGCTTGAAACTCTTCCGCTAATTGTCCCTCTGTAATACCATTTATTTGTCTGACTGTGTTATCTTTGCCAGACCCATTAGGACAACCACTTCACCTTCATCACAAAATTACTCGCATTGCGATATCCGGCTTTGCCATAATATCTTTCATGACGCTCATCAAGAACCGCCTGCAATTCCACACAGGAAGCCCCGCGCTCCCTCACCTGCCGCTCTATTTCCTGCAATAGGGCACTTCCGATTCCTTTGTTCTGATGTTCGAACGCAATAACAATTTCTTCCAGTGTATACCCGACGATATCATCGTATTGCTTAAAATATCCCATAACAAAACCGAGAACCAAATTCCCATCCTCCAAAATCAGGGAATAGGAATCTTCCATGCTCAGCACCTGATGAATCCGTTTCCCCGCGGATTCCTCCGTCCAGCACCCGTCTTCCTGATCGTTATAATACGCCAGGTACATAGGCAAAACTGCTTTGATATCGGACAATTTCATTTCACGTACTTCCATTTTCCAACCTCCTGTCCGGTGGACTTCAGATCAGCTGCCAACTTTGTGGAACATGATCCTTTGTCCGTTCTTCTCTGTTCCTCAAAGAAATCCTGCATAGGATATTTAATCCTCCATGCATTCCGCATAATGGTTCCTCTGTGCACCGGAAATAGATTTCCCCCTGCCGCCTGCGTTTCTTTGCTTGCTTTAACTTTGCTTCCCCCGTCTCTTCCCGCTGATTTCCTCCACTGTCAGCTTCAGCACAGTGGTCTGCGGCACGACCGCCTTATTGTACGGAAAATCCCCCTGGCGGTAATGCTGCATCAATGCGCGCAGGGCATCTTCCTTTTCCTTTCCGGAAACAATCTCAATCCTGCCCCTCCCGACCACACTTTCATAATTCATCGCACAATTCCCGGATTCCTCATCCATAACCAGCCCATGCCCGCAATCCATCTCAAAACCGGCACGGTTGTCCTTTGCGATCAATTCATATTTCCGCCCCGAATCTGCCCCGTGAAAATACAGGACAACCTGTCCGCTTTCCGTTTTCATGCCGAAGTTCAGCGGTAATATGTAAGGATAGCCGCTTTCCGTGTCATTGAATGCCAGACGGCATACATCACATTTCTCCATCACTTCTAAAATCTCGTTTTTGTTGCTGATTTCCCTGTCACTGCGTCTCATAAAACACTTCTCCCTAACAGATTTTTTAGTTTTCTAATGCTGTGCCCTGCCCCCAGAAGCTTCCGGCCGTTTTATCACTTTATCCGGCAGCCCTGCTGAAACTCTGCTCCCTGCTGATCTCGGCCTGCCGTCCCGTCCAAATGCACCGCCCTCACCGCCACATACGAATTCATATATTTATCAAACAGCCCGCCGCCGTCGCAGTCCTCAAACATATCCGTCAGCATGAAACCCGCCTTCATCAGCCCGCCAAGCTGTTCGGTGAGCGTGTGGCTGAATGCGAGCGGCATGCCGTTTTCCTGCTTTGCCTGTATCTGCTCCCTCGTCAGATCCCGCAGCGGATGAAACGGTAAGGTATGGCGTGAAATCAGAAAATCCTCATTCTTAAAATCCGGGTCAAAAAGGAAAAATTCCTCCTTGACAAACGCCATCATCAGGATTCCGCCCGGGCGGATCACCCGCGCGCATTCCCTCCACAGCGGCAGAATATCCTCGATATAGCAGTTGGATACCGGGTGAAAAATCATATCAAAGGAATTGTCCGGAAACGGCAGGGGCTTTGCCATATCCGCACGGACGATGTTAATTTTATAATTCTCCCGCTTTGCGACATATTTCTCATTTGCAAGCTGGTGCTCCGAAATATCTACAACCGTGACACTGGCCCCATGCGCCGCAAAGACCGGACACTGCTGCCCGCCGCCGCTTGCAAGACCAAGCACATCTGCTCCCGCAAGCTTTGGAAACCATTCCCGCGGAACCTTTTTTATACCTGCAAGTGTAACGTCAAGCGCACCGTTTTTCGCCGCGATATATTCTTCATGACTGATTGCCGTGGACTTGTCCGTAAGACATTCGTTGATATTATCCCAGATACTTGCGTTAAAACTTATGTAATCCATATTTTTCATAGAAACTCACCTCATATTTCTTAATGTTGCCGTTTGATAAACCCCATATTTACAAGACTTTTCTTTCAGAGTTTTTTCTGGCTGCATACAGCAATTACAATTATAAGTTTATTTTCTACACTTGCAGGTGTAAATAGATACCATATTGCCCATATAAATCAAAAAATCATTGTTTTCTGAACATTTTTTAAATTTATTGTGCAAAGCTTCGAAAATAAATAACATTCCCATCCGGGTCATAAAAGCTCATATTGACCGCCCCCCACGGTCTTTTGGTCGGTTTTTCAATGATTTTAACCCCCATCGAAAGCAGCCGCTCATATTCAGAATCAAGATCTGCCACCGTAAATGCAAGAGTTATATTCGGATTCCGGGTATTCTGACTGCTGTCATTTCCCTTCGAACCATCGTTATAAATTGTAAACTGTGTTTCCTCCGCCAGCAAAATCTGATGGACTTCATCATTGCTTCCGTTCTCAATTCCAAACAATGTTTTGTAAAAATCCGCAAGCGATACAACATCATTTGTAATCAAACACACTTCCCCTATTTTCATGTATGCCTCCTGTCCATATCTCCATAACTACAAGCCTTCCTCAAACTTACACTTCCACCTGCGCTGTCCAATATACTTTTCCCCACATCAACAATCTGCCAGACACTCATATATTCCCCCATATTGCTATATTACGTTTCTGTAAGAAATTTCCATTTTCATTTAACAATCGCAATAAATACCTTATTTTCTCCAATGCGTCCAGTGTATCTCATCCCCATAACCGATTTTTCTATAAAAATCATTTCCGCCGCCCGTCATATACTCCGCCCCCAACTCCTTCAAACGCCGATAATGCTGCGTTAGTGCTGCCGCTGCCAACCCCATCTTCCGATACTGCGGCACGGTGCATAATGGTTCCATATAGGCAAGCTTATTTTGCGCAACCCACCACATTCCCGAAAAGCACACGTAATCTCCCTGTTTATTTTCAATAATTACATTATATTCGTAGGTTGAGTGCGGCGGCGGTGCAATTGTGGAACTTACAATACCATTATATGCCCTATAAGGATCCCACGGCATTTCGGGATTCCGACGATCCCCGTTTTCAAAAGGTCCAAGCTCTTCCTCATTAAAACCGCCCCATATACATTTGGCAAGTTTTAATGTATCTATTTTTGATGTGTCTATTTTTGACAGGTCAACAAAACGGAAACCATCCGGAAGCTCATAACTTAATTTGGATTTTTTAAAATCAAACAAAAGATCCACATTATCATAAACCATCTGATAGCCACGCTTTTTTGCCGCCTTTATCAGTGCTTCCTGCCCGGGAAAAAGGGTTAGTTCCCTCCCATCCCCAAAATCAGGAAAGCTGCGGTCTGCATACTCCATCATTTCATCCGCCAATTCCTCATAACCGGGGCGCAAGCTGAAATGAATATTGGTGGGCGAGGATTCCGTAAACACAAATCCAACCACACGGTCACCATCCATCCAAAACCTGTCCAGATGAAGATAAGCCTTGTCCATCCATGTGGATGTGATCGCGTACTCAAAATATGGCGCTGCGGCTCCGTTGGCACAATGCGGCTCATATATATCCACCATGAAATCCCATACAAGTTGAATATCCGTCAAGATTTGAAGTTGCTTTGTTTTTATGTTACTCATATTTTTTCCTTATCCCTCCCATTACCAAAACAAAAAATATTTTGCCATATACATTCCCATTCACAATCTACGTTCCATCGCAAGATACGCTAACTTCCCCCGTTTCCAGAAAACCGTTTTTTTGCCAGAATACACTGCTCTGCGGATTTCCCTTGTGACAAACGGCGGATGAAAACGGTAGAAAATCTCATTTTTCTTCTATCTCAATCTTCCTGTCCTTATAGTAATACTCCCTGTCGTGTTCGTTAATCTCGCGCATCACCCTGCACGGATTCCCGATCGCAACGACATTCGCAGGAATATCCTTTGTCACTACACTCCCCGCACCGATCACCGTGTTGTCTCCGATCGTCACACCCGGCATAATAACTGCACCGGCACCGAGCCAGCAGTTTCTTCCGATATGCACCGGCATATTGTACTGGTACACCTTTTCGCGCAGCTTTGGCAGAATCGGGTGCCCTGCCGTGGCGATGGTGACATTCGGTCCTATCATGGTATAATCGCCGATATAGATATGCGTATCATCCACGCAGGTCAGGTGATAATTCGCGTAGACCATTTTCCCGAAATGGCAGTGATGCCCGCCGAAGTTCGAATAGAACGGAGCTTCGATATACACGCCCTCCCCGCAGTCCGCGAGCATCTCCTTGAGCATTTTTGTCCGCTTCTCCGCCTCGGATGGTTTTGTCCGGTTATACTCACACAGCCGGTCCTGATAAACCATCTGCTCCTTCATGATCTCCTCGTCGTTCGGAAGATAGAGCTCCCCCGTATGCAGCTTTTCCCGCATTCCGCCTGCTTCCACCGTCTTCTGCTTTGTCAGCCGTTTTATAAAGAAATGCTCCGAAAATCCGTCTTCGCAGTGCTCATACCTTCCAATCTCCTCAAAGCCGCAGGCTTTATAAAAATCCCTGCCCTGCCAGTTAAAGATATCCAGCCGGATGGTATCCGCCCCCAGTGCCAGAGCACGGCGCTCCACCTCCGCCATCAGCATGGTTCCGATTCCCCGCCTGCGGTATTCCTCGTCCACAAAGACCGTGCCGACGTAAAGGATATGGAACGCTGACATATAGCCGATTGCGCCCGCGATCAATCTGCCATCCCTTTTTATACCGACCGCAGCACCGCCGTTTAAGCGGTAAGAGATGTATTGGACATCGTATTGGTCGAGTCTGTTTTCGATTTCCTCCCTGCCCGCTTCATCGAGGGAAATAATCTCAAAGTCTGTATTCTCCTCCCTCTGGATTTCATCGCTTCCGGCACCGCACTGCCCGTTTGGTGTCCCGGCTTCTTTTGATGTGCAAACCGCCGCATCTGCGGACGAAGCCATGCGGCATCCATCCTCATGGCAGCATGCACCGACCTCCTTCGCATTCGCAGACAGTGTCCTTCCCTGTCCGTCCTCCGGAACATCCGTGTAAACCTCCTCTGCGTCCCTAGGAAGCATCCTCACATGCCTAAAGTACGAAAAGCTGTTTTCCGCCTCGACCTGATTATACTCATAGCCAAGCCCCGCACCGACCTCCTTCGCCGTCCGGTCAAAGAGGGTGCACATGCGGACTGCTGCCTCCCACGCTTCTTTTACATCGCAGGAAAACCATGTGGAAAGATACTCGTTCCAGTCTTTTTCCGGCAGCCAGCGGTTCATATATTTTCCGGATTTCCCGACGGAAACCGACCAGTCCGTAATCAGCCCAACTTTCCATGACAACAGCTTTTCAAGCTGTATGCGCACGACATGGTTTACCATATGCTGCACATAGGTCATCTCCCCGCGCCAAAGCCCTTTTGCAACATTGTTAAGGCACCACCAAAACTCATTGCAGGCACAAATATATTCCTCCTGCGCCGGCTTTTTTACAAAATATCCCGAATCGTTGGATTCCGGGATCTCGGGCAGGATGCCGTCCTTGTCGAGCAGAATTTTGCGCAGGGTATCATCAAAAATCCCCTCCTGCGCGTTCGCGATGGTTTCCACATGCAGGTCGATCCGGTTCCCGTCTGCGAACTGCATCAGCCAGCCGTAAGATTTTGCAGGATCAACTCCTTCATCCGGAAAAAACTCCGCAAATTCGTCCGGGCGCTGCATATACAGGATTTTTCCAAACATGCGCTCCGTCCAGTCCCGGTCTTTTATAAAGCTTTCGGTTTCACGCACAACATAACCCACATCATAATCCTGAAAAATATCCCGGGGTGCATTCGGGTTCGTCCGCGAACCGTCTATGTAGACTGCGCGGATGCGCTCGTCCTCCTTTGCTACCTTTAAAATCAGATCATACATTTCCTGCTCCGTTCTCATATCCGTCCTCCTTAAAATATATATTTGATTAGTCAACGGAAATTATATCACTATGCCGCTACCTGTCAGATGGGGCTTGCCCCATCACTTACACAGGAAAACTAGGCTTATCCCCGGAAAAAATCTATGATTTCCACCGCACTTACCGGCTCCATATTATTTGCATCAACCCCCACATCATACCGCAGAATTCCATTTGCACGGTTTTTAACATTGTAATCTTTATGGTTGTGTTGATGACCATGAAGTGCAATCGCACCCTTCCCATAACCATTCCACTCGAGGATAGGATAATGAAACAGTACAAAACGCTGATTCAGATAAGTAATTTCCATATAATCCCTGATGGAACAGAATAACGACGGCTCAAATATTTCACTGTCCACAAAATTATCATGGTTACCCCGGATAAGATATTTTCTGCCCTTTAGCGAATACAGGCATGCCAATGCATTCTCCGCACCTTTCATCGTAAAATCGCCGAGAATATATACTTCATCCTGACTGGACACTTTATTGTTCCATTTTTGTATCAATGCTTTATCCATTTCTTACACATTATTATAACTCAGAGCCCATCCTTTCAAGGTTTAGATTTACAGTATTCCCTCTTACCTCAGCCAGCTTAATCACCCCGGTATTCCCCACACACAATCACTATTATTTAAGCCCAGCATCTTTATTTACAATTTTTTCCAGTTCCCATAATTCATTTGATAATTGAGCAGTTCTTCCCTCCCCTCCTTTTTCAGTATATTCTCAACAACATTATAGCGCCTTACGCTGCTACGATCCATATAAACCATATCCGCCCCTTTTAGCTTTTCCATCGCAAGCAGTATTTTCGCTATCCCCGTACCGGAAAGTTTGTCCGCCGCCAGCGTAAAACCAAGGTACTCGACGGCGGAGTCCTTTAAACTTTCAATATCACGAAGCTTGTGCAATTCATATATATTTAGTGCAAACAGCTTTGAAAGCTTTCGAAAATCAGGCAGTGCCTCCACGCCGGGAAGGGCGTTCAAATACAGTTTTTTAAGCCCCACAGCCTGTTCCAGAAAGGACAGACTCTTTAATCCCCTTATGCTGCTAAGCTCCAATTCCCGCAGATTTTCCGTAAAAAACGCGGAAAATGTTTCATCTACTGCACAGCTTGCCGACAATATTTCCAAAGCATCACATCGGACATTGGAAAAATCAACAGGCAGATTAAGATACATCACAAGCTTTCTCAAAGAATGCAGCCCATTTAATCCGGCAGCATCCGTAAAATCCCCCCGCAAAAACAATTCTTCCACTTCCGGATAATCGGAAAGAAATGCAAGGTCTGTCTTTTTGTTTGCATAGACCCGCAGAGAGCGAACCCTGTCTGGTGCAAGACCATTCAATTCCACAGCCGTTTCCTTCTTTTCGATTCTTATCTCTCCATCCATACAAATCCTCCCGATTAAACGCCGCGCCATCCGTTATAACTACGCCACTTCCTTAAACTGCGCCATATACAGCTCGTAGTACGCGCCCTTCTTTTCAATCAGCTCCCTCGCGCTGCCCTGCTCCACGATTCCGCCCTTGTCAATAACAAAAATCCGGTCGGCTTTCTGTATCGTGGAGAGCCGGTGCGCGATAACAAAGGAGGTTCTTCCCGCAAGCAGCGCGTCGATGCCCTTTTGCACCAGACGCTCGGTGTGCGTGTCGATGCTTGAGGTCGCCTCGTCAAGAATCAGGATTTTCGGCATGGAAAGCATGGTGCGCGCAAAGGCCAGGAGCTGGCGCTGACCGATGGAAAGCCCTGCTCCGCGCTCTTTCAGCTCGGTATCATAACCCTTCTCCATCTTCATAATAAACTCGTGCGCGTTCACCATCTTCGCCGCTTCCATAATCTCCTCGTCCGTCGCGTCAAGCCTGCCGTAGCGGATATTGTCTTTTATCGTGCCGGAAAACAGGAAATTTTCCTGCGTCATAATGCCCATCTGCTGCCGCAGGCTCTCGATCGACACCTCCCTGATATCATGCCCGTCAATATAGACCGCACCGCCCGTCACATCGTAAAAGCGGCTGATCAGGTTGACAATCGTTGTCTTTCCCGCACCCGTAGGCCCGACCAGCGCAATCGTTTCGCCCGGACGGATCTGAAAGCTTACATTGTCAAGCACCTGCGTATCCCTGTCATATGCAAAGGATACATTCTTAAATTCCACCTTACCCCGCACTTCCGGAAGCTCTGCCACGCCCTCGCGGTCGGCAATCTCTGGCTGCGTGTCAAGTATCTCAAAAATACGCTCCGCGCCCGCAATGTTCGTAATCAACTGATTGTAGAAATTGCTCAGGTTCATAATCGGGTTCCAGAACATGGAAATATAGGTTCCGAACGCCATCAGTGTTCCGACCGGAGCCGCCTGCGCGCCGAGCATTTTCACGCCGACATAGTACATGCACAGCGTCCCGAGCCCCCAGCAGAAATCTACCACCGGCCCGAATGCGTCCGCAAAGCGGCAGGCATTCACGAAAGAACCGCAGTGCTCGGAAAGCAGCTCATCAAAGGTTTCCTCCGTTTCGTCCTCCGCGGAAAAACTCTGGATTACGCGCATACCCGACACATCCTCATGGATAAAGGCATTCAGGTTCGAACTTTTCTTTCGGTGAATCTGCCAGCGCGCATGGGATTTCGTCTGCACAATCAGCACGCCGATAATCATCAGCGGCAGCGAGCTCATCGCCGCCAGCGCGAGCTTCCAGTTTTTTACAGCCATAATCAGGACAACCGCACAGACAGTTATAAAGTCCGGAATCAGGGTGGTCACGCTGTTGGAGAGCACATCCTTTAAAGAATTTACGTCCCCGATAATGCGCGCGAGGATTTTCCCGGTCGGGCGGCTGTCAAAAAATGAAAAGCTCAATGTCTGGATATGCTCATAGAGTTCATTTCGGATTTTCACAAGCACATCATTCGACATTCTCGCCATCAGGTACATGCGCAGCTTGATTAACAAAATCATCGCAACATTCATAACAAGCGCCGCCGCGCCGAGCTTTAAAAGCCCTTCGATATCATTATTCTTGATATTTACATTGATTGCGCGCTCAATAATCAGCGGGTTAATCAGGCTGATGCCCACCGTAAGGAGCATAATGAAAATAACAAACGCAATCATTTTTCTGTACGACAGCAGGTAGCGGAACAGACGCAGAAGCGTCACGGTCTTGCCTGCCGTTTTTAAAGTTTCGTCCTCGCGGACGGTATTCACTGCCATAATAACCTCATTTCCGCAGGAATGTGGAAAACCTTCTTCCATTTTCCTGCCTATATTTCTACAAAAATCCATCTTTAATCCTATGCAAAAGTTAGCATCCGGACTAATTTAAAGTCAGCATGGGAGTATGCCATCTCAAGTTTCTTTCACTCTTTCTGATTTGAAAAGATTCCCTGAAAAACCAAGGCAGTTCTTATTTCCTCCGCAAATCACGCCCCCTGCACATTTAACTGTGCGAGCGTTTCCCCGTACTGCGCCATATAAGTGTCGTAGTACAGCCCCTTTATCTCAAGCAGCTCCTCGTGCGTGCCGCGCTCCGCAATGCCGCCGTCCTGCAGCACAATAATCTCATCCGCGTGACGGACAGCCGAAATCCGGTGGGCAATAACGATTTTGGTCGTGCCCTCAAACCCGAGCAGATTCTCCTGAATCTGATGCTCGGTTTCCATATCAAGCGCCGAAGTGGAATCATCGAGCACGAGAATCGGGGACTTTTTGGCGAATGCGCGCGCCATACTGATGCGCTGCTTCTGCCCGCCGGACAAACCGACCCCGCGCTCCCCGATCTGCGTTTCGTACTGCTCTTCCATATTCTCAATAAAGTCCTTCGCCTGCGCGCGCTCCAGCGCCCTCCGGACAAGGTCATTGTGCGTGCTCGCACGCTTTCCGAGCTTTACGTTGGAATTGATTGTGTCGGAGAACAGGAAAACATCCTGCATCACCGGGGAAATGCTTTTGCGAAGCTGGCGCAATGTCAAATCGCGGATCGGAACACCGTCGAGCCTTATTTCACCCTCCCCCACATCGTAAAATCGCTGCAGGAGCGTGATGATCGAGGATTTCCCGGAACCGGTCGCCCCCATAATACCGATGGTTTTGCCCGCCGGCAGGTCAAAGGAAATATCCTTTAAGATTTCCTTGCCATCCAGACCAAACGATACATGGTCGAAGGTCACACGCCCCGAAACCTCTGGAAGTACCACCGGGTCTTCCTTTTCTATAATCGTCGTCTTCTCGTTGTAAATCTTTTTCAGCTTCTTGTTTGAAGCAACCGCAGAGGCGAACGAGTTTGACAGCCAGCCGAGCATTTCCATCGGCCAGATAATATTGTTCGCATACTCCGTAAAGGCGGCAAGCTCGCCGAGCGAAATCTCCCCCTGAATCTTTAGGTAGCCGCCGTAAATAATAACAAAAATCGGCAGCAGCCTTGTAATAAACTGCACCAGCGGCTGATAGCGGATAAATACTTTGCTCTGGCGCATGTTCAGCTCGTAGTAGCGCTTGTTGTGCGAGAGGAACTTCGTGATTTCGTGCTTTTCCCTCGCAAACGCCTTGACCGTGCGCACTCCCGCCAGATTTTCCTGCGCCACGGTATTTAATTTCGCATTCTCGTCCGAAATCTCCTCGTAAACCTTGTCGAGCTTTTTCTCCATCAGAATCGCGAGCAGCGCGACAAACGGCATCATAATAAGCGGCATAACCGCCAGCTTCACACTGATATGGAGCATGCAGTAAATAACGATGACCGTGTGGAAGATCACCTCCAAAATCAGCATGCCAATAAAGCCGACCGCGCTCCAGATATTGTCGATATCATCTTTGACGCGCGACATCAGCTCTCCCGTATTGGTATTATCAAAATAGTTGATCGATAGTTTCTGGATATGGCGGAACAGGTTCCGGCGCATATTCATGCCGATCTTCGCCCCGACATAATCAAAAGTAAACTCTTTTGTGTATCCGAATACACAGCGCCCCAGACCGATCAAAAAAATCGTAAGCAAAAGCGGCATCAACAGATCGACCGCGCCCTCCCCGATCACATCGTCCACAATCCGTCTGGTTACCTGCGGCGCAAGCATATCCAGTCCGACCTGCAGCAAAAGGCACACAATCGCGAACAGATAGGCGTACCAATAGTGCAGAATATAGCTTGACAGCTTCTTCATAACCTTCCTCCATTATTCATGATTTGTTTTACTGAAATGGGAAAACAAAATATACCCCATTTCCAGGTGTGTCATAAGGCTGATGCGACTTTCCCTTACCACGATTCTTTATTCCGGAAACCAAGGTGCAACCCCCACAGGCGGGGTGACCGCGATCTCTTTAACATGCCCGCCACAGCATGCCAAAGTTTTTAGAATATGTTATACGCCTCTGACAATGGGAACATTCTTCGCGCAATCTTTGTTCCTGCGTATAACAAAAAAGCCGTGGTAAGATTACCACGGCTTCATAAAAGACAATAACAGATCTATTATGAAAACATGAGTCCGGTAACCTTACATGATTCTTCTGCTCCAAGTACATTTAAGTACTTTTCAGTTCCAAAGCCTGAGATCCCATTTGATCCACAGAATCCGAACCCTCTAAACAGCACTGTAAATCTTATCATGTAGGCTACCTCCTTTCTCCTGCTACGGCAGACGTGCAATCCTGCCATAACTGTTAAATGCATCCTTAAAGTGACAATTGCATTATACGCCGCCAGAAAGAGGATGTCAAGAAAAAGTTTAGAATTTTTTTACTTTCTCATATCTATGCTGCTCCCGCATATTATCAATACTCGCAGATATCCGCTTTAAGCATCTGCCGTGACCTCGTTACCATCAGCGGAAGGAGCACTGCCAAGTTGCAAAGCAGCGCACCGGACAATGCGAGCGGGTGGTAATATCTCAGATATTTTCCAACCGGATAGAGTGCCAGATGATTAAACAGATATAGTCCCAAAAAGAAGATGCCACCGCCTAAAAACACTGCAATCCCGTCAATGTAAATAAGTTCTTTCACAATCTTTCCAATAATTTCCTTTTTTGACATACCGATCGCACGGTATATGGCAAACTCAAAATGTCTTCGCTGATACATTCCGATAAAGGCTGCATTGACCGTTACCGCCATAATTACGGCAAGCAATATAATAATAAAACCGTAAATTATATTTAAAGGTTCCGTCTGGGCATTGATACTCTGCTCAAAATTATCCTGGACATTAATCTTATACTTTTCCTTCCGATCATTTGCAAACGCATAAATCTCCTCGCCCGGCACCCCCTCTTTTCCAATTAATATGGCACATAACGAATAATCTTCTTCCTCCGTGATAAAATACAGAAGATAGCCATCCTCCTTCGTTATTGCATCCAGTGTGAATTCCCGGAGCATATCTTTAGAATAATCCTTTCCAATCTTATCCCCGATCTTTAAACCGACATTTTTTGCAAATCGCTCGCTCATCACCATACTCCCTGATTTCAGGTTTGTAAAATCGCAGGTGATTCCCATTGCGGCACAATAGGTTTTAAAGTCCTGCACTGTAAGAAAGGTCAGGCTGACCTGCCCATTGTCAAACCCCATGACCGTATTCCAGTTAAACGCATTGTATAAGCCAATTTTTATCACAGTCGCCCTGCCGCTCTCCTCCACCTCTTCCAAAAAACGCGAAAAGTTTTCTTTATCGCCCGCAGTATCGTTGACCCTTACCATCCGCCGGTAATATGCGACCGGAAGCTCCCAGTTATCGCGCGGGTTTGTCACATAAAGCCCGCCAAGGTACGCCACATACCCCAAAAATAACATAAATATTAGCAGGAAACAGCGCGTTCTATTTTCCCTGACAAAGTACATTGCTGAAAAAGGTTTCATTATTATATTCCTCCCCCGCCATTTACTGCGCTGATTTTACCGTCCCACATCTCAATCACACTGTCAGCCCCGTCCAAAATGGTACGGTCATGGGTTATAATCAGCACAAGATTTTTCTTTGCATAATCTTTTAAGATATCCATAACTGAAAATGCGTTCTCATGGTCGAGTGCCGCAGTCGGCTCATCGGCGAACAAAACGCGCGGTTCATTTATCATCGCCCTCGCAATCGCAGTTCTCTGGCGCTGACCGCCGGAAAGTTTTGCCGGGCGCTTGCCAAATTCCCGCTCATTAAGTCCGAAAGCAGCGAGCAGCGCTTTTGCCCGGTCTGTAGCCCCTCCCCCTCCCGCTGCCGCAACGGTCACATTATCAACCGCCGTCATATAAGGCACTAGGAAATGCCGTTGGAACACAAAACCAAACTCTTTGCGGCGCAGATTTTCCCGCTCGGTATCCCTTAATTTTGTAAGGTCTTTTCCATTATACATAATTTCGCCGTCGGTTGGTTTCTTGAGGGTGGAAAGACAGTACATCAAAGTTGATTTTCCGGAACCTGACGGTCCGATAATCCCAATTAATCCCGTATCCGGCAATGTGAGGTTAAAACCGCCCAGGGCATAGATTTTTTCAGTTTTTTCCATGTCGTAAATCATGGTAATATTTTTTATATCAAACATAATATTTTGCTCCTAATTTAATTTTTAAAAATTATTTATTGTTTCAGATAAATATAAATTATTACTAACCCACAAATAACTGCCCGACACGGATATCCTTGCAAACATCTAACATAACTATTCAACCAGCACTCCGTATCGTTGCCCCTTCAGCGATATTTATTTTGCAATTTTTAATACAAGTCATCTTCAATCGCATCAACCGTCCGGATTCTGTAGAGCGCATACCGCACTGGGATCTGCAAGATTCCAAGCAGGAATACCCAGGTACAAAAAATATCCACTATCGTTTTCGGATAGAATAGTTTACATTGCAGCCCCTGTGGCACAAGCATAAAGTTTTTTAGTAATATCGCTGCCAGAATACTTATGACCCCGCCCAGGATAAATGCCGATCCAAATGTAAAAAGAAGCTCACGCATCACGGCGCAGTAAATATTTCCGCGTGAATACCCGATGGAACAATAAAGACACCATTCATTATGCCGGTCACGCAGGTAGGTGGTGTAAACAACAGTCAGCGAAATCAGGAGCAGTATAATAATTCCCATGTAAATCAGCTGTGTGGAGTTTGCAATTACATCAACCACCTCCTCCTGCAAAAATTTTTTTCCCCACTTCATATCCACAACCGTATCAAAATTTTCCTTCACATTGACACCGAACCCCGCAAGCACCTCCGCCATATCTTCAATGCCCTCGGACAGCACAACAACCATTCCCCCCGCCGCCCAATCCTTATACGGAATCCCGCATCCAAAATAAGTATCGCATTCAATTACCCCGACAATTTTATAATCTTTATCATAATTTCTTTCGTTAAAATATGAACCGATTACATAGCCGTTATTTTTCATCGACAGATTATCAAGAACCACCTCTCCCGGCTGTTCAGGCAGCCTCCCCCCAATAAGTTCCGCCTCAAAATGCTTAAGTATTTCTGGGATTTTTTCCTTTTCCACCAGGGGCATCTCGTATGTCATCTGCCCAACGGCTGCCGTGATAAGGCAGTAGATTACTTTACCATACCATGCATCCTTAACACCCTCGTTTTTCTTTAATTCCTCCACCACCGCCCGGTTTTTTTCAATGTAGGCGGCAATAAACTCCTCATCGCCCATATTGTCAGCATCAATACCGAGTGTTGTTTTCCCCGCGAATGACATCACCTGCATTTTTCTCGTATTCTGAAACACAATGCGCTTAAAACTTTCCTCTGTTGTAGAAAGCATGAACTGTGTCAGATAAACTAACACAAAGCTGAGTCCAAGACTCACAGTCAACACCACAACACGCCTCACATTGTTTTTTATGTAGTTTATTGCAGACAATTTCTGCGGCATTCTCATCACCACCTTCTTTTTGATAAAACCATTTTACTTTGTTTTTCGCAAAAATAAAAGTGGCTGCGGTCATATGCGCATATAACCACAGTCACGATTTTAACCTATCATCCATCGCCTTTTATCGCCACAACAAGCTTTGCCCGGTCATGGATTCCGGTCTTATCATAGATGGAGGAAATATAGTTTTTCACGGTTCCTTCGGAAATAAAAAGGGTTTCTGAAATCTGTTTGTTAGTAAAACCTCTGGCGAGCAGGGTGCAGATTTCTTTTTCGCGCTGGGTCATGCCGGATAGGAAATCGGGCGCATTTGCATCCCACATATCCTGCCCGCCCCTCGCACTTACCAGAGCAGCAAGCCTTTTCATAACCCTTGAATCAATTACATTCTGCCCGCCCATAATCCGGTCAATTGCACCAAGAATCGCATCCTTGCCACTGTCTTTTAACAGATAGCCATCCGCACCGCCCGCAATTGCCCGTGTAATATTTTTATCGTCATAGAAGGTTGTGAGAACCAAAATTTTTACATCCGGGTATTCCGATTTTATCCGGACGATCAGTTCGAGCCCTCCCATCCCCTTCATATTCAAATCCACCAGGGCAATGTCACAGCTTGTTTTTTCTAGTACGGACAACGCTGCATTTCCGTCCGGGGCAGTTCCAATAATTTCTATTTTATGAAACTTTAGGATAATTTCAAGGCTCTCTAAAAGTAATGGCTCATCATCCACTAAGAGCACACGCAAATTTTCCATAATTCCTCCTGTTCTGCCGCACAGGGTGGCAGCGCAAAATATTTACCCTTCTTCCTTATATAACGGCAGCGTTATTATACAGCTGAATCCATGGATATTTTCAAATACCGCACTGCCACCGCACTTTTCTGTAAAAGAACGTATTTTTTTCAGCCCATATCCATTTTCAATCCGAATGCAGGAATTCTGTGGAGAAAAATCACTGATGCCATTATCCTTTACACGGACACGGATATGCGCGCTGTCCGCCATCAGATGGATTGTAAAATAATTAGCGTTGCCATGGCGGACTCCATTGGTAAGCAACTCCGAAACCGCGCCGTTAAGAAATTCTCCATACTCGCGCGGGAGTAGTAAATCCGGCTGTATATCCGCAGTATCAAGCAGGATTTTTCCCGCGGTGTCAATCATAAAATTTTCTGCAAGTTCCCGCAGGCTGTCAATAAAATCTCCAAGCAAAAGGAAACTACTTTCCCCATCCAGAATCCGGACTGCCTGCCGGATGCAGTCAAGTCCCATACGGATTCGTCTGTTTGCTGCCCTAATTTTCTCCCCCGCTTTATCAGGGTCCGTGGGCAGCAAAAGCTCCGCCGCATCCAATGCCACAATGGCGGCAGTCACCGAATGCCCCACACTGTTATGGATATTCCGGCTGATATTCTCCCGCTCCCTAAGACGCGCTGTTTTATCCGCAAGGTAATTTTTCATAACCAGCTCCCGGTTGAGTTTCTTCTCATAAAGCTCGGCGAGCGCTGTTATGCTGATAACCCGCGCTGTTTCAATTTTTGCGCAAAGATACCGAACCGCCAGATATTCGCCAAGCGCTAAGACAAGAGCAACGGCAAACAGCAACAATGCGTTAAAAAGCGCGCGTGGCAGGATAGGCTCCCCCATTTCTATCCAAAGTCTAAAAAAGGGCGACAGCATAAAAATTGTGGCCAGATATACAATGGATGGCAGAACCAAATGCAAAAAACGAAGCTTCCTCTCCCCCTCACCCAGTCGGAATTCAAAAAATATAAGATATCCTGCCGTATTTTTCGAAACCAAAACAAAGACCATGGAAAGCAAAAGCTGTAGAAAAAGAGCGCGCCCGCTCAGTTCCCCGGATAAACTGCGGTGCGTGATAAAGAGCATAAAAATCCCGCCAGCCAAAAGCAGCAGGGAAAAATTTTGCGCTGTAAGGGAGGCGGCTGCCGTCAGAATAATCAATAATATGGAGGATTGTGCAAATTGTTCTATCTCACGCATTGTATTGTCACCGAAGTTATTTATGATTAGGTTAATAGGATGCCGGTTAGATTATAGCATAATACCAACATCCTTTCAATATGACTGGGGTAATAGTGCACGACAAACTAAAGAATGAAGAAACCATAAAATAGTGTTACTAAAACGTAACAATATTTATAATGCTGTCCCTTTCGTCGGAATCTTAAATCTTCGGATATCCACGCCTTCCAAAGCCAAAAGCCCCACTTTTCTTTCCATTCCCCCCGCATATCCTGTTAAGCTCCCGTTTGCCCCGACCACCCTGTGGCAGGGAATGATAATGGAAATCTTATTGTGCCCTACCGCGCCGCCAACCGCCTGCCCCGACATACTTAATATCCCCTTCTGTCCGGCAACTTCCCTTGCAATTTCCCCGTAGGTTACTGTTTTTCCATAAGGTATCTTTTTGAGGATTTCCCAGACCGCAAGCTGAAACGGAGTGCCTGACATATGGACAGGGAGCAAAAAACCTGGCTCCCTGCCCGAAAAATAGATGGACAGCCACTCTTTTGCCCGCTCAAGAACCGGGGTATTTTTCTCTTTGGCTGCCCCACAAAGCCCCGCGGCATAATATTTTGCCCCCTCAAACCAAAGTCCCATAATCCCGGTTTCATCCGCGGCAAGAAGAATACTGCCAAGCGGTGACGGATAATATGATATATACTGCATTTGGTACTCCCCCTGCCCTTTTAAGCTGCCCTGCGGCTCGTTTTTTGAAATATAACTATTCCGATTTCGGGTTTTCTGTCTTTTCTCCGTTTACTTCTTCTGTTGCCGAAGGAATCTTTGAAGAAGTTTTTTTCTCCGTATCTCGGTGGAGATTTCCACCGCTTGCTTATTCTGTTACTGAAGAAGTTTTTTTCTCCATATCTCGGTGGAGATTTCCACCGCTTGCTTATTCTGT
>CAJTOR010000008.1:59866-65186 GCA_910577675.1 uncultured Lachnospiraceae bacterium
GGAGATTTCCACCGCTTGCTTATTCTGTTACTGAAGAAGTTTTTTTCTCCATATCGCGGTGGAAATACTTATCCAGCTCTTTTTTTCTCTCCTCTGGCATTTCCCGTTTAATCGGCAGGATGGCGGCATTTGCCATATCTTCAACCATGCGGATCGCAAAGTCTACATTCTGGCGGAGTGCTTTGTCGCTTATGGTTGGAAGGAGGTCGTGGATGGTATGTATTTCCGCGGTACCCGTATCTCTGCCAAGACCGAGTGCCGGGATGCCCTTATCACAGAATGGAGCGGAATCACTCGAATGCACTCCCTTTGTTGTTCTCGCGGAATAGCCAGTACGTTTTAAGTATTGGTCTACATAAGTTTCAAGCTCATTATTTCCGGTTATTATAATCTGGTTTACCCCCAAGATTGTACCGCACATATCAAAATTAAAACAGAATTTAATCTGTTCCAGCGAACTTTCATTCTGCTCCACATAAGCTTTTGAGCCTAGCAGCCCCATCTCCTCGCTGCCACACCACAAAAAGCGCAGGGTTCTCTTTGGCGGATGCAGGACAAAATGGCGGTAGATTCCAAGAAGGGCAGCGGCTCCCGTCGCATTATCCCAAGAACCAGTGCCGAGAGGGACGGAATCATAGTGCGCGGTCAAAACAATCTCTTCCTTTGTATCCCTTGTTCCAGGAATCACCGCAAGGACGTTTCTGCTATCCCGCTCCACGTCCTGCTGCTTTAGTGTGAGGCGGATGGTCTGGGTTTCCTCTTGAACCAGGGTCATCGCATCCCCGGCGGCAATGATAAAACCCGGAATTTTACCGTTCCTGAGCAGATGCGGTCTTAAAGCCCTTGCATAGAGGGAAGCTTCCTCCGCCGAAAAGTAATATTTTCCCTGCAATATCAAAAATGCGGCTGCTTTATGTTCTACCAGGCGCTTGAAGGTTTCTTCATCCCTAATGCCATTTAGCAAAACTGCCGTATCACTAAGATCCCCAAGCTCCGCAAAATCAATTTCCATTGCATCGCCAAGATAAAGCAGCCTGCACTCCTGGTCAATGTCCCCCGAACACAGAAAAGGCTCACTTTTAATTTCCCGCCCCTGTGCATTTACCGAACATTTTTCCACATCCGCACCAGGAATCTTAAAAGGCATAAACTCCCCGGTAATCCCGCTGCCCGCTTCCTTTCCGGCAAGGTTTATTTCCCGGAGTATGATTTCTGCCGCCGCCATTTCCTCGCTGCTGCCGCCAACGCGGGTAAAACTAAGTTCCCTGACTAGATCCAATAAAGTTTCCATTGTTTTGATTCCCTCCTCTTTTATAAATTTCTGAAATATTCACCCGGTTTTTGGGGCGTGTGTCAAGGGAAATTTCATATCCCCATGCTGCTCTTTGAGTCAGACCGAGTTTATCCACTCATCTGATTCGAAGAAGTTCTGCGTACCCACCACTTTCATCTTTACGGCTTAGAAGCCGGAACTTCTTTAATGGTCTACCCTACTTGTTAATCCTCGATATAGGCAAATTCGGCTATCCATGTTAATGGTCTGCTTTACTTGCCTATACATGATATAGGTAAATTAGGCAATCCACATTGATGGGTTAAACTGCTTTTTTCACCTGCGCATCAGAACTTTGGAAATTTTTTCCAAAGCAAACCGCACTGACTGAATATTGTGTGAAAATCACACAAATCGGGGCATACAGGTGATAGGAACGAATTTTCAGACACAACCCAGGATATTTTTAAGAATTTTATCCCCGAGTATAAGAAATATAAAAAACTGTCAAAAAATAAAATATACTATAAGGATACCATGGAAAAACAAAAAACTCAAGGAAAACTTCCCCCTAAAGGTATTATACCAGCTACATTTACAAAGTCACATTTACACCAAACAGATTTTCTATTGACAATCCTCCATTCATATGCTAGTCTTATACCAACAAACCTAAGGAGAACATAAAATGAGAGCTTTTGTTTCGCTTACCACACAGAACAGGGACGACGATCAGAAGCGCTTGTAGCTGTATAGAACACAGGTACAAGCGCTCTTAGTGTTGTGCCTGTGTGGAGATAGAATAAAAGCTGGCGGGCTGTTTATGCCCTGCCAGGTTTATTAGGATAAAAACCACACTGGTGTTTTTATATGCCGTGTGGTTTTTTTGCGTGCAATTATAACATACTCCCGCCGCCTAGCTTCGTATAGAGGTGGGTCTTCTCGTTATAAGATGTTAAAAATATTAACTTATGAAAGGTTGTGATCGAATGGGGCATACAGATTATGTCCACTCGGATACAGGGTGTCAGGGGGTAGGATCATTAACTCCCTGACAGAAAAATTTTGATTTTGATAAAGCTGGTAATATCCTCTTTATCCGTAACAAAACCAAAAAAATATGTCGAATGGAGAATATCTTATGAATACTGTAAAATATAATACCTTATCCGCGAACCCGGAAACAGAAGCGTGTGAACTTAAAAACCACATTGGGGAAACCATCCGCCTGCACGGCGCAGTCTACAAAATTCGGCGAATGAGCGGCTTTGCCTTCGTCCTAATACGTATGCGGGATGCAATCGTACAATCTGTTTACAGTGAGAAATTTGCTTCCTTTCCTCTCAATCTGCTTGCAGAGGAGGCATGTGTGCGGCTTACGGCACAGGTAGTTGCCGAGGAGCGTTCTAGGACTGGTTACGAACTGCGCCTTATGGAAGCGCAGGTTTTATCCGCCCCCTGCGAAGAACTGCCGATTGTTATCAACCAGAAAAAGGTAAATACTTCGCTCGAAAACCTCCTCGACTACCGCCCGGTTACATTGCGCAACGAGAAGGAACGCGCCATTTTCCGCATCCAGGCAGCAATCTGCACGGCTTTCCGGGAATTTTTAAACAGGGAGCATTTTACGGAAATCCATTCCCCAAAAATCGCGGCTATCGGCGCGGAGGGCGGGGCAAATATTTTTAAACTTCCCTATTTTGAAAAGGAAGCTTACCTTGCACAAAGCCCACAGTTTTATAAGCAGATGATGGTCGGGGTATTTGAGCGTGTATATGAAATTGCGCCGGTCTTCAGGGCGGAAAAGCACGACACGTCAAGACATTTGAATGAATATACCAGCGTGGACTTTGAGATGGGATATATAGAAAGTTTCGAGGAGATTATGGCAACTGAAAACCGGATGCTGCGCTACTGTATTGATTTTTTAAGGGAACATTGCAGCGACTTGCTTACACTGCTTGGCTGCACCCTGCCTCAAATTGAGGAAATCCCACAAATTCCTTTTGCCTCTGCCAAGGAATGGATCGCAAACTCCTGCAAACGCAAAATAACCGATATGCTCGATTTCGAGCCGGAGGAAGAAAGGCTCTTGTGCGAGCTGGTAAAAAAGGAAACGGGCAGCGAGCTTGTCTTTGTGACGCACTATCCAAGCGCAAAACGCCCGTTTTATGCGATGGATAACCCACAAAATCCGGAGGAAACCCTAAGTTTTGATTTGTTGTTCCGCGGACTTGAAATCACGACGGGCGGACAGCGCATCCATTCATATAAGGAACAGATTGAAAAACTGCATGCGCGCGGGATGCATGAAGAATTGTTTGAGAGTTATCTGATGCTTCATAAATACGGGGTTGCCCCGCACGGCGGGCTGGGGTTGGGACTCGAGCGGTTTACCGCGCAGTTATTGGGCTTCGAGAATGTGCGCAGCGCGACGCTGTTCCCGCGTGATATCCACAGACTGATACCGTAACTGTCGGAAAAACCGGGGTTAAGCGGTAAAACTGTAATTTCTGGCTGCCAATTCCCAGGCGCGTTTCTTACCAATAGTAAGTTTCTTAATGTTTCCAGTTTCTATGTGTATATTCCGAAATCCAGTGGGGAGGGGTACATCCCTCCCCCTGCATGGTTTTAGGTCCCATGATCTCTAAACAGCATTACAATTTTTACGATCCGGTCATATTATTACCCCATCTTATGTATGATGAATAGGACACTCATAACTCACCCATAAAAATTCCCAAATTATACGAATTGACAAATCGGAATATATGGCATATAATAATAACAGTTATTGATATTACTATTTTTTCGCTACGGATTCCATCCGTATAAATGTATTAGAAACGGAGAAAAATATGGCGGCAGTAAAACACAGCAAACAACGGCAATCCATCAAGGAATACCTGATGAATACGAAAGAACATCCGACCGCGGACATGGTTTATACGCAGGTGCGCAAGTTTTACCCGAACATCAGTCTGGGAACAGTTTATCGGAACCTGAACTTTCTTGTTGACCAGGGTGAGGCTATACGCTTAACCTGCGGCGACGGCAGCGAACGCTATGACGGGACTACATCACCGCACTACCATCTGGTATGCAGTGGGTGCGGGCGGGTATTCGACCTGAAAATGAGCCCGCTGGACCATATCAACACATTGGCGGCAGCCGGCTTTGACGGCACAATTGAGGGGCATACAGTACTCTTCCACGGACATTGTCCTGAATGCTCAAAGTCCTCCAAATTACAGCCTGAGTCCTAGGGAGTCTTCTTTCCGGTATCCGGATGGCTTCCCCGGATGAAAAAAACAAAACAGCAAACGCTTGCACATTTTTCCACACAAAAGCACGAAAAATATTTTTAAAATACCTATTGACAAAATCATAAGAATCATGTATCATCTATATCAGTAACAATTACTATTTTGATTTTCAAAAAACTAATTATTTTTTCAGTACGAAAGGAGTTTAGATTATGGCAAAGTTTGTATGTCAGGTTTGTGGTTATGTTTACGAGGGTGAGACTGCACCGGAAAAGTGCCCACAGTGCGGCGCACCGGCTTCAAAATTTACTGAGATGGTTGGCGCAAGGACTTGGGCGACCGAGCATGTGGTTGGTGTTGCGCAGGGTGTGAGCGAGGATATTATCTCCGATCTGCGCGCTAATTTCACCGGCGAATGCACTGAAGTTGGTATGTATCTTGCAATGGCAAGGGTTGCCCACAGGGAAGGCTATCCTGAAATCGGTATGTACTATGAGAAGGCAGCATTCGAAGAGGCTGAGCACGCTGCTAAATTTGCTGAACTTCTCGGCGAGGTTATCACCGACAGCACAAAGAAGAACCTTGAACTTCGCGTGGAAGCTGAGAACGGTGCTACCGCCGGCAAGATGGATCTTGCAAAACGCGCAAAGGCTGCAAATCTCGACGCAATCCATGACACCGTGCATGAGATGGCAAAGGATGAGGCTAGGCACGGAAAAGCGTTTGAAGGCTTATTAAACCGCTACTTCGGTTAAGTAACAAACGCTTCCGCGTTTGAAGG
>CAJTOR010000008.1:65301-68259 GCA_910577675.1 uncultured Lachnospiraceae bacterium
TACTTCGGTTAAGTAACAAACGCTTCCGCGTTTGAAGGCTTATTAAACCGTTACTTTGGCTAAACGGCAAACGCTTTCGCGTTTAAGTGTTTATGTTATATTAGGAAGTAAAAGATCTTTAATTGGTATATCCTGCCAAATAAATGGCTGCTGTTTTTGCTGAATATAATTTTTTCAATAGAATCATTCTGTCAGCATCCGTGGATATGGGCTTTTCCACGCCCCCACGGACACTGACAGAAAATTGGATTACGCAAAACAGAGGGGTTCAGGTGCAAGTACGGTAATACATTTTTCATCAATATTTCACATATATTTCTGCTCTCCCCATGTTGCAAAAACAGACAGCATGTGCTATAATGGCGACAGAGCTTGACAAAGCTACAATAACATATTTTCAAGAAAGGATGAAAACCATGAATAATTATCAGGAATGGGATGGCTTTGAAGGCCGCATCTGGAAAGACGAAGTTAATGTCCGCGACTTCATTCAGAAGAACTACAAGCCGTATGACGGCGACGAGGCTTTCCTTGCCGGCCCGACCGAATCGACCAACAAACTTTGGGGCGCATTGCAGAAGCTTCAGAAAGAGGAGCGCGCAAAGGGCGGCGTTTTAGATTGTGAAACTGAGGTTGTTTCCGGTCTTACTTCCTACGGCCCTGGCTATATTGATGAGAGCATGAAGGATCTGGAGCAGATCGTTGGTCTTCAGACTGACAAACCGTTAAAGAGAGCATTTATGCCTTACGGCGGTATCAAGATGGCTGAGCAGGCTGCTGAGAGCTACGGCTATGAGATCAATCCGGAATTAAAGCATATCTTCGAAGATTATATGACGACTCATAACGATGCTGTATTTGCCGCATACACCCCTGAGATGCGCCTTGCCCGCAAGACACATGTTGTAACCGGTCTTCCGGATACCTATGGCCGCGGCCGTATCGTTGGCGATTACCGCCGTGTTGCCCTTTATGGTATTGATTACCTTATCAAGGCAAAAGAGAACGATAAGTTAAACTGTGGCTGCGGCAATATGTATGATGACGTGATCCGTCAGCGCGAAGAGCTCACAATGCAGATTAACGCGTTAAAGGGCATGAAGGAGATGGCTAAGATTTATGGTTACGATATCTCCCAGCCGGCAAAGAACGCAAAGGAAGCTTGCCAGTGGCTGTATTTCGGCTACCTTGCAGCGGTTAAGACACAGAACGGTGCAGCGATGTCCGTGGGACGTATCTCCACCTTCCTTGATATCTACTTTGAGCGCGACCTGAAAAACGGCGTGTTGACAGAAACCGAGGCACAGGAGATCATCGACCATATGACGATGAAATTCCGCATGGTTAAGTTCGCACGTATCCCGTCCTACAACCAGCTCTTCTCCGGTGACCCGACCTGGGCTACCCTTGAGGTTGGTGGTATCGGTATGGATGGCCGTCATATGGTTACAAAGACGGATTACCGTTTCCTGCATACACTTGAGAACATGGGTCCGTCGCCGGAACCGAACCTTACGGTTCTCTACTCCAGCGATCTTCCTGAGCAGTTCAAGAAGTACGCTTCCCACATCTCCATCGAAACGAGCTCGATCCAGTATGAGAACGATGACGTTATGAAGCCGGTATGGGGTGATGATTACTCCATCTGCTGCTGCGTATCCGCTACCCAGACCGGTAAGGAAATCCAGTTCTTCGGTGCGCGTGCAAATCTTGGTAAGACCCTCCTTTACGCGATCAACGGCGGTTTCGACGAGAAGCACCGCATCCAGGTAGGTCCTAAGATGGAGCGCATCACAAGCGAGTACCTTGATTACGATGAAGTGATTGAGAAGTACGATTTCTGGCTTGACTGGCTTGCTGATATCTATGTAAATGTACTGAACCTGATTCACTATATGCATGACAAGTATTACTATGAGGCAGCCGAGATGGCTCTTATCGATACCGATGTACGCCGTACTTTCGCTACCGGTATCGCAGGCTTCTCCCATGTAATTGACTCCCTGAGCGCAATCAAGTACGCGAAGGTTAAAGTTATCCGCGACGCAGACGGCATCTCCGATCACTTTGAGATTGAGGGTGACTTCCCGAAATATGGCAACGATGATGACCGCGCAGACGCAATCGGTGTATGGCTGTTAAAGACCTTTATGGAGAAGATCCGCCGCCGCCACACCTACCGCAATTCCGAGCCGACCACGTCCCTTCTTACCATTACCTCCAATGTCGTTTATGGTGAGGCAACCGGCGCTATGCCAAACGGACGTGCCGCTTACACACCATTCAGCCCGGGTGCAAGCCCAAGCTACGGTGCAGAAACAAACGGTCTTGTTGCTTCCCTGAACTCTGTTGCAAAGATTCCGTACCACTGGTCGCTTGACGGTATCTCCAATACCCAGACGATCAACCCGGATGCTCTTGGCCACAGCAAGGAAGAGCGCGTTGGCAACCTTGTACAGGTTCTTGACGGCTACTTCGATCAGGGCGCTCATCACCTGAATGTAAACGTATTCGGTACTGAGAAGCTTCTTGATGCGCAGGCTCATCCGGAGAAGGAAGAGTACGCAAACTTCACAATCCGCGTTTCCGGTTACGCTGTTAAGTTCATCAGCCTGACAAAGAAACAGCAGGATGATGTTATTGCAAGAACTTGCCATAAGAACCGCTAATATTTCTTTGTTGGCTGGTTAAACTAATACCGATTAGGAAGCAGTTTCACTGCCCCCTAACCGGTCAGATATAAAGGGGGATTTTGAACCTCGTGTTCAAAGTTCCCCTTTTTTAAAACTCAAAATCCGTATGAGCCCGTACAATCCCGGAAGCAATTCCTGGTAGTTTTCGGACAGGAATGGTTTCCATGATTAAAGGGATTGGGAGGGCTCATACGGAACTCTAAAATCCGTATGAGCCCGTACAATCCCGGAAGCAATTCCTGGTAGTTTTCGGACAGGAATTGTT